>JBGAOR010000081.1:0-22611 GCA_044221705.1 Planctomycetota bacterium
GGCGCGCGCCGCGGGCCTGGGGCCCGGCGGGGGCGCCGTCGTCGTCGGGCTCTCGGCGGCCAGCCCCTGGCGCAAGGCGGGCGTGCGCTACGGCGACCTCGTGCGCGCGATCGGCGGCGAGGCGGTCGGGCATCCGCAGGCCGTGCTCGACGCGATCCGCAAGGCGCCCGAGGACGGCGAGCTCGAGCTCTCCATCCTGCGCGGCGGCGCGGCGATCGACGTGGAGGCGAGCGTGTCGGAGCGCGCCTCCGAGCTGCACGAGATCGACATCCCGCTCCTCTACTCCTACTCGTCGGACCGCGGGCTGACGGAGACCTCGGCGCTCCTCGGCCTCTACCACCACGAGAGCACGCGCGCCGCGTGGCGCACCCGGCTCTTGTGGTTCATCGAGTTCTCGGGCGGCGACGCCGACCGCCTCGAGGAGCAGTCCACCGGCACGGCGGAGCGCGCGACGGGCGGGGACGCGCCGCGATGAGCCCCGCGCTCGTGGGACTGGCCCTCGCGGCCGCGATCCTCGACGCGGATCCGCAAGCGGGCGCGCCGGCGTTGGCGCGCACGTGTTCGATCCCGATCGCGGACGGAGCGCGCATCGAGGAAGTGCTCTCGTGCGACATCTCGGGCGACGACGTCGCGGACCTGTGCATCGCGACGCGCGCGCCAAAGGTCCCCGGAGCCAAGGCGGCGCCGCGCGCGCGGCTCGCGATCCACACGCGGCGGCACCCGACCGATCCGGCCGCGAACGCGGCGTTCTCCGCCGCGCCGGATGCGACGCTGGAGCTGCCGTCCGACGTGATCGCGTTCGCGGCCTGCGACGTCCTGCCCGACGCGGGCCGCGAGATCCTGCTGTTCAACGCCGGCGGCGTGTTCGTGTGGCGCTGGCGCGAGGCGGACGAGTCGAAGCGCGTGTCGCGTCTCGTGGAGGTGGACCTCCTGTGGCAGCTGCCGGCGGGCGGCACGCTGTTCCACCTGCAGGACGGCGTGGCCGACCTCGACGGCGACGGACGCGAGGACCTCGTCGTGCCCGAGCCGTCGGGCGCGCGCGTCCTCTTGCAGCGCCCGGTCGGCGAGACGCCGCGCTTCGGAGCTCCGGCGCGCTTCAGCGTGCCGGAGGAGTCGTTCGAAGGGCGCGGCGACGAGAGCCGGAAGGTCACGCTGCGCTCTCCGAACGGCAAGCGTCGACTGTCCATCGATCTGGGTGACGACCTGGACCTGCGCGGGGAGTACGCGCCCGGCGCACCCTACCTCGCGATCGACGAGAGCGCGCCGTCGATGGCGATCCTCGACTGGGACGGCGACGGCGACAGCGACCTCCTGGCCCTCTCGGCCGCGTCGCTGAACGTCTACCTCCAGGAACCGCGTGGAACGTTCGACCCCGCGCGCGCGCTGCACCTCGCCTCGCCCGTCCCGCGGGACCGCAAGCGCGAGCTCGACGTGTCGTTCCAGGTGCGCACGCTCGACCTCGACCAGGACCGGCGCGCCGACCTGGTGTTCTTCGCGCAGGACCAGCGCGCGGACTCGGCGCGCACGCAGGCGCTCGTCTTCCGCCAGGCGCGGGCACCGGCCGGCGAGACGCCGCTCTTCGGCCGGGAGGGCAAGCCCTCCGAGCTGCTCGTGCTCGACGGCTTCGCGCGGCCGATCGCGATCGAGGACGTCGACGGCGACGGCCTTCCGGACCTCGTGGCGGCCGCGTTGCGCCCGAACCTGATCGACGCGATGCGCGCCGCCGCGAGCGAGCGCATCGACACGGAGCTGTACGTGTTCAAGAACCGCGGGGCGCAGGGCTTCTCGAAGCGGCCGGACCTGACGCGCGTGCTGTCCTTGCAGGCCAGCGGCGGCGACGGGGACGGCGGCCGGACCAATCCGTTCCTGGCCGACTTCGCCGGCGACATCACCGGCGACGGCGTGCGCGAGCTCTTCGTGCGCACGGACCGGGACCGCTTGCGCGTCCACATGGTGCGACGCGGGAAGGACGGGGCGCTGAACGTGGTGGACGCGCCGCTGTGGGAGCTCGCGATCGATCCGAAGTCGCGCGTGGTCCTGCCCGGCGAGCTCATGGAGCGCACGCCCGACGTCTTCGTCCTCGAAACGGGAGCCGTGGTGTGCGCGAGCTTCCGTTGATCCTCGCGGCGCTCGCGCCGCTCGCGTCGATCCAGGCGCCGGCCCCGGCTTCTCCGGCCAAGGACGCGCCGACGCTGCGCGTCGCGACGTCGATCGAGCCGGCGTTCGCGCTGGCCGAGCACCGCGCGCTCGACGTGGGGTCCCTGCCCGGCGCCGAGCTCGTGTGCATCGGCACGGCCGGCGAGGTGCGCACGTTCCACGTGGGCGCCGAGAAGACCGGGACCGCGCTCGGGACGCTGACGCTCGGCGATCCGCGTCACGCGGTGTTCGCGTTCCAGCCGCTCGACGGAGCCGGCCGCCCGGACCTGTTCGTGGCCTCGCCGCGCGGGCTCGAGGTGTTCCGCGCCGGCGCGGACGGGGCCTTCGCCGCCGCGCCCGTCGCCACGGCGCCGCGCGCGCGCCAGAAGTTGCGCACCGGCCAGCCCGTCCCCGCGCCGCTGGCGGTCGACATCGACGGCGACGGGCGGACGGACGCCGTCGTGCCCGAGGGGGAGATGCTCGACGTCTGGTTGCAGCGCTCGGCCACCGGCGAGGGCGCGTCCGTCGCGTTCACGAAGGGCGCGTCGGTGCGCATCCCGGTCTCGACCGTGCGTTCGACGGGCGCGACGGCGCTGTCCGACCGGCTGAGCGCCGCGATCACGATCCCGAACCTGCGCCGCCTCGACGTGAACGGGGACGGCCGTCTCGACATCGTCGTGGAGGACGGCGAGCTGCGCGCGTTCCACCTCGTGCGCGCCGACGGCTCGATACCGACCGAACCGGATTCCGTGCTCGACCTCTCGATCTTCCGCGACACGACCGCCGAGGCGCAGGTGGCGCCGGGCCGCACGCTGGCCGGACTGGACCGCGCGCTGCACGAGATGCGCGACTTGAACCGCGACGGGATCCCCGACCACGTGATCGCGCACCGGCGCAAGGTGTGGGTCTTCCACGGAGACCGCTCGGCGCCGCGGTTCCAGACGCCGACGAGCGTCCTGAAGACGGCGGACGACGTGACGGCGCTGCTCCTGATGGACCTCGACGCGGACGAGCGGCCCGATCTCGTGCTGTTGCGCGTTCAGGTGCCGAGCGTCGCGACGATCCTGCGCGGCCTCGTCAGCGAGTGGGAGATCGAGGTCGCGGCGATCGGATACAGGGCCGGCGGCGAGCGCGATTTCGAGCCCACGCCGGCCTGGAGCAGCCGCATCGCGTTCGAGGTGCCCGCGATCCTCTCGATCCTCAAGGATCCCGAGGCGATCGTGCGCCGTTTCGAGGACGTCGGGAACAAGCTGCGCGCGTCGGCGGAAGGGGACCTCGACGGCGACGGCATCGTCGACGCGGTCGTCGTCGCCGAGGACGGGACGCGGCTCGACCTGTGGCTCGGCGACGCGGCCGCGGCCCGCGCGGCGAAGGAGAGCCCCGCGGACATCGTGCGCCACGCGCTCTTCGACGAGAAGGAGTCGACGTGGAACCTCGACCGCCTCGTGAGCTGGTTCTCGGGCGTGGCCGAGCAGCGGATCCAGGCGCTCACGGGCGGTCGCGCGCCGAGCGCGGGCCTCGCGCTGCGCGCGGCCCTCGAGTGGCGTCTCACCGACGTGCAGGCCGTCGACCTGGACGGGGACGGGCGCGCCGAGGTCGTGCTGCGCTACGACACGCCCGACGGATCCAAGAGCGTGCTCGATGTCGTGCGCTACTGAGCGCGCACGGCCCGCCCTCGTCCGCGCTCAGCCCTTCACGCCGACCCGCGGGGTGAACCGCAACGCGCGCACCAGGAACGCCCACTGGTCCGCCAGCTCCTCGATCTGGAGCCCCGTCGGTTTGCCCGCGCCGTGTCCGCCCTTCGTCTCGATGCGGATCAGGCACGGATTCGCGCAACCCTGCGCGGCTTGCAGCGCCGCCGCGAACTTGAAGCTGTGCGCCGGCACGACGCGGTCGTCGTGCTGGCCCGTCGTCACCAGCGTCGGCGGATAGCACGCGCCCGCCTCCAAGTTGTGCAGCGGCGAGTACCGGCTCAGGTACCGGAAGGCCTCCGCGTCGTCCGATCTGCCGTAGTCGCTGGACCAGGCCCAACCGATCGTGAAGCGGTGGTAGCGCAGCATGTCGAGCACGCCCACGCCCGGGATCGCGGCGCCGTAGAGATCCGGCCGCTGCGTGAGGCACGCGCCCACGAGCAGACCGCCGTTGCTGCGGCCGTGGATCGCGAGCTTCGGCGTCGAAGTCCAGCCCTTCGCGATCAGGTGCTCCGCGGCGGCGATGAAGTCGTCGAAGACGTTCTGCTTCCGTTCCTTCGTGCCGGCCTCGTGCCACTCGCGGCCGTACTCCGAGCCGCCGCGCAGGTTCGCGACGGCGTACGTGCCGCCCAGCTCGAGCCAGGCCAGGACGCCCGGCGAGAAGGCCGGCTTGACCGCGACGTTGAAGCCGCCGTAGCCGTAGAGCAGGCAGGGCGTCTCCTTCGCGAGCGGAACGTCCTTGCGGCGCGAGACGTAGAGCGGGATCCGCGTCCCGTCCTTGCTCGCGTAGAACGAGCGCTCGGTCACGTACTCGTCGGTGCGGAACGGGACCTTGGGCGCCCAGAACCGTTCGGCCTTCCCTGTGCGCGCGTCCCAGCGCCACACCTCGGTCGGCGTCGTGGTGCTCGTGAAGGAGAAGAACGCCTCGGGGACGTCGAAGTCGCCGGAGAAGACGCCCACGGATCCGAGCGGCGGCATCGCGATCGCGCCGAGGTCCCGGCCGTCGAGTGCGAACACGCGCAGCTCGTTCGCGGCGTCGACGAGGTACGTGACCACGAGCTTGCCGCCCGCCGCGACGGAGCCCTCGATCGCGTGCCGCGCTTCCGGCACGACCTCGACGAGCTTCCCGGGCGCGTCCAGGTCGACGGCGACGATGCGTCCGCGCGCCGCGTCCTTGTCGGTCTGGAACCACAGGCGCGAGCCCTGCTTGGCGAGGAAGTTGTACTCGGCGTCGAAGGCGTCGAAGAGCTTCACGACCTCCGCGGCGGGGTCCTTCAGCGACTTCAGGTACACACGGTTCTTCTGCTCGGTGCCCTGCGTCTGCGTGATGACGAGCAACTCGCCGTCGTCGGTGACGTGGCCGCCGAAGCCCCACTCGGGCTGATCGGGACGCGCGTAGACGACCGCGTCGTTCCGCTGCGAGGTGCCGATGCGGTGGAAGTAGAGCGTGTGGTTCGCGAGCGCCTTCGTGCCGGTCGTGTCGTGCTCGGGATAGGTCGAGTAGTAGAAGCCCGAGCCGTCCGGCGCCCACGACAGCCCCGAGAACTTGACCCACTCGAGCACGTCGGGGAGGTCGCGGCCCGTCGCGAGCTCCTTCACGCGCACCGTGTTCCAGTCGCTGCCGGCCTCGCTGAGCTGGTAGGCGAAGCGCTTCCCGTCCTTGGAGGCCGACGTGCCCGTGACGGAGATCGTTCCGTCCGCGCGCAGCGCGTTCGGGTCGAGAAGCACGCGGCCCTCGACGCCCGGGCGCGCGCTCACGAGGAGCACGCTCTGGTTCTGCAGCCCGTCGTTGCGCGACCAGAACCACTGGCCGCCCTCGTGCGCGGGCGGCGAGATGCGCTCGTAGTTCCACAGCTCGGCCAGGCGCCTCTCGATCGCCTCGCGCTCGGGCACGGCGTCGATGTAGGCGCGGGTGAGCGCGTTCTCCGCCTCGATCCAGGCGACGGTCGGAGCGCTGTCGGGGTCCTCGAGCCCGCGGTACGGATCGGCGACCTTCGTCCCGTGGTAGTCGTCGACGACGTCGCCGCGCTCGGGAGACGGGTAGGCGATCGCGGCGGCGCGCGCGGGCTGGGCGTCGGTGATGTTCATGCTCGACTGCGTGCGACAGGCCGCGAGCGGAAGCGCGGCGGCGGAGAGGGACGCGAGGACGACGGTGCGCGTACGGTTCATCACTTCGGCTCGGGGGGCGGCGCGGGTTCTGGGATCTGCGGCGGATCCAGCGCGGGATGGCGGCGATGGTAGCCCGTCGTTTCCTGCCAGGCGGAACCCAGGGCGCAAAGGTCCTGTTCGCCGTCGATCTGGCCCGTGAACGTGATGCCGGTCGGAAGCCCCTTCGCATCGAACCCGTCGGGCATCGCCAGCGCCGGATGTCCGGTCAGGTTCGCGACCGTCAGCGCGGCCGATCCCCACGTCGGATGGACGAGCACGTCGACCTGCTCCATGGTGGCCGCCATCTCGCGCTGCAGCCGCGTGCGCAGCCGCGACGCGCGCAGGTACTCGACGGCCGGCACGAGCTGCGCCGAACGGAACGTGTTCGGCCAGGCCGGATCCTCCTGCCAGACGAGCTCCTCGTCCGTGCCGTCCCGCGTGATCGCGTCGAACGCGCAGGCCGCTTCGCAGGTCAGGATCGTGAGCAGGTCGCCGGCGCGCGTGGCGGGGAGGTCGACGGTCACGATCGTGCAGCCCATCTTCTCCAGCGCGGCGAGGATCCCTTCCTGCTCCGCCGCGCCCTCGAAGGCGCCCTTCGGCACGCCGACCCGCACGCCCTTCGCGGCGCGCGCGCGGCCGGCGGCGAACGCGGCGCGGCGCGCGTCGTGGATGCCGGCCGACGGACCTTCGATCGCGGCGAAGACGATCGCGGCGTCGAGAGCGGAGCGCGCCAGCGGTCCGACCTTGTCCATCGTCCACGAGAGCGCCATCGCGCCCTCGCGGCTGACGCGGCCGAACGTCGGCCGCAATCCCGTCGCGCCGCACACGCGCGCGGGCGACACGATCGAGCCCAGGGTCTCCGTCCCGAGCGCGAACGGCACGCAGCCCGCGACCACCGCGCTGGCGGATCCGGCCGAGGAACCGCTCGAGCCGTGCTCGGGATCCCAGGGGTTGCGCGTGCGACCGCCGAACCACAGGTCGCCGTAGGCCAGCTCGCCCATCGAGAGCTTCGCCACGAGCACCGCGCCGGCGTCCTCGAGGCGGCGGATCACGGCCGCGTCGCGCTCGAACGTCCGCTGGCGCCAGATGGAGGAGCCCCACGTCGTCGGCGCGCCGCGCGCGGCGAACAGGTCCTTCGCGCCGAACGGGATGCCGTGCAGGAGCCCGCGCCACCGGCCGGCCGCGATCTCGGCGTCCGCGCGACGAGCGGCCTCGCGCGCCCGCTCGGCGGTGAGGTTCACGACGCAGTGGAGGACCGGGTCGAAGCGCGCGAGCCGGGCGAGGCTCAGCTCGACGAGCTCGAGCGAGGTGACGGCGCGCGCGCGCAGGAGCGACGCGAGTTCGGGGATCGACGCGAAGGCCAGTTCCTCGACGCGCGACGGCCGCGCGATCTCCGGCAGGGCCGGCGGATCGAGCGCGAGGCGCGGCGCGCGCACCACGGACCCGGGAAGGAGGGGCGAGAAGTCGAAAGCCGGCGGCAGGTCGTTCGGCAGAGGTTCCAGCCGCAGCCGCTCGAACAGCGCGCGGTTCTCCGCGGCCAGCGCGCGCAGCTGCCCCAGCTCGGACGCGGTGAACGCGAGCCCGGCCGCCCGACCGGCGGCCAGGAGGTCCGCGTCCGGCGCGGACTCGTCGGGAACCTGGATCGGGAGCGGGGCGAGCGCGAGCAGCGCGGCGAGGAGGAACTGCATCCCGGAACGCTACCGGGGTCCGTGAGTCGATTCGACCTCTGTCGTCGGACCCCGGCGGTTGCCACACTCCGACGACGTTGGGCGCTCCCGCACCGAATCCGCCGCGCAGGCCGATCCTCGAGCGCCTGGCGCTGCACCGGCCCGAGCTGCGCGGCTGGGCGCTGTACGACTGGGCGAACTCGGCCTTCTTCACCGTCGTGATCACGGCGGTGTTCCCGATCTTCTTCCTCTCGGTCGTGGCGCGCGACCTGCCCGAGGACGAGCGCCGGCGCGTGTTCGGCTGGGCGACGACGCTGAGCCTGTGCGTGGTCGCCGTCCTGTCGCCGCTGCTCGGCGCGGTCGCCGACTACGCGCGCCTGAAGAAGAAGCTCTTCGCGCCGTTCCTGGCGCTGGGCGTGCTGTCGACGGCGGGGCTCTACTTCGTCGGGCCGGGCGACTGGAAGCTCGCGTGCTGGCTGTTCGGGCTGGCGAACATCGGCGCGGCGGGGAGCTTCGTCTTCTACGACGCGCTGCTCTCGTCGGTCGGACGCGAGGACGAGATCGACCGGCTGTCGACGAACGCCTACGCGCTCGGATACCTGGGGGGTGGCCTGTGTCTCGGGCTGTGCCTCCTGCTGATCCAGAAGCCGGACCTGTTCGGGATCGTGATCCCGGCCGACGCGGACGCGTTCGGGAAGAGCCTCCCGGCGCGCACCGGCTTCCTGCTCGTCGCCGCGTGGTGGGCGCTGTTCTCGATCCCGTTCTTCCGTCACGTGCGCGAGCCCGACCTGCCGCTCGAGCACGACGAGGTCGCGGGCACGAACCCCGTGCGCGCCGCGGTCGTCCGCCTGACGGAGACGTTCCGCGAGCTGAGCCGCTACAAGCACACGCTGCTCTTCCTCTTGGCGTTCCTGGCCTACAACGACGGCATCGGCACGATCCTGCGCATGGCCACCGTGATCGGCGAAGAGCGCAAGATCTCGCAGGAGACGATGATGACGAGCATCCTCGTCATCCAGTTCGTCGGCATCCCGTTCTCCGTGATGTTCGGCCGGCTGGCCGACAGGTTCGGACCGAAGCGCTCGATCCTCACCGCGCTGGTGGTGTTCGTCGTGGTGTGCGCGCTCGGGTACCGGCTCTCGACGTCGAACGACTTCATCGCGATGGCCGGGCTCGTCGGCATGGTCCAGGGCGGTGCGCAGGCGCTGAGCCGGTCGCTCTTCGCGAGCCTCGTGCCGAAGCACAAGGCGGGCGAGTTCTTCGGGCTCTTCTCGACGCTCGAGAAGTTCTCGGGCGTACTCGGGCCGCTGGTCTTCAGCCTCGCCCCGACGCTCGGCTTCGCGATCCTGGCCACGAACGGCTTCTTCGTGCTGGGCGGAGTGCTGCTCTGCTTCGTCGACGTCGAGCGCGGTCGCGCGGTCGCGCGCGAGATCGACGCGCGCGAGGTCGAGCTCACCGCGGCACGGGACGCGGCGCGCGCCGGGTGAGGCTCCGTTCCGCCGGCCCGCGGTCCGATCGCGCTGCGCGCCCATGCTGCGGCCTCGCCGCGGAACGCAGCGAGGCCGGCTCCGTGGAACCGGCCTCGACCTCGACGCGGCGTACGGCGCGCTTCAGCCCTGTTTCTGGCCGCAGGACGGGCAGAACTTCGCCGCCGCCGGCAGGCCCGCGCCGCAGCTGAAGCAGAACTTCGCGCCGGCGGCCTGGACGGCGCCCGCCGCGCCGCCGGCCGTCGGTCCGGCTCCGCCTCCGCCCGCGACTCCGGCGCCGAACGCATCCGGGCCGCGCGGCGGCTGCTGGCTCTGCTGGTTCATCATCTGCTGCGCGAGCCCGAGCCCGACGCCGAGCCCCGCACCGCCGAGGAGCCCGCCGCTCCCGCCGCCTTCGCCGCCTCCGCCCTTGGCCATGCCCTCGCCCGCGCCGAGCATCGCCTTGCCGGCCGCGAACTCGCGGAAGGCGCCGACGCCGCCCACGGTGCGCAGGTAGGCCGCGTCCGTGTAGAGCTTCTTCAGGTTGACCGCGTCGGTCTCGTCGATCGCCACGACGAAGTTGCCCATGCGCACGATCTTCAGGCCGTACGTGGCGACGTGCGCGTCGAGCGCGCCGAGCACTTCCGTCTCGACCTCCTCCGTGTACGCGCCCGAGGTCACGTCGAGCAGCGGCCACTTGTTCTTCACGAGCAGCTGCGCGATGCGGTCGCGGATCGTCTTCAGCACCTGTTCGCGCATCCAGGGCTGGACCTCGAAGGCCTGCGCCTTGCCCGTGCCCACGAGGTTCACGATCAACTGGTCGGGCGCCGTCACGCGGAAGCTGAACTCGCCGTGCACGAGCGTCTGCACCGGTACGCCCGACTTCGGGTCCTCGACGTTGCCGATCGGGCCGCCGAACTTGACGCCCGTCATCTCGCGCATCGTCACGAAGAAGACCTCCGTGATGAACAGGCGGCCGTCGGTCAGCTTGTCGAGCAACTGGCCGAGGAAGGGGATGTTCGTGCTGTCCAGCGTGTGCCGGCCGGGCCCGAGCGTCCCGACCACCCGGCCGTCGCGGAAGAAGACGGCCTGTTCGTCGGCGTTGACCGTGAGCTGCGCGAACTTGGGGACCGTCGGGTCCGGGTGCTTCCACACCACGTGGCTCTTCGCCTCGTCGGGGCGCGCGATGACCAGTTCGCCCACGCCACCCTTGAACCAGTCCATGACACCCATCGTCGGAATTCCTTTCGTCGGTCGGGCGGACGGCCCGGACACGGGGAGTGAGTACGCGCCAACGTACGCGAAGCTTCAGCCCCGGGGAAAGTGGATCGAAGCCCGACCGGGCTTCGGCGTAGGATCGCGACCCGTGTCGCAGCCGCCCCCTCTGCCGCCCGCCGCTCCGAGTCCGGCGCCCGGCTCCCGATCCGCGGGCGCGTCGAGCATGGCTTCCGGCGCGGCGTCCAACTCGGCGCCGACCGCCGACATACCGGCCGGCGGCGAGGAGACCGCCGCGCGCGCCGTCCAGGTGCGCTGCCGCAACTGCGGCGCGAACATGGTCTGGGATCCGACGGTCGACGCGCTGTCCTGCGCCTACTGCGGGATCACGCAGGTCGTGCCGCGGCTCGAGGGCACGATCGTCGAGCGGACGATGGAGGAGGTCGGCAGCGCGGCGCGCGGTTTCGGTCTGGCGACGCGGGCCGCCACCTGCACGCGCTGTGGCGCGAAGACGGACTTCGCCGGGCAGGACACCTCGACCACCTGCGTGTTCTGCGGGGCCCCGACGGTGCTGGAGGAGAGCTCGTACCGCAACGCGCTCCGCCCCGAGTCGCTGATCCCCCTCGACGTCGCGCGCTCCCAGATCGACGACGCGTTCCAGCGCTGGGCGCGCGGCCTGTGGTTCCGTCCGAACGACCTGCGGCGCGCGCGCGTCGCGGGAGCGCGTGGCCTCTACGTCCCGGCCTGGACGTTCGATGCGAACGTGCACAGCCAGTGGAGTGCCGACGCGGGCTACTACTACACCGTGATGGAACCGCGGCCCGTGATGGTGAACGGGAAGATGCAGATCCGCATGGTGCCCGTGCAGAAGGTGCGCTGGGAGCCGGCGTTCGGCGAGCGCCGCGACGTGTTCGACGACCTCGTCGTGCACGCCTCGAAGGGGCTCTCGCCCGCGCTCGCCCGAGAACTCGGCGGGTACGAGATGAAGGGCCTCGTGCCGTACCGGCCCGAGTACCTGTCGGGCTGGGGCGCCGAGGAGTACGCGGTCGACCTGGAGGCCGGGTGGAAGGACGCGCTCGCGCGGATGCAGGCGCGCCAGAGCGAGCGCTGCTCGGGCGACGTCCCCGGCGACACGCAGCGCAACCTGCGCGTTCGCAACACGGTCACGGACGTGCGCTGGAAGCTCATCCTCCTGCCGGTCTGGAGCCTCACCTACCGACACGGCGGCAAGGACTACGCCGTGCTCGTCCACGGCACGAACGGGCGCGTCGTGGGCGACGCGCCGTACTCGTGGATCAAGATCGCGCTGCTCGTGCTCGGCATCGGCGCCGCGGTCCTCCTGATCCTGGCGCTCATGTCCATGTGACGTCCCGTGCACGGACCTGCCGGCCCGTTTGACGGCCGAAACCAGCGCTCCTAGAGTTTTCGAGGTCTCGCGCCGCGCGCCCTCCGAGCCGCGCGGATTCTCGCCGGCGCGCGCCGCGGCCGAGCGCGGGCACGAGCACCAGCCACCGTCTCCAACTCCACCCGCCTCGCGCTCCCGAGCGCCAGGGATCTCGTCCGATGTCCAACAAGGTGTACGTGGGGAACCTGCCCTACTCCTTCCTGAACGACGACCTCCAGCGGCTCTTCGCCGCGTTCGGACAGGTGCGGATGGCCGAGGTCATCCTCGACCGCACGACGAACCGCTCGCGCGGTTTCGGGTTCGTCGAGATGGAGAACGCCGACGGCGTGCGCGCGGCGATCTCGAACCTGCACGAGACGGAGTTGCAGGGGCGGCGACTCACGGTGACCGAAGCGCGCGAGCGGGAGTTCGGCGGCTCCGGCGGCGCCCCGCGATCCTTCTCGAGCCCGCGGACGAGCGGTGGCAACGGCTACGACTCTCCGCGCCCGACCGGCGGCGGCTACGGAGGTCCGCGACCCTCGGGCGGCGTGGGCAGCGGCCCCTCCGGCGGCTTCGGCGGCGGCCGCGGCGGCGGATCCCCGCGCGGCGACCGGCGGCCGCGCCGCGACGAGGGCGATCGCTGGTCGGACGGCGGGGGAGCGGGTCGCCGACGTCGCCGCGACGACGACTTCGGCGACGAGTGAAAGCACGGCGCGCGCGGGGAGTTCCCGCGCGCGCTTGTTCTTTCACGATCTGTCGGTCGCGCGGCGTGCCCCCGCGCGCCGCGCGTCAGTCGGAGACGACCTGGAGCAACTCGACGTCGAACACGAGCGTCGCCTTGCCCGGGATGCCCGGACGGCCGCGGTCGCCGTACGCGAGGCCGGAGGGGATCACGAGCTTGCGCTTGCCGCCGACCTTCATCGAGCCGACGCCCTCGGTCCACCCGCCGATCACGCCGTTCAGCGGGAACGTGGCCGGCTCGTTGCGGTCGAGCGAGCTGTCGAACTTCGTGCCGTCGAGCAGCCAGCCGCTGTAGTGCACCTTCACCTGCGACTTCGCGCCCTTGGGCGCGGGACCGCTGCCGACCTTCAATTCGGTGTAGCGCAGGCCCGAGGCGGTGGTGGTCCAGTCGCCCGTCACCGGCTCGCCGGGGAACGTGTAGGCCGGGAGCTCGGCCTTCGTCACGGCGCCCGACGCGCCGTCGACGGTGCAACGCCAGGCCTTGCCGTCGCTCCACGCCGAGACGTCGTAGACCGGCTTGCCGTTCTCGAGCTTGTACTCGGCGCGACTCGCGACGCCGCCCGTTTCCTTGGCGACCGCGGCGACCGCTTCCGCGAGCGAGATCTTGCAGGCCGAGAGCTCGCGGTTCGTCTGCGCGATCATGGACTTGTCGGGCACGACCGTCGTGTGGTCCTTCTCGAGGGCGAGCGGGACGGCGATGGCGAGCGGGAGGGCGATGGAGGTGAGGGCGAGAGCGAGTGTCGTTCGCAGCATGGAGGGTCCTGGATGAAGCCTTCCGGTCGTGATCGCCACGATCCGGGCGTCCTGGTTTTCGCGGCGCAGCAGGTTATCCCGCGGGCGAGGCGCCAGAAAGGCGAGCGGCCTCAATCCCGACTCGCGCTCAATTCCGCCCCACCCCGCGTGCCGATCCCCTGGGGATGGCCCACGACCGATCTCGCCCCGTCGCGCCTCCCGTGACCGTCGCCCCGCTGCGCTGCGGCAATTGCGGCGGTTCGTTCCAGGAGGGGGACGCGTCCTGCCCGTGGTGCAGCGCTGGCATCGCGCTGGAGGACCGCGGCCGCTCGCACGTCTGTGCGCGCTGTGCCGTGCGCGCGCCGATCGGGGCCGCCTGGTGTCCGGGTTGCGGAGAGCGGCTCGGCGAGCAGCCTCTCGCCCCGCGCTCGGACTCCGCCCGCTGTCCGGCCTGCGCGGGTGAGCTGCGCGAGCGCGTCGTCGGCCAGCGCCCGCTGACCGAATGCGGCGGCTGCGGCGGCCTGTGGCTCGCGAGCAGCGTGCTCGACGAACTGTGCAGCGCCGCGGAACGCGCCGGGATCGCGGGCGGCATCGAGGTCGCGCGGTTCGCGCAGCGCGCGGCCTCCACGCCGGAGCGCGTGGTGTACCGCGCGTGTCCGCAGTGCCGCGAGCCCATGTCGCGCCGCAACCACGGCGGGTCCTCGGGCGTCGTCGTCGACACGTGCCGGCAGCACGGGATCTGGCTGGACCCGAGCGAACTCGAGCGCGTCCTCGCCTGGGTGCGCTCGGGCGGGGCCGAGCGCGAACGCCAGCGCCGCATCGAACGTGCGCGGCGTGCGGAACCGGTCGACCACCAGGCCGGACTGCCGCCCATCGATCGCGATGCGCGCGGAGCCGGATTCGACCTCCTGGAAGCCATTTCCTGGTTGCTGCGTCTGCGTCAGTAATGCGATTTCCTTCGAGGGCAGGACCGGTCCCGTCCGAAGACGACTCTGTCCGCGGAGCCTGGCAGGGCTCGGCGGCACGCACGGGAAGGGGAACCCGCGCGCGGCATGGGGAGAGTTCCAGGCAGGGGCATAGATGTCGTCACACGAGTTCGATCGAGGCCGGCGCGCGGGGTTCACGCTGGTCGAATTGATGATCGCGATCACCGTCCTGCTCGTGGCGGTGCTGGGCACGTTCATGAGCCAGCTGCGGGCGCGCGAGCTGCTCCAGACCTCGCGCGAGACGACCATCGCGATGGCGGATCTGCAGGGCGCGATGGAACAGGTGCTGCTGCGCCCGGTCGACCTGCTCCCGATCGCGTCGAGCGCCTACGCCGACGACCAGCCGATCGCGGCGTACACGAACCTGCACCTGCCGAACCAGCTCATCGTCGCCGACTACCCGGGTTACTCCGGCGGCGCGATCCCCGACCCCTTGCCGATCGTCCTCACGATGACCTGGACGGACCCGCGCGGCCGTCCGCGGTCCAAGACGTTGCGCAGCATGAAGACGCGCTGAGCGCGGAGGAGATCGAGGGATGAAGCTACGGGAACTACGGTTCGGTGCGCGCACGGGGCTCGGGCTCATCGAGGTCGTGATCTCGGCGACGATCCTGCTCCTGCTCGCGGCCAGCATGGTCGAGGCGGTGGCCCAGGTCGGCGCCCTCGGGCGCTCGGGCGGCGTCGAGGGGCGCCTCCAACTCGGCGCGCAGGACGCGATCGGGCGGATCTCGGGCGACCTGAGGTCGGCCGGCTTCGTCAGCGCGAACGGCAAGTCGTATCCGTACCTGTTCGAGAACGGCGAGGCCGACGTGGCGTTCGCGGCGCACGATCACGCGCCGGCGATCGAGCACGCGCAGGAGGACGAACCCGACTTCGGCGTGAACCGCGAGATCGTGTTCGTCCGACCGACCTTCCAGGAAGTGGCGCAAGACGCCGACGGGAACAACTACGAGCTGTACGACGAGAACGGCGACCCGCTCGACCTCCCCAACGTCGAGATCGTGAAGCGCTACGAGTTCCCGGCGATCGGCGTCGACGGAGTCGCGGGCTTCGAGGCCCAGGAGATCTCGTACGTCCTCGTCGCGGCGCCGGACGGTTTGAACGAGCTGCAGCGGCGGATCGACGGCGCATCCCCGGTCGTCGTCGCGCGCGGCGTGGAACGCCTCGTGTTCGACACGAGCGAGACCGACCCGGTGGGGGTGCCGGTCGGTGCGGTGCGGGTGCGGCTGTGGCTGCGCCTGCGGGACGAGGGGGGGACGGTGCACCGCCACTCCGCGGAGACGGTCGTGCGCCTGCAGAACGGAGCTTGATCCAATGAAGATTCGAGTTGTCTCGGTCCACAGGGAGCGCCGCGGCATGGCGCTGCTCTATGCGGTGAGTTCGGCGTTCGTGGCCGCGGGGATGGTGACGCTGATGCTCGGCATCGCGCTCGCCAGCGACAAGACCGCGGACAGTCAGAGCTCGAGCAAGCAGGCGAACTTCCTGGCTTCGGGCGCGCTGGAGTCGGCCAAGAAGACCGTCCAGGAGTCGATCGCGAACTGGGCCTCGCTGCCGGAATCCGGCACGGTGCAGATCGACGGCCACCAGGCGACCTACACGGTCCGTCCGACCGGCTTCAGCCGGACGGTGGCCGACGAAGCCGGCATCCAGACGATCGAGACCGGCTACGAGATCCGCGCGGTGGCGACCGAGGGCGGCGTCCCGTCGCAGGCGTTCCGCGTGATCAACTCGCTCTCGACGCCGCTGTTCCAGTTCGCCGTCTTCTACGACGGCGACCTCGAGATCATGCCGGGCCCGAGCATGGCGATCTCGGGCCGCGTGCACACGAACCAGGACATGTACCTGGGTTCGAACAACACGCTGCGGCTGAACACGAACTACGTGCATGCGGTCGGCAGCATGTTCCGCAACCGCAAGGACGACCCGACGCTCTCGCAGGGCTCGGTCCTGATCCGCGAGTGGGTGCAGAACCCGTGGAACCTGGCCGAGCCGGCCAACTACTACTCGATGTGGAGCAAGTCGCAGCTCGCGTCGCTCGGCATTCCGAGCATCGGCGGCTTCGACAGCAACTTCACGACGGGGTGGGACGTCGACGGGAACGGCGTCTACACCGACGCCGGCGACCTGTTGCCGTTCGGCCCGGGCGCGCTGGCGTACTGGGACGAGCCGACGGGCTACGCGAACGGCAGCGGCAACACCGTCGAGACCGGTGAACACGACCTGGGCGAAGCCGTGGTCCCGCAGATCGGCTCGATCCACATGTTCGAGGAGGAGAGCGGCGGCGACTACGCCTGGGACGCGGCCACCTCGTCGTACCAGCCGGTGACGCCCGGCACGGGCACGCACACGAAGGGCTACTACCACGACAACGCCGACCTGCAGATCCTGGTCAACGCGGCCGGGACGAGCTTCAAGGCCTACAACAGCGCCGGCACGGACATCACCGCGCTGGTGAGCAGCGCGATCTCGCTGAGCACGATCTACGACGCGCGCCAGGCGAACGGCGGGTCGGGCGTCACGAAGCTCGTCGACATCAACGTCGGCCTGTTGCAGGCGACGGGACAGTACCCGGCGAACGGCCTGATCTACGCCGCGCACTACGGCGCCGGGACCGGCACGAGCGCGAAGGGCGTCCGCCTCAAGAACGGCGCTCTCCTGCCCGCGAAGCTGACCGTCGCCTCGGAGGACCCGGTCTACATCCAGGGCGACTACAACACGGGCAACGCGAGCGTCACACAGAAGGGCGCGGCCGTCATCTGCGACGCGGTCAACCTGCTGTCGAACTCCTGGAACAACACGAAGAACCGCACGAGCGGCCTGCCGGGAGCCTCCGCGACGACGTACAACGTCGCGATGATCGCCGGCAACCAGGACTCGAGCGTCGGCAACTACAACGGCGGCCTCGAGAACCTGCCGCGGTTCCACGAGAACTGGAGCGGCATCAACTGCACCATCAAGGGCGCCATGGTGAACACGTGGACGTCGGCGCACGCGACGGCGCCGTGGGTCTACGGCGGCAACCGCTACCAGGCTCCGAACCGGATCTGGTCGTACAACACGGCCTACAACAGCGTGCTCAACCTCCCGCCGTTCACGCCGATGGCGGTGTCGGCGCGGGACGTGGTCACGTGGTGACTCGCGCGACGTCGTGAGACGTCGATGAGTCGGGGACCCGAGCCGATCGGTCCCCGCGACGGGCGCCTCCCCGGGGATCGGGGGGGCGCTTCCCGTTCCGGGTCCCCGCCGGTTTCCAGTGGCTTCGGGCCGGCGCGCGCGCGAGTCTCTCGGCATGGTCTCGATCACATCCGCGCGCAGTCCGGCGGCCGAGGAAACACCCTGGATCACGCGACAGCTCCTCCGCCTCGGCGAGTCGATCGCGCGCGAGGCCTGGCAGCCCGCTCGCCTGGCCATGGGCGGTCTGCGCGGCGCCGGATGGCGCTTCGCGCGGATCGCCTGGCTGGCCGGCCGCGGGATCCTGCGCGACCAGTGCCTCCTGCGCGCCCAGGCGCTGACCTACATCACGGTTCTCTCGCTCGTGCCGCTCCTCGCGCTCACCTTCGCGGTGGCCAAGGGGCTCGACTTCTACGCGGTCCTCGTGCACGACGTGATCGAGCCCTTCCTCGACCGCACGTTCGGGCCCTTGCCCGTACCGGGCGAAGCCGTCGCGAGCGCGGAGGGCGGCCTCGCGATGCGCATGGCCATCGACCAGGTGCTGAACTTCGTCGACGGCACGAAGTTCAGCGCGCTGGGCGTCGTCGGCCTGCTGGCGCTGCTCTACACCGGGCTCAAGCTGCTCGGCGCCGTCGAGCAGGCCTTCAACGACATCTGGGACGCGCCGCGCCCGCGCACGCTGCTGCGGAGGATCTCCGACTACCTGGCGATGGTGGTCGTGACCCCGATCCTCCTCTTGGCCGCGACGGCGCTGACGACGGCGGCGCACCGCAGCGACTTCGCGCAGTTCCTGCGCGATTCGGCCGGCATGGGCGTGGTCCTCGACGTGCTGCTGCGCATGGCGCCGCTCGTGGCGCTGTGGGCGAGCTTCACGTTCCTCTACTTCGCGATGCCCAACGCGAACACGCGACTCTCGTCGGCCGCGCTGGGCGGTTTCGTCGCCGGCCTCCTCTGGCAGGGCGCCCTGCTCCTCCACATCCAGTTCCAGGTGGGCGTGGCGGGCTACAGCGCGATCTACGCCAGCTTCGCGGCGCTGCCGATCTTCCTCGTGTGGGTGAACGTCTCCTGGGTCATCGTGCTGCTCGGGGCGGAGCTGTGCTTCGCGCACCAGAGCGAGCCCTCGTACGCCGAAGCTCCCAGCGCGAAGCCCTCGAGTCCCGCGCTGTGGATCACGGCCGGGCTGCGCGCCGTCCTGCGGATCGCGACCGACTTCGCCGCGGCGCGTCCGCCGCGCACGAGCACGGCGATCGCCGAGGACCTGGCCCTGCCCGAGCCGCGCGTGGCCGGTTCGCTCGCGCTGCTCGAGCGCGCGGGCATCCTGGCCGTCGCGGACCACCAGGGCGAGTCGTGCTGGATCCCGGCGCGCGACCCGGCGACGGTGCGCGTGAAGGACGTCCTCGACGCGCTGCGGCGCGTCGGTCCGCCCGTGGACCTCGCTCCGCGCACGAACTCGGACCTCGTCGCCGACCGCGTGCTCGCGGGGCTCGAGAGGGAGCTCGACGCGTCGGACCACAACCGCACGCTGCGCGAGCTGGCCGATGAGGTGCTGGCGACGCCCGAGCCGGCCGAACCAGTCCGCGTGGCCGGGCAACCGGGCGACGCCCAGGTCACGCCCGCGCGCAGCGCCCGCCCGAACGCCGGCTAGCGCGCCGGTTCGGGCGCGTCCGCCACGCACCAGGCGAACGCCGCGATCGCCGCGGCGCCGAGCGAGAGCTCGCGCGGATGCACCGCCGCCAGGACGTCCGTGTCGCTGTGGTGGAAGTCGAAGTAGCGCGCGGCGTCGGGCAGGTACTCGGCCAGCGGCACGCCGTGTTCGCGCAGCGGGCCGATGTCCGCGCCGCCGTCGCCGGCGCGCAGCAGAGACGCGCCCCAGGGCTCGAGCAGCCGCGCGGCCGAGGCGAGCCGCGCGAAGAGCGCGGGCCCCGCGTCGGTCCCGAAGCCGCGCGGCGCGAACCCGCCGCGGTCCGACTCGATCGCGAGGACGTGGCGGTCCAGCTCGCCCACGTGCGCGTCGCGGTAGGCGAGCCCGCCGCGCAGCCCGTTCTCCTCGTTCATGAAGAAGCACACGCGCAGCGTGCGGCGCGGACGCAGGCCGAGCTCGAGCAGGAGCCGCGCGGCCTCGAGGGTCTGCGCGCATCCGGCGCCGTCGTCGTGCGCGCCCTCGCCGACGTCCCACGCGTCGAGGTGGCCGCCGAGGAGCACGATCTCGTCGGGGAGCTCGCGGCCGCGGATCTCGCCGACCACGTTGGCCGATTCCACGTCGGGCAGGGTGTGGCAATCGAGCTCGAGCCGCAGGCGCGTGGGCACGCCGGCCGCGATCCGCGCCGCGAGCCGCTCGGCCGCGAGCGTGCTCAGCGCGACACCGGGCACGCGCGCCACGGTGTCCTCGTAGCGCAGCGCGCCGGTGTGCGGATGATCGTCGAGCGCCAGCGTCATCGAGCGCACGAGCGCGCCCACCGCGCCGACCTTGGCGGCTTCGACGACCCCGCGGCTGCGCTGGTTCACGGCTCCGCCGTACGCCGCGAACGGGTCGGGGAGCGTCGGGTCCATGGGCCGGTCGAAGAACACGAAGCGTCCGCGCGCCTCGGATCCGCGCGCGGCGAGCTCCTCGAACGACGTCACGCGCACGACCTCGGCCTCGAGCCCGCCGAGCGGCGTCGCGATGCTGCCGCCCAGCGCGCGGATCGCGAACGGCGCCGCGTCCTGTCCGATCAGCGCGAGCCGCTCGGTCGCGCCGCGCTCCCAGCGCGGCACGCGGACCGGCTCGCGGCGCACGTTCTCGAGACCCGCGGCGCGCATGTCGCGCTCTCGGCCCAGGCCACGGCGCGCTCCGCTCCCGCGGATCCCGACAGGCGCCTGGGTGCGGCCGCGCACAGCTCGCCCAGCAGGGCGTGCGCGTGCTGGCCGCGGAGCGCTGCGGCGAAGATGCGCTCGACGTCCTTCGCGCGCGGGTCGGCGGGGGACTGCGCGTCGGCCGCCGCCGCGGCGGTCGTCGCGCGCGGCGACGAGCACGCGCCGAGGAGCAGAGCGAGACACGACACGGCGAAGAGGACGGCGAGGCGCGGTGTGGGTCGCATCGCGCGCACGGTAGCGGACGACCCGCGGGTCCGACGCGCGCGCTTACCTCCTTCTCACCGGAAAGGACTCGACGGCGGGGTGCGCGCCCATAAACTACCGAGGTAGTCAACGACCTGGGTAGTCGAACTCCGGAGGTCTTCCGTGCTGCCGTCTCGGCTCGCCGCGCTCGCCGTCCTCGCCCTGATCTCTGGCCCGCAGGCCGCGTACGCCGTCCAGGATCCGACCGAGATCCGCGTCTACCTGGCGCGGCTCGCCGATCGCGGCCTCTCGGCCGAGGTCGTGCGCGAGGGCGAGTCGTACCTGCGCGCGAACCCGCGCGGTTCCGACGCGGACGTCGTGCGTTACCGCGTGGGCTGCGCTCACCTGGCGCTGGGGCACGACGCGGAGGGAGCGCGACTCCTCGAACCGCTCGCGCGCCGGACGGACTTCGAGTTCGCGCCGGAGTGCGCCGTCCGCGCGGCGGAGGCCGCGTTGCGCGCGCACGACGGCGAGCGCGCGGAACGGTTGCTCGCGCCGGTCGAGCCGTCAGCGCGGGGCGCGACGCGCGATTCGGTGCGCATCCTCCTGGCTCGCGCGCGCCTCGCCGCGGGTCGCGCGGCCGATGCGGCCGAGGCGGCGCGCACGCTGCGCCTCGAGGGTCGTCGTCCCGGCGCGCCGAGCACGAGCCTGCAGCGCGAAGCGCAGATGCTGGAAGCCTGGGCCGAGCTGCGCTCGTCGCGACCGACGGAAGCGGCCGCGCTCGCACGCGCGCTGACCGAGGATTCCGCCGCGACGCCCGACGAGCGCACGGAGGCCCGGCTGCTCCTGGGCGAGGCGCTCCTCGACGCGCGCCTGCCGGTCGAGGCACTGGCCGCGTTCGAGGCCGTGCCCGCCGGCTCTCGGCGCGCCGCCGCACTGCGCGGTGCGGGCTTCGCCCAGGCCGCGCTCGGCCGGCACGCGGAAGCGGCGCGCGCGTTCGCGGCGGGACGCGCGGCCGAACCGGACGGGCCGCACGCGATCGAGTGCGCGCTCCAGGCCGGGATCGAGCTGTTGGCTGCCGGCGATGCCGCGTCGGCGCGCGCGGCCTTCGACGAGCGCGCCCTCGACGCGCAGCCGGACGTCGCCGAGTGGCGCGCGCGGGCGGCCCTGGCGGCGGGCGACGGCGAGGCCGCGCTCGCGCTCCTCGACCGCGCGCCGGCGTCCTCCGACACGGAGCGCGCGCGCCGACTGGCGCGGCTGCGCGGCGAGATCCTGGAGAAGTCCGGCCGCGGAGCCGACGCGGCGCGCGCGTACGCGGCGAGCGGGTCGCCGGCCGGGATGCTCGAGGCGGCGCGCGCGAGCCTGGCCGCCGGCGACGCGCGGGCCGCGCTGCGGCACGCCGAGGACTTGCTGCGCGCGAAGCCCGAGCCGGAGCTCGTGCTCGGCGCGCAGATCGCGCGCGGCGAGGCGGCGTTCCGCCTGGAGCGCTGGGACGACGCGCGCGCGGCATTCGACGCGGCGAGCCGGCTCGAGGCGGATCCCGCGCGCTCGGCCCGCATCCGGCTGCGGGCCGCGTGGAGTGCGTGGCGCGCAGGTGCGGCGGCGGAAGCCGCGCAGTGGGCCACGGACGCCGCGCAGCGACTCGACGGGAGCGAGCGGGAAGAGGCGGCGTTCCTGGCCGCGCGCGCGCTGGAATCCGTGCAGGATCCGGCCGCGCCGGCGGCGTGGCGCGACTACCTCCAGCACCATGCCGAGAGCCCGCGCGCCGGCGAAGCCGCCTTGCGCCTCGCGCGTTCGTGCCCGCCGGCCGAAGCGCGTGGACTGCTCGTCGCCGCGGCGGAGCGCGAGGCCGATCCCGCGCGCGCGGCGGAGATCGCGTTCGAGCTGGGCGAGCTCGAGTCGCGCGCCCACGACTTCTCCGCCGCGCGCGCGGCGTACGAACGCGCGCTCGTCCCCGGCGCGGGATCCGTCGAACCGTCGGCGCGGTACGGCCTCGCCTTCGCCTGCGCCTCGCTCGGCGACGACGCCGCGGCCGAGCGCGCGCTCGCGCCGCTCCTCGCCGGTTCGGATCTCGACGCGGGCCTGCTCCGCGCCGCGCTCGAGCTGGCCGTCGCCCTGCGGGTGCGCGCCGGCGACGCTGCGGGCGCGCTCGTGCGTTGGAAGGAACTCGACCGCTCCGCGGGACCGGTGGACCGCGCGCTCGCCAGCATCCGTCCCGTGATCCCCTTGCTCGTCGCC
>JBGAOR010000082.1:0-21880 GCA_044221705.1 Planctomycetota bacterium
CTGCCGATCGAGATCGTCGCCGCGCCGGCGATCGCGCTGGCGCGTTCGGGCTTCGAGGTGGACGCGTGGCTCGCGCGCGACCTGGAGCAGCCGGGCGTCCGCGAGGAGTTCAACGAGCCCGCGCGACAGCTCTTCTTCCCGCGCGGCAAGGCGCTGCAGGCGGGCGATCGGCTCGTGCAACCCGAGCTCGCGCGCACGATCGAGCGGCTCGCCGCCGAGGGACCGAGCGCCTTCTACACCGGGCCGGTCGCGGACGCGATCGTCGGCGCGCTCGCGACCGAGCCGATCCCGCTGCGCGAGAAGGGCGGACAGATCGGCACGGGCTTCGGCGCCGGGTGGATCGCGTACGCCGACCTGCGCGGTTACGGCGTGCGCGAGCGCGCACCGCTCGTCGGCTGGTTCCGCGGCCACGAGATCGTGACGATGCCGCCGCCGAGTTCGGGCGGCGTGGCGCTCCTGCAGACGTTGGGAGTGCTCGAAGGGCTGCCGCTCGACCCCGAGCGCGACCGGGCGGTCGCGGCGCGCCGCTTCGAGACCGACCGCGCGCCGGGCGGCGACGACCCCGGCCTCTCCGACCGCATGGCGCACTGGTGGATCGAGGCCCTGCGCGGCGCGTTCGCCGACCGCGCCGAGCACCTGGGCGACCCGGACTTCACCAGCGTGCCCGTCGCGGCGCTGCTCGCGCCCGGCGCGATCGCCGCGCGCCGCGTCGCGATCGGCGAGGTCGCGCGGCCCGACGTCGCGGCGCTGCCGGTGGCGCGCGAGGGCGGCGAGACGACGCACCTCTCCGTGCTCGACGCCGACGGGAACGCGGTGAGCCTCACGACGACGCTGAACACCACGTTCGGCTCGGGGATCCTGGTGCGGGGCGGCGGATTCCTCCTCAACGACGAGATGGACGACTTCGCGCCGGCCGGCGGCAAGCCGAACGCCTACGGGCTCGTCGGCGGCGCCGCGAACGCGCTGCAGCCGGGCAAGCGGCCGTTGTCGTCGATGACGCCGGTCGTCGTGCGCGCCGGCGGCCACGCCAACGTGATCGTGCTCGGCAGCCCGGGCGGGCCGCGCATCATCACGGCGGTGACTCAGGTCCTCTTGCGCGTGCTCGTCCTGAACGAATCCCTCGAGGCGGCGGTGAAGGCGCCGCGGCTGCATCAGCAGTGGAATCCGGTCGAGACGAGCTTCGAGCCCGAGTTCGACGCGCGCGTCGTCGAATCGCTCGAGCGGCGCTTCGGCCAGCCCGTGAAGCGCACCGTCGTCCACTTCGGATCCGTGCAGGCGATCCTCCTGGACAAGGTCGGCGGGATGCCGGTCGCGGTGAGCGATCCGCGCCGCGGCGGCAGCGCGGGCGTCACCGACGGTTGAGCCGCAGAGCTCCGCGAACCAGAGTCCGCCATGTCCGACCGCTTCGAACTCGTGTGCCCGTTCCAGCCGATGGGGGACCAGCCCCAGGCGATCGAGAGGCTCTCGCGCGGGCTGCTCGAGGGCGCGCCGCACCAGACGCTGCTCGGCATCACCGGATCGGGCAAGACGTTCACGATGGCGGCGACCATCGAACGGGTGAACCGGCCGACGCTCGTGCTGTCGCCCAACAAGACGCTCGCGGCGCAGCTCTTCAGCGAGTTCAAGGAGCTCTTCCCGCGGAACGCCGTCGAGTACTTCGTCAGCTACTACGACTACTACCAGCCCGAGGCCTACGTGCCCTCGACGGACACGTTCATCGAGAAGGACGCCAGCCGCAACGAGGGGATCGAACGCCTGCGCAACTCGGCCACGCGCAGCCTGCTCCAGCGGCGCGACGTGATCATCGTGGCCTCGGTGTCGTGCATCTACGGCCTGGGCAGCCCCGAGAACTACGCCGGCATGGCGCTCACGCTCGCGCGCGGGCAGAGCCTGGAGCGCGAGGACCTCCTGCGCTCGCTGACGCGCATGCAGTACGCGCGCAACAACACCGACTTCCGCCGCGGCACGTTCCGCGCGCGCGGCGACGTGATCGAGGTGTTCCCGGCGTACGAGGAGGACCGGGTGATCCGCTTCGAGCTGTTCGGCGACGAGATCGAGAGCATCGTCGAGGTCGACCCGCTGCGCGGCGAGGTGCTGGGCGAGCACGCGTCGATGACGATCTTCCCGGCGAACCACTACGTGGCGCCGGCGGAACGGCTGCAGAAGGCCATCGAGGGGATCGGCGTCGAGCTCGAGGAGCGCCTCGAGGTGCTCCACGGGCAGAAGCGCCTGCTCGAGGCGCAGCGGCTCGAGCAGCGCACGCGCCACGATCTCGAGATGCTCAAGGCGACCGGCGTGTGCAACGGCATCGAGAACTACTCGCGCTGGATGGACGGACGCAACGCGGGCGAGTCGCCGTTCACGCTCCTGCACTACTTCCCCGAGGACTGGGTCGTGTTCGTGGACGAGAGCCACGTCTCGGTGCCCCAGGTCGGCGGCATGTACCGCGGCGACCGCGCGCGCAAGGAGACGCTCGTCGAGCACGGATTCCGCCTGCCCAGCGCGCTCGACAACCGTCCGCTGCGCTTCGAGGAATGGGAGAAGCTCGTGCGGCAGTGCGTCTACGTCTCGGCGACGCCGTCGGCGTACGAGATGAGCCACAGCGCCGGCCGCGTCGCCGAGCAGGTCGTGCGGCCGACGGGGCTGCTCGACCCCGAGATCGAGGTCCGTCCCGCGCGCACGCAGGTCGACGACCTGCTGCACGAGATCCGGCGCACGGTGGCGGCCGGATGGCGCGTGCTCGTCACGACGCTGACGAAGCGCATGTCGGAGGAGCTGACCACGTACTACGCCGAGCTGGGCGTGCGCGTGCGCTACCTGCACTCCGAGATCGACGCGATCGAGCGCGCGGCGATCCTGCGCGACCTGCGTCTGGGCGAGTTCGACGTGCTGATCGGCATCAACCTCCTGCGCGAGGGCCTGGACCTGCCCGAGGTCGCGCTGGTCGGCATCCTCGACGCGGACAAGGAGGGCTTCCTGCGCTCGACGACGTCCCTGATCCAGACCTGCGGCCGCGCCGCGCGCAACGTCGAGGGGCGCGTGATCTTCTACGCCGAGAAGACGACCGACTCGATGGCGACGGCGATCGGCGAGGTCGAGCGGCGCCGCAAGCGGCAGGTGATCTACAACGCCGAGCGCGGGATCACGCCGAAGACGATCCTCAAGCCGATCCGCGACTCGATCGAGTCGCTGTACGAGATGGACTACGTCGAGGTCGCCGGTCCGATCGACGACGGCGCGAAGGGCGCGAAGAAGAAGGGCGGTCGCAAGGGCGACGACGTCCAGGACGCCTGGAGCTGGCCGGCGGACAAGCTGCGCGGCGAGGTCGAGAAGGTGCGCGCCGACATGCTGCACGCGGCGCAGGAGCTGCGCTTCGAGGAGGCGGCGAAGTCGCGCAACCGGCTGCAGAAGCTCGAGGAGATCCTGCTCAAGCGCTAGTTCGCAGTGCTTGCACTGCGAACCACCAGTACTTCCGGTTCTGGTTCCGGTTTCCGCCCCACCTCCGTCACGCGCCCAACACTCGTCGTCCGCCCCGACTGCCGTTCCGTCTCCGCGGAAGCACCCTCCCGCGATGCGCCGGGCCGCGGAGCGTCGCGCTCCACGGCCCGGTCTCGTTCACGGACCCGTTCGGGTCGGCTTCACTTGCCGCGCAGCATCGACGCGGCGCGCTCGGCGGCACGCGTGCCCTTGAACTTGTCCACGACCTCCTGGAACTTCCCCTTGGCCTTGGTCGTGCCGAGCTTGGCCGCCTGCTCCTGCGCGCGAGCGAACGCCTCGGCGGCCTCGACCTCGCGCGCGAGCTTCGCGTCCTTGCGGATGTCCTCGGCGCGCTTCTTCGCCGCGTCGCCGATCGGCCCGCCGGCGAACTCCTTCGCGAGCGCGTCGAACACGGTGAGTCCCTTGATGACGTCGCGTGCGCTCACGTAGCCCTCGGCCTGGCCGTTCAGGAGCTTCACGTGGTCGTCGATCGACGCGATCAGCGTCGCCGCGCCCGTCTTCTCGGCCTCGGTCGCCTTGGCGTCGTCGGCGATCGCGCGCAGCGCTGGGAGCGCCTTGCCCGGATTGCCCGCGGCCATCGACTTCGCCGGCGCGGCGAGGCGCCCCTCGGGCTCCTTGTCGAGCGGCACGGCGAGGAAGTTCGAGGAGCGCTTCTTGGCGCCCTTCGTGACCTCCTTGAGCTTCTTCTCGGAGAGCTCGCTGGGGTGGCCGTGCCAGGCGATCTTGCCTTCCGTGTCGATCAGGAACGTGTGCGGGATGCCGTTCACCCCGTACGCGGTGCCCGCGTTGCAGCCGGCGGCGGTCGCCACGGTGAACCCGCGCTGGTCGAGGAAGGTGGAGACGGTGTCCGTGGCCTCGTTCGAGAGGGCCAGCACGACGAGGCCCTGGTCGGCGTACTCGTCGTGGATCTCTTGGACGTGCGGCCAGGCTGCGACGCACGGGCCGCACCACGTCGCCCAGAACTCCAGCATCACGGCCTGACCGCGCAGGCTCTCGAGGTTCAAGGGACGGCCGATGTGGTTGAACCACACCTTCGCGTCGATCTCGGGGGCCTGGGTTCCGACGTCGAGACCTTCGGGAGCGGGGGAGCGGAAACCGGCGGCTGCGAACAGTCCGCCGGACACGAGGGCGAGCGCGAGGAGTTTCTTCATGGGTTCGGGGCGGGCACGGCCCGCTGCGCGAGCATACCGCGCCGCCCGTGATTGCACGCGCTCCTCGTGGCCGGACCGCGTCCCGGACGTGACGCACCTTTACGTGCGCCGGTCCGGGCACCACGATCCCGGCTCGCGCATGGCCCGGCACGCCTGGAATTCGTCGCTCGACCTCGGCTCGATCCCCGAGCAGCCCGGGGTCTACCTGTTCCGCGACGAGGCCGGAACCGTGCTCTACGTGGGCAAGTCGGCGCGTCTGCGCGACCGCGTGCGGACCTACCGATCGGGCGGCGACGGGCGCTGGCAGATCCGCTTCCTCGACGCGGAGGCGCGCACGGTCGAGACGATCGTCACGCGCACCGAGGGCGAGGCGCTGCTGCTCGAAGACACGCTGATCAAGACGCACAAGCCGCCGCACAACGTGCGCCTGAAGGACGACAAGTCGTTCCGGATGCTGCGGATCGACCTGTCGGACGAGTTCCCGCGACTCAAGTTCGTGCGCGCGAAGAACCCCGACGTCGGCCGCGAGGGCGGACGCGCGCGCTTCTTCGGCCCGTTCGCGTCGAGCGGCGCGCTGCGCAAGACGCTGAGCGACCTCCACCGCATCGTGCCGCTGCGCGATTGCCCCGACCACGTGCTCGCGAACCGCTCGCGGCCGTGCATCAAGCACCAGATCGGCCTGTGCAGCGCGCCCTGCGTCGGCTTGATCTCCGCGGGCGAGTACGGCGCGCTCGTGGACAAGGCCTCGCGCATCCTGTCGGGCGACGTCGAGGACGTGCGCGCCGACCTCGAGGCGCGCATGCGCGCGGCGGCCGACGCGCTGGAGTACGAGCGCGCCGCCGCGTGGCGCGATCGGCTCACCGCGCTCTCGCGCACGGTCGAGGGCCAGGGCGTCCGGCCGAAGGACGACGTGCGCCGCGACGTGCTCGGGCTCGCGCGCGCGGGCGACGCGGCGGTCGTCCACCGGCTGTCGTTCGGCGACGGTCGGCTGCACGAGAGCCGCGCGCACGTCTTCCGCTCGCAGTTGCCCGACGAGGAGCTGCTGCACGTCGTGCTGACCGCGCTGTACGCGCCCGGCCGGCGCGCTGTGCCGAAGGAGATCGTCGTCCCGTGCCTGCCGTCCGAGCCCGAGCTCTTGCGGACCGCGCTGGGCGGCGACGTCGCGATCGTGGCGCCGAAGAGCGGCGAGCGCGCGCGCATGCTGGGCATCGCCGGCGAGAACGCGCGCGCCGAGCTCGTGCAGTCGGAGAGCGAACGCGCCGGTGAGGAATCGGCGCTCGACGAGCTGGCGCAGATCCTCTCGCTCGACGCCGGTCCCGAGGTGATCGACTGCTTCGACGTGTCGAACTTCCAGGGCTCGAACGTGGTCGCGAGCCGCGTGCGCTTCCGCCGCGGTCACGCCGACCGCGCCGGGTACCGTCGGTTCCGCGTGCGCGGGGTCGAGGGCCAGGACGACTTCGCCTCGATGAAGGAGGTCGTGGGCCGCAGCCTGCGCCGCGGCGTCGAGGATGACGACCTGCCCGACCTCGTGGTGATCGACGGCGGCGCGCAGCAGCTGGCCAAGGCCCTCGAGGCGCGCGACGAGTCGGGTGCGTGGGACGTGGTCATGGTCGGGCTCGCGAAGGCGCGCTCGGCCGGCGGGGCGCGCGCGAAGGCGACCGACGAGCGGCTGTTCGTGCCCGGCGCGCTGGAGCCGATCCCGCTGCCGCGGCACAGCGGCGCGCGTCACCTGCTCGAGCGCATCCGCGACGAGGCGCACCGCTTCGCGATCACGTACCACCGGCGCGAGCGCGGCAAGATCGCGTCGCGCCTCGATTCGATCGCGGGCGTCGGACCCGAGCGCCGCAAGGCGCTCCTGCGCGCGTTCGGCAGCGTCGCCGGCGTGAAGGCCGCCAGCCTGGAGCAGATCGCCGCGGTCCCGGGCATCGGCCCGGAGCTCGCGGCGACCATCGAGCGCGGTTTGCGCGACGGCGCCTAGACGACGGCGCCTCGGCCGTTCGGCCGGAACGTCGCGGGATCTCGGGGGGCAGGGCCGGATTGGGCCCGCACCCGCGCCCCGTGGTATCACCGACCGCGCCATGAAGTGCACGCTCGCCTCGCTCGGCATCCTGACGCTCGTTCCGATCGTGCGAGCGCAGGTCCCCGCTCCCGCATCGCCCGTTCCCGCGCCGCCCGCACCGGTCGCGCCCGCCCCCGTCGCGCACGCTTCCCGCGCGCTGCTCGTGGGCTGCACGCAGTACCCGTTCCTGAAGGCGGCCGGCGCCGCGCCGGGTTCCAACACGATCGAGCTGCGCGGCCCCGCGAACGACGTCGAGCTCTTCGCGCGCGCGCTGCGCGATGTCTACGGCGTGCCCGACGCGTCGATGACGCGCCTCGCGGGCTGGCCCGACGACGAGAAGGCGCGTCCGACCGGCGCCAACATCCGGCGCGCGTTCTCGAAGCTCGCCGCGGACGCGCGGCCGGGCGACTGGACGGTGGTCTTCCTGGCCGGCCACGGTTCGCAGCAGCCGAGCTCCGCCGCGAGCCTCGACGACGAGGCCGACGGTCTCGACGAGATCTTCCTGCCCGCCGACGTGCGGCCCGCGCCCGACGGACAGAAGGTGCCCAGCGCAATCGTCGACGACGAGATCGCGCAGTACGTGGCCGCGATCCAGAAGAAGGGCAGCGAGGTCTGGCTCGTCGTCGACGCCTGCCACTCGGGCACGCTGCTGCGCGGAGGCGACGCGGTCGTGCGCGGCCTGCCGCCCGAGCTGCTGGGCGTCCGCGGGACGGCGGCGCATGCGGCGGAAGCCGCGCCGGCGACGGCGCCGGCCGCCGCGCCCGCCGCGCGCGCGTCGACCGACGGCGTCTCGGCCTTCTACGGCGCGCAGAGCTTCGGATCCGCGCCCGAGATGGAGCTGCCCGAGGGCGGCACGGACGCGCGGCCGCAGGGGCTCTTCACCTACCTGCTCGTGCGCGAGATGCGCCGCGTCGGCGCGAGCGCGACCTACTCCGAGCTGGCTCAGCGCGTGATCTCCGCCTACCAGGCCTTCCCGTGCCATCTCACGGTGCCGATGGCGCAAGGCGACCTCGACCGCGTGGTCGGCGGCGGCGGACGCGTGGCCGATCCGCCGCTCCTGCTCGAGACGGGCGCGGGGTCGCCGCGCCTCAACCAGGGGATCCTGCAGGGGATCGACCCGGGCCTGAAGCTCGAGGTCGTGCCCGACGGCGCCGCGGCGGGCGCCGCCGCGCTGGCGACGCTCGAGGTCGTGCGCGCCGGCCTCTACGACGCCGAGTGCGAGCTGCGCTCGGGCGCGCTGCCCGACGGCGCGGCGACGCTGCGCGCGCGGATCACGGCGCGTCCGGTGGGGGAGTTCCAGCTCGTCGTGGCGGTCGTCACGCCGCGCGGCGAGCCGCTCGGCCTCGGTGCCCTGCCCGAATCGGCGCGCGACTTCCTGACGAGCGAGGGCTCGCGGTTCCGGCTCGCCGCGGACCCGCGGTCGGCGGAATGGAGCATCGTCGTCGACGGAACGCGCATCCACCTGCGCGCCGCGGAACACGTCGGCGCGCCGGACGTGCTCGACGTGCCCGTGTCGAAGCTGGCGCAGACGCTGGCGAAGATCCGCAAGATCCACAACCTGCGCCGGCTGTGCGGCCTGTTCCCGCCGCCGGACTCCACGCTCTCGGTGTGGCTCGAGCGGCGCGCGCGCGGCTCGTCCGTCGCCGAGCGCGTCGAGGGCGGCGAGGTGCTGCACCCCGGCGACGAGGTGCGGGTCATGCTCCAGAAGTCGGGTTCGGGCATCTACGACGTGACGGTGCACTTCCTCGGCGCGAACAACGAGATCTCCTGCCTCTTCCCGTCGAACGCCGGCAGCGCGCGGCTCGAACCGAAGGCCGACGCGCCGCTCGAGCTCGTGTCGTGGAGATCCGTCGTCGACGATTCGCTGGGCGTGGAGAGCGTGTGGGTGCTCGCCGCCCCGCGCGGGCCGGCGGATCCGGTCCGCGACCTGTCCGGCCTGGCGCAGGACTCGACGACGACGCGTGGGCTCGCCGACGAACGGGCGGCGCGGGGTCTCATCGCGGACCTCCTCGCCGGCGAGACGACCCGCGGCCTGGCGGCCAGCGATTCCGCGCGATCCGCCGAGGGCAGCATCTTCCAGGTCCCGCTCGTCACCGTGTGGCCCGAGATCCGGGCACCGGCCTGGAAGGCCGCCGAGCCGTCGCGCGCGGAGGAACCGCCGGCCTGTCTCCGCGACCTGCCGCTCGCCTTCGAGCCCGGCCCGTGCTTCGAGTTCGTCTCCAGCCCGGCGCTCGGCGCGCGCGACGACGTGCTGCTCGTGGGGGACGTCGACGGACCTCGGGCCGTGCTGTTCGACTTCTCCGCGCCCGGCGCGGTCCGCCCGGCGAAAACTGCGGACTTCGAGGCCGAAGCGGCCTTCCTGTTCCTGCCCGACGGCCGCCGCCTCGCGCTCTACGACACGCACGACCGCGGCGCCTTCGACCTGTGCCTGCTCGACGGCGACCGCGACGGGAACGCGGAGTCGAGGTGGACGCGGGCGGACGGGAAGTGGATCCTGCAGGAAGGCATCCGGATCCCCTGGCTCTCGCAGTCCCACCTCCCGAAGGCCCTGATCGGCAAGGCCACCGCCGTCGCGACGGCGCGCCTCTCGCTGCTCGCGCGCTCCGGCCGGCCCTGACCGATTCGCGTTCGTTCCGCCCCCCGTTCGAATCTACGCAGTACCGCATGAGAGTCTCCGCGCTCAGGTCCTTCTCGTCGTGCCTCCTCCTCGCGGCCGCCTTCACGGCCTGCAAGTCGGAACCGTTCCACCGCGAAGCGCGCGCCGTGGACCAGCGCGACGCGGGATCCGTGCACGTCACCGTGCTGGCCGTGGCGCCGTGGTCGCACTACGTCGACGCGCTCACGCCACGCTTCTCGATGACGGCCGACGACGCCGTGGGCAAGGTGATCCGCGACACGCGGCAGACCTTCGAATCGCGGCAGAGCTCGCTCTCGACGGCGGTCTCCGCGACCGAGAAGCCGGAGGCGTTCGGCGCGCCCTCCGGACCGGACGCGGTCAAGGCCGGGACGTACGCGGCGGTGCCCGACCGACTCGAGGGCCCCGACGCGATGATGGAGGTCTGGACCGCGAACTCGCTCTACCAGGAAGTGCAGATCCTGAACCGCGTGCTGCGCGACGCCGTGATCCCCAAGGGCTTCCGGCCGTACCTCGTGCGCCTGCAGGTCAGCCTGATCCCGCGCCGCCGTCACCAGCCGTACGACGCGTACACGACGCTCTCGTTCTTCTCGCCCGAGGTGCAGATCGCCGGGGCGGGCTCGAGCCCCGCGCCGCGCAGCGCTCCGAGCGTCTCGTTGCGCGCGGGCGCCACCGCGGGTGCGTCGACGGGGGGCACGGGGCCGGTCGTGCTGCCGCTGCTCGTGACCGACAACCTGGAGGCGTCGGTCGTCTCGCGCTCGCAGCAGGACGCGCAGCGCCTGGCGCTGTCGCTCCTGGCGCTGCCGGGCGACTTCGCCGGCAAGCTGTCCGCGGACCTCTTCGCGAACGAGATCCAGGGGCAGGTCGCGGGACGCGACCTGAACAGCCTGCTCACGATGGCGCGCGTGTCGCCCAACACGCTGCGCGTGCGCATCGGGGCGATGGCCGAGTCGACGGCCGACTACGCCATGGTCCCGCGCAACCACAACATCACCCTGCTCGTCATGGTGCCGGAGAAGAGCGAGGGCGAGGTCGAGCTCGTCGCGCGCACGTCGCTGGTCGACACGCAGACGGGCGTCGAGCTCGCCGACAGCACGCCCGAGCACGTCGCGGCGCTGCTCGAGGGCGTCGGCGCTCGCTGGGGGCTCGGCGCACTCGGCGCGAGCGCGCTCGAGGAGCTCTTCCGCCTGGCGCAGTCGAACGACCAGTCCGGGTTCCAGCGCCGGCTCTCCGAGCTCGCGGATCCCGCCTCGCAGGGCGCGCAGTACCCGCAGTCGCTGTGGATCGAGCTCGTCGGCCTCGTCTCCGGCAGCCAGTTCACGGCCACGCGCTTCGAACTGCCGGGGCACGGCGGCGGCGAGGGCCTGCCGCCCGAGCTGACCGCGCAGACGCTCGTCGTGCTCGACTACGGTTGGTCGCGCTGCGAGACGATCGTCCGCGACGCGGCGTTCCCGGAGAACGCCAAGCTGCGCGCGTTCCTCGAGTTCGACGACAACGGCCGCAAGATCTCGCTGCCGGCCGACGCGCTGCAGGTCGACGCCGAGAAGCAGACGCTGCGCATCGTGTTCACCTCGCTGCTCGCGCTGAACATGGCCGGTCCGGCGGAGATCCCGGGCAACCTGCGCGTGCGGCTGGTCGTGGACGGCGACGAACTGCAGCCGTTCACCGCCATCTACCTGCCTGGCACGACGGCGCCGCCGGCGCAGCCCGCGGCGGCCACGCCGCATCCCGCCGGATCGTGACCGACGCCCGCGTCGCCGCGGTTCAACGCGGCAGCAGGATCAGGACGGGCTCGTCCTTCTCCAGCGGGATCTCGACCGCGCGCGACCCGCGTCCGTGCGTGGCCTCGGCCGCGTTCACGCGCCAGCGCCCGCGCAGGAGCGTCGCGACGCGCGCGAGGCCGTCCGCGTCGGCCTTCGCCGCGAAGCGTCCGCCGTCGAGGCCGACGCCCTCGAGCTGCGCGCCCTCGGCCGGGCTGCCGTCGGGACGCTGCACGCGGAACGTCGCCGCGAAGAGCTCGACGCGTATCGGCTCGAGCCGCCGCGGACCGGGCCCGGGCTCGAGCTCCTGGACCGGCACCCACGGGTAGCGCTCGTCGCCGACGAACAGGCGATTGCGCACGCCGGGCAGCAGGTCGATCGCGAAGGACCCGGCCGCGTCGGTGACGGCCGTGCTGTGCGGCGCGCGGCCGGGCGTGTTGTCGCGCAGCATCACGGCGACGCCCTCGAGCGGATTGCCCGCGCCGTCCACGAGGGATCCGCGCACGACGGTCGTCGCGCGGACGACGAAGCGCGTCCAGGCGGAGTCTCCCGGGCGCGCGAGCAGCACGACCTCCTCGCCGCGCTCGCCCAGCCGATGCGCGATCACGTGGGCCGAGGGCGGATCCGCGAGCACGAGCTGCATCGTCTCCGCTCCCGTGTCGACGGGCAGGTCGACGCGCGGTCCGTGCGCCTGAGTCCGGACGGGCTCGCCGCGTGCCAGACCGTTCTGCAGGTTCAGGTTCAGCCGGATCTCGAACTCGAAGTCGCCCGACACCGGCGCGCCGCTCTCGTCCACGATCTCGATCCGCAGGCGCGGCCCGCCGGGCGTCGCGGAGTTCGACGGCGGCTCGCCCGTGGCGGTCGCGTCGCCCGTGCGCGCGGCGGTCGCGGGCTCGACCGGCGGCGCGAGATCGGCCGCCGCCGGCGCAGGTCTCGCGGGCGCGGCGGTGTCCGGCGCGACCGAGGGGACCGGCGGTCGATCGGGGCGGCGCGCGATCCACACCGCCGCGAGGACGACGGCGAGGGCCGCGGCGAGGGGCACGACCAGGCTCGCCCGGCCGCAGGTCGCGCGCGGCAAATCGCCGCGAGCACCTTGTGCGCGGGCCGGTGTGGCAGTCTGGTCGGCGAGAGCCCCTGGACCGCGCGCTGGCAGGCGTGCGCAGGGACCGGCTCCCCCGGGCCGCGCGATCCGGCATGCGCACGCCGCCTGCGCTCCCTCGTTCCCGTTGCGACCACATCGGCGGGGAGGATAGGCCGCGTGCGGGTCCGTGTCGCCCTCGAACGAGTACGGAGTCCCCACACGGCACCCGCATGAACATCCGCAACCTCCACGCAGCGCGTCGCGCGGCGCTGCTCTCTCCCCTGGTCGTCCTCGCAGCCGCGTGCTCGAACGGCGGTTCCGATTCGCCGCCCGCGCCGGCGCCGACGTCGGCGCTCACCGCGAGCTTCGATTCGGCCGTCGCCATCCAGTGGCACGAGCTGCTCTACACGCGCATCCGCGACACGAACCTGAACCCGCCGCGCGCGTCGCGCGTGTTCGCCTACACGGGCGTCGCGCTTTACGAGACCGTCGTGCACGGCATGCCCGGGCACCAGAGCCTGCAGGGCCAGCTGAACGGCCTGCCGGCCGCGACGCTGCCCGAGCCGGCGGCCGGAGACGTCTACGACTGGGCCATCGCCGCGAACCGCGCGCTGAACGTGGTCAGCAGCGCGCTCGTCGCGAACTCGGCGGCGCAGTTCGACGCGCAGGAAGCCGCGCTGCTCGCGACGCTCTCGGCCGGGGTCGACACGGCGGTCGTCGACCGTTCGGTCTCCTTCGGCGACGCGGTGGGCGCCGCGATCCTGGCCTGGGCCGCGACGGACGGCACGGCGCTGCAGGCCGACTGCCAGACGAACTGGACCGCGCCGATCCCGCCCAGCGCGGGTGGCTGGATCCAGGTCACGGGCACGGCGCAGCCGCTCCTGCCGTGCTGGGGCGACATGCGCACGTTCGTCGTCATGGACGGCCTCGAGTGCGAGCCGGTCGGCCCGCCCGCCTTCTCCACGTCGACGGACTCGGCCTGGTACGCGCAGGCGCTGCTCGTCCACAACACGACCGGCGACCAGGGCGCGGGGCTGACGCCCGACCAGGACGCGATCGCGCGCTACTGGGCCGACAACGCCGGCGCCACCGGGACGCCGCCCGGGCACTGGGTCGCGATCACGTGCCAGATCGCGGCGGACGAATCGCTCACGCTGGACGTGTCGGCCGAGGCCTTCGCGCGCGTGGGCCTCGCGGTGGCGGACGCGTTCATCACGTGCTGGAAGGAGAAGTACACGAGCTACCTGATGCGGCCCGCGACCTACATCCGCGACAACATCGACGCCGCCTGGGACCCGCTGCTCGCCACGCCGAACTTCCCGACCTACACGTCGGGCCACTCGACGCAATCGGGCGCGGCGGCGACCGTGCTGACCTCCATGTTCGGCGCGTACGCGTTCACGGACACGTGCCACTCCCGGCTGAACCCGCTGGGCGGCCTGCCGCCCGACCGCGCGTTCTCGAGCTTCGCGGAGGCCGCCAGCGAGGCCGCGATCTCGCGCATGTACGGGGGCATCCACTACGCTTTCGACAACTACGACGGGATCGACTCGGGCGTGTGCGTCGGCCTCGTGCACGACAACACGCTGCAGTTCCTGGCGGACGACTAGAGAGACACCGAGACATCGCCGACGCCGCGCGAACGGGTCACCGCCGCGCGGCGTCCTCGTCTCCGGAGTGCGGGCGGGTCGCGGCGGGATCCCGCGCCGCGACGGGCGGCGTGCGTTGCGCGCGCTTGCCCGCGACGACCAGCGCGACCGCGCCGACGATCAGCGCCGCCGCCAACCACGCTCGCCCGGGCAGGCTCTCGGCGCCGAGCCACGTCCCGAGCGTCAGCGCCACGAGCGGGTTCACGAACGCGTACGACGTCGCGACGGCCGGCGACGTGTTCTTCAGGAGCCACAGGTACGCGCTGAAGCCCAGCAGCGACCCCGCGCCGACGAGCCACAGCCAGCCCACGACGTGGCGCAGCTCGATCGCGGCGATGTCCACGCGCGCTGCCTCGCCGAAGGCGACGCCGCCGAGCACCTGCAGCGCGCCGCCGCACAGCATCTGCGCCGCCGTCGAGACCATCTGCGACTCGGGGAGGCGCGCCTGTCGCGAGTACAGGGATCCGATGGACCACGAGATCGTCGCTCCGAGCAGCGCCGCGATGCCCAGCGCGTCGAGCGGGTGGCTCGGGTCGGGCGCGGAGAGCAGCGCCACCCCCGCGATCCCGACCGCCACGCCGGCGAAGCCCGCGAGCGGCGGCCGGACCCCGCCCGGTCTCCACCAGTCGAAGAGCAGCATCCACAGCGGCACGCACGACACGACGAGCGCCGCGATGCTCGACGCGACGCGCGTCTCGGCCCAGCACACGAGCCCGTTCGAAGCCAGCATCAGGAGCGCGCCCGAGACGAGCGCCGGCACGAGGTGCTCGCGCCGCGGCCGCGGCTCGCCGCGCACGAGGGCGAACGCCATGAGCAGCGTGCCCGCGAACAGGAAGCGCGAGCCGGCCATGAGGAATGGCGGCAGGACCTCCACGGCGACGCGGATCGCGTAGTACGTCGAGCCCCACAGGACCCAGACGCAGAAGAGCGCGCCGACGAGGCGCGCGCGCTTCGCGGGTTCGAGGTTCATGCGCGCGGGTGGTGCAGGCGGTGCACGGCGGCGACGGCGTCGGCGTCGAGGTGCGTGTACACCTCGGTCGTCCGGATCGAGGCGTGGCCGAGCAGCTCCTGCACGCTGCGCAGGTCGGCGCCGCCCTCGACCATGTGCGTCGCGAACGAGTGCCGCAGTGCGTGCGGCGAGACCGGGACCGCGACGCCGGCCAGCCGCGCCGCGTCGCGCACGACGCGCCAGGCTTCTCCGCGCGTCAGCGTGCGCCCGTGCGCGCCGAGGAAGACGTGCGGCGACCGCTGCGCGTCGGGACGCGTGCGCCGTCCCGCGCCGATCCAGGCCTTCAACGCGCGCGCCGCGCGGTCGCCCAACGGGACGAGGCGCACCTTGGATCCCTTGCCGACCAGGCGCACGATGCGCAGCGTCGGATCGAGACCGTCGAGGCGCAGATGCGCGGCCTCGCTCACGCGCGCACCGGACGCGTAGAGGACCTCGAGCAGCGCCGCGTCGCGCTCCCTGCGCCACGGTTCGTCCGGTGCCCAGCGCGGATCGAGCGGAGCGGCGAGGAGGGCGTCGACGTCGATCGCCGCGAGCGCTCGCGGGAGAGACCGCGCGAGTCGCGGCGCGGCGAGGAGCGCGGTCGGATCGCGCTTCAACCGGCCTTCCTGGACCAGGTGGCGCGCGAGCACGCGGATCGCGGCCAGCGCGCGCGCGACGCTGGCCTCGGCGTAGCCCGCCGAGCGCAGCTCGCCCAGGTGATCGACGACGAGCGCGGCTTCGACGTCCTCGAAGCGCGCCGCTCCGCGCTCGCGCGCGAAGCGCAGGAACCGCTCGAGGTCGCGGCGGTACGCGACCAGCGTGTTCGGCGCGAGCCCCGCTTCCGCGCGCAGGGCGACGAGCAGATCGCGCACGTCGGCCGCGAAGGACGCGCCGAGATCCGTCGGTCGCGCTCGGCCGGCGCTCGACGATCCGGCTGCGCCGCGAGTCCGGCCTCCGCCCACGCGCTTCACGCGACTCGTGCCGCCCATGGGCGGCGACACTCGGGCTTCCGGGGGCCGCGATCAAGCTCCACCGGCCCTTGAAGGTCCGGGGGCTGGTTCCTAGACTCTTCGCCCTTCCTTCGGCCCGGCGTTCCCGTCCGCACTCGGGATCCAAGGCCCGTGGAGCCGATAGCAGCCAGCCAGCCGTCCAGCTCGGTCCCATTCGGGACGCCGCCCGACCCGCCCCCATCCCCCCCCACCCCCGCCCTCTACGCCTGCTCCATGAAGCGACTCTCGGCGAAGGAACTCGAAGAGCACGCCGCGCGACTGCGCACGATGCTCACCCTGCTCAGCGGTGACATCGATCGCCTCGAGGAAGAGGCGATCGGCGAGAAGGGGATCCAGATCGACACGTCCGGCGAGGGCGGCACCGACAGCTACAGCCAGGAGTTCAGCCTCGAGCTGATCCAGCGCGACGAGTCGACCGTGCGCGAGGTCCTCGATGCCCTCGACCGCGTGAAGAACGGCAGCTACGGTTTCTGCGAGGGTTGCCAGGCCGCGATCGGCAAGGAGCGGCTGAAGCACGTCCCGCACGGCCGGAACTGCATCGATTGTCAGCGCAAGGAGGAAGAAGGACGCTCGTGAGCGACGCGGACCGAGGCGCGAAGGGCGCGGAACCCCGGGTGTTCCCAGGCCTGCGCGCGGTCGGGATCCGGCTCGGCATCGCGGCGTTCCTCGTCGTCCTCGACCTGTGGTCGAAGGCCGCCGCCTTCGCCTGGATCGAGCGCCTCGACCAGGGCGGTCAGCTCGTCGTGGACGCCTGCGGCAGCGCGCACCGCCGCCAGCCGATCGCGGGCGAGTGGTTCACCTTCATGCTGTCCCTGAACCCCGGCGCGGCGTTCGGGCAGTTGCACTCGATCCCGTACCTGCTGGTCGGCGGCCGCGCCGTGGCGGTCGTGTTCCTCGTCTGGCTGCTCGCGCGCACCCCGCGCGGACGGCCGTGGTTCACGAGCGCGCTGGTGCTCGTGCTCGGCGGCGCGCTGGGCAACCTGTACGACAACCTGCTGCGCGCGCGCGATCTCTCCCTGGACCGCTTCTACCCGCTCGAGCGCTACCCGTTCGGGCCGGTGCGCGACTTCATCGACGTGTACTTCGGCGTCTGGCGCTGGCACTTCCCGACCTTCAACGTGGCCGACTCGTGCATCACGGTCGGCGCGATCCTGCTCTTGGCGTCGGGGTTCCTCGGATCGCGCGGGAAGCACGCGGCCGCCGCGGCGTGACCCGCGCCGCGTTGCCGCTCGCGCGCGGAGTCCGTAGAGTCCTGCGCCGATGGCGCGATTGAGCGTGCAACTCGGGCCGATCCGGCTCTCGAATCCGATCCTCTCGGCGTCCGGGACGTTCGGCCACGGGCTGGAGATGCGGCACATCGTGCCGCCCGGGCTCGTGGGCGGTCTCGTGTCGAAGACGGTCACGCTGCGCCCGCGCCCGGGCAATCCCGCGCCGCGCATCTGCGAGACCGAGGCGGGCTTCCTGAACTCGATCGGCCTCGAGAACAAGGGCATCGACCACTACGTCCGCGCGGTGCTGCCCGAGGTCGCCGCGGCCGACACGGTGATCGTCACGAACATCGGCGCCGAGCGCGTCGAGGAGTTCGCCGAACTCGCCGCGCGGCTCGATTCCGAATCCGCGGTCGACGTGCTCGAGGTGAACCTGTCGTGCCCGAACGTGCAGGACGGGAAGCTCCCGTTCTCGACGGACCCGGCGATGGCGGAAGCCGTGATCCGCGGCGTGCGCCGCGCCACGTCGAAGGTGGTCCTGGCCAAGCTGTCGCCCAACGTCTCGCGCATCTCCGAGATGGCGATCGCGGTCGAGAGCGCGGGCGCGGACGGCATCACCGCGGTGAACACGGTCCTGGGCATGAAGGTCGACTGGCGCACGCGGAAGCCCGGCCTGTGGACGACGCAGGGCGGCTACTCCGGCACCGCGATCAAGCCCATCGCGCTGCGCTGCGCCTACGAGTGCGCGCGCTCCGTCAAGATCCCCGTCGTCGGTTGCGGCGGCATCGTCACCGCGGCCGACGTGCTCGAGTTCCTCGTCGTCGGCTGTCGCGCCGTGCAGGTCGGCACGGCGAACTTCGGCGATCCGGGACTCCTCGCGCGGCTCGCGAACGAGCTGGAAGCCCTGCTCGACGGCGCCGGCATCGGCTCGGTCGAGGAGCTCGTGGGCACGCTCGAGCTGCACGCGCCGCCGCCGGCGCAGTGCGAATCGAAACGCGACGCACCGGCGAGCGCGCGCGGCGCGCGCACGACCACGGCCCACGACGCAGGCTTGGCTGCGGGAGGCGCTCCGGCCTGACGCGCGTCGATCGCGCGTTCGGCGGTGCCCATGCGGCTCGAGGACCTGACACCCGCGATCGTGCGACGCGCCGTGGCGATCTACCTCGAGATCGCCTGGCCGGGCGAGGACTTTCCGCGTCCGCGCATCGGCGTGAAGGACCTGGAGTCGGCCAGCACGCTCGACGCGCTGTTCGCGCGGTTCGATCCGCAGCCGACGCGCGACCGCGGTTCCCAGAAGCGCCACACGCTGCGCCTCGGGAACCGCCAGTACCCGTTCATGAAGTTCGTGGTGCAGGAGTACCTCGTGGACTGCGAGTACTTCTTCGCCGTCGACACGCACGACGACCTCGACGTCAAGCCCACCGACCCGGACTATCCGGCCTGGATGGAGCTCAAGCGCACGAACTCGCGCCTCAAGCGCGAGATCGAGGCGGCCTGGGCCGCCGAGGGGCTGCCGACCTACGGCGACCTGCGCGTGATCGCCGAGGGGCTCGCCCAGATCGAGCGCGAGGGCGAGAAGCGCGCGCGCCTCCTGGTCGTCGACGACGAGGCCGAGGTGTGCAAGGGACTCGGGGCGCTCTTGCGCGGGCGCGGCTACGACGTCGAGCTGGCGTTCGACGGCTCGCAGGTGCTCGAGAGGCTGCGGCAGGATCCGATGCCCGACCTGCTCATGCTCGACTTCTCGATGCCCGAGGTCGACGGCGAGCAGGTGCTCCGCCAGGTCCGCGCCGACCCGCGCACCCAGGACCTGCCGGTGCTCCTGGCCACGGCCTCCACGATCGACCTCGAGCGGATCCCGAAGACCAGCGGAGTCTTGCGCAAGCCGTACCCGCGCGAGGTCCTGTTCGCGATGTTGAGTCAGCTCCTCGAGCGTCGGCCCCGTCCCTGACCGAGCGCGGGGTGCGAGGCCGCGCGCGCCCGCATCCGCGATGCGCCGCCGGTGCACGTTCCCCGGCGGTCCGCGGGCTCCTGCTTCCCTAGCGCCCCTCGCTGCCTTCTAATCTTCCGCTGCAATCCGCTGCGCGCGCGGGCCGGAACACCGGTCCGCCCGCGGAGCCAGAGGCGCTTCACTCATGGCATTCGACTGGGACAAGATCACCGACCGGCTGGGGTCCTTCGGCGAGAACGTCGGGACGACCCTGAAGGGCATCTTCGGCGCGCGCAACGAGCGCATGGTCAAGCGCCTGGAGCCGATCGTCCAGCGGATCAACGAACTCGAGCCGTGGGCCAAAGGCCTCACCGCGGAGCAGTTCCACCAGAAGACCGCCGAGTTCAAGGATCAGGTGGCCAAGGGCGAGAAGACGCTCGACGACCTCATCCCCGAAGCCTTCGCCATGGTGCGCGAGGCGGCCGTCCGCACGCTGGGGATGCGCCACTACGACGTGCAACTCGTCGGCGGCATGATCCTGCACGAGGGCAAGATCGCCGAGATGATGACGGGCGAGGGCAAGACGCTCGTCGCGACGCTGCCGCTGTACCTGAACGCGCTGTCGGGGAAGACCGTGTACCTGGTCACGGTCAACGACTACCTGGCGCGGCGCGACGCGGCCTGGATGGGCCCGATCTACGACTACCTGGGCGTGGCGGTCGCCTCGATCCAGTCGGACATGTCGCCCTGGGAGCGGCAGCCCGTCTACCTGTGCGACATCGTCTACGGCACGAACAACGAGTTCGGCTTCGACTACCTGCGCGACAACATGAAGTCGCGCGTCGAGGACCAGGTCCAGAAGGACCTCTACTACGCGATCGTCGACGAAGTCGACTCGATCCTGATCGACGAGGCGCGCACGCCGCTCATCATCTCCGGCCCGGCGGCCGACACGAGCGACAAGTACGCGCTGGCCGACGAGATCGCGCGCAAGCTCGAGAAGGACGTCCACTTCGAGGTCAAGGAGAAGGAGCGCTCGGTGGCGCTGCTCGAGGCCGGCATCGAGGCCGCGGAGAAGCTGGTCGGCGTGCCGAGCTTCTTCGTGCCGCCGCACGAGGACTGGCTGCACTTCATCGAGAACGCGCTGCGCGCGCACCACCTGAACCGCCGCGACACGGAGTACGTCGTCGAGGGCGACGAGGTCATCATCGTCGACGAGTTCACCGGCCGGAAGATGACCGGGCGGCGCTGGTCGGACGGGCTGCACCAGGCCGTCGAGACCAAGGAAGGCCTGAAGCCGAAGCAGGAGAACCAGACCCTCGCGACGATCACGCTCCAGAACTACTTCCGCATGTTCAAGAAGCTGGCCGGCATGACCGGCACGGCGCTGACCGAGGCGGGGGAGTTCCACAAGATCTACAAGCTCGACGTCGTCTCGATCCCCACGAACGTCGCGATCGCGCGCGTGGACCACGAGGACGTCGTCTACCGCACGGCGCCCGAGAAGTGGAAGGCGATCGGCAACGAGATCGCCGAGATGCACGCCAAGGGTCAGCCGGTCCTCGTCGGCACGACCTCGATCGAGAAGTCCGAGACGGTCTCCAAGATCCTCACCCAGCGCGGGATCCCGCACGAGGTCCTGAACGCGAAGAACCACGAGCGCGAGGCGACGATCGTCGCGCGCGCGGGCGAACGTGGCGCCGTGACGGTCGCGACGAACATGGCCGGCCGCGGCACGGACATCAAGCTGGGCGGCAACTTCGAGCACCGCCTCGAGGAGGCGCTCAAGACCGCGGGCCTGACGCTGGGCGATCCGGAGAAGCTGGCCGAGATCGACGCGATCCGGAAGAAGGTCCGCGAGCAGTGCGACGAGGACGAGCAAGAAGTGCTCGGCCTCGGCGGACTCTACGTCCTCGGCACGGAACGACACGAGTCGCGGCGCATCGACAACCAGCTGCGCGGTCGCACGGGACGGCAAGGAAACGTCGGGAAATCCCGCTTCTTCCTGTCGCTCGAAGACGACCTGATGCGGATCTTCTATCGCGACTGGGTCAAGAACGCGATGGAGAAGCTCGGCATGACCGAGGACACCCCGATCGAGTCGGGGATGGTCACGCGCGCGATCGGACGGGCGCAGAAGAAGGTCGAGGACCGCAACTTCGAGATCCGCCGTTCGCTCCTCGAGTACGACGAGGTCATGAACGGCCAGCGCAAGGAGGTCTACGGCACGCGCCAGGACGTCCTCGAGCGCGTCGAGCTGCGCGAGAAGGTCACGATGATGCTCGAGCGCGTCGTCGAGCGTCACGCGCGCCAGGTCCACCTGCTGGACGCCGACGGCTTCCGCACGTGGTTCCAGCGCTGCTTCGGCTTCGAGGTCGACCCGCAGCTCGCCGCCGACGCGACCGCCAAGGTCGGGGACTTCCGACCGGTCGCGAAGATCGTGCTCGAGCACTACGCGAAGCGCGAGGCGGAGATGGGCCCCGAGGTCATGCGCCAGGTCGAGCGCTACCTCCTGCTCAAGGCGCTCGACGACAAGTGGCGCGACCACCTGCTCGCGATCGACTCGCTCAAGGCCGGCATCGGCCTGCGCGGCTACGCGCAGGTCGATCCGAAGACCGAGTACAAGCGCGAGGGCTTCCAGCTCTTCGAGAAGCTCCTGCAGGCGATCGAGGACGAGGTCACGGGCCTGATCCTGCGCATCCAGGTCGACCCGGGCGCCGTCGCGCGTCCGCAGGGCACTCCGGCGCCGCGCTACATCTCGCCGATGGGGCCGGGTCGCACGCCCGGCAACCCGGCGCTCGTGGACGGGGCCGTGCCACCGGCCGCGCCGCCGAAGGACCCGACCGCGGGCGGTGCGTCGCCGTCGGCACCGCCGAGTTCCGCTCCCTCCGGCGCGGGCGGTCCTGGACCGACG
>JBGAOR010000083.1:0-21382 GCA_044221705.1 Planctomycetota bacterium
CAGACCGAGTCGTGGCTCTTCGACATCGAACAGGCCGAAGCGAGCGCGCCCACGACGGCCGTGGCGACCGCCGCGCCGGCTCGGACCGCCAGCGCCGCGGCGCAGGCCGAGTCCGCAGAAGCCACGGATGCTCCGGTCGACGAGGAGTACGAGCCCGAGGTCGAGCCGCCGCAGCCCGAGCCGGCGCGCCGCGGTTCGAAGCGGGTGCTCGCGCTGGTGGCGGTGCTCGCGCTGGCGACCGCCGGCGGTTGGTACGCCTGGCAGCGCTTCGGCCCGAAGCCGGCGCTCGCCCCGGAGATCGCGTCCACGACGCCGAAGCCGGCGACGAACGGTCCCGCGACGAACAGGCCCGCTCCGGCGAAGACGCCCACGGCGCAGGTCGCGCCCGCGAAGCCCGCGGTCGCGTCGGAGCCGAAGCCGATCGCGCCGGTGGATGCCGCGCCGACCGAGGTCGCGCCGCGCGCACTCGAACCGGATCCCGCGCCGACCACGGAACCCGCGGTCGCGGCCGCTCCGACGGAGCCCGTCGCGCCGGAACCCGTCGCAGCGACACCCGCGCCCGTGGTCGCGACGACGCGCACGACCGATGCGCCGCTGGAGCGCAGCCCGAACATCCCGGCCAAGGCCCCCGAACTCCCCGCCGGCAGCCCCGGCCCGGGCGGCGGCCGCCATGCGACCGAGCGCGACTGGGCCGGCATGTGGCTCGAACCGACGATCCCGACCGACGCGATCCGCGGGCCCACGCGCGTGCGCACGCTGAACGTGGGGCTCGTGCGCGCCGAGCTCGTGAACGGCGAGTTCGTCGAGGGCACCCTGCACGCGGTGGGGGAGTCGCGCATCTGGCTCGACGTGAAGCTCGGCCGCCTGTCGTTCGACGCTTCGGACCTGCGCGGGCTCGTGCAGATCGTCGGCTCGCAGGGACAGCCCGTCCCGCTCGGCACCCAGGCCCTCGCCGGCCTGCCGCGCGTCGAGGTCCTGCTGCCCGGCGGATCGCTCACCGGGCGCGTCCTCGGGCGCGAGGGCGACCGGGTCACGTTCGTGACCGAGGACGGCATGCGGATGCGGGTCGAGGCCATCGACGTGCGTCCCGCGCCCACGGGCCGCTCGCGCCTGATCGGCCCGGCCGCGGCCAAGAAGCCCTGAGCTCTCGCCGCCGCGCGGGTTTCGGGACGGATTCCGCGCTTCCGCATCGACTCCGGACCCCGGATCCGCGACGATGCGTGCCGCGTGGGCGGTGTCCGCTCGCGCTCCGTGGCCCCCGGGCCACCGGAACGAGATCCACCACCTGAGCGCGCCTTGCGCTCGGGAGGCGAGCCCCTCGCCTCGCCGCTCCCCTGGGAACGGCGGCGCGCAGACCGGCTCCTCTTTACGAACCCATTCGTCGCGAACCACCCGCGCGCTCTGCGCGGGCCTACCCCGCGCCAAGGACCCACGGCCCCCGCCCCGCGCCTGCGCGCGGTTCTCTGGCCCGCGCGCCCCTGTCCGCGCCTTCCGTTTCCCCGTTTCGACGGTCGAGCCGGCCCGCATCCGCGGCCCGAGCTGACCGCTTCCAGCGGAAGACCGAGGTGCCTGGACGGCGCCGCACCGTCCAACCGGCGCGACCCCTCCTTTCCATGACGGCTGAGATCCACTCGGGTGCGCACGGCGCGCCCGAATCCTTCGATCCTTTCCCTTCCCGTTCCGACTTCCAACACGATTCCCCGCGCGATGACGCGGACGCGCACTCCGCGGAGTTCGAGAGCGAGTCCGCGAGCGATCGACCCGGTCGCGCGCCGCGCTCGACGCGGCACGACGAGGACTCCTCGCGCGGCGCCGACGACGGCTCCGCGGGCGGCTCCGAGCCCGCCGGTGCCGACGACTCCCTGGATTCCTCGCCCGCGGGCGAGCCCGGCGCCGCCCCCGGCGCCGAGGCCGGCGACGCTGGCCCGAAGCGCCGCCGGCGCGGCTCGCGCGGTGGACGCCGCCGCCGCGGTCGCCGCGAAGGCGCGGACGAGGTCGCGGCGTCGTCCGTGATCGCCGTCCCCGGCGAACCGCCGCTGCCGGGCGAGGACGAGTCCTTCGAGGCGGACCTCTTCGACGTCGGCTCGGTCGACGCGGCCGCGTTCGACCCGGCCCCAGAGTCCAGCGACGAATCCGGCGACGAATCCGCGGAGCCCGCCGGCGGTTCCGCCGCCGAGGCGCCGGGTCTCGAAGGCGGCCGTCGCCGCCGGTCGCGCCGCGGGCGCGGAGGTCGCGGCCGGGGCGACAAGCCCGTCGCCGCCGACGCCAAGACCACCCAGGCACCCGCCGGTCGAGGCCGCGGCGCGGCTCCGACCGCCGCCGGGATCGACTCCGCTCCGAGCGGGAAGCGCTCGGTCCAACCCGCGCGGGCGAGCGCGCCGCGCGGCAGCGTGCCGCGCGAGATCGACGCGCTGGACGACGACGAGCTCGCTCTGGCCCTCGACGCCGTGCCGGCCGACGATCTCGAGCTCGGGGATGCCGCTGCCACCGACGCCGACCTCGGCGGGATCGGGCCCGACGGCAAGAAGCGCCGTCGCCGCGGCAACCGCGGCGGCCGCCGTCGCAAGAAGCGCGGCACGACGGAAGCCTCCGCGCGCGGCGCGGCCCCGGCTCCGGTCGAGATCGAGGCGATCCCGGGCGAGGACGACGACCTCCCGCTGGTCGAGCGGACGGAACCGGACGTCGCGGTCGAGGACGTGCAGACGGCGCCGGTCGCCGAGCCGCGCGGCGGTTCGCGTCGCCGCCGCGGTCGCGGCCGCGGCCGTGCGCGCGAGGAAGGCGCGGAGGTCGATGCGGCCGCGGACCCGGATGCGCCGCGCGTCGTCCCCGAGTCGGAACGCCGCTCGCTGATCCTCGTCAACGCCACCGATCCCGAGGAGCAGCGCGTGGCGGTGCTCGAGGACGGGAAGATCACCGACTTCCTGATGACGGTGAAGGACCAGGACACGCTGGTCAACGACATCTACCGCGGACGCGTGGTGAACCTCGAGCCGGCGATCGGCGCGGCGTTCATCGACTTCGGCCAGGGACGCAACGGGTTCCTGCACACCTCGGACGTGCTCACGGCGTACGGCGAGAAGGACTTCGACCTCGACAAGCTCCTCTCGACGCAGATCGATCCCGAGGAGTGGGACGAGAACTCGAGCCAGCCTTCGGTCTCCGCGGAGCTCGACGACGACGAGGCCGACGAAGAAGGCGGCGCGCCGCGCGGTCGCAAGGGCAAGGACGGCAAGGGCGGCCGCGGCAAGCGTCGCTTCGAGGCCCGCCCGCGCCTGCCGATCACGGACCTCCTGAAGAAGGGCCAGACCGTCGTCGTCCAGGTGACGAAGGACGCGATCGGCGACAAGGGGCCGACGCTCACCACCTACATCTCGATCCCCGGGCGCTACCTGGTGCTCATGCCCTCGATGTCGCGCACGGGCGTGTCGCGCAAGATCGAGGACGAGAAGGAGCGCCGCCGCCTCAAGCGCATCCTGCAGACGCTCGAGGTGCCGAAGGGCATGGGCGTGATCGTGCGCACGGCCGGCGTCGGGCACAGCAAGAACGAGATCAAGCGCGACCTCGACTACCTGGTCAGCCTGTGGACCGCGTTCGGCAAGAAGCTGCACCAGGGCCACGGTCCGGCGCCGCTGTACCGCGAGTCCGACGTCGCCATCAAGACGATGCGCGACCTCTACTCGACGAACACGCGCGCCGTGATCGTGGACGACCCCGAGGTGCAGCGTCAGATCGTCGAGTTCACCGAGAAGCTGATGCCCGAGGACGTCGGGCGCGTGCAGCTCCACGACGCCGCGAAGCCGCTCTTCCAGGCCTACAACGTCGAGCCCGACTTCGAGCGGATCTTCCAGCGGCGCATCGAGCTGGCGAGCGGCGGCTCGATCGTGTTCGACCAGGCCGAGGCGCTCGTGGCCATCGACGTGAACTCCGGGCGCACGCGCTCGGACGGCTTCGACTTCGAGGACATCGCGCTCAAGACGAACCTCGAGGCCGCCCCGGAGATCGCGCGCCAGATGCGACTCCGCGACCTGGGCGGCATCATCGTCGTCGACTTCATCGACATGATGAAGATGAGCAACATCCGGCTGGTCGAGAAGGCCTTCAAGGACGCGCTCGAGCACGACCGCGCGCGCAGCAAGATCGGGCGGATCAGCCAATTCGGCCTGCTCGAGATGACGCGCCAGCGCCTCGGGCCGGGCATGGACAAGAAGGTGTTCCATCACTGCCCGCGTTGCCGCGGCACCGGCCGGATCCGCACCGTGAACTCGCGCGCGGCGGCGATCCTGCGGCGCCTGTCGTCTGCGCTGACGCACAAGGGATTCCAGACGGTCGAGGTGCGCGCGCACCCCGAGGTCGTCGCGTACCTGAAGAGCGACTGCTCGGATCACCTGCGGGCGCTGGAATACCGCCTGCAGAAGGACGTGCGCCTCATCGAGGCCGCGGACCAGCCCGAGGACAGCGTGCTGCGCTACCTGCGCACCGACGGCCGCGAGGTGCGGCCGGGCGGGCGTCGCAAGCGCTAGTCGCCGCTGGAGCAGGTCCAGAGCGAGCGGGGCTCCCCACCGGTCGGCCGGTGCGGAGCCCCGCTCGTTCGTGCACGCTCCTCAGCGCGCCGGATCGGTCGGCGACCGTATCAGCGCGAGCCGCGCTGCTCGCGCACCTCGGCCAGGACCAGCTCGCGCGCTCGCTGAATCGTCTCGGGCGCGGTGCGGCGGACGTTCCAGGCCAGTCCCACGCGCTCGAACGTCCAGACCGCCCACTTCGTCGGATCGAACTGGTACCAGCGCACGCCGTTCCTGTAGTCGAGTTGGAAGCGGTGGTGGAAGTTGTGGTAGCCCTCGCCCATCGTGACGATCGCCGTCACGAAGCTGTCGCGGGCCGAGATCGCGCGCGAGTACGGGCGCGAGCCGATCCAGTGCGCGACCGAATTCACCGCGCCGGTCGCGTGCCACTGCACGACGAGGCGCAGGAAGCAGGCCACCAGGATGGCGCCGATCGGATCACCCCACAGTAGGCCCAGCAGGCCCGGGATCACGAACGCCATGAGGATCGCGATCGGGACGTAGTGGCGGTGCTGGAACGCGACCAGCGGATCGGCGATCAGGTCGTCGACGCCGCGCGGGACCTTCTTCGTCGGGTCCTTGAAGAACACCCAGCCGATGTGGGCCCACCAGAAGCCCACGGTGATGTTGTAGGGGTCCTCTTCCTTGTCCGTCTTCGCGTGGTGGCGCCGGTGGTCGGCGGACCAGCGGATGGCCGAGTTCTGCACCGCGGCCGCGCCGAACAGCAGGTAGAAGAGCCGCAAGAGCGGGTTGGCGTGGTACGTGGGGTGCGAGAAGTGCCGGTGGTAGCCGCCCGTGATCGCAAACCCGCAGAGCGCGTACCACAGGACGCCCAGGCCGATCGTCCACGGCGAAGCCTCCACGAAGACGAGCCACGCGACGGCGCCGACGGCGAGCAGGTGGGACGCCGCCATGAAGAGGATGTTCGTCCAGTCGAACTGGCGGACCGCCTGCGGCGCTCCCGCGACCGCGATCGCGCCCACGGGGCTGGTCGCGCCCTCCGCCGGATCGGGGTTCGCTGCGGCCAGGAGCCGGTGCACGGGCGTCGATCCGCCCGGTGCGTCGCCCAAGAGCTGCCCCGGAGCGGAACTCGCGAGGCTCGCGGGCATCCCGCCTCGCTGCGGGCGAACTTCGCTGGCGGCCGCCGTCGTGGGGCGTGTCTCCGCCGAGGCCCGGCGCGGTGCGGTTCGATCGTCACTCAAGGCAGTGCCCTCTCCGGCGGGGGCTGGGCGTGGGGCTCATCGGCGTTCGGCGGCTGGGGCAGGGTGGCGAACTCCGGGCGGGAGGCTCCGTCCCGCCGGCTGGGCTGGCGACCCTGGCGCGTCCCTCCATCCCCACGCCTGCGTTCGCGCATCTCGAAGTTGTCCACCATGCGAAGGTCTCCTGGGCTCACGAAACCGGCCCGGGAGTTCGTGCGGAACGCAGCCGGAAGAGTCGGACGTCCCCCGAACAGCGCAAGGGGAGCATTCTCGGCATCGTCGCCCCTTCGAGACCCCGCCGCAAGACCCACCGCGGTCTCGCGACCCCGAAATCAGCGCCGATCCGGCGCACGAGCCCGGACGTTCGGCGCGGCGAGGATCCGCCCGCTGGCCACTCGAGCCCGAGGGCCCGTTCCGCGGCGCGAGTCCCGCGGGCCGCGCAACTCGGCGCCGTGGAGCCTTCCCAGCGACCGCCTCGCCCGCTAGACTTCCCGCCCCCGATCCCGGGCGCTCCGGCGCGCGGGACCCAACCGAGCCCACCTCCGAGGGCTCCCCGTGGGAGGGATTCCACCACGGACAGCAGGAGATCGAACCGTGTACGCCGTCGTCCGCGACCGCAATCAACAGACCCGGGTGCAGAAGGGTGACGTCATCCTCTGCGACCTGAACGACAAGCTCAACGCAGGTGACAAGGTCACCTTCGCCGAGGTCCTCATCGTCGGCAACGAAGGCTCGGTGAAGATCGGCAAGCCGACCGTCGCCGGCGCCAAGGTCACCGGCGAAGTCCTCGGCCACGAGAAGGGCGAGAAGGTCATCGCCTTCCGCTTCAAGCGCCGCAAGAACGTGCGCAAGAAGCGTGGCTTCCGTGCCCAGTACACCCGCGTCCGCATCACCGACATCGTCGGCTGAGGAACCCAACTCATGGCTCACAAAAAGGGCGGCGGTTCGACCAAGAACGGCCGCGACAGCAACCCGCAGTTCCGCGGCATCAAGCGCTACGGCGGAGAGAGCGTGCTGGCCGGCACGATCCTCGTGCGCCAGTGCGGTACGGTCTTCCATCCGGGCCGGAACGTCGGCGTCGGCAGCGACTACACGCTGTTCGCGCTGGTTCCGGGCACGGTCCGCTACCAGCCGAACCGCAAGGTCAACATCGACCCCATCGCCGCGGGTTGAGGTCCCGGATCGGCCGCGCAGAGCGGTCGGTCGACCTCGATCCCGTCACCGCGCGGCCCGCGGCGCTCGCTCCGGCGCGCGCGCGGGCTGCTTTCACGAGCGCGACCCCGCGTCGCGATGCCCGAGCAGTTCATGTTCAAGGACGAAGTCGAGATCGAGGTGCGCGCCGGCAAGGGCGGCAACGGCGCCGTCTCCATGCGGCGCGAGAAGTCCGTGCCGCTCGGCGGCCCCGACGGCGGGGACGGCGGCGCGGGCGGCAGCGTGGTCTTCGTGGCCTCGGCGCAGTTGAACTCGCTCCTCCCGCTGGCCGGCCACTACCACTACTCCGCGCCCGACGGCCGGCCCGGCGAGGGCCAGCTGTGCTCGGGCAAGAGCGGCGAGGACCTCGTCATCGAGGTCCCCATCGGCACGCAGGTCTACGACAAGAAGTGGGGCAACATCCTGCGCGACCTGTCGCGCGAGGGCATGCGCCTCGTGATCGCGCGCGGCGGCCGCGGCGGACAGGGCAATGCGCGCTATGCGAACTCCGTCCGGCAGACGCCGCGCTTCTCCCAGAACGGGACCGCCGGCGAGGTGCGCGCGCTGCGCCTCGAGCTGAAGCTCTTCGCCGAGGCCGGCTTCGTCGGGCTGCCCAACGCGGGCAAGTCGACCTTCCTCGCGGCCGTCACCGCCGCGACGCCCAAGATCGCCGACTATCCGTTCACGACGCTCTCGCCGCAGGTCGGGATCGCGCGGCTCGCGGAGAACGACACGCTGGTCCTGGCGGACCTGCCTGGGCTCATCGAAGGCGCCGCCGAGGGACACGGGTTGGGCCACCGGTTCCTGCGTCACGTCGAGCGCTGCCGCGTGCTGCTCCACCTCGTGGACGTGTCCGACGACGCCCTCGAGGATCCGGACGTCTCGCGCCGCGTGATCGAGGGGGAGCTCGAGCGCTACTCGGCCGAATTGGCCGTGCGTCCGCGCATCCTGGTCGCGACGAAGTGCGAGAGCCCCGCGGCTCACGAGCGCGCGGCGGCGCTCGAACGCGCGGCCGGCCGCAAGGTCTGGCGGATTTCCGCCCTCCAGCGCCGTGGCCTGAACGAACTCCTGCGCGCGGCCTGGAACGTCGTGCACGGCGTCGGGGAAGCGGCCGTGAAGGCGCCGGCCTGACCGGCGGTCCCCGGCGAATCCGGTCGGGGACGGGGTGGCGCTCAAGAGCAGCCTCCCCGCGGGTCGAGAAGACGCCGGAGACCCGGCGTGCATTCCCCGAACCGATCCGACGACGAGTTCAGTTTCCGCGACCTCGCGTCCTCCTTCCCGGGGCACGCCCCGCAGCCCGACGGCGCCCTGGGTGCTGGCGGCGGAGCCGCGGGCCCGGCGCACCCGGCCAGCTTCGCCGCGCGCGGCCCGACGCCTTCGGCCGCTCCGCCGCCGCCGCCGCCGTCGGCTCCGCGTGCTCCGCAGCGCGGCGGCCCCGTCCGGATCTCGGTCGAGGAGGCGGTCAAGGACCTGCTCGCGGTCTCGAGCTATCCGTCGCCGCGGCACCAGCTCGAGGCCTGGCTGGCCGTGATGTGCAAGGTCGGCGCATCCGACCTGATCCTGCGCGCCGGCGGGCGGCCCTCGCACCGCACCGACGGCAAGATCGGCTTCCTCCCCGGCCGCGTGCCGGATTCGGGGCCGCTGATCGACGTGCTCGAGGGCATCCTCGGCAAGCTGCGGATGGAGGACTGGCGCACGCGCGGATCCGCCGACGCGTCGCTGCACCTCGACGGGCTCGGTCGCTTCCGCATCAACGCCTACCGCCAGATGGGCGAGCCCGCGGTCGTCATCCGGCGCATCAACGAGAACGCGCCGAACCTCGACGACCTCGACCTGCCGACGGACACGCTGAAGAAGCTCGCGCTGCGCAAGCGCGGACTGATCCTCGTGACCGGCATCGCCGGCTCGGGCAAGTCGACGACGCTGGCGGGCATGATCCAATCGATGAACGAGACGGTCGAGCGCCACGTCGTGACGCTCGAGGACCCCGTCGAACTGCTCTTCAAGGAACAGTGCTGCGTCATCAGCCAACGCGAGGTCGGCACGGACTGCACGTCGTTCCAGGACGGCCTGCGCCACGCGCTGCGCCAGAGCCCCGACGTGATCCTGATCGGCGAGATGCGCGACGCCGAGACGGTCATCGCGGCCCTCGACGCGACCGAGACGGGGCACCTCGTCATGTCGACGCTGCACACGGTCAACGCGCCACAGACGGTCGAGCGCATCCTGTCGTTCTTCCGCCCCGAGCAGCACCAGCAGGTGCGCCTGCGCCTCGCGGAGAACATGGCCGCCGTGCTGAGCCAGCGCCTGATCCCGCGCTCGGGCGGCAAGGGCATGATCCCGGCCTTCGAGCTCATGCAGACGACGCCGCACATCCGCGAGCTGCTCATGGAGGGCAAGACCAGCGAGATGTCGCGCGTGATCGAGCAGGGCACGGAGCGCGGCCTGATCTCGTTCAACATGTGCCTGCGCAAGCTGGTGCAGGACCGCAAGGTCGAGCTCAACGACGCGCTCGCGGCCAGCGACCGCCCCGAGGAACTCATCCTGGCCCTGCGCGGCATCACCGGCAGCTCCGCGCGCGTGGACAACAACGCCACGCACCAGAAGCCGCAGCCCGGTCAGGACGGCCTGCGGATCGCGCGTTCCTGATCCGCGCTGGCTTTCGCGGGAATTCGCCCCGTCGCCCGTCGTCGCTGCAGAGGTCCGCGTTTGCGATTTGGACCGGCTGCGAGACGGGGGCTATCCTCGGACAGGGGAACGGACACAGGCGCACAGCATGAACATCGGGCAGATCAAGGTCGTGTCGTGGACGGCGGCGGCGCTCCTGACGCTGGGTCTCGGGGCCTACGTCTGGTCCTTCGTGAGCACCCTGGAGACGCGCCGCGCGCTCCCCGACGCCGACGTGGTGCGCAAGCAGCTCTCGACGGTGGAGGCCGCGCCCGTCAAGAACGACGGCCAGGTCAAGTACGAGGACGTGCGGCGTCTGTTCCACGACCTGAACTGGACCGGGGCCGTGCAGCAGGTCGCCCAGCCCGTGGAGACGACGCAGACTCCGCGCGAACCCGAAGTCGTGCCCGTGCGCGACCTCGTCCGCGTCCTGTGGGTCCAGGTCGATCTGGGCGACAAGGCCGGCAGCTCGATCTTCCTGAAGTACAAGCCCAAGGCGCAGGTGGAGAACAAGGGCCTGGGCGGCTTCCTCCTGCACGAGGGCGACACCCTCGCGCGTCCGCACGAGGGCACGAAGATCGAGTCGATCACGACCGAGGGCGTCACGTTCTCCTTCGCCAACGCGGACAGACCGAAGGAGACCCTGTTCCCGGCCGAGTTCGACGCGCGCGCCCAGATCGTGCAGGTGGGCCCCGACGGGATCGCGATGCCGCAGACCACCAGCCTGATCCCGCGCCGCGTCGGCAAGACGATCGTGCCGGGCAAGACGACGCCGCTGGGCAGCAACCGCTACATGCTCGGCACCGAGGACCTGCAGCTGGCCTCGGACAACTACCTGGACATCCTGTCCAACGACGTGCGGCTCAACCAGCACCGCGACCCGCGCACGGGACGCTACGACGGCGTGGAGATCAGCGACGTCTCGCCGGGCTCCTTCGCCGAGCGCCACGGCGCGACGAAGGGCGACGTGGTGAAGAGCATCAACGGCCACGCCGTGAACAGCACGCAGGAAGCCATCAACTTCGTGAAGATGAACAAGGACAAGTACACGACCTGGGAGGTCGTGATCGAGAACAAGGGCAAGACCCGCACGGTCACGTACGAGTCGCCCGGGAACTGATCCGCTCGCGATCGATCGCATCGAGATCGATCCCACTGAGATTGATCCCACTGAGATCGATACCACTGAGATCGATACCACTGTGCGCCGCGTAGGATGGTCCTGCGCGGCGCGCGCCATTCCACGCCCTCCGCACGCCGCTCCGACATGGACCTCGCGCTGACCGCCGACCTGGGCAACTCTCGCCTGAAGCTGTGCGCCTGGGATCTCGCACGCCTCGTCGTCGTCGCGCGCGCCGCGTCGCGGAGCGTCGAGGACGCGGGGCGCGACGCCGCGGAGTTCGCGCGCGTGCACGGCCCGTTCCGCGGCGCAGCGTTGTCGAGCGTGGCCTCGCCCGAGCGCGAGGCCGAGGTCGCGTCCGCGCTGCGCGCCGCTGCACCCGCCGGTTTCCGCGCCGCGCCGGACTGCGGTCTCGCGCTCGAGGTGCGCGAACCGACGCGCGTCGGTCGCGACCGGCTCTACGCGGCGCGTGGCGCCCTGGAGTTGCTGGCTGGATCGAGCGGCGCGCGTGGCACGGGCGTCGTGGTGCTCGACGCCGGCACCGCGCTCACGGTGGACGCGGTCGACGTCGCGGGAAACGGGCGCTTCCTCGGCGGGGCCATCGCGCCCGGGCCGACGCTGCTCGCGCGCGCGCTGGCGGAACACACCGCGCGGTTGCCGCTCGTCGAGCCCGTCGCGGGCGTGCCGGCGCTGGGCCGCGACACGGAATCCGCGTTGCGCGCCGGCGTCGTCGTCGGGTTCCGTGGCGCCGCGCTCGAGCTCGCGCTGCGCGTGGCCAGCGAGGCCGGCTTCCGCACGCCGCGCGTGGTGCTGACGGGCGGCGCCAGCGGGCTGCTGGGCGGACTCTTCGACTCGGAGCGCTTCGGTGCGTTCGCCGAGGACCCCGACCTCGTCCACCGCGGCCTCCTCGCGAGCCTGTGCGCCGCGCTCGGGCCGTGAACAGGCCCATCGAGTCGCCGCTGCACGCGATCGAGCGGACGCCGCGCGGCTCGGGCGCCGTCGCGGTGGTCGAGTTCGCCGGACCGGGCGCGCTCGCGCACGTCCGGCAGCTCGCCCGGCGCGCGGAGATCTCGGTGGGGGACGTGCGTCTCGCGCGCCTCGCCTTCGCGGACGGGTTGGTCGACGAGGCGCTCGTCGTGTGCCTCGCGAACGATCGTGTCGAGGTGCACCTGCACGGCAGTCCGGCGCTCGTGCGCGCGGCCTGCGCGGGATTCGAAGCCGAAAACCGCACGCCACGATCCATCGAGGAGCGCGCCCGCGCGGCGCTCGAGCGCGCGCCCTGCGAGGCGGCCGCGCGCATCCTGCTCGACCAGTCCGAGGGGGCACTCCGCGGCGAACTCGAACGACTCGTGGCGCTCGACGAGGTCGGAGCACGCGGGCTCGCGGCCGAACTCGCGCGGCGCGGGCGCATCGCGCGCTTCGCGCTGGAGCCGGCGAGCGTCGTGCTGGCCGGGCCCGCGAACGCCGGGAAGTCCACCCTGTTCAACGTGCTCGCCGGCGAGGCCCGCGCGCTCGTCGCCGACGAGCCGGGCACGACGCGCGACGTGCTCGCGGCCGACGTCCTGCTCGGCGCCTGGCCGGCGCGCGTCTTCGACACCGCCGGGGATCGCGAGCTCGCGCACGACGCGGCCGCGCGGACCGTCGAGGCCGAGGGTCAGCGTCGCGCGCGGATCGCCCGGGCTGCCGCGGACCTCGTGCTGTGGCTCGTGCCGGTGGGCACCGCGGGGTCCGGCGCTCCCGCGGGCGCGCAACTCGTGCTCACGCAGGCCGACCGCGCCCAGGGCGCGCCGCCCGGTTCGATCGCCTCGATCGCGGACCCGGAAGGAGCGCGCCGCCGCGTGGGGGAGATCCTGCGCGCGCGCTTCGACCTGCCGCTCGATCCCTGGGTGCCGGGGACCGCGGTGCTCTTCGAGGATGCGCGCGTCGCCGCGCTCGACGCCTCCGCGCGTGGCGGATCCGATCCGCGCCGCCTGGCGCGGGACTGGCTCGACGAGGTTTGACTCCGCGCCGACGCGCGCCCGCCGGCGTACGCGTGTGTGCGAATTGCTTCGCGCGGGCGGCTCCCCTAACCTCTGCCCCCGGGATGAGCGAGGTCCGTCACCTGGTCTCGATCGACGACCTGTCCCTGCCGGAGGTCCGGGCGCTGTTCCAGCACGCCGCCCGCTTCGCGGAGGATCTGCGCGCGCATTCCTCGATCTGCCGCGGACGGATCGCGGCCAGCCTCTTCTACGAGGCCAGCACGCGCACGCGCCTGTCCTTCGAGTCGGCGATGCTGCGCCTCGGGGGCGGGATCTTGACCGCTGCCGACATGCGCAACACGAGCGCGTCGAAGGGCGAGTCGCTGGCCGACACGGTGCGGGTGGTCAGCGGCGGCTACGCCGACGTGATCGTGCTGCGACACCCGAGCGAAGGCGCGGCGCGGCTGGCCGCCCAGTATTCGGCCGTGCCGGTCGTGAACGCCGGCGACGGCAGTCACGAGCACCCGACCCAGACGCTGTGCGACCTCTACAACCTGTGGGTCGAGCGCGGGCGCATCGAGGGCCTCGACGTCGTGCTGGCCGGCGACCTGCGCTACAGCCGCACGATCCACAGCTTCGCCTACGCGCTGGCGCGTTTCGGCGCCAACGTCGTGTGCGTTCCGCAGCCCGGTTTCGAGCTGCCGGACTACGTCGTGCAGCGGCTGCGCGAGGAATTCGGCGTCGAGCCGCAACGGGCCGACACGTCGCGACTCGGCGACCTGGCCGCGCGCAGCGACGCGGTCTACCTCACGCCCCAGAAACCGCACCAGCTGTCGCTCTTCACGGACGCGCGCGGGTTCTCGATCGAGCGCGTGGACGCGGTCTACATGACGCGGCCGCAGACGGAGCGCCACAACGGCGGCGAGGGGACTCTCGAGAACTACCTCCAACTCGGGAAGCGCACGCTCGCGGCCGAATCGCTGCGCGACGCCGTCGTGATGCACCCGCTGCCGCGCCGAGACGAGATCGCCCAGGACCTCGATGCGGATCCGCGCAGCATCTACTTCAAGCAGGCTGCGCGCGGAGTCCCGATCCGCATGGCGATCCTGGGATGGCTCACGGGAGCGCTCGACCTGGCCACCACCCAGCGCGCGCCGGAGTTCCGGGCTCACCCGGTCACGCTGGGGCCGAACCCCTGCCCGAATCCGACCTGCGTCTCGCGCACCGAGGCGCGGCACGTGACGCCGATGTACCGGCTCGCATCCCGGCTGCCCCTGCGCGCGCACTGCGCCTACTGCTCGCAAGAGCTCGTGTTCGGAGTCGTCGGCTGCTCGACGACGCAGGTGTTCCACGACCGCGATTCGGTCGAGGTGCGCAAGCTGCGCAGCGACCACTTCGTCTTCCTGCGCGATGCCGCGGAGGGTCTGCGGCTCGGCTTCACGCCGAGCGTGCGCGGCGCGACCAGCGCACCGGGTGCCGCGCTGGACCGCTGAGTCGGAAGCTGACCCGCTTCGCTGCGCCTCCCTCGCTAGACCTCTGCGGATTGGGGTGAGTTGCCAGGGCGCGCCCCATTCCTGGTGTAGGCGCAGCGAAGGGGGTCAGCTTCTGGCTCGAGGTCGGTCTGCCTGCGTCGGCTCGCGGCCGCCCCCTCCCCGGCTCCGCAGCCCGGCAGGTCGAGGTCGGTGGACGGTGTGCGGTTCCGCTCGCCCGCCTGGCAGCGGGCTTCGTTCCCGCGCGCTGCCCGCGCCGTCCGCGGGGCGCGACCGACCTGCGCGGGCCGCCCGCGGGTCCCGGCGGGGTGGAGTTCCGCTCCGATCGCGTCCGGCGGTTGCGGCACGCGGTTTGATTCCGGGGGGGCGGCATGTCGGGTACGAATCCAATCCCCTTTCCAGGTGCTGCGGACTTCCCGCGGACCACCGAGCCGACCGCGGCTCACCAGGTGCTCCACGGAGCGCGCCGCGCGACGCCCGCCCGGGTGGAAAATGGAAACGGGAACGAAGACGTCCCCGCCACGCTTGCTACTCTGCGCTTTCCCCCCTCGCCCCGCGCGCTGCGCGGTCCGGATCGCACCCCGCGCGGGTGTCCCGACCGCGGTCCCCGGCGCGCCTCGACGTTCGTGAACGCCGACTCCATGAACAAGCTGAGCACTCGAAGCATCCCTTCTCCTCGCTCCCAGTTCCTCGCGGGCGCAGGCCTGGCGCTGACCCTGGCCGGCCTGGGCGGATGCGGCGGCGGCAACCTGAGCCGCCAATCCGTCACCGGCTATCCGGTCGGATCGCTGCAGTCGAACCCGGGCGCGAACGCGCTCTCGAAGAAGTTCGCGGTCGACGCGAACTACGGCGGGCAGCAGACCTCGATCCGCCTGCGCGAGGTGTACTGGGGTCGCCTGGTCGACGTCGTCGACAGCACGGACACGACCCAGGCCGTCGACATGGTCGTCGGGCAGTTGCTCGGCAACAGCTCGGTCTACGAGTTCAGCACGAACCCGATCACGGACAAGACCACGGTCCGCATCAAGTACCCGGCGGGGAGTTCGCAGTACGCGACGGCCTACGCGAACCTGATCGACGACGCGAACCTGACGCGCGTCGCCGACGTGGGCCTGAACCCGGTCGTCACGATCCCGTTCATCCCGCGCAACGCGGCCGTCCTGCTCAAGTTCGACGACCTGCTCGACGCCTCGAAGATCGACGGTCTCACGGTTCGCCTGCGCACGGGCAACCCGCCCGAGACGCCGTTCCTGGGCCGCGTCGTCCCCGACCTGAACCACGGCGACCTGGCCGAGTTCGACGGCGTGCCGGGCCTCGAGTTCTACACGACGCGCATCGTCATCGACTCGACCGTCTCCTCGTTCGACGCCGAGAGCACGGGCCTGCCGGTCAACTCGCTGGGCTTCCCGGGCAGCCTCTCGCTCGGCCAGGCGAACCTCCAGATCCGCATTCCGACGCGCATCGACGCCGAGTCGAACCAGACGCGCGTCCTGACGAACCTGACGAACCACAAGCTGGCTGTCGGCAGCAGCGGCACGGTCGACACGGAGTCGCTCACCCAGGACGTCGTGCGCACGCTGCGCACCGGCGGCACCGGCGACGCGACCGGCGATCCGAACAACGGCTTCCTCCCCGACGACGAGACGCCCAGCATCCTCGGCCGCCAGCCGGTCGTGTTCTCCGCGATCGAGCCGGTCGTCGGGACCGACCTGTTCGTCACCGATCTCCAGTTCGCGTTCACGCCCTGCGCGCTGCGTCTGCGCGCGGGCGACGTCCTGCAGCAGGCCGTCAACAACTGCACGGTGTTCGCCGTCGTGGCCTGCCCGCCCGGGCAGACCTGCGGCCCGGACCAGGCCGCTGCGAGCACGATCTCGAACGGCACGCTGAGCGACGTCTACTTCCGCTACGTGCGCTCGGGCAGCAACGGCACCGACACGTGCAGCACGGCGACGTTCGTCTCGAACCAGGTGGCCCAGCTCGGCGTGAGCTACACGCCCGTCCTGCACCCCGGTGCGGAGCCGTGCTTCCTGACCTTCTCGACCGTCGGCGCTCCGCCGAACCGGAACGTCGCGCCCGACTCGACCGTCTCCATCCGCTTCTCGGAGCCGATGGACCCGGCCTCGGTCACGGCCTTCGACACGTTCACGCTGACGCGCTACGACCGCGGCTACACGGACCTGGGCACCGATCCGGTCAACACGGATCCGGACATGCTGCCGACCGTCGCGCCGCTCTACCGCAACTTCGTCGTCGGCCGCGTCTCGGCCAGCCCGGACCTGCGCGAGTTCAAGTTCCGCCCGTCGCTGCCGTTCACCCACGCCGTCGGGACCAGCGAGTCCGTCTACCTGACCCTGCGCGCGCCGATCGGCACGTCGCCGGGTGTGCGCGACCTGGCCGGCAACGGGCTGGCGGTCACGTTCGACACGCCGGACACCGCGGCGTCGGACGGCATCGTGGGTTTCGAGATCGATCCCAGCGCCGCCCCGCAGCGCACCGACGGGTTCGTGTTCCGCTTCGACAGCAACGACATGGTCCCGGGTACGGAGGCCGCTCCGGGCGCCGGTGACCCGGACAACCTCGGATTCGGCAAGCCCGAGTTCCGCGGCGAGTTCCTGATCGACGGGCAGAACCAGCTCCTGCGTCCGCGCCCCGTCACGCGCTTCCAGGTCGCCGCCGACCGCACGCAGGCGATTCCGTCGCTCATGGTGCCGTTCTCGACCGGCGTCCAGACGCCGATCTCGCGCTACGGCAGCAAGATGCAAACGATCTGGCGCTACTGCGACGTCGGCTTCGCGCTGCTCGACGAGCAGTTCTACAACGTCGACATCGAGCACCTGTACTGGGCCCCGGCCGGCGGCTCCGTCGTGGCGGACACGATCCCGCGCATGGAGATCAGCCTGAGCACGAGCCTGCGGATCCCGGACGAGTTCCTGGACCCCAACCTCCTGCCGGTGTGGCCGGACTCCGGGCTGGTCACGACGTTCTCGTCGAACATCCTGGACGCGGCCAACGATCCGTTGCGCACGGTCCACCCGGGCGCGTTCGGGCAGCCGGGCTACGTGATCCAGCCGATCGACGCGATCGTCACCGGCACGGGGACGACCGTGATGCCCTGGCCGTTGAACTTCAACATCCCGGCCGATCGGCGCACCTACTACACGTGGCGCAGCACCTCGGTGCTGGCGCGCGGCGGCCCGAGCGGCGCCGGCGTCGAGCTGCAGATCATCGCTGGCCCGGTGGCGCCCGTCTGGCCCGCCAACCAGGTCCCCAGCATCGCCCTGCCGCTGCTCATGGAGTTCCGCTGCTACCCGAACAACGCGATCACGGGGGCGAACGCCTTCGACATCTCGCTGGCGGTGGCGAACTCCTCGCGGCCGAACTTCCGCGCGTTCTCGACGGGCGGTCTCAGCACGACCGGCATCGTCACGCGGGAGCCCGACCTGCAGGACGTCGCGCTGGGCGGGTTCAACCCGAACTCGACGCCCACGCCGGGCGCCGGGACGTTGCCGGTGGACAACTCGTTCTACATCGGCGCGACGGACATGGTGATCCGCGTCAGCCGCGCCTTCTCGACGTGGTTCGACTCGGGGAGCTCCGGGGTGCGCTACGAAGAGCCGGTCGTCGAGCCCAACTCGGGCGACCAGCCGACGGGCACCCAGATCCAGCTCGCGTTCCGCGGTGCCAACCTCGTCACCGTCGACAACCTGCGCTGGGACGCGGATACCCTGAACATGTACGGCGAAATCCCCACGGGGGCGCAGCCGACGTTCTTCCAGAACAACGCGACCTGGCGCTCGACGATGGCCTTGATCAGCAGCCCGGATGGGCTCCAGCCCGGCGCTCGCTTCTTCCAGATGCGCATGACCTTCGTCTCGAACGCGTCCACGAACCTCGCACCGACGCTGTCGGCGCTGGGGATCGCCTGGCGCGAATGACCGGAAACGTCACTCGGGCCGGCGGCTGCGTGCCGCCGGCGCCTCTTCACGCGCTCGCCGGGTCCGGCCCGGTCGCAGTTGCAACCCATCGGACGGTCTCGGTAGCCGCCCGACGTGGACTCCGCCGCTCAGCACTGAACTCTCCCCCCTGGATCGAATGAACGCCATGAATCAAACCAGCTCCTCGTTCTCGTCGCGCGAGAAGGCCACGCTCGCGGCCGTCCTGGCGCTGAGCCTCGCCGCCTGCGGTGGCGGCGGCAGCAGCGGTGGTTCCGGAAGCAGCAGCTCCACGTTCCGGCTGGTCGAGTCGAACGTGAACACGAACCAGGAGTGGCGGATCAACCGCGCCATGACGTTCAAGTTCACGCAGCCGGTGGACCTGAACTCGGTCAACCTGAACACGATCAGCGTGACCCAGGTCGGCGGAGCTCCGGCGGCGGGCTCGTTCTCCCTGCTGGACGCCTACACGGTCGCGTTCCAGCCGACGTGCCCGACCCAGGACAACTTCACCGACGCGGGTCTGCAACCCGGCGGGCTGCGCTACATCGTGGACCTCGTGGCCTCGAACACGGGTGGCAACACGGTGCGCTCGTTGAACGGCACCGGCCTGGGTGTCGGACTCACGACCGAGATCGTCACGCCGGATTCGACCGACCTGGCTGTGCTCTTCGACGACGTGCAGACCGGGCCGCCGTCGCCGCTGATCTGGGATGGTCAGGGCACCGCGCCGACCTCGGGCGTCACGTACATCGAGGAGGGCGGCAATCCGGACACGCGCTACGCGTTCAAGCGCCGCGACGACGAGGGCGCGAGCAGCGCCCTGGGTGCCGAGGTCGCGGTCGAGGGCTACCAGTCGCCGCTGAACCTGTACAGCATCTCGGCCAGCTCGGTCTCGATCGTGCTCGAGCTCGACCAACCGGTCGACCCGTCCGCGTCGAACATCAACGCGACCGCGGTCAAGCTGCAGTACTGCTCGCGCCTGGACGGCAACTGCGGTTCGAATCCGGCCGATTGGATCGACCTGCCGCACGACGTCGTGCTCGAGTCCAACTGCGTCAACGGCGGCGCCACGGTGCGCGTCACGCCCATCGGCATCCTGCCGCTCGGGCGCGTCGTGCGCGTGACGCTGGCCTCGGCCTTCCGCGACCTCGTCGGCAACGGCAACCTGCTCGACCTGCCCATCGGTTCCTTCCTCGTCGCGGACGGGCTCAACCCGGGCACGACGGGACCCGTCCAGGACGAGTTCCTCGAGCCGTTCAGCATCCCCGGGGACGACCCGGACTCGACGCAAGACCCGATCGCCCTGCTCGATGCGCCCCTGGCCCACTGGGGCGAGGACGGCAAGCTGGCGGCGAGTTTCGACTTCGGCGGCACCGGCGGTCCGGGCGGCGACTTCGACTGGCGCATCACCCAGCTGCCGGGCAACGGCTCGACCATCCTGAACACGGCGTTCTCGGTCATCCAGAACGAGGCGCAGACCGCCACGCAGACGATCGTCAGCGGTCAGGTCGACGTGCGCGACCTCACGGTCGACCAGGGGGGCATCCTGGAGATCCGCGGCCCGAATCCGTGCGTGATCCGCGCCTCGGGCACGGTGCGCATCAACGGCAAGATCCTCATCCGCGGCGTCAGCAACCGCGGCGTCGTGACGTTCAACACCACGAACCTGCCCGAGTCCGGCGGCGCCGGCAACGGCGGCGGGGGTCGCGGCGGCACGGGGAACATCCTGACGACGCAGTCGACGCCCGCGGGCGAGGCTGGCGTCGGTGCGTTCGATGCGCCCAGCGGCGGCGGCGGCGGCGGCGAGACCGGCTACAACTCGAGTTCGGACCTCAACCTGCGTCGCGGCGGCGGCGGCGGCGGCGGCTCGCTCGGCGCGCCGATGATCCTGTTCACGCCGTCGGTGCCCTTCAACATCAACGGCTGTCCTGACCAGCGCATCCTGGGCCTCGACTCCGAGGACGGGAACCTGGGAGCGATCCAGGCCAGCGGTGCGATCAGCGGCCCGGGCCAGCGCCCGCAGGGCGGCGTCAAGGGTCCGCGTCCGTTCCTCGACATCTTCCAGGACAACGACTTCTTCGGCCTGATGCGCGTCGGCAGCGCGATCGTGCGCGGCGAGCTCGGGCGCGCCTGGGCCGGCGCGGGCGGCGGCGGGGGCGGCAACTGCGTGCAGTCGGCCTCGTTCCCGAATCCGAACTGGGGTCCGGCGACCGACGAGAAGGGCGCCGGCGGCGGCGGCGGCGGCGGCTCGCTCACGATCCTCTGCCTGCAAGACGTCATCTTCGGCATCAACGGTCGCATCGACGCCGGCGGCGGCACGGGCGGCGGCGGTGAGAACTCGAGCGGCATCAACCGCATCGGCGGTGGCTCGGGCGGTGGCTCGGGCGGCCACGTGATCATCCAGGTCGGTCGCACGATCGACTTCCGACTGACGCGCACGAACCAGTCCCTCGAGCGCGACAAGGGCGGCATCTGGGCGCGCGGCGGCCAGGGCGGCGAGGGCAAGGACGGCAACGGCGGAGCCGGGCCGAACTCGGTCGAGACCACGGTCAACCTGGACCGCCTGCCGCGCGACCACTACGTCGTGCTGGCCGGGGGCATCGCCACGCCGGCACCGTGCGCGGTCGCCGCGACCGGCAACACCGCGACGGGGCCCTCGACGGGCGTCAACGCCGGCGAAGGCATCCCCGGATGCGGCGGCGACGGCGGCCCGGGCATCATCCAGCTCCACGCTCCGACGCTGGCGGACATCCTCGTGCCCAACACGGGCGGCGAGCTCCTGTTCAACGCGCTGAAGCCCAACCCGGTCGGCTCGACGATCCGGTTCGGCGCGACGGCGGGGGAGAACACGAGCAACGTGAACACCCCGACGCAGTGGAACCAGCTGCTGCCGGGCTTCGGCCGCGTGTCGAAGGCCCAGTCGAAGTGGATCGCGCTGGGATCGACCAGCGTGTCGCCCACCTCGACCTCCCCCGAGACGACGCAGTTCCTCTTCAGCGGCGTCGACGGTTCCGGCCGCATCCTGAAGACGGGAACGGGCTCGACGGCGACGCAGACCGAGCTGCCCTCGATCCTGGGCGGATCGGGCTCGCAGTCGATCGTGGCCGCGCCGAGCACGCCCTACATCACGTCCGACAAGCGGACCGTGGTGTTCGACGGCACGACGCTGACCGACGACATCTACCTGGCGAACCCGTCCCTGCTGCGCTTCTTCGACGTGCGCATCGCGATCGGGGCCTCGCTGTTCCACTTCGACGCCGCCT
>JBGAOR010000007.1:0-105514 GCA_044221705.1 Planctomycetota bacterium
CCGGCTCCGAAGGCTCCGATCGCGGCTCCGCGCCCGCCGGCCGCCGCGATCCCCGCCGCCCCTCCCCCGGCGGCGAAGTCCCCCGCCGGACCGCGCCCCACGGTCGCTTCCGGTCCCGCGCGCGACGCCGCGGACGTGCGCGCGCAGGCGTCCGCCGCGCAGGACCTCGACGAGGTGCGCCGCGGCGTCGCGCAGTGCAACGCTTGCGGGCTGTGCAAGACGCGCACGAACACGGTCTTCCTCGACGGGACCGGCGCGAGCGGCCTGATGTTCGTGGGCGAAGCCCCGGGTGCCGAGGAGGACAAGACGGGCGTGCCGTTCGTCGGCCGCGCCGGCCAGTTGCTCACCGACATCGTGACGAAGGGCATGGGCCTCGCCCGCCAGGACGTCTGGATCGCGAACGTCCTGAAGTGCCGGCCGCCCGAGAATCGCGACCCGACTCCCGAGGAGAAGGCGACCTGCACGCCCTGGCTGGACCGGCAGATCCAGCTGCTCTCGCCGCGCATCCTCGTCCCGCTCGGCCGCCACGCCTCGATGCACGTCCTCGGGATCACCGCGGCGATGAATGCGATGCGCGGCCGCGTCCACACCGTCGCCGGCCGCCCGGTCGTCCCGACCTTCCACCCGGCCTACCTGCTGCGGAATCCGGCCGACAAGAAGGAGTGCTGGAAGGACATCCAGCTCGCGATGCAGACGGCCGGGATCCCGATCCCGAAGCGCGACGCCGGACCCGGATCGCCTCCGTAACCGGTCCCGTGGCCCGGGGTAGAGCGCCGGCCGCACGATCGGCCTCGACGCAATCCGTCCGAGGATCGAGCGCGCAGCACACGAGGTTCTGACACGGCGTTGACGCTCTCGGACAGCGCCGGTAAGCTCCCCGCCCGCTCTGCCAGACCCGGGTTTCTCGGCCCGACCGTCCCCAGTTCGAACCACGGACCGCGCCTGCGACGTCTCGTGAGGAACCTCCCGCGCGGAGGCGACTCGCGGAGCTCGGAGTCGCGCCCGCGCGGCGCGCGCGCCGCGGCCGAACTCGGAACCCTCGAACCCAGCCGCCCCAAGAAACGACGACCGCGACGTCCCCCCCTCGACGTCCCGCGATTCGAAGACGTCCGAGCCTCGCGCTCGCGTCGACGCATCCGGTTCCCGAGGTCGCAACCACGAGCGCCCCGTTCCGGGGTGTGAGGGCCGTCCTTCGTCGCGACGACGACCCCCCACGTTGATCCACGATCCCCGGCTGCACGGTGAACCGCTCTCCGCGGTGGCGACGGACATGTCGCCCGCGGTGCTCGATTCCACGTCGCCGACCGGCTCCGAAACGATCCCTGGTCTCTGAACCCATGCAGCACAGGTTCCTCCTCGTCCCGCTCCTCGCGGCGCTCCCCTGCTCCTGCACCTCGTCCGGATCCAGCGCTTCGGAGCCCGTCTCCGCCGCGGCGGTCCATGCGGCGGCCGACCCCTCGGCGCTCCAGGTGGAAGGGACGGGTACGGTCGAAGCCGCCGCCCTCGCTCCCGCCCAAGACCAGGGCAACATCTCCGAGGACGCGCAGCGCGCGGCCCGGCTGCGCCAGCAGCAGGAATTCCTCGCGGCGCAGTACCTCCAGGAGGGCGACCGCAGCCTCGAACACGGCGATCTCGAGGCGGCCCTGACGGCCTACTCGAACGCGCTCGACCTCGATCCCGCGAGCCAGGCCGCGCGCACGCAGATGCGCAAGGTCGAGAGCCTCCTCGGCGACCGCTACGCGACCGCGGGCTCGTTCCTCGAGGACGCCGCGCAGCGCGAGATCGTGCGCCGCAGCCAGGCGCGCATGGCGGCGGAAGACGCCCGGATCCGCGCCAAGAACGCGCTCGCTCAAGGCGACTACGCCACCGCGGTCGAGCAGTACCGGCAGGCCGAGATCATCCTGCGCTACAACCCGCTCATCGCCACGGACTCGCTCGACGCCCGCATCGTGAAGGGCGAGCTCGAGACGGCAGTGCGCATGGCCGAGGAAGGCAAGGCCGACGCGGCCCGCAAGGCCGCGGCCGAAGCCGACGAAGTGCGCCGCCGCAGCGAGGAGCAGGCGCGCCAGAACCGCGAGGACCGCCTGCGCGAGCTGTTCGACAGCGCGAACGCGGCGTTCCTGGCCGAGGACTACACGAAGGCCGAGTCGATGACGGCCCAGATCCTCCTCGAGGACCCGAACAACGGTCCGGCCAAGGAGCTGCGCGACCTGGCGCGCGCGATGCGCCACGACAAGACGGACACCACGATCCGCAACAACTACCGCGAGCAGTGGATCCGCACGTTCGACGACATCGACACGATGGACGTCCCGCAGATCGGCACGCTCGAGTTCGACGACCTGAAGCGCTGGCGCGAGGTCTCGCAGCGCAAGCCGCTCGAGTTCACCGGCCTCGACGAGGGCGTCGCGCAGGACAAGAAGGCCGTGCTCGACATCCTCGACACGCGCACGATCGAGCCCAAGTTCCTCGGCCCCGACGGCAACGGCTCGCCCCTCGAGGAGGTCGCGAGCTTCCTCCAGACGGTGACGGGCGTGAACTTCCTGATCAGCCCGAAGGTCAAGGAGGAGCTCGACGAGGAGCAGAAGACGATCAAGCTCGACCTGAAGACGCGCACGGTCCGCAAGGTCCTCGACCTCATGGCCGAGACCAGCGAGAGCCTGCGCTGGAAGATCGAGAACGGCGTCGTGATGTTCGTCACGAAGGACGAGCTCAAGGGCGGCCAGGTCCTGCGCACGTACGGCGTCCAGGACCTCATCCGTCCGATCCCGGACTTCCCCGGCCGCGAGATGAACGTGTCGCCGTCCGGCGGCACGCAGATCGCCGAGGAGGAGAAGGCCGAGCGCGAGGCCAACGTGATCACGGGCGACGCCCTCGACACGCTGATCCGGAACAACGTCGCGCCCGGTTCGTGGGAAGCCGACCCGCAGAACAGCCTGCGCATCAGCAACGGCACCATGGTCGTGCACCAGACGCCGGAAGTGCACGCGCAGATCGAGAAGCTCCTGCGCGACCTGCGCGAGGCGACGGGCATCCTGGTCGACATCCAGGCGCGCTTCCTGTCGGTCGAGGACAACTTCCTCGAGGACATCGGCGTCGACTTCCGCGGCCTGGGCCAGCCGGGCCTCGGCACGAACGACTTCTTCAACGACTTCGGCAACGCCTCGACCCAGCAGGACCTCGGCCAGGAGATCGGCCAGGGCACGGACTCGGGCGCGTTCTACGACGGCTCGTCGAACCAGCAGATGCGCGCGCGCGTCGAGGAGCTGTACGACACCGGCCTGGGCGACGAGAACGTCCTGACCGGCTCGGGCGGCCTGTCGTTCCAGTGGACCTACCTGAACGACATCCAGCTCGAGATGATCCTGCGCGCCGTCAGCAAGTCGGAGCGCGTGGAGCTCGTCACGAGCCCGCGGATCAGCGTCCACAACACGGCCCGCGGCAACCTGTCGGTCGTCAACCACGTCGCGTACGTGCAGGACTTCAACGTCGAGATCGCGCAGGCGGCCTCGATCGCCGACCCGATCGTCAACATCGTGCAGGACGGCGTCGTGCTCGACGTGCGCCCGGTGATCTCGGCCGACCGCCGCTTCATCACGCTCGAGTTGCGCCCGACGATCGCGCAGCTGAAGCGCCCGATCCTCGAGGTGGTCACGACCCTCGGCTCCCAGAACTCGGTCACGATCCAGCTCCCGGAGGTCGAGTACCAGCGCGTGCGCACCTCGATCCCGATGCCGGACGGCGGCACGGTGCTGCTCGGCGGCCTCAAGGTCTCGGACAAGCAGGACCAGGCGTCCGGCGTGCCGTTCCTGAACAAGATCCCCCTGGTGAACTTCTTCTTCAGTCGCCAGGGCAAGTACGTCTCCAACCGCAAGCTCCTCATCCTGCTGAAGGCGAACATCGTCATCCCGCAGGAATTCGAGCCGACTCAGGCGCAGATCCAGCCGCCGACCTCGGGTCGCTGAGCCCCAAAACCACACGTCCCCCCACGAGCCCCGACTCGACGAGCACGGAACGATGACGACGCAACGCAACGTTTGGACGATGGGACTGCTGCTGTGCGCAGCGGGTTGCCAGAGCGCCGGCACGGTCGCGACCGCGACCGACCCCGCTTCCCGCCCCAGCCCGGAGGCGGCGGTCGAGCCGATCGCGCAGGACAACTCCGGGAGCCAGCTCTCGCAGGACGCCCGTGCGCTCGAGCTCGCGAAGCAGCGCAACGCGTTCCTGATCGAGCAGCACCTGGTGAACGGCGAGCGCCTGCTCGCCGACCTGCGCCTCGACGACGCCCGCCTCGAGGTCGAGGCGGCGCTCGCTCTCGACCCCGAGAGCCCCAAGGCGCGCGATCTGCGCTCGCGCATCCTGGCGCTCCAGGGCGACCCGGTCGCGGGCAACCGCACCGTCGGCGCCGACATGTCGGCCGAGTACGCGCTGCGCGTGCAGCAGCTGAAGGCCGAAGTGCAGGACTCGCTGGCCAAGGCGCGCGTCCAGGTCGCGCGCGGCGACTATCAGGGCGCGGTGGCCGAGCTCGAGGTGGCCAACAACGCGGTGCGCTTCGCCTCGTACTCGATCGACTGGAACGGCCTCGACACCGAGGCCAAGGACATGCTGCAGCAGGTCCGCGCCCAGCGACTGGAAGCGGAGAAGGCCGCGGTCGACGCTGCGCGCCAGCGCGCGACCGAAGAGCTCCGCGCCCGCGAGACGGCCCAGATGGGTCAGCGCGCGCAGATGGTGAACGCGGTCCTCGAGCAGTCCATCGACGCGTTCGAGAAGGGCGACTTCGAGGAGGCCGAGCGGCTCGCCGGCGAGGCTCTCCGCCTCGACGCGCGCAGCGAGAAGGCGCGCGAGCTCAAGGACGCCGCGTTCCGCGCCGGCCGCACGAAGGTCCGCGCCGAGTACGTCGAGAACAAGGCCGAGCAGTTCCGTCGCTGGCGCGAGGCGATGAAGGAGATGCAGGTCCCCTACACGGACGTCATCACGCTGCCCGACGCGGACAAGTGGAACACGATGACGGCCCTGCGCGCGCGTCGCCCGGGCCTCGACCTGTCGGCCAAGATCGATCCGGGCGAGGCTCAGCTGCGCGAGTCGCTGCGCCAGACGACGCTGACCCTGGGCATGAAGGACGAGGAGAGCCTGACCAAGGTCATCGACGCGCTGCGCGTGCAGACCGAGGCCCCGCTCGTCGTCGACCCGGCCGCCGAGGCCGCGGCCAGCGAGGGCGGCACGGTGTTCACGTTCTCGTTCGAGAACAAGATCACGCTCGAGCAGGCCCTGAACCTGATCACGCGCATGGCCGGCGAGAACGTCACCTGGACGATCCGCCACGAGGCCGTGATCGTGACGACCAAGGAGAAGGCGCGCAGCCGCCCGGTCGTCGTGAACCACGACGTCCAGGACCTCGTCATGGGCCTGACGGACTTCATGGGCCCGCGCATCGACCGCATCCGCCTGCTCGACGAGCTGCAGGACGACGACGGCGGCGGCCCCTTCGGCGGCATCGGCGAGAAGCCGCGGATCCTCGAGCCGGGCGACCTGGCCACGCTGATCCAGGAGAACGTCGCGGTCGGCACGTGGCAGGACGAGGGCGTCTCGATCGAGGCCGGCGACGGCTTCATCGTCATCAACCACACGCCCGAGATCCAAGAGCAGGTGCGCCTGTTCCTCGAGGACCTGCGCCGCTTCAGCTCCTCGCTCGTGACGATCGAGTCGAAGTTCATGACGGTCGCGCAGAACTGGATCCAGGAGATCGGCGTCGACTTCCGCGGCATCGACAGCGTCACGGTGTCGGACGTCACGAACGGCCTCGAAGACCAGGCCAGCCGCGGCATCGACAACGGCGGAACGGGCACGGAAGGCACGAACGCGGCCGGCGCGCCCTCCGCGGGCGCGTTCTACGACGACGGCCAGGACGGGGATTTCCGCGCCACGACGCAGAACTTCTTCGGTTCGTCGCTGGGCGACCAGCTCTCGACGATCGGCGGCCTGACCTACCAGCTGACCTACCTGAACGACCTGAACCTCTCGACGATCCTGCGCGCGGTCGAGAAGAGCTCGGACATCCAGCTCGTGAACGACCAGGTGCTCTCGGTGCACAACACCCAGCGCGCCTACGTCACGGTCGTGAACCAGCGCGCCTACATCCAGGACTTCGACGTCGAGGTCGCGCAGTTCCAGGCCGTCGCGGACCCGCAGATCAACATCCTGCAGGAAGGCATCGTCCTGGACGTCCGCCCGACGATCCACCACGACCGCAAGTACCTGACGCTGGAAGTCCAGCCGACGGTCGCCAAGGTCGTCGCACTGCGGAACTTCAGCTCGACCCTCGGCGGCAACACGTCGCCGATCCAGTTCCAGCTCCCCGAGTTGGAAGTGCAGAGCGTCTTCACGACGGCCACGATCCCGGACGGCGGATCGCTGATGCTCGGCGGCCTCTCGCGCGTCCGCAGCATCGAGCGCCGCGCCGAAGTGCCCTGGTTCGCGAAGATCCCGATCGTGGGCTTCTTCTTCAAGAACGAGGGCTACAGCGACGAGAACCGCTCGCTCGTCATCCTGATCCGCGCGCGGATCACGGACGTGCGCGACGAACTGCGCCGCATCGAGACGCGCTGAATCGAAGTTCCGGCCGCTCGGTCGGATCGAGAACGACGCGGAGCCGCCCCCGAGGCGGCTCCGCTCTTTTTTCCACCTGCACGCGGGCCACGCGCGCGCTCACCCGCCCGGCACACCGAATGCAATTTCGAAGATTTCAGGGCTAGGCTCAGGATCCCGCCCTCCCCCTCCCGATCCGGACTCCAACCTGGATGGCAGCCCAGGTCACAACGAGAGGCAGGCAGATGAGTCGGATCCTCAGGCGGGAACTAGGCATTGGCGTCGGAGTGTTCGTGGCGCTCGCGAGCGTGGGCTTTGGGCAGGGACGTCCTGCCACGGCCAGCACGCTGCAGACGACCCCGAGCGGCACCGTCACCACGACGACGAACGGCACACGCGGCGCGGAGTCCGGCGGAGGCACGGAGAACCTCGTGATCGGCGGGGCGCTGTGGACGCGCTCCAACCCCGATTGGACGCCCAAGGTCGTCTCGATCGGCGCGCAGGGCACCCAGGTGTTCAGCCAGATCGAGTTCGGGCAGGACCACGCCGAACTCCTGTCGGGCTTCTCGCCCGACCCGGCGACTCCGGCCTGGACCTCGAACGTGCCCATCGCGGGCACGAACGCGTTCTGCGAATCGGCCGAGACGACCGACGCCCACGCGACGGTGCACCAGATCGTGCAGAACAACAACCAGTCGACGCGCCTCGCGGTGGTCAGCCGCTGGCGCTCGGGCTCGACGACGCCCGAGTGGACATGGTCCTTCCCGGGGACGACGGCGGGCATGTCGCGCGTCGGCATCTCGGCCGACGGGACGCGCATCGTCGCGGCCACGATCTACCCGTCGGAGATGCGCCTGCGGCTCGCGGTGTTCCAGGGGTCGAGCGGGACTCCGGTCTACACCGGCGAGATCACGAACTTCGGCCTGTACCTGCGCGGCTTCGAGTTCGCCGCCGACGGCAGCACGCTGTACCTGGCGTCGAACGGGATGGTGTTCATCTGGAACGTGACCACCCACGCCGTGGCCGCGCAGTTCGTGCTGCCCGGCATGTTCGACTCGCACGCGATGTCCGGCGACGGCCGCGTGTTCGCGTGGGGCGAGTTCAACCGCTACCACGTCTACGAGCGCAACGCCGCCGGCACGTACGCCCAGACGTTCGTGCGCGAGCTCCCGGGTTCGCTCGTGTGCGACCGCCTGGCCCTTTCCGCGAACGGCGCGACGCTCGTGTCGGGCTGGCACTACTACGACCAGAACCTGCGCGTGCGCGTCGAGGCCATGGACGTGCCGAGCAAGGCCATCACGATGAGCGACGAGGCCGAAGGCACCGGCACGTACCAGAACGTGGTGTCCGCGGTGTCGGCCAGCGACGACGGCCAGCGCTTCGCGGTCGGCCTGTGGGGCGACCAGGGCAACCTGGTGCCGGAAGTCCGCCTGTACCGGCGCAACCAGAACGCGCCGGTCGCGCTGCACAACCTGACCGGCTCCGTGTACGACCTCGAGATGTCCGGCGACGGCGAGCGCGTCGCGGTCGCCTGGAAACCCGTGCACGCGAACACGTTCGCGGGCGGCGGCGGGTTCTCGCTCTACGCGTTCGAACAGATGGACTTCGGCGTGACGGGCGTGCCGGGACTCGGCGACACGATCGCGATCGAGCTCTCGGGACCGGCCAACGCGCCGGCGCGCCTCCTGTGGTCGCGCGGACAGGCGACGGCGCCGAACACGTTCGTCGGGATCGGGACGCTGCACCTGCGTCGCCTCGACATGGTGTCCGTGCCGATCGGGAACGCGGACGCGGGCGGATCGGCTCTGACGACCTTCACTCTGCCGACCGCCGCCAACCAGGTCGGCCAGTCGCTCTACTTCCAGGGCTACTTCACCGCGCCGCGCCGCCTGACGAACGACTGGGCGCGGGTGACGATCCTGCCCTGAATCCGGACGGCGCAAAGCCGGCGAGGCCCCGCGACCAGCCGAACCTGGACGCGGGTCCTCGCGTTTCGGACGATCGCGGCGTGGCACGGCTGCAGGCGATCCTGTTCGACATCGACGACACGCTGTTCTCGACGACCGAGTTCGCGCGGAAGGCGCGCCGCAACGCGGTGCGCGCGATGATCCAGGCCGGGCTCGACGTGCCGGAAGAGGTCGTGCTCAAGGAGCTCGACGAGGTGCTGGCCGAGTTCAGCTCGAACTACGAGCACCACTACGACAAGCTCCTGCAGCGCCTGCGCCCGGCGTGCCTGCAAGCCACGAACACCGCCCTGATCGTCGCGGCCGGCGTGGCCGCGTACCACGACACGAAGTTTCGCGAGCTGGCCCCGTTCGACGACGTGTTCCCGCTGTTCGCCGACCTGAAGCGCGCCGGCATGCGCCTCGGCATCGTGACGCACGGCTGGACGGTGAAGCAGGCCGAGAAGCTCGTGCGGCTCGGCCTCGTCCCCTATCTCGATCCGCGCGCCGTGTTCATCTCGGACCAGATCGGGATCAGCAAGCCGAACCCGAAGCTGTACGCGCTCGCGCTGCGCGACCTGGGCCTCCCCGCGAACGAGGTCATGTACGTCGGCGACAGCCCGCTGCACGACATCGCGCCGCCGAACTCGCTGGGCATGATCACGGTGTGGGCGCGCCGCGCGGCGCGGCACGGCATCGGCGACTCCGGGATCCGGCCGACGTACACGGTGGACGACTTCGAAGAGCTGCGCCGGATCCTGGCGCGGGACTTCGGGGTGCCACTTCCCTGATCCGCGCGTGTCGTGCTCAGGCTTCGAGCGCGCGGCGCGCCTCGATGAGCTCGCGCGTGGCCTCGTGGCGCGGGGCACGCAGCACGTCCGCGGGCACGCCGACCTCGACGATCCGGCCCTCGGCCAGGCCAGGACGAGCACGCGGTCGGCCATCCACTCGACGAGCGCGAGGTCGTGGGTGATCAGCAGGTAGGCGAGCCCGCGCTCGTTGCGCAGCGCCCGCAGCAGGCCGAGGACCTGCGCCTGCACCGAAGCGTCGAGCGCCGCGACGGGTTCGTCGAGCACCAGCAGCTCGGGGTCCGTCGCCAGCGCACGCGCCAGGCACAGACGCTGTTTCTCGCCGCCGGACAGTGCGTGCGGCAGCCGGTCGAGGTGCGCGCGCTCGAGGCCGACGCGTTCGAGCAGCGCGAGCGCTGCGTCGTCCGGCGCGCGCCGATCGTCGCGCGCGCGTCGGCTCAACGCCTCGCGCAAGGTCGCGCGCGACGTCCAACGCGGATCGAGGCTCGCCGCGGGATCCTGGAACACCGGCTGGAAGCGCGGGCGCAGAGCGCGGATCGCGGCCGCGCTCGCGGTCTCGAGCGCGACCGGCGCGGCGCCGCGCGACGGGCTCCACGACACCGAGCCGGACCGCGGCCGTTCGAGCCCGAGCACCGTCCGCGCCAGCGTCGACTTGCCCGCGCCCGACGGCCCGACGATCGCGACCACCTCGCCGCGCGACACGTGGAGCGACGCGCCGTCGAGCGCGCGGACCGTCATCGCCGGCCGGCCGAGGAGGTTCGGTCGCCTGTGCTCGACGACGAGGCCGCGCGCTTCGAGGAGGACGTCGCTCACGGCGCGGGCACCTCGGCGTGGAAGGGACAGGCCGCCTCGCGGCCGTGCGCGACCGGGACGAGCGGCGGAACGTCGTGCGCGCAGCGCTCGCGCGCGATCGGACAGCGCGTGCGGAACGCGCACCCGCTCGGTCGCGCGGAGATCGGCGGCGGAGACCCCGGGATCGCCGCGAGCACGCCGCCGCGCGCCGCACGGGCCGGCAGCGAACGCAAGAGCCCCAGCGTGTACGGATGCGCCGGACGCGCGAGCACGTCGCGCGCCGGCCCATCCTCGACCACGCGGCCGGCGTACATGACGACGACCCGATCGGCGTGGCGCGCGACGAGCCCGAGGTCGTGCGTCACGAGGATCGCGGCCATCCCGCGCGCCGCGCGCTCGGCGGCGACGTGCGCGAGGACGGCGGCGGTGCTCGCCGGATCCAACGCGCTCGTCGGCTCGTCGAGCACGAGCAGGTCCGGCTCGGCGGCCAACGCCAGCGCGAGCGCGGCCCGCTGGCGCATTCCGCCCGACAATTCGTGCGGAAACGACGCGGCCGCGCGGTCGGGGTCGGGCACGGCGAGCCGCGCGAGCAGCTCGCGCGCCCGCGCGTTCGCGGCGCGCGCGTCGAGACCCAGGTGTCGCCGCGCTGGTGCGCCGATCTGATCGGCGACGCGCAGCAGCGGATCGAGCGCGCCGGCGGTCTCCTGGAACAGGAACCCGATGCGGCGGCCGCGCAGTGTCTCGAGCTCCGCGCGCGCAGCCGTGAGCACGTCGCGGCCATCGAACCGCACCGCGCCGGAGTAGGCGACCCCCGCCGGGGCGAGGTTCGGGATCGACAGCGCCGTCAGCGTCTTGCCCGAACCCGACTCGCCGACGATCGCGAGCGCTGCGCCGCGCTCGAGCTCGAGATCGACGTGCTCGACCGCGCGCGCGCGGCCGGCGGGCGTCGGCACGCTGGCGGACAGCGCGCGGATCTCGACGAGCGGCGCGCTCACGGCGACGACTCCCCCGCCGCGCGTGGATCCAGCGCCTCGCGCGCCGCTTCCGCCACGAGCACCCAGGCGAGCACCGCCAGGAACACGAGGACACCCGGTGCGATCCAGGCCCAGGCCTGGTCCGCGCCGCGCGCTTCGCCGACGAGCCCGCCCCAGGACGGCACGGGGATCTGCGCGCCGAGTCCGAGGAACGCCAGCGACGACTCGACGCCGATCGCGCCGCCGGCCGCGAAGCCGAATGCGATCAGCGCTGGACCGATCGAGTTGGGCAACACGTGCCGCGCGAGCACTTGCGCCGGATGCAACCCCAGCGCGCGCGCCGCCATCACGTGATCCGCGGCCGCGACGCGCAGCGCCTCGGCGCGCACGAGCCGCGCCGTGCTCGTCCAGCCGACGGCGGCGATCACCAGGACGATCGCGAACGGCACCGGCACGACGTCGGGATCCGTCCACGCGACCGCGCACAGGACCAGGAAGAACGCCGGGAAACACAGCACGATCTCGATCGTGCGCGACACGACCGTGTCCACGAAGCCGCCGAGGAATCCGGCCGCCGCGCCGAGCAGCGTGCCGATCGCGCTGAGCAAGAGCGCCGCGCAGAGGCCGACGCCCAGGCTGATGCGCCCGCCCCAGAGGACGCGCGCCGCGACGTCGCGACCGAGCGCGTCGGTGCCCAGCACGTGCCGCGTGCGCGCGTCGACCGCGGGCTCGCCGAAGCGCGCCTCGATGCGCTGCGCCGGCGGTCCCGTCGTGATCGCGGCGCGCCGGCCGTCCGCGTCGACGCGCGACGACGCGAGCCAGGTCGGCGGGCGCCAGGCTTCGGCCAGGTTCGTCTCGGCGAAGCCGAACGGGATCGGCGGGAAGCGCGCGCTCTCGACGCGCAGCGTGCCGCGCGCGACCGCCGACTTCAGCGCGCCCGGCGCGGCGAACGCCGGGGTCATCCCGACGATGGCGACGAGCGCCGACAGGGCGAGCGCGGGGGCCAGCGCGACGAGGAGTGCGCGGCGCGAACCCAGCCGGCGTCGCATCGCCCACGCCGCCGCCGCCGACAGGGGCAACAGCGCGACGAGCACGTCGACCGCGCTCAGGCTCGCGAAGAGCGGGTACGAGCGCTCGGGCCGCGCATCGACCGGCCAGCTCGCGGCCGCTTCGCGCACGGCACGCGCGGCGAGGACGAGCGGGTCGACGGCCGACGCGCGCGCCGCGCGGGCCGCGGCGAGTTCCTCGCGCAGCACGCGCACCGTGTCGGCGCCCATGTGCGACTCGAGCACGGCCACGCGCGAATCGAGCGCATCGGCTTCGCGCTCGACCGCGAGCCGCCCGCTGGCCGTGCGCGCCGACTCGGCATCGCGCAGGACGCGGGCCAGCGACTCGGCCAGCGGCACGATCTCCTGCCGCGCGCGCTCGAACGCGCCCGAGTCCGACGCGACGAGCACGTACGGCCGGTCGTTCGCGAGGAACGGCGCCCAGGCGGACAATGTCGCGAGGACCGCCAGGATCAGGAGGCCGATGCGCGCCCCGCGTCGCGCCAGGAAGGCCCGCGTGCGGACGGACTCAACCACCGCGGGTCCTCCAGCGGATGCGCGGATCGAGCAGGCCGTACGCGACGTCCGACGCGAGCAGCCCGAGCAGCGTCAGCACCGCCGACAGCGTCGTCGTGGCCAGGATCACGTTGAGATCGCGGCGCAGCAGGCCCTCGAACGCGTACTTGCCGATCCCCTCGATGCCGAACACGCTCTCGACCACGACGGATCCGCCGACCAGCGCCGGGAGCACGCTGCCCAGGAACGTCAGCACCGGCAGCAGCGCGTTGGGCAGCGCGTGACGGCGCACGATCTCGCGCTCCGTCGCTCCGGTCGCGAGCGCGGTGCGCACGTAGTCCGAGCGCAGCTCCTGCAGCACGCTGCCGCGCACGTGGCGCGCGAGCCAGGCCAGGCTCCCGGCCGCGAGCACGAGCACGGGCAGCACCGCGTGGATCGCGACGTCGCCCGCGCGCGTCCAGACATCCGCGCCGTCGGCCGCGCTCGAGGAGAGCCCGAACACGGGCAGCACGTCGAGCCCGGACGGCCCGAACGCGCCGATCGCGAGCAGGGCCAGCCAGAAGGACGGCGTCGCGTGCAGGCCGAGGAGCGCCGTGGTCACGAGGCCCGCTCGCTTCGTGCGGTCGCGCAGCGCCGACCACGCACCCAGCGGGATCGCGACGAGGTACGCGAGGATCAGCGCCGCCGCCGTCAGCGGCACGGTGACGCGCAGCCGCCGCGCGATCTCGCCCGCGACGGCGACGCCCGGCCGCCCCCACTCGTCGCCGAAGTCGAAGGCCAGGAGCCCGTGCCAGATCCGCGCTCCCGAACCGCCGAGCCACGTCGGACCGTCGGGCGACAGGTCGAACGGTCCGACGAAGTGCAGGTACTGGCGCCACAGTGGCGCGTCGAGCAGGTGCTCGGCGCGGAAGCGCGCGCTGCTCGCCGCGACGTCCACGTCCGACGACGCTCCGTCCAACGCGTCCTCAGCGACGCTAGCCGGATCGCCGGGCGCCGCGTGCACGGCCAGGAAGACGACCAGCGTGATCCCGAGCAGCGTCGGCACCATCCACGCGAGCCGTCCGAGGATCCAGCGTGTCACGCGCGGATCCCGCTCGAGCCGTGCGATCGCGCCGGCTCCATGCACCCGGCACGGTCACGGGCCCGCGAGCCACGCCGCGCCTCCGCGCGCATCCCCGAGGCCGTGGTCTCGACGGTCGCCACGGGGCCTCAGCGCAACCGGTCGCGCGTGCCCGGCGTCCCCGGCGCGAAGTAGAAATCGCGGACGTCCCAGTTGGGATCCAGCGCCGTCTCCTGGAAGCCGCGCACGGAGCGCGCCAGCGCGAACTTGCGCATGGGCGCGTAGGCGAAGAGGTACGGCTGCAGGTCCATGAGCCGCGCCTGCAGGGCGTGCCAGACCCGTTGACGCGCGCCGAAATCGAGCTCCCGCTGGCCGGCCTCGATCAGCGCGTCCACCTCGGGGTCCGCGAGCCCCACGAAGTTGCCGCCCTGCTTGTCCGGCGCGGCCCAGCGCGAGTGCCAGGTCTGCTCGGGATCGGCTTCGGGCGCCATGGCCCACGCCAGCTGCACGGCCTCGAACTGGCGCCTCTTCTTGCGTTCGTCTAGCGCGTTGAAGTCGAGACCCTGGAGCTTCAAGCGCACGCCGCCCTTGGCCAGGTCCTCCTGGTATTTGGCCGCGAAGGCCAGCGCGGCCGCGTTCTTGGCCTCGAAGATCAGCTCGATCTCGAGCGCGACGCCGCCCTGGTCGCGCACGCCGTCGCCGTCGCGGTCGATCCAGCCCGCGTCGGCCAGGAGCTCCTCGGCGCGCGCGACGTCGTGCGCCAGCGGCTGGATGCGCGGATCGCAGGCCAGCGACTGCGGCAGGAACGGACCGGTCATCGTGCGCGCGAGGCCGCGGTAGTAGCCCGTGCGGAAGCCCTCGAGATCCGCCAGGTGCGCCAGCGCGCGCCGCACGCGCGGATCGGCGAGCTTCGGCGTGCGCAGGTTCCAGCCGACGTACCAGTAGGTCTGCGAGCGGTGCGTGCCCTTCGTGAACTTCGCCGCGAACTCCGGCGACGTCGCGACGGATCCGAAGTAGTCGTCGGTCGTCACGACGTCGTCGAAGTCGAGCTCCCCGGCGATGAGCGCGCGGAAGGCGGCCTCGAAGCCCGACACGCGCCGCCAGCGGATGCGGTCGAAGTGGCCGGCGTGCGCGTCGTCCTTCCATCCGGGCGCGCGCTCGAGCTCGACCACGTCGTCCTTCCACGACGCCAGCCGGTACGGACCGAGCCCGACGAACGCGCGGTTGTGCGGGTTGTCGTTCACGCAGTCGGCGACGTCCTTGGGACCGGGCGTCCAGCTCGGGTCCTTGGCGCGCCGCGCGGCGTGGAACTCGGGCTCGTAGCGCGCGTGGTCCGGATCGGTGGGGTCGTACAGGTGGCGCGGGAGGAGGAACAGGTCCCCGACCGTGACGGCCGCGTGGAAGTACTGCTCGGCGTAGACGAAGCGGACGGTGCGCGCGTCGAGCTTCGTGCACGAGCGGATCTTCTGGTGCTGCCAGCGGCGCGCGTCGCACTTCACGTCCGGGTTCTGGTAGATGCTCCACGAGAACACGACGTCGTCGGCGTCGAACGGGTGGCCGTCGTGCCACGTCCAGCCGTCGCCGAGGTGGAACGTGAAGACGGTCCCGCGCGCGACGGAGGCCGTGGCGGACTTCGGGACGCGCTGGTCGCCGGCCGCGGTGTGCACGAGCCAGTCGTCGCCCGAATCGATCACGCGTCCGACGAGCTCGAGCGGCTCGCCGCTCGTGCGCGTCAGGAGGTCTTCGACATCGACGGACCGCGCGACCTCGGGCACGCGCTGCAGCGTCCGCGAGTCGTAGGTCGTCAGCCAGGCGTGGACGCAAGCGAGGATGCGCCGCGCGTACGCCGAGCTCGACAGCGCCGCGTTCAGGTGCACCGGGAGGTTGTCCGTGTGGACCGTGAACGTCCCGCCCCACGTCGGCGGCGGTAGCGGCGGGAGCGCGCCGTCGGGTCCGGGCTGGCGATCGGCGTGGAAGGAGTCGGCCGGCGGGAGCCCCAGGTCCGGGGTCGACTGCGCCGGCGCCAGCGCGGCGGTCGCGCACAGGATCCAGGCCAGCGGGACGGGGAGGCGGGGGCGCATCGGTCTTGGACGTTACCCGCCCGCGGGGCGCGGGTGACGGTCCGTACCGGACCCTAGCGATCGGTGGGGAGCGGGGACAAGCGCGGAGGCGGCGGACAGCGGGCCGCGGCGTGTCCGCGACGGCGACCGGGCCTCGGGTCCCCGGCGGTTCGAGCGGGAACGCGGCTCGCCGTTCCCGCGGGCTCCGCTTCGCTGCGCGGTCTGGCTACGCTCCGCCGTGTCGTGCGCCTGAGCCTCGTCCTCCTCTCCGCCGCCTTCGTCGCCGCCCTGGCGTTCGCCCTCTCCGGCGCGCGCTTCGAGCGCGCCGACGCGGCGTACTGCAACGGCGCGGAGCCGAGCTCCCTCGACCCGCAGCAGGTCACCGGCGTCGCCGAGATCCGGCTGGTCCGCGCGCTCTACGAAGGGCTCCTCGTGCGCGATCCGCGCACGGGGACGCCGATCCCGGGGATGGCCGAGTCGTGGAGCACGTCGGCGGACGGCCGCACGTGGACGTTCCGCATCCGCTCGGGTTCGTTCTGGACCGACGGCAGCGAGGTCACGGCCGGCGACTTCGCCTACTCGTGGCAGCGGTTGCTCGATCCGCGCACCGGCGCGCAGTACGCGGACCTCCTCCACGGCGTGCGCGGCGCGAAGGCCTGGGCCGAGTCGGTGGGCGACGACGGCGCGCCGACCGCGCGGTTCGAGGACGCCGTCGCGATCGAAGCGGTCGACGAGCGCACGCTCGTCGTCGGATTCGACCTGCCCGCCGACGGGTTCCTGGAGCTGGCGGTGTCCGCGCCGCTGTGCCCGATCTCGCGGCGCGCGCTCGAAGCGGCGCGCGCGCGCTGGCCCGACCGCTGGCAGGTCGAGTGGACGAGGCCCGAGCACCTCGTCACGAACGGCCCCTTCCGCATGGTCGAGCGCCGCATCAACGACCGCATCCGCCTCGCGCGGCACGAGCGCTACTGGGACGCGAGCGAGGTCGCGCTGCGCACGCTCGACGTGCTGGCGTCGGAGCAGCTCTCGACGAACCTCAACTTCTACCTGACCGGCGAGGTCGCCTACCTGGACGAGGTCCCGGTCACGCAGATCCCGCGCTTGCGCGGCCGCGAGGACTACCGGCCGGCACCGTACCTCGCGACGTCGTTCTTCCGCGTCAACGTGAGGAAGCCGCCGTTCGACGACGCGCGCGTGCGCCGCGCGCTGGCGCTGGCCGTCGACCGCGCCGCGATCACGTCGAAGATCACGCGCGCGGGCGAGACGCCGGCGTTCGCGCTGGTGCCGCCGATCCTGCCCGGATGGAGCGGCGCGGAGATGGCGCACTCGGGCGACTTCGCGCGCGACTGCGCCGAGGCGCGGCGGCTCCTCGACGAGGCCGGGTTCGGTCCGGGAGCGGCGCCGCTCGAGGTCGAGCTGCACTTCGCGTCGCAGGCCACGAACAAGGACGTGTGCGAGGTCGTCGCCGACACGTGGCGGCGCGAGCTCGGGGTGGCGACGCGCCTGCGCAACCAGGAGTGGAAGGTCTACCTCGACGCGCAGCGGCGGCTCGAGTACGAGGTCTCGCGCTCGTCGTGGATCGCCGACTACGCCGATCCGGCGACGTTCCTCGACGTGTTCGCCCCGGGCGCGGACAACTCGCGCACGGGCTGGAACGACGCGCGCTACGGCGCGCTGCTCGAGCGTGCGCGCGGCGCCCGCGAGCCGGAGCGCTCGCGGATCCTGGCCGAGGCGGAGGCACTGCTCCTGCGCGAGCTGCCCGTGATCCCGCTCTACACGTTCGCGGTGACGTCGCTCGTCGATCCGCGGCTCGGCGGCTTCCACCCGAACCCGCTCGACGAGCACTTCCCGAAGTTCTGGTACTGGATGGACGACGCGGAGCTCGCCGCGAAGCGCGCGGCGGACGCGCAGGGCGGAACGCGCGTCGAGAGCTTCGGCCCGCGCGCGGGGTTGTATTCGCCGGCCGCCGAGCGCCGGCGCGCGGCCCGATGACGCGCTTCCTGCTGCGCCGCCTCGCGTGGGCGCTCCTCACGATCCTGGGCGTCGCCACGCTGTCCTTCGCGCTGATGCGCAGCGTGCGCGGCGGACCGTTCGACTCCGAGCGGCGCGCGTCCGCGGCGGTCGAGAAGAACCTGGCGGCGCGCTACCACCTCGACTGGCCGCTGTGGAAGCAGTTCGCGGCGTACATGGGGCCGTTCGAGCTGGGCGAGCACGGGCCCGCGGTCCTCGGCGGCGACGGCACGGACGTGTTCGGCGGCGTGCTGGCGGGCGACCTCGGACCTTCGCTCATGTACCGCGATGCCAGCGTGAACGACGTCCTGTCGCAGTCGCTGCCGATCTCGGCCGCGCTGGGATTCCTGGCCCTCTCGTGGGCGCTCGTCGTCGGCGTCGGCGCGGGCATCGTGTCGGCGCTGCGGCGCGGGACGCGCATCGACGTCGCGCTGCGGCTCGCGGCCACGACGGGCATCGCCCTGCCGAACTTCGCGATCGCCGGGTTCCTCGTGCTCGTCTTCGCCTTCGTTTGGCCGGTCCTGCCGGTCGCGGGGCACGGGTCGTGGCGGCACCTCGTCCTGCCGTCGCTGGCGCTGGGCGCGCCGTTCGCCGCGTACATCGCGCGCCTGACGCGCTCGGGGATGCTCGACGCGCTGGGACAGGACTGGATCCGCACGGCGCGCGCGAAGGGACTGCCGCCGCGGCTCGTCGTGATGCGCCACGCGCTGCGCGCGGGGATCCTGCCCGTCGTCAGCTACCTCGGTCCGGCGGCGGCGGGCGTGTTGACCGGATCGCTCGTGATCGAGCGCATCTTCGCCATCCCGGGCACGGGCTCGCACTTCGTGAACAGCGCGCTGAACCGCGACTACACGCTCGCGATGGGCGTCACGATCCTCTACACGGCGCTCGTGTGCGGCCTGAACGTGCTCGTGGACGTCGTGTACGCCGCGCTCGATCCGCGCATCGCGCTGGAGGACGAGGCGTGAGCGCGAGCACGCGACCGTCCGCCGCGCGCGCGCGCGACGAGCAGGTTCTGGGCGTCGCGCTCGCGTCGCCCGGTCCGTGGCGGCGCGCGTGGGAGGACCTGCGCTCGAACCGCGCGGCGTTCGTCGCGCTCGTGTTCCTCGCCGTCGTCGCCGCGACGAGCCTCTGCGCGCCGCTCCTGCCGCTGCCGTCCCCCGTCGCGCTCGAGCTGGCCGACGAACCGCTCGCCCCGTCCGCGCCGTGGCACGGATTCCTCGTGCACGGATTCCAGCCCGAGTACTGGGAGCTCGGCGCGATCGACCGCGCGCTCGTGTCGTTGCGCCAGACGATCTTCGGCGACCTGCAGACCGGGCACTGGCTCGGCACGGATCCGAAGGGCCGCGACCTCCTGGCGCGCATCGTGTGGGGCTCGCGCACGTCGCTCTCGGTCGGACTCCTGGCGACGCTCACGAGCCTCCTGGTCGGCGTCACGTGGGGCGCGATCGCGGGCCTCGCGGGCGGACGCGTCGACCAGGTCCTGATGCGCATCGTCGACGCGCTCTACTCGCTGCCGTTCATCTTCGTGGTGATCTTCCTGATCACCGTGCTCGACGGCTGGCGCGCCGAGCTGCACGGACTCCTGGGGCTCGAGCGCGAGTCGCTCTTCTACGTCACCATCGGGCTCTTCTACTGGTTGACGATGGCGCGCGTCGTGCGCGGGCAGGTGCTGCAGCTGCGCCAGGCCGAGTTCCTGGCCGCGGCCCGGCTCGCGGGCGCGCGCTGGCCGTGGCTGATCCGCGTGCACGTGCTGCCGAACGTGCTGGGCAACGTGCTCGTGTACCTGACGCTCTCGATCCCCTCGATCCTCCTGTTCGAGTCGTTCCTCTCCTTCCTCGGCCTGGGGCTCGAGGCGCCCAAGGTCAGCTGGGGACTCCTGGCCGTCGACGGCGCGGACGCGATCTCGCCGCTCGGGCTCGACTGGTGGCTCGTCGTGTGGCCGGCGGCGGCGATGGGCAGCGTGCTGCTCGCGCTGAACGTGCTCGGCGACGGGCTGCGCGACGCGCTCGACCCGAAGGGCGGACGCGAATGAGCGCGCTCCTCGCCGTCGAAGGGCTCTCGGTCGCGTTCCGCTCCCGCCGCGGCGAAACGCGCGCGGTGCAGGACTTCGGGTACGAGCTCGAGGCGGGCGAGACGCTCGGCATCGTCGGCGAGTCGGGCTCGGGCAAGTCGGTCGCGCACCTCGCGATCCTGGGCCTCCTCCCCTCCTCCGCGCGCGTCGAAGCGCGCCGCCTGTCGTTCGCGGGCCGCGACCTGCTGACCCTGCGCGAGGACGAGCGTCGCCGCCTGCGCGGCCGCGAGATGGGCCTCGTGTTCCAGGACCCGATGAGCGCGCTGAACCCGCTGCTGCCGATCGGACTGCAGCTCTCCGAAGTGCTCGAGGTCCACGAGGGCGCGACGCGGCACGAAGCACGTCGACGCGCCGCCGTCGCGTTGGGCGAGGTCGGCATCCCCGACCCCGAGGCGCGCCTCGACGTCTACCCGCACGAGATGTCGGGCGGGATGAGACAGCGCGTGTGCATCGCGATGGCGCTCCTGTGCCGGCCGAAACTCCTGGTCGCCGACGAGCCGACGACGGCGCTCGACGTGACGATCCAGGCGCAGGTGCTGGACCTCCTGCGCGACCTGCAGAGGACCCACGGCACCGCGATCGCGTTCATCACGCACTCGCTGGGCGTCGTCGCCGGGCTGTGCGACCGCGTGCTCGTCCTGTACGCCGGCCGCGTGGTCGAGAGCGCCGCCGCCGACGCGCTGTTCGCGCATCCGTTGCACCCCTACACGCGCGGCCTGCTGGCGAGCGTCCCGCGCATCGACGGCGACGTGGGCCGGCCGCTCGCGTCGATCCCGGGATCGCCGGCCGCGCTCGATCGCTCGTCCGCGGCGTGCGCGTTCGCGCCGCGCTGCGCGCTGGCCGAGGACCGTTGCCGGTCCGCGCGACCCGAGTTGGACGTGCAAGAGACGGCTGCTGCGGCCGCCCCGCGCGTTGTCCACCGCGCCGCGTGCTTCCGCGCCGGAATCGCGCCGCCGGCCGAGGTGGCGCCGTGAGCCTGCTCGAAGTCCAGAACCTGACCGTGCGCTTCCCGATCCGCGGCCGCGGCCTGTTCGCCCGGTCCCGCGGCGCGATCCACGCCGTCGAGGACGTGTCGTTCGCGCTCGAACGCGGGCAGGCGCTGGGACTCGTCGGCGAATCGGGCTCGGGCAAGTCGACGACGGCGCGCGCGATCGTCGGGCTCGTGCGTCCGACTGCGGGCTCGGTGAAGCTCGACGGCGTCGAGCTCACGACGCTGTCGGCCCGCGAGCTGCGCCCGTTCCGCCGCCGCATCCAGCTGGTGTTCCAGGACCCGACCGGCTCGCTCGATCCGCGGCTCACCGTCGGCTCGATCGTCGCCGAACCGCTGGCGATCCAGGGCGTCGGCACGCGCCGCGATCGCCGCGCGCGCGCGGCGCAGCTGCTCGAATCGGTCGGGCTCGACGCGGCGGCGCTGGAGCGTTATCCGCACGAGTTCAGCGGCGGACAGCGCCAGCGCATCGGCATCGCCCGCGCGCTGGCGCTCGAGCCCGACCTGCTCGTGCTCGACGAGCCGGTGAGCGCGCTCGACGTGTCCGTGCAGGCGTCGGTCGTGAACCTGCTGCAGGGCCTGCGCGCGCGGCTCGGGCTGTCGTACCTGTTCATCGCGCACGACCTGGCGGTCGTCCGCCACGTGTGCGAGCGCGTCGCCGTGATGTACCTCGGCCGCATCGTCGAGGAGGGACCGCGCGAGGAGTTGTTCGCTCGCCCGCTTCACCCGTACACGCAAGCGCTGCTCAGCGCGGTGCCAGTTCCCGATCCGCGCGTCGAGCGCGGACGATCCCGCATCGTGCTGGCCGGCGACCCGCCATCGCCGGCGAAGCCGCCGAGCGGTTGCGCGTTCCATCCGCGGTGTCCGCGACGCGAGGAGGTGCCGGACAGGCAGTGCGAGACCGCGGTGCCGCTCCTGGTTCGAGCCCCTGCCCACTCGTCGGCAGTGGCCTGCTTCCTCGGGCCGTCGCTCACCGCGGGCCGAGCCGACGCGCGTCGAGAACGCGGACCTTGAGCGCGCTCGGTTCTGGCCGAGCGCACTGGCCGGTCGTCGCCGCAGCGTCTCGGGTCGGCGTGACCGCGGCGGATCGCATCGCCGAGCTGCACGCACATCGATGCCGATTGCCGGCGAAGTCGCCGGAGTACGGAGCCATGCTCTCCTCCGCCGTTCTGCTCCACCGGCGCCGTCACGCGGTGAGCGGAAAACGGCGGAGGAGAGCCTGGCTCCGTACTCCTCACTTCGGCAACAGTCGCGGCCAGTCCACCAGCACGTCGTCCGAGGCCAGGGCCTCGTCCGCATCCTCGACGCACACGAGGAAGCGCTGTCCGTCCTGCGCGACGCGCCAGTCCCGCAGCGTCCGGTCGGCCAGGTGGAAGAGGAGCTTCGGGCGCCCGGCGCGCACGCGGCCCGCGCCGTCGGTCTCGATCGTCACGGTGTGGATCGCGTCGGCCAGCGACTCGAACAGGAGCTCGCTGCCGTCGGCGCTCCACTGCGGGTTCAGACCGCCGTCCACCGACAGCCGCTGGCGCTCGCTGCACGAGGGGAACGCCGCCACGTACACCTCGGGCCGGCCCGAAGCGTTCGAAGCGAAGGCTACACGGCGTCCGTCCGGCGAGATCCTCGGTTGGCTCTCGCCGAACTCCGTCGCCAGGAGCTCGCGCCGCTCGCCGCTCGCCACGTCCACGACCCACAGGTCCGCGTCGCGCGAGCCCGAGGTCGCGCTGTAGAGCACCGACGCTCCGTCCGGGGTCCAGCTACCGGGCCACTGCACGTGACGGTCGAAGGGGACGAGCTCGCGCGGGGCGCCTCCCGAGAGGTCCACGAGCTGCAGGTTCGGCGGCCCCTTCCAGTCCGCGGAGAACGCGATGCGCGCACCTTGTGGATCCCAGCGGGGCGAGGACTCCCCGCGCGCGGCGAAGGTGAGGCGCGAGGGAACCTCGCGCTCCACGTCGAGGAGCCAGAGGTCGGTCGTCCCGTCGCGCGGGTCCACCAGGCTGTACACCACGTGCTTGCCGTCCGCCGCGAGGTCGAAGCCGCGCACGAGCTGCTCGGACCGCAGCAGAGTCCCGATCTCGCGCCCGTCGCGGTCGAGCCACTTCAGGGTGGAGCCCTGGGCAAGGCGACTGAGCACGAGCGTGCCCTGCTGCGAGGCGCTGAACCCGGCCGCTCCCGTCGGAGCGAAGAAGGTGATCCCGCGCTCGAGCTCCAGGGCGTCGCCGCGCAGCGCCAGCGCCCGCGCGTCGAAGGCGTGCGCGAGCAGCACACCGTCGCGCACGTAGAGCACGTAGCCCGGCTCGACGTAGCACGCCATCGAGCCCGCGATCGCCAGGCGCCGGACCTCGGACGAGTCGACCGAGCCGAGCTGCAGCCAGGGCTTGCCCTCGAAGGGCTGCGTGAAGAGGAAGTGCCGGCCGTCGGGCAGGAAGCAGGGCCAGGACTTGTCGGGCCCGACTTCGCGATCCGACGGGAAGCCGCGGATCTTCCGCGCGCTGCTCGCGCCCGGCTCGACCAGGTACCAGCCTTCCTCGTTCGTGCTCTCGGTCAGGTCGATCAGGATCGAGCCGTCGACGGACCACGTCGCCACCGCCCATCCGGGCGGAAAGTCGGCCACCGTCACGGGCGGCGCGCCGCCCACGCCGACGCGCTTGAGCTTGCCTTCCGCGAAGAAGCCGATCTGGCGGCTGTCCGGAGCCCAGAACGGTTGGGAGGCGCGCTCGGTGCCCTCGAGCCGGCGCGGCGCGCGCTCGTCGAGCGCCCGCAGCCACAGGCCGTCGCGCGCCTCGCTCACCGCGTAGCGGCCGTCGGGGGAGAGGACCGGGAACCCCGCTCCCTCCCGGGCGCGTGGCAGCCGGAAGCGATAGCCGATCGTCTGCGCAGCCGTGCTCTCCGCCGGGGCCGACCGCAGCGCGAAGAACGCGGCAGCCCCGCCCAGGACGGCGCACAAGGCCCAGGGCACGGCGCGCCAGGCCGGCGACACCGGCGCGTGTGCGCGTCCGGAGCCCGCTGCGCTCGCGGCGCCGAGCGGCGCGTGGAGCAGGACCCGCGCTTCGCCGACGTCGCGCAGGCGCGCGCGCGGGTCCTTGGCGAAGCAGCGCTCGAGCAGCTCGCGCGCGCGCGCCGGCGTGGCCGCGGGGAGCTTCGTCCAGTCCGGCTCGCGCTCGAGCACCGCGGCGAAGACGTCCGTCAGCGTCTCGCCGGGGAATGCGCGCTGAGCCGTGAGGCACTCGTACAGCACGCAGCCGAACGCCCACACGTCCACGCGCTTGTCGATCGGCTTGCCGCGCGCCTGCTCCGGCGCCATGTACGTCGGCGTACCGAGAAGCCGTCCCGCCTCCGTCGAGAGCACGCTGTCCGTCTTCGAGCCGCTCGCGCCCTCGTTCGCCGGCTTGGCCAGGCCGAAGTCGAGCACCTTGACCTTGCCGTCGGGCGTGATGCGCACGTTCGCCGGCTTGAGGTCGCGGTGGATCACGCCGGCCTCGTGCGCGGCCTCCAGGCCCTCCGCGATCTGCCTGCAGACGTCGAGCGCTTCGGAGACCGGCAGCACGCCGCGCTTCAACCGTTCCTCGAGCGTCTCTCCGGGCACGAGCTCCAGCACGAGGAAGCACGTGTCCTCGACCTGGTCCACGCCGAAGATCTGCGCCACGTTCGGGTGGTTGAGGGTCGCGAGCGTCTTCGCCTCGCGCTCGAAGCGCGCCAGCCGTTCCGCGTCGTCGGCGAAGTGCTCGGGCAGCACCTTGATCGCCACGTCGCGCCCCAGGCGCGTGTCCTGCGCGCGCCACACCACCCCCATCGCTCCCGCGCCCAAGGGAGCGGTGACGAGGTAGTGGCTGAGCGTCTGGCCCGGGGCGAGCGGCATGAGCGCGGGAGGTTAGCGCGGCCGGCGCACGGGCGTGAGGGGCGAGCGCCGCCCGCGGCGGGCGTGCCGGCGAGGCGCGTCCGCGGCGCACTCCCGTGGCTCGCAGGACGGGCTTGCGCTCCCGCCCCCGATGCGTGCGCGCTCCGTCGCGCGCGAGCCCGGATCCCCTAGCCGCCTTCGCGCTGGAATTCGAAACGCTGGGGCTTCCCGCCCTTCGCGTAGCCGATCGAGACGCTCAAGGAGCCCTCGTCCGAGAGCTCGTACACGATGCGCTGCGGGGAGTCGTGGCGCGGGTTCTCGAACACGGCGCGTTTCGCACCCAGCTCGGTCAGCACGAACTCGGTCGGCGGAGCGCCGTTGGGCTGCGCGACGTAGACGAGCCCGCCGCCGCGCTCGACGATGCGCAGGTACTCGAACGCGACCATCTTGTCCTTCTCGCGCGACACCGTGCGCGACACGGCGAGCATCGCGCCACCGAGCGGCGGGCCCCAGCGCTCCTCGATCGACGATTTGCCCCGCGTCCCGACCCACGCTCCGGAAAGCCACGCAAGGTCTCCGACCTTGGCCTTGGCCGACGCGGGCAGCGCGATGTCCCCGGGATGACGGTAGAGCGCCACCGAGTTCCAGCCCGAATCGACCGTCACGCTCGCGAGCAGTCCGTCGGTCGTGACGCGCAGGACCCAGCGGATCAGCCCGCCGCGCGAGTCGCCCGACTCGCGCACGGGCTCGCTCTGGTACTCGAATGCGCCGTCCTTCCACTGGCCGCGGTAACGCGAGACCCGGCCTTCCCGGGTGACCTCGGTGGCCGAGCCGTCGAGAGGCAAGCGCAGTTCGCCGTCGCTGCGCACCAGGACGAGCGCGCTGTCCTCGACGCGCAGCACGACCCTCGCGTTCATGCTGGGCTGCTGCAGTTCGCTGGCGCGGCCCTCGGTCCGATCCTCGACGTAGATCCACACGCCATCCAACGCGCGCAGACCGTCGGCCTGCGCCGGTGGCGCGACCGGGGCCGACGCGGCCGAGAGCACGCCGAAGATCGCCAGGAGTGCGAGCGCCGTCGCCAACCAAGTACGCATGTGCACGCTGGAGTTCCCTTTCGCGTCGAGAGCCGTGCGGACAGCCTACGCGCTTCGCGTCCCGCACGTACCGTTCGCGCGCGTGTACGGAGCCAGGCTCTCCTCCGCCGTTTTGCGCTCACCGCGGGAAAGCGCGGGTGGAGCAGAACGGCGGAGGAGAGCCTGGCTCCGTACCTACGGGATCCAGCTGATCAGCACCCCGTTCGTCATGTTGAACAACGCCGGCGTGCAGTAGGTCGGTGACGCATTGCGATACCAGCACTGGTAGGCGCGCGTCACCGGCGCGAGGAGCGGAGTGTTCGAACCCTGCAGCGAGATCGCCGGTCCCGGCGTACCGCCGACGAACGAGGCGCCAGCGACGTTCAGCCTGGTCCCAAGTTGCGCCTGATTGGGGTTGTTCACGCAGCGGATGCCGTCGCCGAAGAGCACGGGCGGCAGGTTCGAGCCCTGGAAGTAGCGGCAGGCCGCGTTCGGCATCCCCGAGCCGGCGAGCGTCATGCGATTCGCGCCGGAGATATCGAGGCTCACGCTCGGCAGCGCTCCCATCCCGAACGCCGTCAGGACTCCCGGCGATCCGAGCGAGTTCGTGCAGCCACCGGTGTTGGGCGCGCTGAAGTTGCTGCACGGGCACGGGCCGCTGGAGCCGTCGCCGAAGCAGAACGGCACGACCTGGCTCCACGCCGCGCTCGAAGCACCGGCAAGGAAGAGGAAGGGGGCCAGCAGAGTGGAGATGAGCTTCATGTCGGGTGTCCGTTCGAGGGCTGCGATTGTGGGTGCGTCGGAGGGGCCGAGCGGGGTCGAAGCGCCGCCCCCTCTCCCTAGATGTTCCGGCGCGCGGTGCGGTGGACGGGTTTCCGGAGGATCCTCGGGCCGGGAGCGCGCACTCGGACTGCGATCCGTGGCTCGGCCCCTCCGCGGCTACGCCGCCCCAGCGGGTTCCCTCGGCGACCGTGGATCGCGCCGGGGACCCGCGGCGCGCAGGGCCCGGGCAGGTCGGGTGCGCGACTAGAATGCGCTGCGTGCTCGCCGCGCTGCTCCTCGCCACCGCTTCGAATCCGTCGGCCGATCCGCCGACGCTCGCGCTCGGGAGCACGGCCCCGCGCTTCACGTTCACGGACACGCGCTGGCTCGAGCGCGAGCTCGACGACTTCGGTCCGCGCGACGCGTACGCGATCGTGTTCACGTCCCTCGACTGCCCGGTCGCGAAGCGCGTCCTGCCGCGCATCGCCGAGCTCGAGCGCGCGTACCGTGCACGCGGCGTCCAGTTCCTCGCGATCGACGTCGGCGCGGACGATCCGCTGGTCGAGGTCGCGGCGGCCGCCGTCGCGCAGGGGCTCGAGTTCCCGGTCGCGCGCGATTTCTCGGGCGACGCACTGCGCGCGCTGACGCCCGAGCGGACTCCCGAAGTGCTCGTGCTCGACCGCGCGAAAGTGCTGCGCTACCGCGGGCGCTTCGACGGGGCCGAGCGCGTCGCGGGCACGACGCCGGATCGGCCGGACGAGCCCGCGCGCGCCGACCTGCGCGAGGCGCTCGACGACGTGCTCGGCAACCGCGAGGTGCGCGTCGCGCGCACGGTCGTCGACGGCTGCCGCATCACGCCGCCGTCCGCTGTCGAGCCGGGCGCGACGCCGCCCACGTGGTCCGACGGCGCCGGCGCGATCGTCGTCCAGCACTGCGGCTCGTGCCACGTCGCCGGCGCGTCGGGGCCGTTCGCGCTGGGCACGTGGGCGCAAGCGCGCGCTCATGCCGCGATGATCGGCGAGGTCGTCGAGCAGGGCCGCATGCCGCCCTGGTTCGCGAGCCGCGAGCACGGCACGTTCGCCAACGCGCGCGGGCTCGACGAGCGCGAGCGATCGACGATCCTGCGCTGGGTCGCAGCCGGCGCGCCCGAGGGCGATCCGGCGCGCGCGCCGCAACCGCCGGCGTATCACGACGCGGGTTGGCGCATCGGCGAACCCGACCTCGTGCTCACGTCGCTCGCGGAGCAGGAGATCCCGGCCACCGGCCGCGTCCCCTACCGCTACGTGATCCTGCCGCACGTGTTCGTGAACGACACGTGGGTCCAGTCGGTCGAGATCCGGCCGGGCAACGCGCGCGTCGTGCACCACGCGAACCTCGGCTACTGGCAGATCGGTCAGAGCTGGAGCGATTCGAACTTCATCACCGGCCACGTGCCCGGCGGCGATCCGATGCAGCTCGAGGCCGGCGTCGCGCTGCGCATCCCCGCCGGTTCCGTGCTGGGGCTGCAGATCCACTACGTCCCGACCGGTACGGCGGAGAAGGACCGACCGTCCGTCGGCTTCCGCTTCCCGCGCGAGTCCGTGCAGCAAGCGTTGCGCTTCCACGCGATCGCGAACACGCGGTTCGAGATCCCGCCCGGGGCGCCGGCGCACCTCGTCCAGGCGTCGCGGAAGTTCGACGTCGACGCCGTGGGGATCGGCATGTTCGTGCACATGCACCTGCGCGGCCGCGACATGGACTTCGTCGCGCACCATCCCGACGGCAGCGACGAGACGCTCTTGCTCGTGCCGAACTACAGCTTCGACTGGCAGACCGCGTACGTGTGGTCGAGCGGCGCGCAGGTCTTCCCCGCCGGCACGCGCGTCGAGTGCCGCGCGCACTTCGACAACTCGCGCTTCAACCCGTTCAACCCGGACCCGGCCAAAGCCGTGCGCTTCGGTCAGGAGACGACGGACGAGATGATGTACGGGTTTTTGTTCTACGTCGCGAAGGACGAGCGGCTCGGGTTGCGCGTCGACGCGGCGAGCGGCCGCGTGCTCGCGGACGAGCGGTAGCGAGCTCGATGAAGCGCGGGGTCCTGAGGGTTCACAGGAAGGACGCTCCCACCACGCGTCGGCTCGGTGCCCCGGGCGCGTGTCGGGCGGTACGAGGATCCGCACGGCTCCCGACTCGTCGACCGGACGGCTGGCGCCGCGAAATGTCCGCCGAATCAAGCGGGAGATCGAGCGCGAACGAGCGAGCTCAGGCTCGGAACGAACCGGCTCGCCGCGAGCGCCACCGGGTACGTGGCGACGACGACCAACAGGCTCGCGCGTCCTCCGATCCACGCACCGATGAGCACGGCGATGCACTCGAGAGCGAACACGAAGAGACCCGACGCGTACACCCGACGCCCAGCGAGCACGGGTAGCGCGAGCGCCGCCGAAGCACCCCACGCGACCACCACAGCGGCCGCGAAGATGCCCACGTAGGGGTCGAGCAGCAGGAGCCCGATCCCGAAGCCGGACACGGCATCCGACTCCGGCCGGGTCGCGCCCTGGACCACGAACGTGAGCAGCGCGAGCGTGAGCGAACCGAGACCTGTCGCACCCAAGACGCGACCCACGTACCCGGCGCTCGCGACGACCTGGGGCGCGTGGCGCAGGATCCAGGACTCGACGTGCTGGATGGTCATCGGGCTCCGACCTACCCGCTGGCGTGCCACGTCGCGATGCCGCCGCGAGAGCCAGCCGCGCTCGTCCGGCATGGAAACGACGCGGGGCGGCCGTGGCCTCCCCGCGCGAGCAATGGGACGTGCGCTCGGCCGCGAGCTACGGATTCCACTGGATCGTCAACCCGTTCGAGAGGTTGAACGTCGACGCCGTGCAGAAGGCCGCCGCGTTGCGGTACCAGATCTGGTAGCGCTTCGTCGCGCCAAGCGCCGGCACGAGTCCGCGCACCGACACCGCGGTGTCGCCGGGGTGTCCGTATCCGTACTCGACGATCCCGGCCGAGGCCGTGCGCGTGCCGAGTCGGATCACGCTCGCGTTCACGCACAGCAGTCCGTCGCCGAACTGCGAGCCGTTGCCGCCGTTCTGCTGGTTGTTGCCCTGGAAGAAGAGGCAGCTCGAAGTGGGCGGCACGCCTTCGCCGTGCAGCAGGACCTGGTCGTTCGCGACGCTGGCGATGCCCGACGCCGAGAGCTGCGCGCCGCGGCCCGTGCTGTTCGCGCAGCCTTCACCGGGGTTCCCCGACTGGCCCGGATCGCACGGACACAGGACGGGCCCCGTGCCGTCGCCGAAGCAGAACGGCGTGCCGATCGTGCCGCCGCCGCCGCAGTTCGCGCGCTCGTACTTCACGTAGATCAGCCAGTCGCCGCTGACGCCGAGCGCGCACGCGTCGTAGAACCCCGGCGGCAGGCCCGAGACGACCTTGACGCGGTTCTTCCCCGGCGAGCAGCCATTGTCCTCGACGACGCTGGGCGGGTACACGCCGCCCGAGGGCTGGTTGACCTGGTTGAAGAAGCGCAGGCCGACCGTGAACGGGCCCGAGTTGATCAGCGCGGTCGGCGCCGTCGTCGTGATGTCGAACTCGTTGATGAAGCCGTCGGTCAGCTGCGGCGCGTAGTACTCGTAGGCCGGAGAGGCCCCGCCGCTCGGGATCCCGTTGTAGACGACGAGCGCGTCCTCGACAGCGGGCAACGCGCCGCCGTTCTGCGAGCCCCAGCCGATCGCGATCTTCGTGATCACGATCGGGAAGTCGGCGGCCGGGACCTGGCTGAAGATGGCCAGCGCCTCCTCGTTCGGGACGAAACAAGGGCACGTGATCGTGCCCGCGCCGACGTAATTCTGGACCGGTCCGAGTTCGGGACACTGCGCGCCGGCGGAGGCTGCGGCGAGCGCGAGGGTCAGGGACGACAGGACCGCGCGTGAGGGGGCTCGAAGCATAGGGGGGACCCGAGAGAGCCGAAGGGACGAGGACCCGAGCACTCGGGCCCTCTCCTCGGAAGCTACTCCCTCCCGTCGGGGCGTCAAGGTGCGCAGCCGGGTTGCCGATCCGGACGCGAGATCGCCGGGTACGGCGGACGATCCGGAGCCGCGTACCGCTATCCTGCGCGCTTCCCCGCATGATCCGCGTCACCGACGTCACGAAGCGCTACGGCGAGCACCTGGCCGTCGACCGCGTGTCGTTCGCGGTCTCCGCGGGCGAGGTGGTCGGCTTCCTCGGTCCGAACGGCGCGGGGAAGTCGACGATCCTGCGCATGCTCGCGACGAGCCTCGCGCCGACGTCCGGCGTCGCCGCGGTCGCGGGATTCGACGTCGCGCGCGAACCGCTCGAGGCGCGTTCGCGCTGCGGCTACCTGGCCGAGCACAACCCGCTCTTCGAGTCGATGCGCGTCGCGGAGTGGCTCGACTTCGTCGCCGACGTGCACGGGCTCGCGGGCGCGCGGCGCAAGGAGCGGCGCGAGTACGTCGTCGATCGCTGCGCGCTCGGCGAGGTGCTCGGCCGGCCGATCCGCGCCTGTTCGAAGGGCTTCCGGCAGCGCATCGGTCTCGCGGCCGCGATCCTGCACGATCCGCCCGTGCTGCTGCTCGACGAGCCGACGCACGGGCTCGATCCGCTGCAGGTCGTCGCGTTCCGCGACCTCGTGCGCGAGCTCCGGCCCGGACGCGCGATTCTCGAGCCACGTTCTGGCCGAGGTCGCCGGAGTCGAGCGACCGGCTGCTCGCGATCCAGCGCGGGCGGATCGTGCTCGACCGCACGCTCGCGGATCTGCGCGCGGGCGGCGGCGCGGGATCCGTCGAGGCGCAGGTCCTCGCCGCGGTGAGCGCGGGAGCCTCCGCGTGAGCACTGTCCCCCCCGCTTCGCCCGTGCCGCCCGCGTCGCCGGCTGCGGCACTGCGTGCGCGCGGGCTGGCCGGGTTCCGCGCCGTCCTCGGCCGCGAGTTCGCCGCGGCGTTCGACTCCCCCATCGCCTACGTCGCGATCGGCGCGACGCTCGTCGCGACGACGAGCTGGTTCCTGAACGAGTTCTTCCTGACCGGCAAGCTCGACCTCGCGCCGTTCTTCCACTCGCTGCCCTGGGCGCTCGCGGCGCTGGCTCCCGCGCTCGGGATGCGCTTGTGGTCCGAGGACCTCAAGACGCGCGCATTCGAGCTGTGGCGCACGCTCCCGCTCTCCGCGGCGCAGGTCGTCGCGGGCAAGTACGCCGCCGCGCTGGCGGTCCTGGCGCTCTTCCTCCTCGGATCCGCGCCGCTCGTGGTCCTGCTCGAGTGGCTCGGCGATCCGGACCTCGGCGCCATCGCGGCGGGATACGCCGGTGCGTTCTTGCTCGGCGCGGAGCTCCTGGCGATCGCCGCGTTCGTCTCGAGCCGCACGGCCGACCAGATCACGGCGTTCCTCCTGTCGGCGCTCGTCGCCTTCCTCGTGCTGGCGCTGGGCGAGCCACACGTCGTGGCGATCGTCGACGGTCTCGCGCCGGACCTCGGGCCGGGCACGTTCCTGGCGCGCACGATCTCGCCGCTGCCGTACTTCGCGCAGTTCGTGCGCGGTTTCGTGCCGCTCGCGGGCGTCGTGCAGATGGCCGGCGTCGCCGGCGTGTGCCTGTGGCTGAACGCGCGCAGCGTGTCGGAGGAACGAGCGTGAAGCGCGGCGGCGTCGCGACCTTCGTCCTCGCCGCCCTGCTCGTCGGTTGCGCGCTCGCGCTGGCGCGCCTCGTCGCGGCGCCGGGCGCGCACGGGATCGAGCTCGGCCGCGCGCACGTCGCGAGCGTCGAACCGGGGCTCGCGGCGCGGCTCGCGCGCGGAGACGTCGACGTCCTGGTGCAGTGGTTCGGACCCGCCTCCGCCGACGTACCCGCGGGTTACGCCGAGGTCGAGGAGGAAGTCCGCACGGCGTTCGCGGCGCTCGCGGAGGCGGCGCCGGGTCGCGTGCGCACACAGGTCCTGCGCCCCGATTCCGACGTCGAGGCGCGCCGCTACGCCGAATCCCTCGGGCTCGCGCCGTTCCGCGCGCGACGCATCGTCCGCGACGGCTGGACGGACGTCCCCGTGTGGTCGTCGCTGCGCACCGTCGTCGCCGGCCGCGGCGCGAGCGTCGTGCGCGCGCTCACGCCCGACCTGGCCCGGAGCACGCAAGCGCTCGTCGCCGCCGGCATCGCCGAGGTCGAGTCCCCGCGCCGTCCGCGCATCGCGCTGTCCGCGCCACCCGGGCACGCGCGGCTGCGCGCGCTGCTGGGCGAATTCGGCGACGTCCTCGACGTCGACTTCGACGCCGACGCGACGCTGCCCGTCGACGCCGACCTCTTCTGCTGGATCTCGCCGTCGCGCGTCGAACCCGAGCACGTCGCGCGCGTGCGCGGCTTCGTCGAGCGCGGCGGCAGCGCGCTCATCGCCGCGAACCGCGACGTCGCGCGCGTCGACGGCACGGACCTCGCGTTCGAGCCCGCGACCGGATTCCCCGACGTGCTCTACGCCGAGTTCGGGTTGCGCGCGGAAGAGCGACCGCTGCTGGAAGCGCCGCCCCCCGACGCGCGCGGATCCGGGACCGACTGGACGTGGCACGTCGCGCGCTGCATCGGCGCGCGCCAGGACTTCCGCGCGTTCGGCTCGCAACCCAACGGGACGCTGGCCTTCCAGGCCGCATCCGCGCTGATCCCCGACGTCGAGCGGCTGCGCCGCACCGGCGCGACGTTCACGTCGCTGGCGACGTCCTCCGAGCGCTGCTTCGTGCTGCCCGCGGGCACGCAGCGCGTGCGCATCGCCGACCTCGCCGCCGGTTCGATCGGGACGGCCGAACCACCGCGCACGCTGCTCGCGTTGATCCGCCCCGACGATCCGACGCACGGCAGCGTGGTCGTCTCCGCGTCGGCCGCGCCGTTCGGCGACCGCGGCCTCGCGGATCCGAACTACGTGCACGCGGAGCTCGTGCGCGTTCTCGTGCGCGGTCTCGCGTCCGCCGAGCGGCGTGCGCTGGCGAGCGTCGCCCGCACCCGGGTTCCGCCGCTCCCCGAGGCGACGAGCGCCGAGCGCTGGACCGCGCGCGCGCTGTGCATCGTGCTCGTGCCGCTGCTGCTCTTTGCCGTCGGCGTCGCGCGCGGCGCGGTCTCTTTCCGCGACTTCGGCGGGCGCACCCTCCGGCTCGCGGCGGCGGCTCTCGCGGCCTGTGGCGCGATCGGCCTCGCCGCGTCCGCGATCGGCACGCGCACCGGGATGGACGCGTCGCGCGACGGCGTGCACGGTCTGCCGTCCGAGCTCGCGGCGATCGCCGCGGAGGCTGGTCGGCAGGGCGCGACGATCACGGCGGTCTTCTCCGACGGGAGCTCGCTTCCGCCCGAGCTGCGGCCGCTCGCGCGCGAGCTGGTCGGCCGCTGCGAGCGCACCGCGCGCGCGGCCGAGGGAATCGCGTTCCGCGAGCGCGCGCCATCCGCCGACACGGGCGCCGCGGACCTCGGCGTGCGCCCGCTGGAGGGCACGAGCGACACGGAAGAGGGCCGTTCCGCGCGCTCGGTCCACGCGAGCCTCGTCGTCGAGCGCGGCGACCGCCGCCGCGTGCTCGACTTCCCCGACGCGGCCGCGTTCGAGCACGCCGACTTCCGGCTCGCGCTCGCGCTGCGCGACGTGACGACGGGCGCGCGCGCGCGCGTCGCGTTCCGCTCCGAGCCCGCCCGCGTGACGCCGGCCGAATCGCTGGAGCACTACCAGAAGCGCGGGCTCTTCGCGCCCGGCACCGGGGATCCCTTCGCGGCGGCGCGCGCGCTCCTCGAGCGCGACGGATTCGACGTGCACGACTCCGCAGCCGCGGGCACGGATCCGACGGACGCGGCGGAGCTCCTCGTGTGGATGCAACCGCGGCGCGACGCGAGCGTCGGAGCGCGACTCCTCGCACGCCATCTCGCGTGCGGCGGACGCGCGCTCGTCGCCGCGCAGCAGCACCGCATCCGGCCGCGCGCGCTGGCCAACCGCGCGGCCGACGCGGCCCTGTGGCCCGAACCGCTCTACCCGGACCTCGATCGACTGTGGCTGCCGGCGCTCGGCGTCGCGATCCGGCCCGAGCTCGTGCTCGACGCGCAGAACGGCGTGCTGCCCACGGTCGGCACGCGCGAGCGCGACGGACGGATCGAGGCGGTCACGATGGACCTCGCCAACCCGCTCGTCGTGCGCTCGACGCCCGCGTCGCGCGCGGTGAGCGCCTTCACCGCCGGCGTCGGCGACCTCCTGCTGCCGAGCCCGGCGCGCATCGCGCTCGACGCCGCGAAGTTGCGCGAGCGCGGGCTCTCGGCCGCGCCGATCCTCGCGACGTCCGAGCACGCCTGGACCGCGCCCTGGTCGGGCGGCGATCTCGCGCCGTCCGTGTTCGCGCCGCCGGCCACGACCACGGAGCCGCTGGCGCTGGGCGTCTCGATCGAGGGCCATTTCCCCGGGCCGGAGGCCGATACGCTGCTCGGCGACGCTTCGGCCGCGACGCCGAGCGCGCAACCGGGGCGACTCGTGCTCTACGGCGCGTCGGAGCCGTTCACGGACGCGTACCTCGATGCATCGGGCGCGGACCACGCGAGGCTCCTCCTGCAGACGTGCGCGGCTCTCGCGCTGCCGCCGGAGTACGCGAGCCTGCTCGCGCGCCGGCCGTCGGTCGGCGGATACCGCGCGCTCGAGCCCGGCGCGCGACTGCGCGCACGCGCAGCCACGCTCGCGGCCGGACCAGCGCTCGTGCTGCTCCTGGCGTTCGCGTGGCGCGCGTGGCGCGGGCGCCGAGCGGTCGCCGCGGGGTCGAGCGGGGCGGGTGCGGCGTGAGGAACGCGGCGATCGCGCTGGCGGCGGCCGCCGTGCTCGGCGCACTCGTCCTGTCCGAGCGCGCCGTCGCGCGGCGGGACGAAGCGCCGGGTTCCGCTGTCGAGCGCCTCGTGCCGGCGGAGCGGACGGCCGGACGCACGACGGCCGCGTTCACGATCCAGACGGGCGGCTCGCCGCTCACGTACCTGCGCGCGAAGGGCCTGTGGCGCTCGCGCGAGACGTTCGGCGCCGTGTGCGAGACGGACGCGGTCGAGGGGTTCCTCGCGGCCGTGCTCGAGTCGCGCGGCGCGCTCGCTTGCGCCGGCCCGGACTGCATCGAGCGCTGCCGCGTGCACGCGCCCGAGGGCCTGCGCCTCGCCCTCCACGGCCCCAAGGTGCTGACCGATCCGGGGCGCGACACGTGGCTCGAGCTGGAGTTCGGGCCCGCGCGGGCGGCAGCGGACGGGGGCGCGACGTTCGCGGCGCTCGCGGGCTCGGACCGCGTGCTGGCCGTCGACCGCGATCCGCGCGCGTTCCTCGACGCCCGCGGACGGCCTGCGCCGCTCGTCGACACGCGCGTGCTGGCCGGCTGTTTCGCGCCCGGCTTCGGCGGGTTCGAGCGTCTGTTCGTCGACCGCGGCGACGTGTCCGTCGAGCTCGACAGCGAGCCTCCGTCCGAAGCGGGCGGCGAGCGGCGCTGGTTCCTCGTCGACGGCGCCACGCGTCGCGACGCGCTCCTCTGGCGCGTCGGCGGTTACGTGTCGCTGTGGGTGCGCCTGCGCTGGGAGGCCGCGGTGGACCCGCGGCAGGCGGCCGCGCTCGGGCTCGATCCGGCCTACGCGACGATCACGCTCGCGCCGAACGTCGGCGAACCGTTCGAGATCCGCGTGTCCGCGCCCGACGCCGCGAACCGCGTGCACTTGTGGAATCGCGCCACGAACGTGGTCGCGTGGGTGCGCGCCGACCTGCTGCCCCTCGTCGTGCCCGCCGCCGCGGACTTCACGCGACCGGAGGGCGGGAACCCGTGGGAGTCGTGGCTCGCGCCGCGTTGATGTACGGAGTCAGGCTCCACTCCGCCGTTCTCGTCCTGACCGCGCGGTTTCCGGAGAACGGCGGAGTGGAGCCTCGACACCGTACATCAGCGCCAGGCGATCCCGATCGCCGACAGCACCGGCCTCTGGTTCGTCGCCGCGTTCGCGACGAACGTCACGCGCGCCTGTAGGAACCGGGCGCCGTCCAGTGCGCCGGCGGACGCCTTCCACGTGCGGTCGGCCTGGAAGAATGTCGGTTGCATGCCGGTGAGCGCATCGCCGTACGCGTCGAGCGCGACCGCGTCGGTCGTGAGCGCGGCGTTCGCCACGCTGGTCGCCCCGCGGTAGGCGATCTGGAGATCGCTGCCCGCCGGCTGCTCGGCCGCGTCGGGCTCGATCGCGGTCGACCACTGCGCCGCGACCCCGGAGTCGATCCAGATCGAGTGCATCCGGCTCACGCGCACGACGAGGTCCATCGCGCCGACGTAGAAGGAACCGTCCACGGGCAACGTGGGCGCGCCCGGCGTCGGCAGGGAATTCGGGTTGAACCCGCCCGTCGCCACCGCCTGCAGGTCGGGATCGATGATCACGATGCCGGACGTGCTCTGCCCGCCCGTCGAGAAGGCCCGGAGGTTCGGACGCGACGACGACGCGACCGCGAGGCTGATGTCGAAGCGATTCAGCCCGCCCGTGGATGCGTCGGGGTAGCAGCGGAACTCCATGAGCAACGGCAAGCCGATCGACGGCACCGCGCCCGGCGCATACGGGACGCCCGAGGGCAGCTGCGATTGGCCGCTCGCGAGGTTCACGATCCGCATCTCGGCGCCTGATCCGCCGACGCCGCCGGTGGCGAGCAGGCCGGTGTCGCGCCACGTGTAGCGGCTGTACTGCTCGAGCGGGATGCCGCGGTTCAGGGGCCAGGGCATGACGGTCGTGCCGGTCGGGGTCACGGTCACGTCCGTCGGTTGCACGACGTAGCCGGAGATCCCGCCCGGTCCCGGGTGCACGGTGCGCAGCGGATCGTTCAGCGGATCCGCCTGGTTCTGCGCGTAGGTCGTCACGAGCCCGGAGTTGGGATAGGCGGGCAGGAGGTTCACGTCGAGCGTCTCGTCGGGCAACCGCGTGGCGTGCGCGAGCGAGATCTCGAAGCGCGAGATCGCGTCGGCGACGACCGCGCTCGACGGCGCCCAGTAGAGGTGCTCCACGTCGACGTTCTGGAACTGCTCGTCGAGCAGGCCCAGCCCCACGTCGCAGTAGCGCCAGATCGACTGCAGCTTCGAGCCGTACCGCGAGATCGGCGTCGCCACGCCGGGCAGGAACGGGACCATGAGGCTCGGCACGGCCTGCGTCCGGTCGGCCGCGGCCTGGAAGCGCGAGACGGGACGCGCGTTCGCAGTGCCGGCTGCGAAGTCGTACAGGAACTGCCCGCGGAATTCGGGCTTGCCGGATCCGCTGTCGGGCGGCGCGCCCGCGCCGGGCAGCATGTCGGCCGCGTCGAAGCGGAACGTGACGCCGCCCGAGGCGACGCTCGCCGCCGCGCCGTCGAGCGTGAACGGCACGTCGCCGAGTCCGGCGAGCAGCGCGTTGCCGGCCAGGTCGCGCCAGCCCGCCACGCGCACGTGGAACGCCTCGGCCGACCCCGCCGCGTGCGTCAGCGGCACGAGCGGTCGCACGGCGACGCCGCGCAGGTCCGCGGCGGCCGCGTGCGCCGCGGGCACGACCTCGCGGCCGCCGGTCGCCGCGGAGCGCGCGCGATGCGCGTGTCGTCCATCCCCGAGAGCGAACCGACGTCGAGCGCCTCGTCGGCGCGCAGGATCACGGCCGCCGCCGGGTCGACCTGGCCCGCGGGCGCGCTCCCCGCCGGCGGATCGAAGTCGAGGAAGCAGGCGAGTCGCGCCGCGTCGAGCGCGGGATCGAGGCGGACGACGAGCTTCGCCGGGCCGGCCAGCGTCGTCGTGCGCTGGATCAGCTTCACGTGCACGTCGTTCACGATCGCGCCGACGGGTGCGCCGCTTGGCGCGAGCACCTCGAGCACGGTGCGGCCGGCCTGGATCGAATCGCCCACGCGCAGCGGCGCAGCGCACGCGACCTGCGCGAACTGGACGCCGACGCGCCGGTCTTCGGGGTTGCCGTTCGGATCGACCTGGACCGACGTGACGAGGACCGGGATCTCGGCCACGATGCGCGGCGCGGTCGCGTCGGCGAGGAAGCCTTCGTACGCGTCGCCCGTCGCCGCGGAGGGTCCGCCGCTGCGCAGCGCGCGCACGACGTCGACGGTCGGCGACGTCGGATCGATCGGGCCGCTCTGCGTGCTCGACACCGCGGCGCCCGACAGGTTGCGCAGGACCTCGAGCTGGCCCGCACCGGCGTCGACGAGGGTCGGAATGCGCACGAGGAGGTTCGTCTCGCCGCCCGACGACGACGCCGGGAAGCCGTCGGGGTCGGGCACGATCGGGTGCGGGTCGGCCAGCGCCTCGGCGTTCGTCACGACCGGGTCGACGAGCACGCGCGTGGACCAGTACTCGAGCACGCCGTCCCCGTCGCGATCGCACACGTTGCCGTGGTTCGGATCGGTGCGCAGGCGCGCGCTCTGCACGTCCGCCGCGGGCACGCCGGTGAAGAGGCGCACGGTCTCGGGCCCGACGCCGGCCGGATCGATCAGGTCGTCGAAGATCAGCGCGATCGCCGCGTTGCGCGGCACGACCGGGAACGGAGGCAGCGCATCGGGACCGACGGCGCCCAGCGTCGGCAGGTTCGCCTCGAGCGCGTCGAACGCATTCGCGAACGCGGGCGATCCGAGCGGCGCGAGGATCGTGACGCGCGTGCCCTGCGTGGCGACGTTCGTGTCGACCCGGTAGATGCCGGCCGTGACGACGTCCTCGCGCACGAGCAGGTCGCGCGCGATGCGCCGCGAGCTGCCGGTCCCGAGGTCCGTGTCGTACACGTCGACGATGCGACCCCAGACGGCGCCGAGGAGGCGGACGGACGCCGCGTTGCCGAACTGGGCGCTCTCGAGAGCCGCCTCGAACGGCAGGACGGTGATGCGCAGCCCAGCGGTCGTCAGCCCGTTCGCATTCGACGCGGTCACCGTGTGCACGGTGGTCGGGTAGGCGTCCGCGGGCGTGCCGGTGATCGACCCGGTCGCGGCGTCGAGGAGGAGCCCGGCCGGCAACGGCGGCTGGATCGAGAACGTCACGTTCGTCCCGCTGACCGTGGCCGTGTTGGGCGCAATCGCACGATCCGCGCGGTAGACCGGGCGGCCCTGCACGTAGGCCAGCCCGCTGGGCGCCCCGGACCCGGCGAGGAGCGACTGCGTCGAAGCGGGGGTCGCGGGGACGGCCTCCTGGCCGGAGCAGGCGGCGAGGAACAGGGCGAGCGATGCGGCGAGCGTGATCCGGGCGGTCATGGCGAGCGTCTCCAGCGGGGTCCGACCTCCCTAGGGACGGAGGTCGACCCGGTTGCGGGAATTCGAGTTCAGCGGCCGAGCGCGCGCTCGAACAGCCAACGTCGCGCCTGCGACTGCCGTGCCGTCTCGGGCTTCAGGCCGAAGCGAGCCACCGACGTCGACTCGAGGACCGCCAGCGCCTCGTCGGGCGAATCCGTGAACGTGACGAGGTCGAGGTCGCCGCGGTCGATCGTCCCCTGCTCGGCCATCCCCTGGAGGAGCTCGCGCAGCGGCCGCCAGTACTCCGTGCCCATGAGGATGACGGGGAAGTCGTCGATCTTGCCCGTCTGGATCAGCGTCGCGGCCTCGAACAGTTCGTCCAGCGTCCCGAAGCCGCCCGGCATGACGACGAAGGCGTAGCTGTACTTCACGAGCATCACCTTGCGCACGAAGAAGTAGCGGAAGGTCACGAAGCGGTCGAGGTAGCGGTTCGGCTGCTGCTCCTTCGGCAGCACGATGTTCACGCCGACCGAGCGTCCGCCGACGTCCTTCGCGCCGCGGTTCGCGGCCTCCATGATCCCGGGACCGCCGCCGGTCAGCACGGTGAACCCGCGCCGCGCGATGCGTCGGCCCATCTCGCGCGCGAGCTCGTAGTGCGGATGGTCCTCGGCGAACCGCGCCGAACCGAACACGGTCACGCACGGGCCCACGAAGTGCAGTGCGCGGAAGCCGCGCACGAACTCGCGGAAGACGCGCAGGGCGCGCAGGAGTTCCGAACCGCGGCTCGCGGGTCCGGCCAGGAACGGGATGTCGCCCTCGGGGCGGGAGACCTTGCCCCAGTCGTCGCGGGTGGAAGCCGGGGCAGCGGGACCGTGGTGCATCGCGCGAGCATGACGCGCGGAAGATCGCCGATCCAAGGCCCGTTCCGGACGGTACGCTCGTGCGTTCCATGCAGCACGGGATCGTCCAGAAGTTCGGGGGCACTTCGGTCGGCAGCGCGGACGCGATCCGCCGCGTCGGAACCATCGTGGCGGGATCGCGCGGGCGCGCGCCGTTCGTCGTGGTGTCGGCGGTCGGCGGCGTCACGAATCGGCTGTTCGCGCTGGGCGAGGCGGCGCTCTCGGGTGGCGACGTCGTCGAGCACGCCAGCGAGGTCGAGGCGATCCACCGGAAGATCCTGGTGGAGCTCGGGCTGGCGCCCGATCTCGTGGCGCCCTGGCTGACCGAACTGCGCGACCTCGCGCACGGCATCGCGCTCCTGCGCGAGCGCAGCCCGCGCACGCAGGACCGCCTGGCCAGCCTGGGCGAGCGCATGAGCGCGCGCATCGTGGCCGCGCACCTCGCGCAGTCGGGGCTGCCGGCGTTCGCGCTGGACGCGTGGGAGGCGGGCCTGGAGACCGACGCGCGCTTCGGCTGCGCGCGCCCGCTGCCCACGGCCGACGCGCGGATCCGCGCCGCGGCCGCCGAGCGCCGCGGCATCCCGGTCGTCACCGGCTACCTCGGCCGCGAGCCGAACGGCGCGATCACCACGCTCGGCCGCGGCGGCAGCGACTACTCCGCGGCGATCTTCGGCGCGGCACTGGGCGTCGAGGAGATCAAGATCTGGACCGACGTCGACGGCGTCATGACCGCCGATCCGCGCCAGGTGAAGAGCGCGCGGCGCGTGCCCGTGCTGTCCTTCGCCGAGGCGGCCGAGCTGGCGTTCTTCGGCGCGAAGGTGCTGCACCCGGCGACGATGGCGCCGGCGGTGCGCGCCAGGATCCCGATCCGCGTGCTGAACACGTGGCGCCCCGACGAGCAGGGCACGCGCGTCGTGGCATCGCTCGCCGCGGCCGAGCGCGGCATCAAGTCGATCGCGACGAAGAGCCCGATCGCGGCCGTGAACGTCGTGGCCAGCGAGATGATGTTCCAGTACGGCTTCCTCGAGCGCATCGCCGACGCGTTCGCGCGCCACGAGGTCGTCGTCGACGTCATCGCGACGTCCGAGGTGTCGGTCGCACTCACCGTGGACGCCGCCGCCCGCCTCGAGCCGGTGGTGGCCGAGCTGGGCACGTTCTCGGACGTGTCGGTCGTGCGCGACCTCGCGCTGGTCAGTGTCGTCGGCGAGGAGCTGCGCGACGGCCTCGGCATCCAGGCGCGCATCTTCGCCACGCTGGCCGAGCTCGGCGTCCGCGCCGAGATGGCCAGCTACGGCGCGACGCGCAACAACCTCTCGATCGTGGTGCCGCGCGAGAGGTTGAAGGACGTCGTCGACGGACTCCACGAGCGGCTGTTCGGGCGCTGAGGGCGGAAGACGTAGCGCCGCGGTTCGCCGTCCTCCGCGCGGTCGCTTTCGGTGCGCGTTCCGGGAATGCGCGCGACGCGCGCCGTCGGCGCGAGCGGCGTCCGCCTCCCTCGGTCGGGTCGCGCTGGCGATCGCGCGCGGATCGGTCCGTGTGCCATGGCGTGCGTGCGTCGCAGCGAGAGCTCCGGGACGCGCACGCTTCCGATGCGCTCGAGTCCGACACCCGGCCTGCCCGCGCGGCTCGTGCGCGCGCTGGGCGCACGTCCCGTCTGTCGTGGCGTGCGCGTCGCGGGCGCAGCGAGGAGCGGCAGCGTTGGTCGGGTGGCGTTCGGGGCGGCGTCTTGCGGCAGCTGTCGATGTGCGCCGATTCAAGGTCCGACGTCCGACCGATCGCGCCCCCCCGCGGTCCGCTCCTGATTCCGGGGCGGGCATTCGGCGGAGAGAGAGTGCCGAGGCGCGCTCGCCCCCGATGCGCTCGAGTCCGGCACCTGACTGCGACAGCGGATCGCGTGCGGATCGTGCCCACGTTCCAGCGCTCGGGCCGTCTGCGTCGCGAGCGCGGCGCGTCGTCGCCGCGTGCGATGTGCGCCGATTCAAAGTCCGACGGCCCACCGATCGCATCCCCCTCGCGGTTCGCTCCCGGTTCCGGCGCGGGCGTTCGTCAGTGCGAGAGCGCCGAGGCACGCCCGCCTCCGATGCGCTCGAGTCCGGCATCTGACTGCGACAGCAGATCGCATGCGGGTCGTGCCCACGTTCCAGTGCTCGTGCCGTCTGCGTCGCGAGCGCGGTGCGTCGAGGCCGCGTGCGATGTGCGCCGATTCCAAGTCCGATGACCTGACCGATCGCGACGATCGCACACGTTTTTCCGAGATTCTCGACGACTTCGACGCGCGCCGTTCGTCCATGGACTGGAGGTGCTCGATGCGTCGCCGGCGAAGCTGCACCGTCGAACCTCCATCGTCCAGACTGCACCATCGAAGCTGCACCGTCCAAGCCACCCAGTGGAACAACTCGCACTCTTCCGCCGCGGAGGCCGGCGTGATCGAGCCGGCCGCAAGCCCGCTGGCGGACGCGCGCTCGTCGCGCACGCGCCGCGAGCGCGCGTGACGCGGCACACGCCGGTCTTCGTGACGACGAAGCTCGTCGAGGGCCTGCCGAGCCTGCGCCGCGAGCGCACGCTCGCGCTGCTCCGTGACACGCTCCGCGCCGGCGCGGACCGTTTCGGGTTCCGCCTCGTCGAGTACTCGATCCAATCCGACCACCTGCACCTCGTCGTCGAGGCTCAGGACGAGCGCGCGCTCGGCCGCGGCATGAAGGGCCTCCTCGTGCGGCTCGCGAAGGCTCTGAACCGTGCCTGGGACCGCCGCGGCCGCGTCCTGCGCGACCGCTACCACGCGCGCGTGCTGAAGACGCCGCGCGAAGTGCGCCAGGTGCTCGTCTACGCGCTGCACAACGCGAAGAAGCACGGAGCGCGCATCCTCGGCATCGACGCCTTCTCGTCCGGACCGTGGTTCGAAGGCTGGGCCGACCGGGCGCCGCTCGGTGGCCGACCGCTGCCGCGCGCGGTCTCGTGGCTCTTGTCGTCCGGATGGACGAAGGGCGGACGGATCTCGACGCGCGAGCTGCCGCGCGGCGGGGCGGCCTGGGACCCCGCGGAGCTCGAACCGGGTTGAGCAGGCCGGATCCGTGCCCCCATCGGTCGCTCCCCGGCGCGACTCGCCCGCGCGCTCGCACGGCGAGACCTCGGGGTCGGACGACGCGGGTCGCGGAGCCACTCCGGACGCGCGGACGAGCACCCGCCCGTTCCTCGCGAGGAGCCGGCGGAGCTTCCGCGCACGACGCCCCGGGTCCGAACGAGGAGCTGCCTCGCGGATGGATCCACCGCGACCGTGCCCGGGATCGGGCACGCGTCCCGTCCCGGGGTGGTCGCGCCCGCGTTCCTCGTGTATCGTTCGAGACGATGTTCCCGCGCGCGCAGTGGTGGCGATGGCTCCGACCCGAGGTCGCCTCGGGGACCGGGTGTGCCGTCTAGCCGCCCCGCCCCCTCGACGCGCGCGACCTCGGGCCCCTGCCTCGGCGGGGGCTCGCTCGTTTTCAGGACCTCTTTCCAGGCGTCTTTCCCGTTCCCGATCCGCATCCTGCTCCCACCCGATCCCCGACGATGCACCTAGCCTTCGAACGCTCCGAACCGGCCGACTCCGACCGCCTGCGCATCGCGTGGGCGGCGTGGCCGGCGGATCTCGCGACGCCGGTCCAGGCGTTCCTGTCGCTGCGCGCGGCGGGGCACCGCGTGTGCCTGCTCGAGTCGGTCGAGGGCCCGGCGCGGCTGGCGCGCTACTCGTTCCTGGCCGTCGATCCGACCGCGTCGCTGCGCTGCGATCGCGCGGGCAACGTGCTGCGTCGCGCGAATGCAGCCGACGAGCGCATCGCGGGCGCGCCGCACGAGGCGTTGCGCCAGGTCGCGCGGCGCACGACGGCCGTGCACCCCTCGATCCTCCCCCCGTTCCTCGGCGGCTGGATCGGCTGGCTCGCGTACGAGTGGGCCACCCGCCTCGAGCCCTGCGTCCCGCGCGCGAAGAACGACCCGTGGAACGTGCCCGACGCGACGTTCGACCTGTACGAGGACGTCGTGGCGTTCGATCACGCGTCGCAGCGCGTCTTCGTCGTCGTGGCCTGCCCCGACGGCGCGCGCGGACACGCGGCGGCGCAGGAGCGCGCGGCGCGGCTCGCGGCCGACGCGCTCGAGGGCGATGCGCGCGCCAGCGGCACGTTCCGCCTGCAGGGCTCCTTCGAGGCGCGCACGGAGCCGGCCGAGTTCCGCCGCGGCGTCGAGACGCTGCGCACCGCGATCGCAGCCGGCGAGATCTTCCAGGGCGTGCTGTCGCAGCGTTTCGAGCAGCGTTTCTCGGGCGATCCGTTCACCGCCTACCGCGTGCTGCGCCTCGTGAATCCGAGCCCGCACATGTTCTACTTCGAGGCCGACGGGCTTACGCTGATCGGCAGCTCGCCCGAGCGCCTCGTCGGCGTCCGCGGCGGCCGCGCCGAGAACCGGCCGATCGCGGGCACGCGGCCGCGATCCGCCGATCGCGCGGAGGACGAACGCCTGGGCGAGGAGCTGCTGGCCGATCCGAAGGAGCGCGCGGAGCACGACATGCTCGTGGACCTCGCGCGCAACGACCTCGGCCGCGTGGCGCGGACCGGCACGGTGCGCGTCAAGGAGCACATGCAGCTCGAGCGCTTCGCGCGCGTGCAGCACCTCGTCTCGCGCGTCGAATGCGAGCTGGCGTCCGGCCGCGACGCGCTCGACGCGCTGGCCGCCGCGTTCCCGGCCGGGACGGTGTCCGGCGCGCCGAAGGTGCGCGCGATGCAGTTGATCGCCGCGGTCGAGCGCGACACGCGCGGCCCGTACGCGGGCTGCTTCGGCTACCTCGACGCGGCGGGCAACCTGGACACGGCGCTGTGCCTGCGTACCTTCGTCGCGCGCGACGGCGCCTTGTCGGTGCAGAGCGGCGCGGGCATCGTGTTCGACTCCGATCCCGAGGCCGAGTTGCGCGAGACCCTGCACAAAGCCGGCGCCCTGTTCGAGGCCGCCGCGCGCGCCGATTCCGATTCGTTCCGCGCGCCCGCGGAGACGGTGAAGCGATGATCCTCTTGCTCGACAACTACGACTCGTTCACCTGGAACCTGTACCAAGCCCTGGCCACGCTGGGCGCCGAGGTCGAGGTGCGCCGCAACGACGCGCTGAAGGTCGCCGACGTCCTGGCGATGGAGCCGGCCGGCATCGTGCTGTCGCCCGGACCAGGCCGCCCGAGCGACGCGGGGATCCAGCCCGAGCTCCTGCGCCTCCTCCCCGAGCGCGTGCCGCTCTTCGGCGTGTGCCTCGGACACCAGGGTCTCGTGGAGTCCTGCGGCGGCGCGCTCGAGCGCGATCCGGTCCCGGTGCACGGCAAGAGCTCGCTCGTGCACCACGACGGATCGGCCCTCTACGCCGGGTTGCCGAACCCGTTCCAGGCCGGACGCTACCACTCGCTGCGCGCGGTGCGCGACGCGCTGCCGGCCGAGCTGAAGCTCACCGCGTGGACGTCCGAGGGACACGTCATGGGCGTGCAGCACGCTCGGCTCCCGCGCTTCGGCGTGCAGTTCCACCCCGAGTCGATCCTCACGCCGCAGGGCGAACGGATCGTGGCCCGCTTCCTCCAGATCGCCGGCGAACCGCTGGCGATCCGCAACTGACACATGGAACTCGGTCACGCACTCGGCCTCGTCAAGTCCGGCGGCGCTCTCCAGCGCGAGCAGGCGCACGCGCTCGTCGGCAACCTCCTCGATCGCGAGTTCTCGTCGTGGGAGCTCGTCGACTTCCTGATCGCGCTGGCTGCGCGCGGCGAGACTCCGGCCGAGATCGCCGGCGCGGCCGACGCGCTGCGCGAGCGCATGCGCGTCTTCGAACACGACGCGCCGAACGCGATCGACACGTGCGGCACCGGCGGCGACGGGCTGCGCTCGTTCAACGTCTCCACCGCAGCGGCGATCGTCGCCGCCGCGGCCGGCGCGTACGTCGTGAAGCACGGCAACCGCAGCCAGTCGAGCCGCTGCGGCAGCGCGGACCTCCTGGAGGCGGCCGGCATCCCGCTCGAGCTGGACGACGCCCGCGCGCGCGCGTGCCTCGAATCGGCGCACATCACGTTCCTCTTCGCGCCCGCGGCGCATCCGCTGCTCGCGCGCGTGGCGCCGGTGCGCAAGGCGCTCGGCATCCGCACGCTGTTCAACTTCCTGGGGCCCCTGTGCAACCCCGGACGCGTGCGGCGCCAGCTGATCGGCGTGCCCGAGGCGCGCTGCGTGGCGCCGATGGCGGACGCGTTGCGCGAGCTGGGTCACGAGCGCGCCTACGTCGTGCACGGCGACGGCGGCGCAGACGAACTGGTCCCCGGGGCGTCGAACACCGTGAGCGCCGTCGGCGCGGTGCCACCGTGGACCGACACGACGAGCGCCGCCTTCCGCACGGCCTCGCACGAGGATCTGCGCGGCGGCGACGCCAAGGCGAACCTGGGCACGCTCGCGCGCCTGCTCGAGGGCGCGCGCAGCCCCGTCCGCGACGCGGTCGTGCTGAACGCCGGCGCGGCGCTGGTCGTGGCCGGCGTCGCGTCGACGCCGGACGAGGGCGTCGCGAGGGCCGACGAGTCGCTCGCCTCGCGCGCGGCGCGCGTCACGTTCGACCGCTGGATCGCCACGGCGCGGGGGCGCGGATGAGCGGCACGAAGCTGGACCCGATCGTCGCCGCGGTGAGGGCGCGCAGCGCCGCGCGCCGCCGCAACATGACCTTCGAGCGGCTCGAGGACCACGTGAAGCCCGACTCGTGGCGGCGCGAGCGCGTGCTCACGGCACTCACGAAGCCGGAGCTCGCGTACATCTGCGAGCTGAAGCGCCGCTCGCCCTCCGCCGGTCCGCTGCTGGTCGAGGACGGCGACGGTCCGCGCCACGGCCCGTCGCGCCGAGCGCGCATCGGTCCGAGGTGGCTGTCGCTCGCCGCGGCGTACAAGGAGGGCGGCGCGGAGATGCTGTCGGTGCTGACCGAGGAAGACCACTTCGACGGCTGCCTCGACGACCTGCGCACGGTCGAGTTCACCCGGCTGCCGCGCCTACGCAAGGACTTCGTCGTCGACGAGTGCATGGTGCTCGAGGGCTGTTCCTACGGCGCGGACGCGGTGCTCCTGATCGCGGCGATCCTCGACGATCCGACGCTCGCGCGGCTGCGCGCGCTGGCGAAGGAGTACGGGATCGCGGTGCTGCTCGAGGTGCACGACGAGCGCGAGCTCGAGCGCGCGCTGCCGCTGGAGCCCGAGCTGATCGGCGTCAACGCGCGCGACCTGCGCACGCTGCAGACGGACATCGGCGTCGTCGAACGCCTGCTGCCGCGCGTGCCGAAGGGCGTGCTGCGGGTCGCCGAGAGCGGCATCCGCGGCACGGACGACCTGAAGCGCGTGCGCGCCGCGGGCGCGGACGTCGTGCTCGTCGGCGAGACGCTGGTGAAGTCCGCCGATCCGGCCGGCACGTTGCGCGCGTGGAAGGAGGCGCTGCGTGGCCACTGAGCCCGTCCCGCGCATCAAGGTCTGCGGCCTGCGCGGCACCGAGGACCTGCCCGAGCCGTTCCCGGACGCGCTCGACGCCGTCGGTTTCGTCGGCTGGTCGCGCTCGCCGCGCCACGTGACGCCGGAGCGCGCGGCGCGCGTCGTCGACGCGATCCCGCGGCGCGTGCTGCCGATCGCGGTCCTGGTCGAGCCTCTCCCCGAGGAGGCCGAACGCTTCGTGCGCGCCGCCGGTTGTCGCGCGGTGCAGTTGTGCGGCTACGAGACGCCCGAGGAGTGGATCGGCTTCCCCTACGCGATCTTCCGGCGCGTCGCCGTCGACGCGGATGCCGCGGCGGAGATCGAGGCCTGGTCGGGGCTCGCGTCCGGTTTCGTGCTCGACCATCCGGCCGCGCCGGGCGGCACGGGCATCCCGGTCGAGACCGCGCTGGCGCGCGAGCTCGCCGCGCGCGGCGATTGCCTCCTGGCCGGCGGACTGCACGCCGGGAACGTCGCCGAGCTCGTGCGCGCCGTCCGTCCGCGCGGTGTCGACGCCAGCTCGAAGCTCGAACGCGCCGACGGCCGCAAGGACCCCGCGCGCGTGTTGGCCTTCGTCGAAGCCGCCGCGCGCGCGCTGTCGCTCCGGGACGGCGTGCGATGAGCGGCACGGGCCGTTTCGGCGCGTTCGGTGGCCAATTCGCGCCCGAGACGCTGATGGCGCCGCTACAGCGGCTCGAGGCGGCGTGGGAGGTCGCGCGCACGGACCGCGCGTTCCAGGAGGAGCTCGCGCGCCTCTTGCACACGTTCGCGGGCCGGCCGACGCCGCTGCACTTCGCCGCGAACCTGTCGCGCGAGCTCGGGCTCGAGCTGTGGCTCAAGCGCGAGGACCTGCTGCACACCGGCGCGCACAAGATCAACAACGCGATCGGCCAGTGCCTGCTCGCGCGGCGGATGGGGAAGCGCCGCATCGTCGCCGAGACCGGCGCCGGACAGCACGGCGTCGCGACGGCCGCGGCCTGCGCGCAGCTCGGGCTCGAGTGCGTCGTCTACATGGGCGACGTCGACGCCGAGCGCCAGAAGCCGAACGTGCTGCGCATGGGCCTGCTCGGCGCGCGCGTCGAGCGCGTGCACACGGGACAGAAGACGCTGAAGGACGCGGTGAACGCCGCGATGCGCGACTGGGCGGCGGATCCGAACGGCACGCACTACTGCCTGGGCAGCGCGCTCGGCCCGCATCCGTTCCCGTCGATCGTCGCCGGCTTCCACGAGGTCATCGGCCGCGAGGCGCGCGAGCAGTTCCGCGGCACCGTCGTGACCGGCGCGGATCGCCTGCCCGACGTCGTCGTCGCCTGCGTGGGCGGCGGCAGCAACGCGATCGGCATCTTCCGCGCGTTCCTCGATCATCCGGCGGTCGAGCTCGTCGGCGTCGAAGCCGGCGGCGCAGGCGTCGACACCGGTCGTCACGCGGCGCGATTCGCGGGCGGATCGCCGGGCGTGCTGCACGGCACGCGCACGTACCTGCTGCAGGACGAGGAAGGCCAGATCCGTCCGACGCACAGCATCTCGGCCGGGCTCGACTACCCGGCCGTCGGGCCCGAGCACGCGGCGCTCTACGACGCGGGTCGCGCGCGCTACGTGTCGGCGACGGACGCGGACGCGCTGGCCGGGTTCGCGCGCCTCGCGCGGTCCGAGGGCATCCTGCCCGCGCTCGAGAGCGCGCACGCGATCGGCTGGATCCTGCGCGAGTCCGCGGCGCTGCGCGGGAAGCGCGTGATCGCCAACCTGTCGGGCCGCGGCGACAAGGACCTCGACACGATCCTGCGCGTGCAAGGCGGAGTCGCGTCGTGAACGCGCCGCACCGTCTCGTCGCTCGGCTCGCGGCCGAGAAGCGCGCGGGCCGGCGCGGCGTCGCGCCGTTCCTCACGGCCGGCGACGGCGGGCTCGAGCGCACGCTGGCGTGCCTGCGCGCGCTCGACCGCGCCGGCGCGGCGTGCGCCGAGCTGGGCCTGCCCTTCAGCGACCCGATCGCCGACGGTCCGGTGTTGCAGGCGGCCGCCGACCGCGCGCTGGCCGCGGGGACGACCTTCGCCGGCGTGCTCGCGCTGCTGCGCGCGTTCCGCGCCGGTGACGCGGCGCATCCGGCGAGCGACTTGCCCGTCGCGATCATGTCGTACGTGAACCCGCTCCTCGTGCGCGGCCTCGAGCGATCGGCGCGCGAGCTTGCCTCCGCGGGCGCCGACGCGTGGCTCGTGCCCGACGTTCCACTCGAGGAGAGCGACGAACTGCGCGCGGCCGGCGACGCCGCCGGTCTCGCCACGATCGCCTTCGTCTCCCCCACGACGGACGCAGCGCGTCTCGCGCGGGCCGCGCGCGCGTCGAGCGGATTCCTCTACGCCATCGGTCGCTTCGGCGTGACGGGCACGGCCACCGACCTCGACGACGAGGCGCAGACGTTCCTGGCGCGCGCGCGCGACGCCTGCGGCGATCTGCCGCTGGCCGTGGGCTTCGGCATCGACACGGCGGCTAGGTGCGCGCCGCGGTGCGCCACGCCGACCTCGCGATCGTGGGCAGCGCGCTCGTCGAACACGTCCACCGCGCCGGCGGCGACGCGCGCACCGCCGCCGACGCCGCCGAGCGCTTCGTCCGCGACCTGCGCCAAGGACTCGCACCATGATCCCGGCCCTGCGTCACCAACTGCGCCACCTCGACGGCGCGATCCTCGCGCTGCTCGACGAGCGCGCGCGCCTGCTCGTCCAGACCTCGGCCGCCGATCCGCTGCGGCGCGCGGCGGTGGACGACATCCTGCGCCGCCACAGCGGCCCGTTCCCCGCGGACGGCGTCACCGACGTGTTCGCCGCGATCGACCGCCACTGCGCCGCGTTCTCGCTCGAGGAGCGGCCGTGATCGTCCGACTCGCCCACGGCACGACCGAGGTGGCCGTGCGCGAGCTGCAGGAATCGCTCGAACGCGAAGGCCTGCGCGTGCTGCGCTCGCGCGAGCGTTCGCGGCCGATCCTGGCGCTCGCCGGCGCGCTGCCGAAGGGCCTGGTCGATGCGCTCTCGAAGCGCGCCGGCGTCGAGGACGTCACGAAGCCCATGGGCGAATTGCTGCTCGTCGCACGCTCGATGCGCGAACGCCCCAGCGTCGTCGACGTCGGATCCGTGAAGGTCGGCGGCGGCGCGGTCGTCGTGATCGCCGGCCCGTGCAGCGTCGAAGGCCGCGAGCACGTGCTGTCCGTCGCGCGCCAGGTGAAGGCCGCCGGCGCTCACCTCCTGCGCGGCGGCGCGTTCAAGCCGCGCACGAGCCCGTACCAGTTCCAGGGCTTCGGCGTCGAGGGCCTGCGACAGCTCAAGGACGCCGGCCTCGCGACGGGTCTGCCCGTCGTGAGCGAGATCATGGACGCGGCCGACCTGCCGGCGTTCGTCGCGCACGACATCGACTGCCTGCAGGTCGGCGCGCGCAACATGCAGAACTTCAGCCTGCTGAAGGCGATTGCGCGCGCCGGTCGGCCGGTGCTCCTGAAGCGCGGACTGGCCGCGACGGTCGAGGAGTGGCTCTCCGCGGCCGAGTACCTGGCCGAGGGCGGCTGCGAGCGGATCCTCCTGTGCGAGCGCGGCATCCGCACGTACGAGAAGGCCACGCGCAACACGCTCGACCTCACGGTGCTGCCGTTGATGCGCGAGTGGACGCACCTGCCGATCCTCGTGGATCCCGCGCACGCCGCCGGGATCGCGCGCATCATCCCGCCGCTCTCCCGCGCCGCGATCGCGGCCGGCGCGGACGGCGTCGCTGTCGAAGTGCACGAGAACCCAGCCGCGGCGCGCAGCGACGGTCCGCAGGCGCTCCTGCCGGCGGAGTTCGTGAACCTGGTGGCCGAGTCGCGCGTGATGGCGGCGGCGACGGGGCGGTCGTTGCACGCTTGAGAGGACGGGAAGGTGCCGCGCTTGCGGCGGGACACGCGGATCGGTTCCACTCCGGCGGATGGCGAATCTCTTCCACCTCGCCGCGCTCGGGACCCTGCTGTGGATGACCGTCGCGTGCGCCGTCAGCGATTCCGCGCCAAAGCCCGCGCCCGTTCTCGTCGGTGCGCGCGCCCCCGAAGCGCAGCTCGTCGTCGTGAAGCCCGACGCGCGCTTCGGAGGCGCGCGCAGCGGGATCACGTTCTTCCAGAGCGCGGACCAACGATTCGAAATGCGCGCACGGCACGACCTGGAGGCGCGCACGATCGAGGTGGACCACCGATTCTTCCCCTCCCCGCCCTCGCGGTCGGAGCAGAAGCTCCCCGAGACGATCGCGGTTCGCTTCTGGCCGACGTCCGTCGGCCCGGCGGGCAACGGCCGCCTGTGCGTGGCCGGCGTGAGCCCGGAGAACGGCGCGACGATCCTCGAGATCTGGCGCTTCGATCCGCCGTTCAAGGACCCGCGCGAACCGCGCGACCCGACACGCTCGTTCACGCCGGGTCACGTGGCCTCGATCGACGTCCTCTACGACGCGCGCACGCCGGGGATGGAGACCGCCTACCGCATCCTGGACATGCTGGCAGGCGACGGTTCCGTGCCGCGCCTGCTCGTGCAGTTCGCGGACAGCCCGAGCCTCTACGAGTTCGACGTCGAGACCGGCGCTTACCGCCTCGTCGCGTCGGCCACGGCGCAGCCGGGTGCGCTGGTCGTGCCGCTTCTCGCGCAGCCGCTCATGTCGCAGGTGCGGCGACATCGCGACGAGGGGATGCTCTACATCTTCGACGAGTCCCGGCACGACTTCGTCCCGCCCGGCGCCGTCGAGGACGCGCTCACGATCGCGGTGCTGCGCGACCGCGACCTCGACGCGCGCATCGACGACGCCGAAGTGATGTCGCGGAACCAGTACCGCGCGCGTGGCTACCTGGCCCGGGAGGTCTGGATCGACGAGTGACCTGCGGCGGAGCGCGTGCGCCCCGGGACGCGCCTGCACCGGAGCAGGCCACCCGTTACCCTGCGCGCTCGAACCCCGGACGCGATCGCTCCGCCCCCCATGACCAACGTGACCCTGGACGAGATCGTGGAGTGCGCGCGGAAGCGCTCGGCGGAGCGGCGACAGCGGATGCCGCTCGACGAGCTCGCACGGCGCGTCCGTCCGGACCCAGCCCGTCGCGAGCGCTTTCTCGCCCCCCTCACGCGGCCCGATCTGGCGTTCCTCTGCGCGCTCGAGCGCGCGTCGCCGTCGGGCGGCCGCATGCTCACCGAGGAACCCGGCGGTCGGCCCGACCCCGCGCGCCGCGCCGGTGCACGCTGGCTCGCATTGGCCGCGGCGATGCGCACCGGCGGAGCCGACGCGCTGGTCGTCGGCACGGACTCGGACCACTACGACGGCGAGCTGGAGGACATCGAAAGCGTCGCGTTCACGGAGCTGCCCGTGATGCGCGCCGACTTCCTCGTGGACGAGGGCATGGTGCTCGAGAGCGCGCTGCACGGCGCGCACGCCGTCCAGATCGTCGCCGCGATCCTCGACGACGGAGCCCTCGCGCGCCTCACCGCCGCCGCGCGCCGGACCGGGCTCGCGGTGATGATCGAGGTCCACCACGAGCGCGATTTCGAGCGCGCGCTGCCGCTCGCTCCAGATCTCCTGGGCGTCAATGCGCGCGACCGCCGCACGATGGCGATGGATCCCGGCGCCTTCGAACGACTGCTGCCGCGCGTGCCGCGGGGGATCCTGCGCGTCGCGCTGTCTGGTCTCACGACCGACGACGACATGCGCCGCGCGCGCGCCGCCGGCGCCGACGTCGCGCTGGCCGGCGGCGCGATCATGAAGGCTCCCGATCCCGTCGCCGCGCTGCGCGGCTGGCGCAGCGCGGTGCGCGGGATCTGACGGGCACGGAGGGTGCTTCGCTCAGCCGCGGGCCAACACGCGACACGCCTGCGCCTTGATCACGAGGCGCACGTCGCGGCCGCTCGCGAGCGCGAGCTCTTGCACCGCGCCTGGCGTCAGCAGCACGGTCAGCACGACGTCGCGACCGACGCGCGCTTCCATCCAGGCGTCCTCGCCGTCGATGCGCACGTCCTCGACGCGCGCCAGAAGGGCGTTGCGCGCCGAGATGCCGGGCAGCTCGCCCGTCGCGACGAGCACGTCCTCCGCGCGCAGGGCCACGAGCACGTCCAGTCCGGCGACGAGTCCGCGCTCGGCGACGGCGAGCTCGACGCCCGGGGCGAGCTCGACGTGCGACTCGCGACCCACGACGACGCGGCCGCGCAGGATGTTCTCGAACGTGCCCGCGCCGCGCGCCGCGGCCAGCACGACGCGGCGCGCGGGGCCGTGCTCGACGACGCGGCCGGCTTCGAGGCGCACGCACTCCGCGCACAGGGCCAGGATCTCGGTCGGGTCGTGCGACACGACCACGAGCGGTACGTCGAAGGCCTCGCGCACGCGCGCGAGGTACGAGAGGAGCCGCCGGCGCAGCGCCAGGTCGAGCGCGGCGAGCGGTTCGTCGAGCAGGAGAACCGACGGTCCGCTCGCGAGCGCGCGCGCCAACGCGACGCGCTGACGCTCGCCGCCCGACAGCGTGCTCGGCCGGCGCTCGAGCAACGGACCGAGCTCGAGCACGTCGATCGCGCGGCGCAGGACGGCCTCGTCCGCCGCGGCGCCGGCGCGCTCGGAGCCGGCGCGCAGGTTCCGCGCCACCGTCCAGTGGGGGAAGAGCAGCAGGTCCTGCGGCACGTACCCCACGCGGCGCCGCCCCGCGGGCACGTCGACGCGCGCGCCGGCGTCGAACCACGTCGCCCCGTCGACGACGACGCGACCGCGGCCGGGCTTGCGCCAGCCGGCGAGGACCTCGACGAGGCTCGTCTTGCCCGAGCCCGACGGACCGAAGATTCCGAGCGCGCGCGCGGCGCTCTCGAAGCGCGCGGCGAGCTCGAAGCTCCCCTGTCGCAGGCCGACGTCGACCTCGAGCTTCATGCAGGCTGGCGCGGCCTCCCGAGCCGCTCCACGGTCCACATGACGAGGAACGCCAGCACGCACGCGACGCCGACGAGCGTGAGCGCGCCGCGCTCGTCGCCCAGCTGGATCTCGTCGAAGATCGCGAGGGCCAGCGTCTGCGTCCGTCCCGGGATGTTGCCGGCGACGATCACCGTGGCGCCGAACTCCCCCAGCGCGCGGCCGAAAGCCAGCGCCAGTGCCGCGAGCAGCCCGCGTCCCGCGAGCGGCACCGTCACGCGCGCGAACACGGAGAGCGGCGACATCCCGAGCGAGCGCCCCATGCGCTCGAGCCGCGGATCGACGACCTCGAACGCGGCGCGCGCGCTGCGCGCGGCGAGCGGGAACGCGACGACCGCGCTGGCGACGACGGCGCCGCGCCACGTGAACAGGATCCCCGGATCGAAGCCCAGGTTGCGCTCGCCGAGGATCCCCGCGCGCCCGAACGCGACGAGCAGCAGGTATCCGATCGCCGTGGGCGGCAGGACCAGCGGCAGCGCGACGAGCGTCTCGATGATCGACTTGCCCGCGAACTTGTGCCGCGCGAGCAGCCACCCGGCCGCCAGCGCGAACGGCGCCACGAGCGCTGTCGCGAGCAGCGCGACGCGCAGCGTGACCGCGAGCGCGCTCGCGAGCTTGGGCTCGAACTCCATCCTCAGCCCGAGGACGGGAGGACGACGAAGCCGTAGCGCTCGAAGACCGCGCGCGCTCTGGGGGACGACAGGTAGCGGACGAACGCGCCGCCCAGGTCCGTCGCCGAACCGCCCTTTACCACCGCGGCGGGGTAGCGGATGACCGGCCCCTCGGCCTCGGGCACCGCGTACACGGCGCGCACGCGCTTCGAGCGCGCGGCGTCGGTCGCGTACACGATGCCCGCGCCGCAACCGCCCGACTCGACCGCCGCGAGCGCCGCGCGGACGTCGACGCCGGGCACGACGCGATCCGCGATGCGGTCGTAGGCGCCGATCGAGCTCAGCCAGGCCTTCGCATAGCGGCCGGCCGGCACCGTCTCCGTGTTCGCGAGCGACCAGCGTGCGATCCGCGCGTCGGCCAGCTGATCCCGCGCGAACGCGCCGTTGAAAGCGCCCGAGGCGCCATCGACCGGCTCGACGACGACCAGCCGGTTCGCGAGCAGGTCCAGCCGCGACGACGGATCGATGCGCGACGCGGCCGCGACGCGGTCCATCTCCTTCTCGTCGGCCGAGAGGAACGCGTCCGCGCGGTCCGCGGCCACGATCTGCTTCGAGAGGTCGCCCGAGGATCCGAACGCGAAGACGACCTTCGCGCCGTGGGCCGCTTCGAACGCCGGCGCGAGTTCCTGCAGCGCGTCGCGCAGGCTCGTGGCGGCGAACACGGCGACCTCGCGCCGCGCCGCGGCCGATGCGGCACCCGCAGGGGCGGACTCCGTGCACGACGCCAGGGACAGCGCGACCAGGATGGACGCCAGGAGCTTCGACATGCCTCACCCACCTCCGCTGGCGAGCAGGACGTCGGTCGCCTTCACGATGGCGGTCGCCCGCACGCCGATCGCGAGGCCCAGGCGATCCACGGAATCGGTGGTGATCACGGAACCCATCCGCACGCCCGGCGCGACCTCGACGACGACCTTCGTCACGACGTCGCCGCGCACGAGCTCGACCACGCGGCCGGCGAAGCTGTTCGTGGCGCTGAGCGCGCCCAGGTCGATCTCCGGCCGTTTCTCGGCGTGCGCCAGCAGGTCCGCGAGGAATCGCACCGTGTCCGGCCGTTTCCCGCGCGCCGGCGCGCGGATCCCGCGCTCGGCCGCGGCGGTGAACGACTTCAAGAGGCGCTTCTGGTGCGCGGCCGGCTGCAGCTTGCCGCGCTCCCACTTGCTGACGGTCATGGCATGGACGCCGAGCAGCTCGGCCAGCTCGCCCTGGCTCAGACCCAGGCGCGCGCGCAGTTCCTTGAGGTCGAGGGCCATGCGAGCCGGAGCTTACCCGACTAAGCCTGGCTTGGCGAGCTACCCTGAGCGCGTGTCCGCCCGCTCCCCCATCTCCACGCCGCTCTGGATCCACGCGCGAGCTCGCATCGCCTCGTGGTTCGCGCGCTCGACGCGCACGCCCGACGGCGCGGGCGTGATCGTCGAGCGCACCTTCCGCGGCCGGCTCGTGTCGCGCGCGCGCTACGAGAACGGCCGCCCGCACGGCCCCTCGACAGCATGGTGGCCCACCGGCTCGAAGAAGCACTACGGCCAGCACGTGCGCGGCCTGCGCGACGGCGACTGGTACGAGTTCCAGCCCGACGGCGCGCTCGATCGCGCGCGCACCGGCCTCTACCGCGAGGGCCTGCGCATCGGCGGCATCCGCGGGTTCAACGAGTGGCTGGGCAGTCCGTGATCCCGCGCGCGCCCGGCCACGCGCTCACGGATCGCTCGCGAGCCAGCTCGGCACCTCGATCCGCACGGACGTGCCGTCCGCGCGGGTGAGGTCGATCCAAGCGGCGCCGCTGCCCTTCCCGTCGCGGACGTCGTCCGCACTGAGCAGCGCGACGGAATCCGGCACTGCCGCGACGACGTAGATCCCCGGCTCGAGCCCCTCGAACGCGAAGTCGCCCGACTCCGACCACTTCGAAGCGCGCAGCGTGGGCTCGCCGAGCTTCGCCGACCCCGCGCGCACGCGCCACACGCCGGCCTTGAACCGGTAACCCGTGCGCCCGCCCTCGACCGCGATCCGTCCCGCGAGCCGGCGCGCCGGGACGAGCTCGATGCGCAGCGGCGCCTCGGTCGGCACCACGACGTCCACCGTGCGCGTCACGAACCCCGGGACCTCGACGACGGCGCGCAGCGGACCGAACGGCAGCCCGGCGACGCTGGCGATGCCGTCGGGTCCGAGCGCGCGCGCGATCTGCGCGCCGGGCAGGCGGAACCCGACCTGTCCGCTCGTCACGGGCGCGCCGTGCGCCGCCTCGACGACCTGCACAGCGCACACGCCCAGGAAGCGCGCGACGTCGGCGCCGTCGAGCACGATGTCGACGCGCACGTCCTCGCGCCCGATGGCGCGGCTCGCGATCACGCGGTCGCCGAAGAGACCGTGCAGACACTCGCCGCCCGCGCCCTGGATCGTGACGTCGAACGTGGTGCGCGCGCCCTTCGGGCTCCTGTCGATCACGCGGTTGAGCGGCATGTCCGCCGGCCCGAGGACCGAGCCCGGCTCGTGACACGAGCGCGCGAGCCCGACGCACACGAGCGGCAGGAACACCGGGTCGATGCCCAGCGCCTCGGCCGTGATCGGGTCGCCGCGCACGTCGATCAGGCGCGCCTCGACGTGCCGTTCGTAGGGCAAGAGCACGTCGAGCTCGGCCGTCGGCGTCTTCTCCTCGTCGATGTCGACGCTCGACGCGCCGCGCAGGTCGATGTCGGGCAGCGACGCCTCGACCTCCCAGTGGCCGGTCACGAGATCGCGCAGCTCGAAGCGTCCCTGAGCGTCCGTGCGCGTGCGGCGCTCGGGCACGGCGAACAGGCTACGCGGCGCCGTCGCGCGCACGCCGATGCCCGCGATGGGCTCGGACGCGCCGGGTCCGCCGAGGACGCGGCCGGTGATGACGCCGCCGGACCAGCGCGCCGGCTTGTCGCCTGATCTCGCCGAGCTGGCGCGCGTCTTCTGCGCGACCGCCGCGGCGAGTTGCCCGCTCGCGGGTTCCTCGACCGCGATTCCATCGGCGGAGAGCGCGGCCCCCTCCGGAGCGGCTGCCGGCTCGACCGCGGACACGGCGGAACCCGGGACCTCGCGGCCCTCCGAGCCGGCCAGCCCGAACCACAGCACCGCGACGGACGCCGCCAGCACGGCGAGCACGCCCACGGCGATCGCGCGGACCCTCGGGCTCGACGCGGATCGCATGGGAATCAGAACTCCTCGTGGAACAGCGCCTGCACCGACACGTCGCTCGCGTCCGCGCCCGCGTCGATCCACGTCGCGGTCGGCGGCAGGCTCTCGCGCGGCGGCAGGAATCCGCGGCCGTCGCCCGAGCCGAGGCCCACGACGACGAGCGCGTCGCGCGGCGCACTGAGGAACTCGAAGCGTCCCTGAGCATCGGCTTCGGTCGTCGCGATCGGCTGCGTACGCGTGCCGAGCTGCGTCGCGCGGTAGAGGCCGACCTGGTTGCGGAACGGGTGCCCGTCCTTGTCCACGACGTGGCCGCGCACCGCACGACCGGGCACGAGCCGCACGACCACGTCCGCGCGGATCGGCCGCCCTACGCGCTGCTCGGCGGCGACGAACCCGTCGGCCGCGACCGCGAGGCCGAATTCGGTCGCGAGCGCGTGCTCGACCCGCGCGCGACCGTCGGCGCCGGTTTCGCGCACGATCTCGGGCCCGTGCGCGAGCTTCGCGACGACGCGCGCGTGCGCGAGCGGTCGCTGCGCGTCGTCCGTGACCAGCACGGCGAACGGCGCCGCGGCGCGCGCGAACGCGGCGGGATCGACGCGCAGCACGACGTCGAGCAGCGCGGGCGGGAGAGGCTCCGCGGCCAGGATCTCGTCGCCGAGCAGGGCGTGCAGGCAGGGCGAACCCGTCCCGCGCACCTCGACGGTCCACGCGAAGCGGCTGCCGTCCCAGGACTCGGGGCGCACGCGGTAGAGCGGCCCGCCGCCGCCGTCGAACGTCCCGCCAACCAGCCCGCACGTCGCACCGAGCCCGAGCGTCACCACGAGCGCGGCGTCGTCGATCCCGATCGCCTGCGCGTCGAGCGGCGCGCCCGACGGGTCGGCGAGGCGCACGCGCACGGTGCGCGCCGCAGCGAGCCGCACGACGACGGTGGGCACGCTCATCGTGTCGGGGCTCGGCGCGGTCGCGCTCGATTCCGCGCGGCCCGGCGCGCGGACGACGATCGCGGGCAGCGCGGGCGGCGGGCTGCCCGGAGTGCGGCGCTCCAGGAGCTCCAGGATGTCGCGCGGGAACGGCACCCGCGCCATCCCGTTCGCGTCGGTCGGGACGCCGCGCTCGTCGCCGAAGTGCACGCGCGCGTCGGCGATCGGCGCGCCGTCCTCGTCGCGCACGACGCGGACGGCGACGGAGCCGGCGCGCTCGCCCCAGGCGCTCGGCTTCTCGGTCGCCGTGCTCGTCGGGAGCGTGGCCGCGGAGTCGGTCGGCGCGGCACGGCTCGGCGCGGCACTGCTCGGGGCTGCACGAGTCGGGGCTGCACTGCTGGACGCGGCACTGCTGGACACGGCACTGCTGGACGCCGCATGGCTCGACGCGTCACCGCCGGGCGCGAGCCCCGCCGCGCGCTGGATCGAGCGCGACCACAGGACCGCGACGACGACGAGCGCGATTCCGCCGGCGATCCAGGCCTGAGTCCTGCGGGACATCGCGCTCATCGTCCCCTGCGTCCCGATCCATGGCAACGTCGCTCGTCGCGACCGGCGAGCTCTCCTACCGCGGAAACGGCGGCGGATCCCAGTCCGGCCCCGCGGTCGGATTCACCGGCCGGTACCCGTACAGGACGAGGCCCGACACGTCCCCGTCGCTGCACTCGGCGTACGCGACGTCGATGGCCCGCGCGTCGCGCTCGGGCAACACGCGCCGACCGTCCGCCGACTGACCTCCGACGCCGATCACGTACTCGCCGCCGTGCACGTTCACGAAGCGGAACGTGCCGTCGAGCTCCGTGATCGCCAACTCCGAGGGCGCGACCGTGCGCCTCACGCCCGCCGGATTCGGCCGATAGATTCCGACCACGGCCCGCGCCATCGGCCGGCCGTCCTGATCGAGGACGACGCCCGCGATCGAGCGCGCGATCTCGAGGCGCACGACGACCTCGCCTTCGACCGGGCGCTGCACCGAGACGGACGCCGGCGCGAAACCCTCCGCGGCCACGCGCAGCGTCAGCGAGCCCACGACGAGGCCGTCGAAGCTCGCGCGGCCTTCCTTGTCCGTCTGGCGATCGACGACCTTGCGCGCCCTCGACCGGGACCTCGCCGCGCGTCGTGACGACGCGCACGCCGATGGGCGTCACCGCGCCGCGGACGACGGCGGGATCGATGCGCACGAGCGCTTCGCTCGCGCGCGGATCGAGGGGCTCGGCGGCCAGCACGACGTCGCCGAGCAGCACGTGCACGCAGGCCGTGCCGCGCCCACGGATCTCGAGCTGCCACCGGAAGGGCGCCGCGGCCGAGGACGCGCTGCGCGAACGGTGCGCGGGCGCACCCGTGAGGACGTAGCGCTCGCCCGGGATGCCGCAGCTCGCGCCGAGCACGAGCGCCAGGTTCCCCGCGTCCTCCGCGGCGAGCCCGATGTCCGCCGCCGCGAGGTCGCGGCCCGCCGCATCGACGAGGCGCACGAGCACGTCGCGCTGCATGGCCAGGCGCAGCTCGACGACCGCCTGCGGACGTTGCGGCTGGATGAGCGCGCCGCCGCGCATGGCGACGCACCCCTCGGCCTCGGCCGAGACGTCCCAGTACGTATCGGTCAGCCCCTCGAACACGGCCACGCCCTGCGCGTCCGTGGTCCCCTTGGCGGGGCGCACGGCCTCGAGCAGTGAGGGACTCAGGCTCACGCGGACTCCGTCGAACGGAGTCCCGTCCTCGTCGTGCACGACGCGGACCTCGATCACGCCGCTCTCGAAGCGCTTCGGCTCGCGCCAGGTCATCGCGTCGCGTGGGAACAGGCTCGCCGCGTCGGCCGGGCTCGGCGAGTGCGCGCGCTCGACGACGCCCCGTGGGTGATCCTCCGCGGTGCCGGCGAGGACGAACTCCGACTCGGGCTCGGCTCGCCGTCCCGCCTCGACGCCGAGAGCCGACTCCGCGGGCGGCGGCATGCGCACCCAGTACGCGAGCCCCGCCAGCACGACGACGGCCAGCGCGAGGCAGACGGGAAGCGGTCGGCCCATGGTTCGCATCGTCACCTCGCGCCGCGCGACACGCAACGCCGGACGGTCACGCGCCCGCGCGCGGTCCGCTCACCGGCGGCTCTCGCCCGCGCGGCGGTAGGTCGAGGGCGCGAGGGAATCCCTCTCCGACCACGGAACGCGAATCTCGCGCAGCACGAGGTCCGTCACGTCGCCCGCCCGGCAATCGACGACCTCGAATCCCGCGGGACGTCGGTCCGATTCGACGGGCCAGCGCACTCCGCTCGTGGCGTGCCCCACGACGTAGACGCCGACCTCGAGCCCGTCGAACTCGAACCGTCCTTCGCTCGACGACTTCCGCGAGCCGAGGACCCGCCGCATCACGTCGCACCCGTTCGCATCGACGGCGCGCAGCTCGAGCGGCGCATTGCGCAGCGGAACCCCGTCCGCGCGCAGGATCACGCCCTCGATGCGCCGGCCGGGGGAGAGTCGCAGCACGAACTCGCCGCGCGGCGTGCGAGACCACGCTTCGTTGCGGGTCGCGAATCCGGCGGCGGAGACGGTCACCAGGCTCTCCGAGTCGATGCGTTCGTCGAACGACGCGCGACCGTCCTCGCCGGTCGTGCGCTCGAATCGAGGTCCGCCCGTGCGACCCAGGACGACGCGAGCGCCGGACACCGGCATGGCGCTGTTCGCTTCGATCACGCGCACGACGGCCTCCGTCAGCGCTGCGTCGACCGCGCTGCGCGAGATGCGCAGCACGAGCTCCTCCGACCGCGGGTCGACGACCTGCGCCGCGAGGATCGTGTCCCTCAACACGGCGTGCACGCAGGCTTCGCCGGGGCCCTCGATCGTCACGCGCCAGGACGGCGAACCCTCGGGCCCCTGGTGACGCGTCGCCCGGCAAGGGCGCGCGTCACCGCTGTCGAACGGCGCGCCCGGGGTCCCGCACGCGCTGCCGATCCCCACCGAGAGCTCGCGCCAGTATTTCGGGCCCACGACCGAAGCGCCGGCAGCCAGCCGTACCCCGGACGCGTCGGCGAGTTGCACGAGCACCGTGCGCTCGAGGACGAGCTGCAATCGGACGTCCGCCGCGGGCGCGGCCGTCCGCAGCCGCTCGTTCCGCCAATCCGTCTTGCGACCGGCCGCGCCGGCGCTCAACGTCCAGGTCCCTACCGCAAGGCCGGCGAAGCGCACACGACCCTCCGCGTCCGTCGTCGCGGTCCGCCGCGAGTCCTCCTCGCCCAGCCACTGCGCGTTGACGAGCACGCCTTCGAGCGGAGCGCCGTCCTCGTCCCGCACGACCTGGACGTCGAGGGTGCCCGGCCCGGTGCGCGAGGCCGAGGCGCGAACGTCCGACGGCGCGCGCATGGAATCCGCCGCGCCGACCGGCGCAGTCGCGAGGATCTCGTCGGCCGAGCGCGCCGCGCTGCGCGGAGACGCGATCGAAGGCGCGTCGACCCCGACTCCCACGACCTCGGGGTCCGGACCGGTCGCGAACCACGTGGCCGCCGCGAACGCGATCACGGCCAGCGCGAGCCCGACCAGGAGCGAGCGGCCCATGGCACGCATCGTCCGCTCGCCTGGCTCCGCGCGCAATCGGGCGGCCATCCACCGAGGAGTGCTTGAGCCGGACCTCGATCCCGCCCGAGGAATCGCGGCCCGCCGCACGACGACGTCCAGCGCGTCCTTCTCGCGGCAGTCGACGAACACGAAGTCGGCGGGCCGATCGACCTCGCCCGACTCCGTGCGCAAGTCGCCGCGCCCGCCGACGGCGTAGCAGCGCGATTCGAGGCCATCGAACGCGAACGCGCCGTCGGGGCCGGTGCGCAGGAGCGTCGGCGCTCCGCGCGCCAGCCGCGCGCCCGACTCGTCCGCCTCATGCAGCGCGATCGTCGCACGCACGAGCGGACGATCGTTCTCGTCGCGCAGGACCCCCTGGATGCGGTGGCCGGGCGCGAGGCGGACGAGCATCTGTGCGCCGAGCCTCCGCACCAGCTCTCCCCTCGTCGTTCGAAATCCCGCCGCCGACACGGTGAAAGGCGTCCCGCCAGCGAGCGGCGCGTCGACGCGCGCGCGCCCGGCGCCGTCCGTGAGAACCTCGACCGACGCTCCGATCCGGACGCTCTCGAACCGGACGAGCGCTCCCGCGACGGGAAAGCCGTCGAGCTCGCCGAGCACGAGCACCGGCAGCGGGAGGAGCAGTTCGCGGATCACCTCGCCGCCGATGTGCACGTCGACGGCGCGCGCGTCCGCCTCGAGCGGCGCGCATCCGAGCGTCGTGTCCCCGTACAGGGCCTGCACGCAACGCGCCCACGTGCCTTCGACCGTGAGCCTCCAGGAGACCGTCCCCGCGATCGGGCCGCGCACATCCGACTCGCCGCCGCGCCGGTTCCCGGGTTCGAGGCTCGAACCCACCGGCCCGCACGCGAGCGTGGCGGCGACGGTGACGGCATCGCGATGGCCGAAGAGGCTCTCGAAATCGTCCCGCGTGAGCTCCCGGCCCGCGTCGTCGAGGAGGCGCACCGCGAGCTCGCGACGCATCTCGAGCCGGATTTCCAGCTCGCGCGCGGTCCACGTCGGACCGATTACTCTCCACGCACGCTGCTCGCGCCGTCCCATCGCGCTGGCCTTCACCATCCAGCTTTCCGCGGGCAGACCCTCGAAGTGCGCCGTGCCCGCGGCGTCGGTCGTGCGGCTCGCGACGGAGATCTCCTCGACGTTCGAGATCGACAGGGTCACGTCCGCGCCCGGCACGGGCGATCCGTCGTCGTCACCGACCACGCGGACGTCGAGCCGGCCGCCACGCCACGCCGACGGCATCCGCCGAGGACCGTGGCGCGGAAGACTGTCGCGCTGGGATCGCGCCCGCGCGTAGGCCTCCTCGTCGATCCCGCGCGCGAGCTCGGTCCGCTGCCCGTGGACGACGTCCTCGAGCGGCTGCGGCGCGTCAGGTAGCGTCGCAATCGTCGGCGGGAGGTCGAGTTCGACGCGCTGCGGCCTGAGCTCGCGCGAGTCCGCGACGAGCAGCGCCGTCACGACGACGGCGACGCACGCCGCGAGTCCGAGGATCACGATCAGCGCGCGGGGAGTCACGCGGGCCATGCCAAATGCTCGCACGACCTGCTCGCTCGGACAACGCAGCGCCTCGGGGGGCCCGCTCGGCTCGCGGCCACTTGGCTCGCTTCGCTCCCGAGGCGGCAGCGCTGTGGGCGCCTCAGCGGGGGCCCTCGGACTTCGCAGCCGATTTCCACGGCACGAGCACGTCGACCACGTCCTTCGACGTCAGGGAGACGATCACGAACGCGGGCGACGTCGCGATCTGGGACCCGCGGACATCCGCGGGCTGCGCGTCGGACGCGGCGACGACGTACTGCCCCAGCGGGACCGTCCCGAAGTCGAACTCCCCCGCCCATCCCGTGTTCGTCGTCTGGAGCGTCGGACCGAGCAGTTCCTTGTCGGGGGGCAGCTTCCACAGCGACAACTCCACGCCGCGCCGCTTCACCGGGATCTTCCCGGCGAGACGACGTCCCGCGACGAGCTCGAATTCGTCCGCGCCTGTGCGCACTCTCTCGACCGGCTTCGAGAGCGCGACGAATCCCTCGGCGTACGCAGTCACGTGCAATTGGACCGGCGGCGCGTCCTTCCAGGTCGCACGCCCGGACGCATCCGTCCTCGCGGTGTGCACGATGCCCGAGCCCTTGAAGCCGCGGATCTCGACGACGGCGCCGGCGATTGGCTTGCGCGAGCCCGCAGCCGAGACTCGTACTTGAACAGGTATCGACACGCGGCGCACATCCGCCAGCGAGACCACGACGTCGGTGACTCTCTCGTCGTCGGGCAACGGACGGCTCGCAATCACCTGCCAGCCGAGCAGCACGTGGACGACGTCGGTCGGATAGACGTAGTCACCGAGGTCGATCCGGTCGAGGGAGTCGGACTGAGACTGGGTTGTCCCCGCCACTCGCGGACCCGAGGCTCGACCGTTTCCGAAGCTCAGAACGTCCTTCGCGCTGGCACGACCAATTCGCACGGAGAGCCGGTACCGCAGCGATTCGTCGAGCCCGACCTGCGAGAAGTCGGAGATCGGGCCGTCGGGCGAAACGAGCCGGAACCTCATGTCGCGCCAGATCGGGACGACGACCTCCAGCTCGATCCCCGTGTTCCGGGGCGGCAGCAACGTGATGCGCCGCGTGTCGCCGTGCGACTCGGCGGACACCTCCACCCACCACGCCGCGGCGTCGAGATTCGTGATCTCGAATCGTCCCTTCGCGTCGGTGACGCAGCGTCGCTCCTCGCGCGGAGCGACCCCATGTCGCCAGAGCAGGACGCTCGCGGAGGCGAGCGGTGTCGCACCGTCACGACCGCCGAGCACGACGCCAGCGATGCGGCCGGACACGCTCGAAGGGCGCGACGCGAGCACGAGATCGGGAGGCATACCTTCCGGAATGCGCACGAATTCGACCGGAGCTCGAGGCTCTTCGGCGTCGCTCGTACTCACGCTCGCGCCAACGCCCTCGACGGAAGGCTCGACGACCGAAGTCACACCGACCGAAGTCACATCGACGCCGAACGATCGTGCGAGTCCGACGACGAGCACGACCGCGGCGATCACGAGGACCGGGAAGGCGCGGGCCATGCCGGATGCTCGCACGGGGCCCCCTCGGGGGGCAACGCGGGCACTCGGCGGCTCACTTCCCGATCAAGAAGTGCGCGATGTCCCCCTCGCGCATCACGTAATCCCGCCCCTCGACGCGCATCTTGCCCGCCGCCTTGACCGCCGCCTCGCTGCCGTACGCGACGAGGTCGTCGACCGAGTACACCTCGGCACGGATGAAGTGCTTCTCGAAGTCCGTGTGGATGACACCCGCCGCGACCGGCGCGGTGTCGCCCTTGTGGATCGTCCAGGCGCGGATCTCGATCTTGCCCGCGGTGAAGAACGACTGCAGGCCGAGCAGGTCGTAGACCTTGCGGATCAGGCGATTGAGGCCCGGCTCGGTCAGGCCGAGGTCGGCCAGGAACGCCGCGCGGTCCTCCTTGGGCATGCTCGACAGCTCGCCCTCGATGTCGCCGCACAGCGCGACCACCTCGGCGCCGGTCTTCCTGGCGTGCTCGCGCACGATCTGCGCCAGCGGGCCCTGGCCCTCGAGGTCGTCGTCGCCGACGTTCGCCACGTAGAGCACGGGCTTGATCGTGATCAGGAACAGCGGATCGAGCGCCTCGCGGTCCTGCTTCGTCCACGTCGCGAGCCGCAGCGACTCGCCGCGGTCCAGCATCGCCTTCGCCTTCTCGAGCGCGCCCTTCTGCGCGGCGGCCTCCTTCTCGCCCGCGCGCGCCTTGCGCGTCACGCGGTCGAGCGCCTTGTCGACCGTGTCGAGGTCGACGAGCTGCAGCTCGAGCTCGATCACCTCCATGTCGCGCTTGGGATCGACCGAACCCGACACGTGGATGATGTCGCCCTTCGAGAAGCAGCGCACGACGTGCAGGATCGCGTCGGTCTCCTTGATGTTGCCCAGGAACTTGTTCCCGAGGCCCTCGCCCTTGGAGGCGCCCGCGACGAGTCCGGCGATGTCCACGATCTTCACGGCCGCGGGGAAGATGCGGTCCGTCGTGATGTACTTGTGGATGATCTCGAGCCGGTCGTCCGGCACGTCGACGACGCCGACGTTCGGCTCGATCGTGCAGAACGGGTAGTTCGCGCTCGCCGCCCCGGCGGCGGTGATGGCGTTGAAGATCGTCGACTTCCCGACGTTCGGCAGACCGACGATGCCGCAGGCAAGACCCATGGAAACCCTCTATTCCTCAGAGATTCGAGGCGAAGAGTCTAGCGGCGCTCGCACTCCGCGGCGAGTGCCGGGCGAGCTTCGGGCCGCTCGCGGCGTGGGTCGGTTGCCGCCCTGCTGCCGGGGGTAGAGGCTGCTCGACATGAACAGCGCCCTGCCCGCCGTCCTGCTCGCCCTCGGCGCCTCCGCGGCCGCGCAGGACGTGGTGCGCTCGACCACCGAGCTCTACCCCGGCGACTGGAGCATCGAGCGTGGCGCGGAGCGCTGGTACTGCTATCGCGTCGTCGACGACGCGAGCGGCCAGCCGATCGCGGACGCGGAGCTCTACCTGGTACCGGAGAGGAAGGCACCGATCGCGGGCGTCTTCTGGTCCACGCGCCAGGCGCGGAGCGACGCGGAAGGCTTCGTGCGCGTCCGCGTCGACGACCTCGACCCGCCGTGCAACATCCAGGTGTTGCGCGCGCCCGGTCGCGCGGTCTCGTCCCGCTGCAGTGCCGGCGATCCGATCTGGCGCGTCCCCGTCGCGCAGGATGTGCCCGTCCTCGTGCGCGACTGGCGCGGTCAACCGGTGGCCGGAGCCGTCATCGGATTGTGCGGCAGCTGCGGTCACGGCCCCGACCTCGTGAACGCGACGAGCGGCGCGGACGGGATCGCCATCCTGCGCGGGATCGATCCGCACAACGACATCGCCGACCTCTACTGTCAGGCGCGCGGGCTCGAGCTGGGTTACCAGTCTCTGGAATGGCGTCCCGGCGACGCACCGTTCGAGCTGGTCTGCGAGTACTCGACGCCGCTGACGGGGACGCTCCTCGACGGCGCGGGCCATCCGATCGCGGGCGCCTTCGTCGGCGTGCCCGACGTCCATCGCGGTCCGTGGACCGAGACGCGCGCGGACGGCAGCTTCGAAGTGCTCGGCGCCCCCGAGGGTTCGTCGATGATGGCACGCGTCGGCGAGCGCGAGATCCACTTCCCGGAGCCGGCCGCGTATCCGGCCGTGCTGCGCGTTCCCGACGCCGGCGCGAGCGAGCCGCACGAGGGCTCGGTCGACCAGCCCGCGCCGGAATCGGCGCCCGAGATCGCGACGACGCGCATCGCCGTGCGCGTCGAGAACGGAGATCGCGACGTCGCCGTGTGGGCGTCGAGCCCGGGCATCGGCGCGACGAGGGCCGTCGACGGCGGAGTCGACGTGCCCAGTTCGGGCCCGTTCGTGCTGCAGGTCGGCGCGCGTCGCATCGCTTTCGCGGGCGTGGCCGAACTGCCCGAGCAGCCGATCGTGCTGGCCGACTACGCGCCGACGATCGTGCGCGGCGAGGCCGTCGACCCCGTCGGGCGGCCCGTGCACGTGCGCGCGAGCCTGCGAACCGGCGAGGACGAGCGCGAACCGGCGAGCGACGCGCCGGCAGGCGCGTTCGAGCTGGCCCTGCGCAGGACCGGCACCGTGCTCCTCGAACTCGCGCCCGAGCGCGCGGATCTGCGGCCGCGACTCCTCTACGTCGCCTTGCCGGCGCGCGGCGATGCGGTCCGCGTCGACCTCGGACGGATCGTGGTCGGGGAGGGACCGAGGCTCCGCGTACTCGACTCGCACGGTGCGCCCCTCGCGGGCTCCGTGGCGCGCTTCGGCCGACCGGGATTCTTCGGGGTCGACGACGAGCCGCGCTTCCCGCTCGACGAGCGCGGCGGATGGACGGGACCCGACCTGCGCGCGGGAGATTGGATCGACATCGATGCCCTCCTCCTCGACGATGAGCACAGGATCTCCGTTCCGTTCCGCACGGTGCTCGCCGGCGAGGGGCCGTGGGTGATCACGCCCCCGACGGGCGCGCTGCATCTCGAGGTGCGCGGACTCGGGACGTCGGATGCGCGCGCCTACGCGCTGGTGGCGGACCAGGTCTTCGAGATCGCGCCGACCAGCGATTGGGTCGGACTCCAGCCGGGTCCGTTGCGGTTGTGGATCTCCGCGCCGGGCCGCCGGACCGCGATCGTCACGACGACGATCCCCGCGACGGGCGTGAAGCCGATCGAGCTCGAGCTCGCTCCGTTCTGATCGTCGACCCGCGACGGGTCACTTCTCGCGGGAGGGCGCGTCCGCGCCGCCGTAGCCGAGGCCGTGGATCTTCGCGCGCGTCGCGTCGTCGAGCACGAGCGCGCGCGCCTTCTTCGCCGCGCGCATTGCGCGTGCGTGGTGCTCGGCCAGGAACTCGCGCGCGGACGCGATCACCTCGGGGCTCGGCGCGGCGAGGTCGCGGATCTGGCCGGTGTGCTCGTCGAGCTCGAAGCAGCCGTTCTCCGTCGCGCCGCGGGCCACGACCTTGAGGTCGCCGCGCAGCACCGCCTTGATCTCGCGCAGTCCGGAATGCACGGCCTCGGCGATCACCGCACGCGGGGCGCCCGCGTCGGTGAAGAGCGGGATGAGCCGGACGGAGTCGATCCGCGGCGATTCGATCGTGTCGCGGTTCAGCCCCGGTGGCTGCGTGATCCCGGCCAGCTCGAGCAGCGTCGCGTACAGGTCGAGCGCGCGCACCCGCGACTCGACGACGCGTCCGGCCGGCACGTGGCCGGGCCACGCGATCACGAGCGGCACGCGCAGCAGCTCCTCGTTCTGCGTGTGCCCGTGGTCGCAGCTGCCGTGCTCCCAGAACTCCTCGCCGTGGTCGGAGTGCAGCACGACGATCGTGTTCGCGAGCAGCCCCTTCTTCTCGAGCTCGTCGAGCAGCCGCCCGATCTCCCGGTCCGTGAACGCGATCTCGCCGTCGTACAGGTCCGACGAGAGCTTCGCGAGCTCCTCGGCCGGCTTCGCCGCGCGCCACGCGTTCAGGTCCGGCGGCCAGGCCGCGATCGTGTCGACGGCGCGCCCCGCGAACTGCTGGTCGAACGGCGCCGGCGGCGCGTACGGGAAGTGCGGATCCATCAGGTGCACGACGCCGAACCACGGCGCCGAACCCTGGTCCTCGATCCACGACAGCGCGCGGTCGACGCCGTTCTGCGCGTTCGATCCGTACAGGACGTAGCGCTGGAAACCGCGCTCGAGCCCGGTCGCGCGCGACAGGTACGGGTTGTTGTGGAACATCGCGGTGCCGAAGCCCGCCGCGGCGAACTGCTCGGCCAGCGTCGCGACGTCGGCGCGCAACACCTCGGTCGTCAGCTTCGCCGGCGCGTCCTCGTCCTTCCCGAACAGCGCGTCGCGCTCGGTCACGACGCCCGCGCGGTGCTCGCCCGGGTAGAGGCCCGTGAAGAGCGATCCGTAGCTCGGCAGAGTCCACGGCGCGCTCGAGTACGCGTTCGCGAAGCGCGTCCCGCGCGCCGCGAGCTGGTCGATGCGCGGCGACGTCGGCCGCGCGTAGCCGTAGCACCCCAGCCGGTCGGGGCGCAGCGTGTCCACCGTCACGACGAGCACGTTCGGCGCGCCGCGCGGCGCGACAGGTCTCGCGCGCAGGCCGCGCGGGATCTCGAACGCGGCGCGCACCTTGTCGGCGCCGGCCGGCGGCGCGCCGACCCAGCGGGCGGAGATCTCGATGCGACCCGACGCGACCGGCTGCGGCACGGTCACGCGCGTGCCGGTCCACGTCGCGTCCGGCGCGGCGAGGTCGAACTCCGTGTTCCAGGTGAAGCTGCCCGGCCCCTCGACGCGGCACTCGAGCTTCACGACGCCCGTGCGCGGCCCGCCCGGCGCGATCGCGACGCCCGCGGCCGACGCGAAGTCGGGCGCGTCGTAGCGGCCGAGCTCGATCGTCGCGCTGCCGCCGACCGGGATCGTCCACGCGTCGCGCGCGTCGGAGAGGACGCGCGCGACGCCCGCGCGCTCGCGCAGCATGTCCGCGCGCGCGTCGGACCTGGACGAGGGCGCGGTCAGCTCCACGCGCTCGATCGCGGGCGGCGCGACAGGGTCGGAACAGCTCGCGGCGAGCGTCAGGAGGCAGAGCGCGAGGACCCGCATGATCGATGGATCGTACATCACGTCCCCGCCGACTCCACTGCGGGCGGTGCGCGTCGAGCTCGCGGCCGCACGCATCACTTCGGAATGCGCCGCGACTGGAACACCCCCGCGCCGTCGACGACTCCGTACTCGGGCTGGGTCGGGTGGAAGGAGAAGTCCAACGCGTCGAACCAGTGCGTGCGGACGCCGGGCTTCGCGGTCTCGATCATGGCGGCCGGATCCGTGCTCGACAACCACACGGTGCCGCACCACTCCCCCTTGCGCCGCAGCAGGATCTCGAACTCCGGCGCGCCGGCGAGGCCGGCGTGCTTCCACGGCGGCAGCACGAACGACGCGATCATGGTCTCGGAGTACGCGACCCTTCCGGCGGCGTGCATGTCGATGGTCCGATCCGGCGCGGACGCCTTCCATTCGAGGAGCCACTTCTGCCCCTCGACGGCGCGCGACGCGGCCGCGTGCAACCGGAGGAACTCGTTCCAGTCGACCGAAGGCTTGCCTTCGGATAGAGGCGACCACCACCATGCGCCGTCGATGGTGCTCGGGTGGCGCGCGGTCATCTGGACGAACAGCGACTCGGGCTGGGAGTTGATGGAACCCGTCTGCGTCTCGTCGATCCGGAAGAGGTCCATGGCCGCGCTGTATCCGGGCAACGCGGCGTAGGCGGCGGCGGACAGCTCCGTGTCGATCTCGCGCCCCACGAAGCGGTCCCAGAAATCGCCCGAGCGCCAGAACGCGTCGCGCCAATAGGCCGCCCCGTCCACATGGGCCCGGTTCGGTCCCTTCGGGTCGAGCAGGACCAGCACGGCGCGCGAGACCTCGACGTCGTTGCTGTCCCAGCGCTTGCCGCCGGCCTCGATCTCCCACGGCAACATGTACGGCACCTGCCCCGTGCTGCGAATGCGGATCGCCGGGTCGCCCGCGATCTCGATCTCCACCTCGTGCCCGGACGTGCTGAACCAGTTCTGGCCCAGGAGCTCGCTGCGCACGAACGGTGCGATCCGGTCGAAGTCGAGCAGATGCGTCGAGCCGGAAGGCAGCTCGAGAGGCCTGGTGCGCGGCATCGAATCCGGCCACGCGGCCTCCAGGATCGTCTGACGGTTCGCGGCGAGCGACGCGCGGGTGAACCCGATGCGGTCCAGGAGGTCCGGGCGATCGGGCGGAGCTTCCAGGATCGTCGCGCGGATCTTGTCGAGCTCCGCCGAGGAGAGCTTCCCCCACTCGGCCGCGTACCCGGTCCCGTCCGACTTCCACTCGTACTTGCGGTCGTCGCGGTGGTAGCAGCCCGCGGTCGCGTCGTGGATGCGGATCGGAGCCGAGGCCGGCTTCGGTTCCTGGGCAGAAGACGCGGGCGCGAGTGCGCAGAACAACGCGATCGAGTGGATGAGCATCGTCGGGAGACTCCTGGGAAGTGCGCCGCTGGAACCCGGTCCTCCTGCTACCCGCGCGCTCCACCCCGGTTGCGCGTCGGGCAGCTTCTCGTCGAGCGCCGCCGACCGGTGCCGTCGGCACGGCACGGTTCGAGTCTCAGCCCGCGCATTCAGCGCGGCCCGACCTCGAACGCGACCTCGCCGCCGCCGGCCGGCCAGGCCGTCACCTGCCAGCCGTCGAGGCGCAACCGCTGCGCGCCGTCGTCGGGTCGCGCAGCGCAGCGGAACAGGCGCCACGAGGCGAGCTGCCGGTTCTGTCCCGGCTCGACGACGGGCACGTCGCGCACCGCGCCGGCCAGCACGGGCGGCAGGGGCGGTCGCGACGCGAGCCGGTCCGTCAGCGACACGCGGTCGCCCTGCCCGATGACGCGCGCGAGGAGCCGCGTGCGCTTCACCCCGTCGCGCTGCAGGTGCGCGGCATCGACGAGCAGCGACTCCGACACGCCGACGCCGCGCACGTCGCCCGTCGCGAGGTCGACCTCCACGCAGCCGTCCTCGCCGACGGCGAGTCCGAGGCGGCGGCCGCTCGCTTCGAGCGCGGCGACGAGCCGGCCGACGCGGTCGCGCTCGAAGAAGTGCGAGTCGGTGACGGCCCACGGCAGGAAGCGCATGCCCGGACCGAGTCGGACGCCGGGCGCGGGATCCGCGGGCTGCGCCGCCGCGTCGCTCGCCGATCCCGCGGCCGGATCGCCGGCCTGCGGCACGACGATGCCGAGCGCGCTCGCGCTGCCTCCGCCGAGCAGCATGACCTCCCCCATCATCGCGTCGCCCGCGCTGCAGCCCGCGATCACGCCGCCGCGCGCGAGCAGCCGCCGCATCGCGAGCCACTCGGGCGTGTCGCGGTCGTCCGGCCGATAGCGCGCGGTGATGCGCTTCTGATCGCCGCCGGTGAAGAGGATCGCGGTCGCGGCGTCGATCGCCGCGACGGTGTCGATGGTCGACGTGTCGCGCCGGATCGCGCGCACTTCGGCACCCGGCGCCCACACGCGCAGCGCCTCGGACTTGTCGACGACCTCGAGCTCCTCCGTCCCCGTCGCCGCGGTCGCGATCAGGATGCGCGCCGGCCCGCGCACGGACGCGAGCTCGACGAAGCGCTCGTAGATCGGCCGGCTGTCGTCGTCGAGCCCGCCGCCGACGACGAGCAGGGTGCCGGCGCCGCCGGATGTGGCGGACGGCGTGCTCGCGCAACTCGCGAGTGCGAGCACAGCGGCGAGGATCGAGACTGCACCCACGCACGCGCTGCGGTTCGTGTCCATGCGCGACGAGCGTACGGGATCGCGGGCCGACATCGGCGCGCGCGCTCCGGCCGATCCGGCGGCGGGCTACCATGGGGTCGCGCGGCCGAGCACGCGCGACTTGCATGCAGTCCGACCCCGAGCCCCGCGCAGCGAGCCGGCCCGACGCGGCCGGCCTCGCGCAGAACCTCGAGACGTGCGCGAAGCCCGATCTCTGGGCGCGGTGGTTCGACGAGGCCGAGGCCTCGATGCAGAGCCAGTGGGTCGACCCGATCTGGCCGCTGATCCGGCGCGCGGACTTCGCGAGCACGCTCGAGATCGCGCCGGGCGCCGGGCGGAACTCCGTGCGGCTCGCGGAGCACGCCGGGGTGCTGCACCTCGTCGACCTGAACCGCTACGCACTGGACCGCTGTCGCGAGCGCTTCCGCGGCTACACGGGTCCGTGCGACGTCCGCTACCACGAGAACGACGGGCAGAGCCTGTCGTTCCTGCCCGATGCGTCGGTGTCGCTCGTGTACTCGTGGGATTCGATGGTCCACTTCGAACGCGCGGTCGTCGCGCGCTACGTCGAGGAGTTCGCGCGCGTCATGAGGCCGGGCGCATGGGGCTTCGTCCACCACTCGAACTACGGCACGCAGAGCGACGATCCCGACATCGAGCGCGCGCCGCACCTGCGCAGCAACCTGACGGCGGAGCTGTTCGGCCGGTACTGCGCGGCGAGCGGGCTGGAGCGCACGCGCTTCCTGGTGTTCGACTGGGGCGGCGTCGCGGACACGGACTGCATCTCGCTCTTCTTCAAGCCGCACGCGGGCCGCTCGTTCGCGAACTGGCGGACGCGCACGGTCCAGCGCGTCACGTGGGCGCAGTGGATGGCGACGCGCGCGCAGCCGACGCCGCGGCCGGCCGGATAGCGCGCGGTCCGCGCCGTGGCGCAGCACCACGCGCGCGGCCGGGTGTCGAGGCCGCGGCCGAGTCCGCCGCGCAGCCTCGGGCGCCGTCGGCTAGCATGCGCGCGCTCGCCGACCCACCCACTCGGCCTCCGGGCCGCGCCCCCCCGTTCGTGGATCTCCGCATGCACGCTCCGTTCCAGCGAGCCCAGCCCTTCGTCGCCGTGTTCCTCGCGGCCGCGCTCCTCCCCTCGTCCGTGCGCGCGCAGTCGCAGGCTCCGGCCGCGGCGAAGGCCGACCCGAAGCCCGGTCACTCGATGCGCGGCCACGCCTTCGACGAGGGCCCGCGCCAGAAACCCTGGAAGATGGACGGGATCGGCAAGGTGCACTTCCCGATCACGACGTCGGTGCCCGAGGTGCAGGAGTGGTTCGACCAGGGCGTCGCGCTGCTGCACGGCTTCTGGTTCTACGAGGCCGAGCGCTCGTTCCGCTGGTGCGTGAAGCTCGACCCCGAGTGCGCGATGGCCTACTGGGGCCTGGCGCTCTCGACCGAACGCTCCGAAGGCCGCGCGGATCCGTTCCTCGCGGAGGCGGCGAAGCGCAAGAACGCCGTCTCGGAGCGCGAACGCCTGTGGATCGAGGCCTGGGTCGACGCGCAGGCGCCGTGGCTCGCCGGGCGCTTCGAGAAGAAGCCCGAGTCGGCGGCCTCCGGCCCCGCGGCCGATGGCCCCGAGAAGAAGCTGATCGAGCGCCTCGAGCACATCGTGCTGCGCTATCCCGACGACCTGGAGGCCAAGGCCTTCTACCTCCTGGCGTCGCTCTGGACGGGCAGCCGCATCGCGAACGAGGCGTTGATCCAGCAGGTGCTCGAGCAGGCGCCCGAGCATCCCGGCGCGCACCACTACCGCATCCACAACTGGGACGACTCCGAGGAGGGCGGCGTCGCGCTGCAGAGCTGCAAGGTCTACGGCCGCATCGCGTCGGAGGTCGGGCACGCGCGCCACATGCCCGGTCACGTCTACAGCGGGCTCGGCATGTGGCGCGAGGCCGCGATCTGGATGGAGTCGGCCACGCGGCTCGAGCTGCGCCAGATGAGCGAGCGCGGGCTCTTCCCCTACGACTACTGGAACTTCGCGCACAACCGGAACTACCTCGCCTACATCCAGGAGCAGCAGGGTCTCGCGGAACAGGCGATCGCCGGCGCGCGCACGCTGCTGGCTTCGCCCACGGCACCCCCGCGCAAGTCGAAGGAGAACCGCGACCAGGAGGACAAGGCCCCGGGCGACTTCGTGCACGGACACGGGATGACCGCGCTCGTGCGCGCGCTGCTCAAGTTCGAACGCTGGGACGAGGTGCTGCGCGAGGGCTCGATCCCCTGGCGCGACACCGGGTTCGACAAGATCGAGCGCGCCTACGCCGAGACCGTCGCGCACCTCGGCCGGGGAGACCTGCCGAAGGCGCTCCAGCGCGCGAAGGAACTCGACGAGCTGGCGACGGCCGCCAAGGACGAGCACGAGAAGGAGTTCGGCCGCCATCGCTTCCGCGAGGTCGACGCGCTCATCGCCGTGCGCATGGACCGGCAGCTCGAGGGACTGTCCAAGCTGGAGGAGCTCGCGCGCGAGCAGGCCCAGAACTACCGCGAGGAGGACGACCCGCCCGACGACCGCGCCGTCCTCTACGGGATCCTGGGCGAGCTGCACCTCGAGCTGAAGAACCCCGCGCTGGCACGCACGTGCTTCGAGAAGCAGCTCGAGCTCGTGCGCAACGACGGCTTCGCGCTGTCGGGCCTCGCGCGCGCGGAGGCGGCGCTGGGCCGCACCGCCGAGGCGACGCACGCCTGGGGTCGCCTGCGGTACGTGTGGGCGCACGCCGACGCCGGGTTGCGCTGGATGGAGTCCGCGCGCGCGCTCGGACTCGACTCCGCTCCGATCGACGAATCGCCCGAGCCGCAGCGCGAGTACGACTCCGCCGCGCTCGCCGCGGAAGGACCGATCGACTGGCAGCCGTTCGCGGCGCCCGAGCTGGACGCGGTCGACGCGGACGGCCAGCACGTGCGGCTCGCCGACCTGCGCGGCCGCAACGTCGTGCTCGTGTTCTACCTGGGCGGCGGATGCGTGCACTGCGTCGAGGAGCTCGCGGGGATGGCGGCGAAGGCCAAGGAGTTCGCCGCGCTCGACGCCACGATCGTGGCCGTCAGCGCCGACGCGCCCGGGGACCTGTCGAAGCCGGCGAAGCTCTCGGGCCTCGAGATCCGGCTGCTCTCGGACGGCGACCACTCGAACGCGCGCCGCTTCCGCGCCTGGGACGACTTCGAGGACATGGCGCTGCACGCCACCGTCCTGATCGACCGCGAAGGGCGCGAGCGCTGGTCGCGCGTGGGCGGCGACCCGTGGGACGACGAGGAGTTCCTGCTGAAGGAGATCGGGCGCTGGGGCAAGGCGCCCGCGCCGGCGACGGCGCCGAGCGTGAGGCCGGCGGGCGCCGCGCCGGCGTCCGGCGCGCGCTGAGAGCGTATGGGTGGATGGGAGATGCCCGGCAGGTTGGTCCGAGTGTGGGATGGCATGGCGGGCGACGGCGCGTGTTCGTCCGCAGGACTCGAAGGAGCAGCAACGCCGTCGGCGCGGCCGACGTCCGTTGCCCGTAGCCGAGCCGCACAGGCGATCGCGCTCCTGCGATCCGTCCTGTGCTCGCGGTGCGTGTTCGCCACGGGGTGAGCGCGTGGACGCGCCGGCCTTCCATCTCTCGGACCGTCCGCGTCGCGGCACGTGGCGGGATTCGGTGGCAGCGCCCTGAAGCCGCGGTGGATGTGCGCCGAATCGAAGTCCGAGGCCCGGATCGGGCGCGAGAACACGCACGGCTCTTCGAGAGCTTCGACGGACCGGGGAACCGTCGGCGCGACGGACGTCCGTCTGCGACCGGGTCGCGAGGACGTTCCCGCTCACGCCGTCGCTCCTGGCTCCGCGGTAGCGGCGATCGTCACGGCGCGAGCGTCTGGACGCACTCGCACTCGATGTGCGCCGAATCAAAGTCCGATACCCGGACCGAGCGCGGCACCGCGCATGTTTCTTCGGCATTTTCGATGACTGCGACGCGCGCCGTTCGTCCATCCCATGGAGGACATCGATGCGCTCCAGTCGAAGCAGGACGGTGGGACAACTCGAGCTCTTCCGGCGCGGAGGCAAGAGGAACGGCGCAGGTCGCAAGCCCGCCGGCAAGTGCGCTCTCGTCGCGCACGCATCGCGGGCGCGCGTGACGCGCCACACTCCGGTCTTCGTGACGACGAAGCTCGTCGAGGGGCTGCCGAGCCTCCGCCGAGAGCGCACGCTCGCGCTGCTGCGCGACACGCTCGCCGCCGGCGCGGACCGCTTCGGGTTCAGGCTCGTGGAGTACTCGATCCAGACGGACCACCTGCACTTCGTCGTCGAGGCGGAGGACGAGCGCTCGCTCGGCCGCGGGATGAAGGGCCTGCTCGTGCGGATCGCCAGGGCGCTGAACCGTGCTTGGGAGCATCGGGGCCGCGTGATCCGCGACCGCTACCACGCGCGCGTGCTGAAGACGCCGCGCGAAGTGCGCCAGGTGCTCGTCTACGCTCTGCAGAACGCGAAGAAGCACGGCGCGCGCATCCTCGGCATCGACGCGTTCTCGTCCGGGCCGTGGTTCGAAGGCTGGGCCGACCGGTCCCCCCGCGCGGACCGAGCACTGCCGCGCCCCGACTCGTGGTTGCTCTCGTTCGGGTGGACGAAGGGCGGCCGGATCTCGACGCGCGAAGTGCCGCGGGGCGGCACGAACTGGGAGCCCGCGGATCCCTGACCTGCGTGAACCTGGCGAGCCCGCACTCGCTTCGATCGCTGCGCGGAGCCGGAACTTCCCAGCGAGCGAGAAGCCATCGGACGGTGCGCAGCTCCAGGAACGGCACAGTCTGGGACCGGCTGGCAGCTGGCCCCGCGGATCATCCGGGCTGGGCGCGTGGGACGGAATCGGCGATCGGCCGTGCGCGCAGCCTCGTGCAGCGCCCGCCGCTCTGCGGTCGGGAGCCGCCGTCTCGCGAGCGGGGCTCGGCCGGACTTCCCGGCGATTCCCTTCCAGCCCGGTCGCGGCGTCGTCACGGGACTCCCGGACGAACCCCGTTTCCGCCGGACTCCAGGAGAGTCGAGCCATGAAGTACCCGAGCCATCTGCTGCCGCTCGCCGCTGCCACCCTGCTCCTCGCGACGACGTCGCGCGCCGACCTGATCGAGCAGTTCACTCCCGTGCCGCGCGACTGCACGCCCTGCGTCTGGTTCCAGGCGCAAGGAGTCGGGGCGACCGGCGCGGTCGGGCACTCGGGCGTCATGAACCTCGCGACGATGCCGATCGGACCCGCGCTGCACGGCGGATGGCTCACGTTCACGCCGCAGGGCACCTTCGTCACCTACGTCGGCGGCGGATCCTCGACGACCGAGGTCAGGACGCCGGCGGGGTCCTCGATCACCGACGTGCGCGGCGCGATCAACCTCAGCGAGGCCTTCGGCATCGTCGTGGACACGGGCACGGGCTCGATCTGGGGCGCGACGCTGTACGCCGGCGTCGTGCTCTGGACCCCGGCGCACACGTACCTGCTGCTGGTCGGCGGGATCCCGACGATCTACGAGTTCGACGTCGGCGGCGCGCCGATCCCCGGCGTGCGCGGCGCCACGAAGCTCGCCGCGAACATCGTGGACACGGATCCCGGGATCGGCGTGTCCGCCACGCAGTTCTCGGGCGCGGTCGTCTACACGGACACGCAGGCCTTCCTGCTGACCACGTTCGGACTCGGCATCGCCGCGAGCGAGCTGACGCTGGGCGGCGCTTCCATCGCCGGCGTGCACGGGATCACGGCCATGGGCGGCGACGCGAACCCGTTCCTGCTCGATGCGGGCGCGCTCCTGTGGACGAACGACAAGGTGATGCTGCTCGTCGCGGGCGGATCCGTGAGCGTCGCCGAGGTCCTCGATCCCGCCGGCGCTTCGATCGGGAGGACCTGGGGCATCACGCGCCAGAGCCCGCTGTACCCGGGCGGCAGCTCCTTCCGCGGCCTCGCCACCGTGATCAACGACACGAAGGAGCTCCTCGTCTCGATCGGCGGCGGTGTATCGACCGCCGAGGTCACGCGGCCGACGGGCGGTTCGCTGACGTCGAACGTCGTGACCCCCGGCTCGGGCACCTTCCTCCATCAGGCCTCGGGGCTCTCCGGGAGCCTCTCGGCGTGGGCTCGGCCGGGCAACCCGCTCGTGCGCGGAATGGTGATCGGTTCGCAGCAGTGAACCGGCGGGCGGGAATCGGAGCGCGAACTCGACTGCGGCGCGCGATGTCTCGGCGGCCACGGTCGCGCGGCATCGCCGGTCGTCGCGCGGCACCGGCGGCCTGCCCGAGGACTCGCGACTCGATCGCCGCCCGCTCGCCCGACGAAAGTCGTGGCCGCTCGACACGGCGCAGCTATCCTCGCGCGCGATGTCGAGCCCGACTCCCACCGATCCGCCGCCGCAAGGCCCGGTCGACGAGTCCGGTTCCCAGGAGCCGAAACGCTTCGGCAACTACCGGCTCCTGAAGGAGCTCGGGCGCGGCGCGCAGGGCGTCGTCTTCCTGGCCGAGGACGTGAACCTGCGGCGCAAGGTCGCGCTCAAGATGCTGACCGGCGCCGGCGCGCAGTCGCAGGCGGTCCGCGACCGGTTCCGGCGCGAGGCCGAGCTGACCTCGAAGTTCGAGCACCCCGGCATCTGCGGCGTGCACGACTTCGGCGAGGTCGACGGCCTGCCCTACATCGCCATGCAGTACGTGCGCGGCACGACGCTGGCCGCGATCGTCGAGAAGTCGCGCGCGGAGAGCGCCGTCGACGGGGACGCGGGCTCGAAGGGCAGCGAGACGATCACGATCGGCGGCGGCGGCAGCAAGGGCGGTCTCGAAGACGTGCTGCGGCTCGTCGAGCGCGCCGCGCGCGCGCTGCACGTCGCGCACCAGACCGGCCTCGTCCACCGCGACATCAAGCCCGCGAACATCATGGTCACGCTCGAGGGGCACCCGGTGCTGCTCGACTTCGGCCTGGCGCGCGACATGGAGAGCGAGGGCGCGGGCCTGACGCAGTCGGGCCAGATCCTCGGGACTCCGGCCTACCTCGCGCCCGAGCAGATCGTCGCGTCGCGCGGCGTCGTCGACCGTCGCACCGACGTCTACGCGCTGGGCGTGACGCTGTTCGAGTGCCTCACGCTCAAGCGCCCCTTCGAGGCCGGATCGTGGGACCAGCTCTTCCACGAGATCCTCGAGGGCGCGCCGCGCAGCCCGCGCAAGCTGAACCCGCGCATCCCGCACGACCTGGCCACGGTGATCGAGGTCGCGATGGACCGCGATCCGGCGCGCCGCTATCCGACGGCCGAGGCGCTGGCCGAGGACCTGCGGCGCGTCCGCTCGTTCGAGCCGATCCAGGCCAAGGCCGCCGGACCGGTGACGCGGTTCCGCAAGTGGTCGCGCCGCAATCCCGGCCGCGCGGTCGGCGCGGCGGCGGCGGTGCTCTTCGTGATCACGACGCTCGCGGTCGTCACCGTGCGCTACGTGCAGCGCGGCCGCGATCTGCGCCAGAACCTGCAGGCCGCGAGCGACGCGCTCGCCGCGGCCGACTACGTGGCGGCGACCGTGGCGGTGGCCAAGGCGCAGGAGCTCGATCCGGATTCGCCCGAGGTGATCGCGCTGACGGCGCGCGTCGAGCGAGCGCAGGCGGACGCCGCGCGCGAGGCCGAGCGCAAGAAGGCCCTGGCCGGCGCCGCCGAAGCGCGCGCGGAGGCGGCGCAGCTGGCCGCGAGCTACGCCGCGGCGCGCCAGCGGATCGACGAGCTCGGCGCGGGCATCCTGAGGGACGAATCGGTCGTCAAGGCGCGCTACGCCGACGATCCGACGCGCATCGAGTTCCGCGGGCGCGAGCGCGAGCTCTACGTGCAACAGCTCCAGGCCGAGAAGCTCCTCCTGTCGCGATCGGAAGCGCTCGAGCGCGCGGTGCGCCTCGAGGATCCCTACGGTGGCGCGAGCGACGCCACGACGAGCGCGTTCGCGGCGTTCTACATGGAGCGCTGGCGCGAGGCGCTGCAGGCGCGCGACACGGTGCGGGCCGAGGCGATGCGCTCGGCGGTCGAGCTGCACGACAAGCGCGGCGAGCACCGCGACGAGCTGCTCGGGCGCGGGACGCTGGCGCTCGCGGTCGTCCCGCCGCAGGCCGAGACGTTCCTGTTCCGCTGGGAGGACCACGAGTCGCTGCGCGGCGGCGGCGTGATCCCGCGTCTCGTGCCCGTCCCCACCGCGGGCGTCGGCCGCGTCCGCGACGGCGCGTGGGTCGGCGGCTTCCACCCCGGCGATCCGTGCCTCGTCGTGCGATCCGTCGAGCCGGGTTCGATCGCGGAGAAGAACGGCCTCGCCGCCGGAGACCTGGTGCTGCGCTTCCAGGGCGTTCCCGCGGCCGGATCGATCCTCGTGCGCGAGGTCGCGCCCGGGAGCTGCCTCGCGAACGCCGGCGTCGCGGCGCTGACGCGCATCGCCGACCTCGACGGCGTGCCGGTGCTGACGCGCTTCGACTGGATCGCGCACCCCGCCGCGAAGGACGGCGCGCTGCCGCACATCGGATTCGAGGGCCGCGCCGGCCCCGTGTCGTGCGATCCGCGGCAGATCGCGATCGCCAGCGCACTCGAGCTGATCCAGGCCGGCGCGTCGGCCGCGGTGCGCATCGAATGCCTGCGCGCGGGCGAGATCGTCGAGGTCGAGGTCCCGGCCGGCGCGCGCGCCGGGATCGCCTGCGAGCCGACGGCGTACCCGCTGGTGCTCGCGCCCGGGAACCGCATCGAGCCCGCCGGGATGCGCACGATGGATCCGGGTTCGTACCTGCTCTACGTGCGTTGCCCCGGGTTCGAGCAGCAGCGCTTCAACCTGGTCGTGCGGCGCGGAGCCGCCGTCGAGGCGCGCGTCGAGCTGGGTCCGGCGGGCAGCGTGCCCGAGGGCTTCGTGTACGTCCCGCCCGGTCCGTTCGTCGAGGGCGGCGACGCGAAGGCATTCCGCCCGCGCGAGGCGCGCACCGTCGAGGTGCCGGGCTTCTTCCTGGCGCGCAAGGAGCTCACGAACCGCGAGTGGTACGAGTTCGTGAACGATCCCGCGACGCTGGCGAAGATCGCCGCCGCCAAGCCCGGCGAGCACATGTACCTGCCGCAGGACGACCGCGTCATGGCGCGCAAGGACGAGTCCGGCGCGGGCTGGACGTGGGACGTCTACACGGCGACGACGGCCGAGTCCCCCGTGCTCGGACTGACGTGGACCGACGTGCGCGACTACCTCGCGTGGCGGAACGCGCGCGCCGAAGCGCGCGGCGAACCGTGGCGCTACGCGCTGCCCTCGGAATCCCAGTGGGAGAAGGCCGCGCGCGGCGTCGACGAGCGCGCGTTCCCCTGGGGCGACCGCTTCGATCCGTCGCTCACGGTGTGCCTCGTGCGCAAGGACGGGTTCCTGCTCGACGCGCCGGGCGGGTTCGAGCCGCGCGACGAGTCGCCGTTCGGGCTGCTCGACATGGCCGGGTCGCGCGAGGAGTGGATGCTCGATCCGGTCGAGGCCAGCGATCCCCCGCGCTACCGCAAGCGCGGCGGACACTGGGGCTCGCTGGTCGAGAACGTGTTCCGCAGCGCGAGCCGCGGCGAGGCCAGCCAGGACCGCTTCGCGAGCGCCCAGGGCGTGCGCCTCGTCGCGCGCCGTCCTTGACGCGATCGGGGACGCCCGTGCGGACGTCCCCGATCGTTCCGCGACGCTCGCGCCGGGATCAGTAGGGCGCGAAGATCATCCCGGCTTCGTTGCTGCGCGCGTACACGACCTGCGGAGCCGACGGGTCGCCGGTGTTGTTGATCGAGCCGAACTCGTTCGTGCACATCTGCATCATCATGCGCAGGTGCTGGTAGGGATCGTTCGGGCCCGTGAGCCCCGCGCCGACCTCGGAGAGCAGACCGATCACGCCGACGATCATGCTGTCGAGCGTCACGAGCACGCCGTCCTGGTGCCGGTCGATCAGGATGCTGCCTTGCAGGCCGCCGCACGACGTGCTGAGCAGCGTGGCGCCGACCTCGCGCGAGAGCAGGAACCCGGCGTGGTCGTGCGACGTCTTCTCGGCGAAGCTCTTCCAGTTCGCGAAGGCGCCGTCGAACGACTGCGGCGGCGGACGGAGCGTGAAGATCGACACGTGCGGGTTGTCGTTCGACACCGGGTTGCGCAGGTTCACCGGGAGACCGTTGTAGGTGTTCAACGCGTCGCGCCAGGTCGGATCGCAGCCGCGCAGGATGTCCTTGCCCGGGCCGTTCTGCTCGCTCCAGGAGTCCACCGAGCGGCCGGCGCCGGGCACGAGCTCGTAGCGCACGTTGCCGAACAGGGGCGCGACGACGAACTCGGTCGCGACCGCGACGGACCCCGAGCGGGCCGTCGTCGCGACCCACGTCGCGCCGGGCGTGCCGTCGTTCACGAAGCCGTTCGGCGACTGCTCGCGCAGCTCCCACGAGCTGCCGTCGCGGTCGCGGACGAACTGGTAGCGGCCGTCGCTGTCCGTGTACGTCGTCCCGTCGAGCACGCCGTTGCGCAGGAGGTCGACGCGCCAGCCGCCGATGGCGACCTCGAGCGGATCGGTGCCGGGATTCCAGGCGCCGTTCTCGTCGTGGTCGAAGAACTTCTGCCCTTCGATCACCGACTGCGGTCCGGCGGCGTACACGCGGAAGATGCCGCTCTTGCTGTGCGCCGGGTCGAAGCCGAAGAGCTGCGATCCGCTGGCGTCGTAGTCCTGCACGCGCGTGAGCCAGAGCTTGTACTCGCCGCTCGGATACGGCGTCGTCGCGAACGGCGCGAGGCGCACGTTCAGCGCGCCGCACGGACCGTTGTTCGCCGACGGACGCGTCGTGCCGAGGTAGGCGGACATCGCGCCGCCCGTGACGCGCACGGTGCGCTCCGCGATCGAGTCGCGCGTGAGCAGCACGGAGCCGGCCGGGTCGGTGATCTGGAAGCAGTAGTCGCCGTCCGCGAGGCCGGCCGCGAGGCACGACGGTCCGGGACCGGCCGACAGGTACGCGGCGTCCTTGCGCGCGAAGGAATTGCCGTCCACGTGCTGACCCAGACGGTTCAGGATCGAGACGGTTCCGGGGGACTGTGCCAGCGCGGGCGCAGCGAACACGGTGAGGGCGAGCAGGCGCAGGACGGGCGGAAGGGACACGAGAGTGCTCCTCGAGGGGGGGCAGGAACGGGGACTCCGGAGCGGAGTGGCCTCAGGGCGCTCGCGAGAAGGCCCAGGGGTTCCAGGTGAGTGTACCCCCATCCCGCTCGGGCGGGATGCCGTGGGCAGGAAGCGTGAAATGAGGAAACAGGTCGAGGCCCTGCGTGGAGGATGGTCGCAGTCTCGGGGGCTCTCGAGCGCGCGAGGAACTCCACGATGAACTCTCCTGCACGAACCATCCTGCCGGGCGCGATCCTCTTGTGCAGCACGGGCGTCGTCGCGTCGGCCGCGCCACAGATCGACGTCGAGGGGCGCCTGAACCTGACGACCACCCCCGGTTTCTGGTGGTCGGACTCCCTCGGGCGCTTCTTCGACATCGACGGCGATGGCGGCAAGGACCTCGCGTACGGCGGCGACGACACCGACCAGTCGTATCTGGTCATCCGCGCCGATCGCAGCAACGGTGTGTACGACGTCGTCCACCAGCGGTCGTGGATCGACTACGTGATCCCGAGCGCGATCGCCGCCGGCGACGTCGACGGCGACGGAGTGCGCGAGGTCGCCTACGCGACGGCGTTGAACACCGTGGTGCTCCTCCAGCTGGGTGCCGACGGCCAGTACGCGGAGGCGGGACAGTTCCCGATCCAGTCGACGTACCTCGCGCTCGAGATGGGCGACGTCGACGGCGACGGGGACGTGGACATCGTCGGCCTGCGCAACGACGGCACGGTGCGCATCCATGCGAACCAGAACGGTTCGTTCCCCGGAGCGCCGACGATCCTGCCGCTGACCCTGGATTCGCGCGCGCTGGCGCTCGCGGACATGGACGGCGACGCGGACCAGGACCTCGTCGTCGCCAGCGCGGCCGCGGGCGCCGAGATCTCGGTCCTCTTGAACAACGGCAACGGGACGTTCGCGCCGGCCCTCGCGACGGGGACGACTTCCCTGCCGACCGCGATGCTGCTCGCGGACTTCGACCAGGACGGCGCGCTCGACGTCGCGACCGCGAACCCGCTCAGCTCGAGCGTCCGCGTGCTGCGCAATCTGGGCGGCGGCCTTCTCGCGGCGCCGGTCGCGAGCCCGGCCGGGTTCGCGTGCCAACGCCTCGACGCGGGCGACGTGGACGGCGACGGCGAGCCCGACCTCGTGGTCGTCGGCGGTTCGACCGGATCGGCCACGGTTCTCGTGCACGTCGGCGGCGGCTCGTTCGCGCCGCCCGTCGGATACCCGCCGGGACCGCTCACCCACGCGGCGATCACGGACCTCGACGGCGACGGCGACCAGGACCTGGCGCTCACGGATCGCGAGGCTCTGCGCAACCGCGGCGATGGCACGTTCGCGGCCGACGCGAACGACCCGTCGCCCGTCTCCTCGGGGACGTTCCTCGCGGACGGCGACCTCGACGGCGACGGAGACGACGACCTGGTCCTCCAGTGGTACGGCGGGATCGCCGTGCGCACGAACCTGGGCGACGGCACGCTGGGACCGGCGGTGACCGTCTTCGGTCCGACGACGCAGCTCTGGGACCTGCGGCTCGCGGACGCGGACGGCGACGGCGACCTCGACATGCTCGTCCGGGGCCTCGGGACGAGCGGCATCCGCGTGCTCGTGAACCAAGGCGGCACCTTCGGCGCGCCGATCACGATCGGGGCGAGCTCGGGCGCGTCCCCGCTCGAGGTGGGCGACCTCGACGGCGACGGGCGCACCGACCTCGTCGCGAAGATCGGCAGCGCGTTCTCCGTCGCGCTGAACACGGGCGGCTCGACGTGGGCGCCTTTCGTGGCGCTCGCGGGCGTGGGCTCGACCGGATTCGGCTGGGGCCTCGGCGACGTCGACGGGGACGGCGATCCGGACATCGTGTCGTCGAGCCCGACGACGCTGCGCGTCCACGCGAACCAGGGCGGCCTCGTGTTCGCGGCGCCGGTCGTCGTCGCGCCGTTCTCGGCGCTGACGCGCGTCCTCGCGGAGGACTTCGACGCCGACGGCGATCTCGACCTCGTCGCGTCGTCGGTCGCGAGCCTCGACGTGCTGTGGAACCAGGGCGGCGGCGCGTTCGCGGCGCCGGTGCGGCTCGGGCAGCGGACGGACCGGCTCGCGGCGAAGGATCTCGATCACGACGGCGACCTCGACGTGCTCGGCTCGTTCGACGAGACGCGCGCGGACCTGTACGAGAACCTCGGCGGAGCGGCGTTCGCGCCGGATCGACCGGCCGGCATCGCCGGCTCGACGTCGGTCGCGGCGATCGACATCGACCGCGACGGCGACGAAGACCTGTACGGCGTGAACGCGCAGCTCTTGTTCGTGCTCGAGAACCGCGGCCGCACGGGAGCCGCCTTCTGCGCCGGCGACGGGAGCGGGACGCCGTGTCCGTGCGGGAACGCCAGCCCGCTCGGCGCGGGGATCGGCTGCCTGAACACGACGGGGCGCGGCGGCAAGCTCACGGCGAGCGGGTCGAGCTCGCTGCGGACGGACACGCTGCGCCTGCGCGGCGCGGGGATGACGAACTCGTCGGCGCTCTACTTCCAGGGCACCGCGGCGGTGGCGGGCGGAGCGGGCGCGGTCTTCGGCGACGGACTGCGCTGCGTCGGCGGCAGCGTGATCCGGCTGGGCGTCGTGTCGAACGTCGCCGGGCAGTCGACGTTCCCGAGCTCGACGCAACCGCCGCTGCGCGTGATCGGTCAGGTGACGTCGGCCGGGACGCGGATGTACCAGGTGTGGTACCGCGACGCGGCGCCGTTCTGCACGACGGGCACGTGGAGCCTGACGAACGGCCTGAGCGTCGTGTGGCGCTCGTGAGCCGCGCGCGCTCAACCACGCTGGCCGCGCGATCCGGATCGGTTCACATCTGACGGGTCGTACCGGTGACCGAGTACCCCGCGTCGGTGCTCGTGAAGTACGTGCCCGCGCCGCCGTCGAGGATCACGAAGCTCCCGTGCGCCTGCGTCGCGAGCCAGGGCAGGTTGACGAGGATCGAGCCCGTGCCGTCCCCGCGCACCTGGTAGGTGCCCGTGAACCGCCCGTTGAAGACGTTGCCGTTCACGGCCGTCGTGAACGACGCGGAGAGCCCGCCCGCTCCGTCGAACTCGATGCGTCCGCTGCTCGCGACGGCTCCGACGCCGACGCGCGTGCCGCTGTACGAGAAGCCGTGGGCGCCGTGGAGCGACCCGAGGTCGTAGGGAGCGCCGGCGGCGCCTTGGGCAGCGGGCGCGACCGTCGGAGTCGCGGGGAGCGCGACCGGGGAGAACCACCCCAGGGCGCCGGCTCCGAGTGCGGCGAGCATGCAGGCCGCGGCCGGAGCTGCGCCGAGGGCGAGGACGAGAGGGGCGAACGGTGTCGTGCGCATGGTGCTTCGCGAGGGAAACGGGGGGGGAGCAAGAGGCGACCTTCGCACTCCCGCGATCCCGGATGTCCCGCCCGGCGCCGGATCTTTCGCGGAATCCGGTCTGGCGGTCCGGATCGTGCTCGCCGCGCTTCTCGCGCTGCTTCTCGCTCCTCTCGACCTCAGCGAACCACGCGCTGGTACAGCGCGTGCCGCCCCACCGCGTCCTTCGCGCGCAGCACGTACGGGCCGCCGTTCTTCTCGAAGAAGGCCGTCTTCTCGAACACGTTCGCGGCGCCGACGACCCACACGGGCCACGTCTCGACCGGGCGGTCCTGCATGTAGTCCTCGTGCGCCACGATGCCGCGGTCGAGCAGCTTGTAGATCGCGGCCTTGTCGCCGAACACGCCCACGAGCTCGTCCGGCTTGCGCTCGCGCACGAGCAGGTCGTACAGCGGCTCGTCGACGTGGCGGTGGTCGAGCTGGTTCGTCTGGTCGTAGAGCTTCTGCACGAACACGGGGCCGAGGTGGCGGCCGAACAGGCTCTGCCACGTCGTCGCGGCGCCCAGCGCGAGCACGCCGGAACCGATCAGCGCTCCGGCCGCGTGACCGAATCGATCGGCGATCCAGGCCACGCCGCAGGCCGCGAACACGAAGAGCAGCACGTAGCTCGGCAGGTACGCGCGCACCAGGAACGCGTCGCCGAACAGCAGGAAGAGCAGTGCCGGCCCCGCGATCGCGTTCGCGGCGATCCAGCGGAACGCGGTGCGATCCGTGCGCCGGATCCAGGCGATGCCGAGCACCGCGAGCACGATCATCGGCCACGTGAGCAGCAGGTCGAGGCGCTGCTCGGCGAACACGTTCTCGAGCGTGCGGCGCTTGATCTCGAGCCAGCCCATGTCCTTCGAGCGGCCCTTCGTGGTCAGCCAGTAGCTCTGCGCGAACGCGCTGAAGAAGAGCAGGAGCGTGAACGTGCCGACGACGGACGCGCCGGCCACGTAGGCCCACGTGCGGCGCGAGGCCAGCACGGCACGCGCGCTCCACGATTCGCCCCGGATCCACGGGGCCGCGAACGCGACGAGCGCCGTGCCGGCGACGTAGGGCACGACGCCCTCGTGCCAGCCGTAGGCCAGGACGGACGCGGCGATCATCCCGAGCGCGGCGAGGCGCAGCGCGCGCGGGCCGGGTTCCGGTCGCGCGACGAGCGCTCTGTGCGCGTAGACGAGGAAGAGCACGTACCAGCACGTGAAACCCGCCTGCCCCCAGCCCGTGCGCGAGAGGAACGCGTGGAGCGGCGAGAACGCGACGAACGCGGCGGCCAGCACGGCGAGCCAGCGCCGGGCCGGCATCAGGGCGCGCACGAGCCACGCGACGAGGAGGACGGTGAGCGATCCCGTGATCGCGCTCGAGAGACGCAGCGACTCGAGCGCGCCGCAGCCGAGCCGGTAGAGCCAGCGGCACGAGATCTGGTGCAGGTAGCTGTGCTGGTAGGTCTCGAGCTCCTTGTCGTAGAGCCGCGCGAGCTCGCGCGCCCAGGCGACGTCGTCGCGCAGCCACTGGATCGGGTTGCCGCCGCGCTGCAGCTCGTGCAGGCGCGCGGAGTGCATGTAGGCGCCGTCGTCGGGGCCGACGCGGAACGACTGGAGGTCGTGCATGCGCAGCCACGCCGCGAGGATCACGACGGCCGCCAGGGCCAGCCACCAGACGGCGTTCGCGCGCGGAGTCCGCGCGGCGGACGCAGGCTCGGCCCCGGATCCGCGCGGCGCGCTCACGCGTCGCTCACCCGACCAGCGCCACGCAGTCGATCTCGACCAGCGCGCCGCGCGGCAGCTCGGCCACCGCGACCGTCGAACGCGCGGGCGGCGCGTCGCTCGTGAAGTAGCGCCCGTAGACCGCGTTCACGGCCGCGAAGTCGCTCATCTTCACCAGGAACACGGTGCACTTGACGACCTTCGAGAAATCGCTGCCGGCCGCGGCCAGCACGCCCTTCAGGTTCTCGAGCGCGCGCTCGGCCTGCTCGGTCACGTCCTTGCCGACGACCTCGCCCTTCTCGGGGTGCAGCGCGATCTGGCCCGAGCAGTGCACGAATCCGCCGGCGACGATCGCCTGGCTGTAAGGTCCGATCGCGGCGGGCGCGTGCGGCGTGGAGATCTTCTTGCGCGTCATGGTCTCGGGTTCTTCCGGAACTTCTGGAGTGCCTGGGCGACCGCCTTGGGCACGAACGAACTGGCGTCGCCGCCGGCCAGGGCGATCTGGCGCACGAGCGAGCTGGACACGTGGGCGAGGCGCGGCGCGGGCGCCAGGAGGATCGTCTCGATGCCGGGAGACAGCTCGGCGTTCGTGCGGCCCATCGCGACCTCGAAGTCGAAGTCGGCGCCGCCGCGCACGCCGCGCACCAGGACGTGGATCCCGAGCCGCCGCGCCGCGTCGACGACCAGGCCGTCGATCTTCACGACCTCGACGCCGGAGAGGTGCGCGGTCGCGCGCTTCAGGAGGTCCATCCGCTCCTCGAGCGAGAAGAGCGTCTTCTTGTCGGCGTTGTACGCGACCCCCACGACGACGCGCGGCGCGAGGCGCAGCGAGCGCTCGACGAGGTCGAGGTGCCCGAGGCTCACGGGGTCGAAGCTGCCGGGGAACAGGATCGCGTCGGTCATGCGGGGGCGCAGAGGATGCGCTCGAGCGGGCGCGCGGGAAAGTCCCGAGGAATTCCTGCGACCGCCGGCGGGCCCGAGCGTCACCGGGAGGTGGAGCCTCAGCGACCGATCCGGCGTCCCCTGCTCGCCGCCGTCCTGGTCCTCGCCGCGGGAGGCTGGACCGGTTCCGAGGTGCCCGGGATCGACCCGTCGGCGTGGCGCTGGGCCGTGCTCGCGGCCCTCGCCGCGGCCGTCGCGGCGGCGTTCGCCGGGGCACGAGCGCGCGCCGTCGCGGCCGGCCTGCTGCTCTTGACCCTGGGCGGTCTGCGCGCGCGCGACGAGGCCCTGTCCCCCGCCGCTCCGCGCGGTCGCTTCGAGCCGCGCCGCGCGCTCGACGGCACGGTGCGCGGGACGCACGGTGCGCGGGACGCTCGCGCCGGGGCGGCTCGAGGTCGAGCTCGAGCAGGGCCTCGTCGATCCGGGCGAGGAGATCGAGATCCGCGGCGGCACGCTCGCGGCCGAGCGCGCGCGCGGTCCGGTCCCTGCTCCGCGCCCGCGGTCGGACGCGCCGCGCTTCGAGGTGCTGCCGGACGAGATCGTGCGCCTGCGTCCCCCGCCGGCGGACGCGGGCAGCGCGCTGGCGCGTCCGATCGAACGCTGGCGCGCGACGCTGCGCGAGCGGCTCGACCGCGTCGAGGACCCCGAGGCGCGCGGTCTGGCGGCGGCGCTCGTGCTCGGCGACCTCGGCGGCCTGGATCCCGAGCTGCCCGACCTCTTCGTGCGCACGGGCACGTTCCACGCGCTGGCGGTCAGCGGCGTGCAGGTCGTCCTGGTCGCGGGCGTGCTCCTGGCGCCGCTCGTGGCCTTCGTCGGGCTCCTGGCGCGGCGACTCGGCGCGCGGCGGGCGCGGCTCGCGCGCGAGATCGCGCGCGCGGTCGCGCTCGTGCTCTACGGCCCCCCCGCGGGCTCGGGCCCGCCGGTCGCGCGCGCGGCGCTGGCGGTCGCGCTGGCGCGCGCGGCGCCGCTCGTGCCGGCGCACGGGCCGGCGCGCGTCGAATCCCGCCACGGAGCGCGCCTCGTGCGGCTGGCGCGCCGCGCGGACGGGCTCGCGCTGTGGTCCCTGGCGCTGCTCGTCGCGCGCGCCGGCGGAGCTTCTCGGTGCAGCTCTCGTACGCCGCGACGCTGGGCCTCGTGCTGGCGACCGCTCCGTTGCGACGCGCGCTCCAGCCGCCGGTCCCGGCCGCGGTCGACGCGCTCGGCCGGCCGCGCTCGCCGTTCCTGCGCGTGCCGCCTGCGCCTCGGGGTCGGCGTCGCCGGCGCGATCGCGGCCTCGATCGCGGCGGTCGGCGCGACGCTGCCCTTCGTGTGGTGGCGGCGAGTGGGCGCTGCTCGGGATCCTGGCGACGCTCGCGATCGCGCTGCCGGCGGCGCTCCTGCTGTTCGCCGGCTGGATCGCGGCGATCGCGCCGACGCTCGTGCCCGACGGCGCGCTCGTCCTGCCGGCGCGGGCGATCCTCGTCCCTTGCGCGCGTTCGACGCGCTGCCCGGGACGCCGGACGCGCTGCCGCCGCGGCCCGTCGGCTTCGTCGCCGCGGCGGTGGCGCTGGCGTTCGCGGCGCTCGTCGCGCGCTCGCCCGCGCGGCGCCACACGTGCGCGCGCGCCGCCGCGGTCGCCTTCGCGGTCCTGCTCGTGCCCTGGACGAGCGCCCCGCGCGCGCTCGAGGTCCACGCGCTCGACGTGGGCCACGGCACGTGCTGCATCGTGCGCGCTCCGGGCCTGGGCACGTGGGTCTTCGACGCCGGCTCGCGCGACCGGGCCGAGGTCGCGCGCGCCGCGCTCGGCCCCGCGCTGCGCGCGTTCGACGCCGGCCGGATCGGCGTCGTGCTGAGCCACCCCGACCGCGACCACGACGGGGCCGTCCCCTGGCTCGTCGCGCGCTTCGACGTCGCGGCCTACGGCGGTGCGCTTCCCGCACAGGTGGGCGAGCGGTTGCCGCACACCGTCCCGCGCCTCGACCTGCCCGACGGGCGGACGGCGCTGCCCGCACTGCGAGGCTCGTGTGCGGGGGTCGGGGCCTGGCTCGAGCGCGGCGCGCCGATCGCCGGCAACGAGGGCTCGCGCACCCTGCGCCTCGCCTGGTTCGGCGAGGAGGTCGTCCTGACCGGCGACGCCGAGGCCGAGGGCCTGCGCGCGTGGCTCGCCCGGGCACCGGCGCGGCCGCCCGTCCGCCTCCTGCTCAGCCCCCACCACGGATCGGAGATCGAACGGCTCGGCCTGCTCCTCGACGCCCTGCGGCCGCGCGAGGTCTGGGTCAGCGGGCCAGCCCGTCCCCCGATCGCGGGCGAGCTCGAGCGGCGCGGGATCCCCTGGCGGTCCACGGGCGCCGACGGGCCGCTCCGGCTCGAGCTCGATCCGCCGGGGGACGCCGCGTGTTGGAATGGAACGTGCCCGGAGGCCCCGCCATGAGCTTCGCCCCGTTCTTCGTCCTGATCGCCCTGGCCGCTGCCGGGAATCCCGCGCCCGAGGACGCCCGCTACGTCCTGCACCTCGCCGACGGCCGCATCGTGCGCGCCGAGGTGCGCGTCGAGCCGACGGGCTACTCGGTGCGCAAGGGCACCGAGTGGACGCTGATCCCGAGCGCGGAGGTCCTGCGCGCGACGCCGCTGCGCGAGGTCGAGCAGCGGCTCGCCGCGATGCGCAAGTCCAGCGCGCCCGGCGCACCCGCGCGCGTCGAGGTGGCGCACGCGGCGCTCGGCGAGGGCTGCTCGACGACGCGATCGCGGAGATCGACGTCCTCGCGCGCGATCCGGACCAGGCCGCCGCGCGCGCGTTCGTGGCGCGGGCTCCGCTGGCGCTGACGCTGCCGGCCGCGGGCGAGCGTTCGCTGGAATCGCGGCTCGTGCTGTTCGGCGCGCGCGCCCAGCCGGCGTACCGCGAGCTCGCCGCCGCGCGGCTGGCGCAGACGCCGTGCGAGCCCGCGCTGGCCGAGCTGGGCCGCGCGCTGGCCTCGCCGTCGCCGAACGTGCGCGCGTTCGCGGCGTTCGCGCTGCGCCGCATCGATCCGAAGGCGCAGGTCGACGCGCTCGTGCGGCGCTCGGTCGTGGATCCGAGCGAGTCCGTGCGCACGGAGGCCGCGCGCGCGCTGCGCGACGCGCGCGACGAGACGCTCGCGCTGCGCGTCGCGGCTGCACTGGGCCTCGACGACGCGCGCCTCTGCACATCCGCCGCGGAATCGCTGGGCGAGATCGGTCACGCGGCGGCGCTGCCGGCGCTGGCGGCGCGGCTCGCGGCGCTGCAGTCGGGCGGACATCCGGGCGGCACGCGCGCGAACATCTCGATCACGAACCAGGTCGCGTACGTGAAGGACTTCAACCCCGAGATCGCGCAGGGCGCCTCGATCGCCGACCCCGTCGTCGACATCGTGTCCGAGGGCACGGTCCTCGACGTGCGCGTGGGCGGCACGTCGATCGTCAGCGTCGCGGACCAGCGCCGCGCGATCTGCCGCGCGATGCAGCGCATCAGCGGCGCGGACCTGCCTCTCGACGCGAAGTCGTGGCTCGCGTGGTGGGACGCGGAGCAGCGCGCGAGCGCCGCTCCGGCCACGACGCCGTCGCGCTGAGGATCGCGCGCGCGACGAGCGGGCGCGGCTACAGCGCCTGCAGGTGACCCTGGAAGCCCTGCAGCGCCGTGCGCTGCTGGTAGAACGCGAGCCCGCGCTCTGCGCCCAGCTCCTCCCCACCGCCGGCGCGACCCGGACCGCCGTGCACCATCTGCGGCAGCACCATGCCGGGCGGCAGCGCCTGCTCGGCCATCTTGTCGCTCGCGAGCCACACCCGGCCGTGCCACGGCGCCGCCTCGAGCGCGAAGGCCTGGTTCCAGGCCGCGTCGTTCGAGTACGCGCTGCACACGAGGCCGCCGCCGCCCAGGTTGACGATCGATGCCGCCTCGCGCGCGTCGCCCGAGTACGGGAGCAGCACGGCGACGGGTCCGAAGACCTCCTCGGCGTGGAAGACCGGGTTGCGGCCGTCGTTCGCCACGATCAAGGTCGGCGCGACGAACCAGCCCTTCGGATGGACCGGCTTCGAGCCGCCGCACGCGATCGTGCCGGCCTTGGCCAGGCGCTCGATGCCGGCGCGCACCTCGTCGAGCTGCGACTTCGACGCCAAGGGGCCCATCCGCGTCGCCTTGTCGGCCGGATCGCCGACGACGATGCGCGCGAGCGCGGCCACGAGCTCGTCGCGCACCAGCGCGACCTTGTCGCTCGGCACCAGGATGCGCCGCACGGCCGTGCACTTCTGGCCGGTCTTCTGCGTCATGTCGAGCGCGACGTTGTTCAGGAACAGGCCGAACGTCTCCGAGCTCGGATCGACGTCGGGCGCGAGCACCGCCGCGTTGAGAGAGTCGGCCTCGATATTCACCCGCGCATTGTGGCGCACGACGTTCGGGTGCCCGCGCAGCTTCGCGCCGGTCGCCGAGCTGCCCGTGAACGCCAGCACGTCCTGGGGCCCGAGGTGGTCGAGCGCGTCGCCCAGCGAGCCGATCACGACCTGGTACGCGCCCTCGGGGAGCCCGGCCTTGTCGACGACGACCTGCGCGATGCGCCACGCGAGCAGCGCGGTCGGCGTGCCGGGCTTCTCGACGACGGGCACGCCGGCGAGCAGCGCGCAGGCGGCCTTCTCCATCATCCCCCAGGCGGGGAAGTTGAACGCGTTCACGTGGACCGCGACGCCCTGGCGCGGCACGAGCACGTGCTGGCCGAAGAAGCGCGGCGTGCGCCCGAGCTGCACGCCGGCGCCGTCGAGCAGGTACGGCTTCGTCCCGAGCTTCTCGGCCAGGCCGGCGTAGAAGGTCAGCGTGCCGATCGCGCCGTCGATGTCGAACTTGGCGTCGCCGCGGGTCGTCCCGCCGCTCTGGATCGAGACGTCGATCAGCTCGTCGCGCTTCTCGTGGATCGCGCCGGCCATCGCGGCGAGCAGCTTGCCGCGCTCCGCGAAGGTCAGCTTGCGCAGCGCCGGTCCGCCGCGCTCGCGCGCGAAGGCCAGCACCGCGCGGAAGTCGATCCCGCCCGAACCGGCCTGCGCCAGCGGCGCCTCCGAGGTCGGGTCGACGAGGGTGCTGAGATCGCCGGCGGCGGCGTGCCAGCGGCCGAGGACGTAGCTGGAGAGGCGTTCCATGAGTTCTTGGGGCTCGGGTCCGGCGCGCTCGACGCGGAGTTTCGAGGGCGAATACTCTACGGACTCCCGGCCCCGGGGCCCTAGTGCCCGCGCGTTCCGCGTCAGAATGGCGGCCGCGGGGACGCGTACCAGCGCCCTTCCCCCGCGCTCGAGGAACGACCCCCATGATCGCAGTCTCCCGGATGCCCCTCTTCGGCTTCGCCGTCGTCGCCTTCCTGCTCCTGTGCGCGATCCTGGCCTTCGCGGTCTGGTTCGCGACGCGCGGCGCGGCGGACCCCGGCCGCTCGCGGGTCAACGGCCCGGCGGGCTGCGCGATCGGGTGCGCGCTGCTCGCCATCGCGGGCCTCGGCGCCATCGCCACGCTGGCGGTGGTGATCGTGAACCTGCCGACCGAGTTCGCGCGCAACGGGCCCTTCTCGCGCATCGAGCTGCGCTACGACGGCGACAAGTCCTTCGACGAGCCCGCCGGCGGCGCGGGGGCGGACGAGCACCCGGCGAACCCGCGCGTCCACGCCGAGATCGAGCTGCGCCCGGGCTACGAGGCGGCCCCGATCCTGCGCGCGCTGCGGCAGCGGGTCTCGTCGGGCCTCGACGTCACCGTGCGCTCCGTCGAGCGCGGCGGCGAGACGCGGACGGTGATCGAAATCGAGGCGCCGCTCGACGCGGAGGCGCGGCGCGAGCTGCGCGACGTCCTGCGCGACCTGAAGTCCGACCTGCCCGAACTCGAGATCCCGGCCGGGATGGTGCTCGAGATCCGCGGCCCGAACGACTGACGCGCGGCGGATTGAGCGGGGCGAGCGGGGCGAGCGTCGGATCCGCCCCGGGTGCAAAGAGTCGGTGGCGGCGCGCTCCCCGGGGCGCGCGCGCGCGTACTCTGGAGTGCCTGGGACCGCGGCCGGACCACAGCGGACGGGACCAGTCGAACCTCCCCAGCGACCGCGCGATGGACCGCACCCGACATCACGGCTCCCCAGGACCGTTCCGGCCCCGGCCGGGAGCGGCGCGGTCGTGCCGAGTGTCGGCGCTGGCGCTCGCGCTCGCCGCGGCGTGCCTCGCGAGCTGCGGTCAGGACCCGCGCCCGTCGCCCGCGACCGAGCGCATCCTGGTCCAGGTCGATCGCGCGCGAGCCTTCCGGCGCGCCGTCGTCCCCTCGCATCCGGCCTGGGACGCCGACCGCGTCGCGATCCTGCAGGAGACGCGCGAGGGGCTGCGCGGCGCCTGGGGACAGCCCGTGTCCTTTCCCGTCGCCGTCTCGGGCCAGCTCGAGGTCACGGCGGCGCTCGCGGTCGACATCCAGCTGGGCGAGGGCCCGCTCGGGCGCGTGGCTCTCGACCTGCGCCTGCGCGCGTCCGGCCGCGACGAGCTCTTGGCGACGGGAGAGTTCGACCTCGAGTCCGCCGCGCAGGGCTGGCAGGAAGTCCACGCGCGGACGCGCATCGCGCCGGACGAGGAGGCCGAGTTCGTCCTCGTCGCGCGCTGGCTCGGCGCCGAACCCGCGCCGGAGAGCGCGCGTCCGATCCACGCCGCGCCGCGCGCGGTCGCCGTGCAGGCCGGCCGGCGCAACGTGTTGATCGTGACGGTCGACACGCTGCGCGCCGACCACCTGGGGTTCCACGGATACGCGCGCGCCACGTCGCCGCGCCTCGACGCGTTCGTCGCGCGCGGAGCGGTGTTCGAGCGCGCGATCTCGACCTCGCCCTGGACGCTGCCGGCGTACGGGACGCTCTTCACGGGTCTCGAGCCGGCGCGTCACCGCGTGGGCATCTCCGCGCGCCGCGAGGGCGCGTTCGGCGAGGACCACGACGATCGCCCCGGCGATTTCCAGGCGCTCGTGTGCGAGACGCCGACCCTGGCCGAGGCGTTCGCCGCGGGCGGCTGGACGACCGGGGCGCTGGTCTCGAACCCGTTCCTCTTCTCCGCCAGCCGCATCGACCGCGGGTTCGACTCGTTCGCGGGCTACGTGAACCGCGCCGAGGCGGGCGTCGAGCTCGCCGAGCGCTGGATCGCGGCGCGCGGCGACGCGCCCTGGTTCCTGATGCTCCACCTGATGGATCCGCACACGCCGTACACGCCGCCGGCGCCGTACGACACGCAGTTCTCGAGCCGCTCGTTCCGCACGGTCGAGAAGTACCCGCCCGCGAACGAGGACGTGCGCGCCGGAGGGCTGACCCAGGCGGAGAAGGACCTGCTCGTCGACTCCTACGACGGCGAGATCGCCTACACCGACGCGCAGATCGGCCGGCTGCTCGACTTCCTGCAGGCGCGCGGCGCGCTCGATCGCACGATCGTCGTCCTCCACTCGGACCACGGCGAGGAGTTCTGGGAGCACGGCTCGTTCGAGCACGGCCACACGCTCTACGACGAGGTGCTGCACGTGCCGCTGGCGTTCGTCGCGCCGGGGATCGTGGCGCCGGGTCTGCGCATCCCCGGGCGCACGAGCACCGTCGACGTCTTCGCGACGCTGCTCCAGCTCGCCGGCCTGCCGGTCCCGGCCGGCATCGACGGGTTCGGCCGCGCCGCGGCGCTGAGCGTCGACCGGCCGCTGCAGGCGGGGCTCGATCCGCGCCCGTGCATCTCCGAGGCGATGCTCTACGGCGAGCGCGAGCTGAAGTCCTGGTCGAACGCGACGGAAAAGCTCGTGACGGACGGCGCGCGGCGCTCCGAGCTCTACGACCTCGAGGCGGATCCGCGCGAGAAGACGGACATCGCGGCCGAGCGTGCCGCGCGCGTGCGCGAGCTGCGCGACGAGCTGCGGCGGCGGGCGCGGACGCTGCGCGCGCTGTTCCCCGTCGACGACGCCGCGTCGTTCGGCCGCGACGCGCGCGGCGACCTCGAACGGCTGGGCTATCCCGGCGCCGACCCCAAGTGAGGCTCGCTCGACGCAGCGCGCCGCGACGTCAGGCCGTAGCATCCGCGCCATGACGTGGCTTCCCCCGCAGACGTTCCAGGACCAGGTCGCCGTGGTGACCGGCGGCGGCACCGGCCTCGGCCTCGAGATCAGCCGCGGACTGGCCGAGCTCGGCGCGCGCGTGGTGATCGCGTCGCGCAGCGCCGAGCACCACGCACCGCTGCTCGACGAGGCCGCGCGGCGCGGCTGGCGCGTGGAGGCCGAGGTGCTCGACGTGCGCGAGCCGCAGCTCGTGCGCGCTTGCGCCGAGCGCGTGGTCGCACGCTGCGGCCACGTCGACATCCTGGTGAACAACGCCGCGGGCAACTTCGTGTGCCCGGCCGAACGCCTGTCGGCGAACGCGTGGCGCGCGGTGCTGGGCATCGTGCTCGACGGCACGTTCTACTGCTCGCAGAGCTTCGGGAAGGCGATGATCGCGCGGGGATCGGGCCAGATCCTCAACGTGGTCGCGACGTACGCCTGGACCGGCATGCCGGGCGTCGTGCACTCGGCCAGCGCGAAGGCCGGCGTGCTGGCGATGACGCGCACGCTGGCGGTCGAGTGGGCGCGCCACGGCCTGCGCGTGAACGCGATCGCGCCCGGGCCGTTCCACTCGGCGGGCGCGCAACAGAACCTGTGGCCCGACCCGGAAGCCGAGCGCGCGATCCGCGAACGCATCCCGCTCGGCCGCTTCGCGACGACGGAGGAGGTCGCGGGGCAGTGTCTCCACCTGCTCTCACCCGCTTCGAGCTACCTGAACGGCGAGTGCCTCGTGATCGACGGCGGCGCGAGCCTGGGACAAGGGATGTGGCAGCCGGGCGAGCGGTTCACGAAGAAGCGCGCACCCGGCGCGGCGCGCGAGGTCGATCCCGCATGAGTGCCTCCACTCCTCGGCCCCGCGACCACTTCGAGACCGAACGTCCCAACCCGGCCAGCGCGCGCCTCGACGAGCTCTCGATCGCCGACGCGTTCGACGTGATGCAACGCGAGGACGCGTCGATCCCGCTCGCGATCGCCGCCGCGCGCGCGGACATCGTGCGCGCGATCGAGCTCGTCGCGGATCGCCTCGCGCGCGGCGGACGGCTCGTCTACGTCGGCGCGGGGACGAGCGGCCGCCTGGGCGTGCTCGACGCGTCGGAGTGCCCGCCCACGTTCCACAGCGATCCGTCGCAGGTGATCGGCGTCATCGCCGGCGGCGCGCGAGCGCTGACGAACGCGGTCGAGGGCGCGGAGGACTCGGCGGTCGGCGGCGCCGCGGACGTGGACGCGCGCGCGGTCGGCCCGCTCGACGTCGTCTTCGGCATCACGGCCGGCGGGACGACGCCCTACGTGCACGGTGCGCTGGCGCGCGCGAAAGAACGCGGCGCGGCGACGGTGTTCCTGGCCTGCGTGCCGCGCGAGCAGGCCGTCGATTCGGCGGACATTTCGATCCGCGTCGTCACCGGGCCCGAGGTCGTGTCGGGCAGCACGCGCTTGAAGGCCGGCACCGCGACGAAGCTCGTGCTCAACATGGTGACGACGCTCGCCATGACGCGGCTCGGCAAGGTGCACGGCAACCTGATGGTCGACGTGGACACGAAGGCGAACGCGAAGCTGTGGCAGCGCGGCATCGCTCTCGTCGCGCGCATCGTCGGCTGCGACCGCAAGCGCGCAGAGGAGCTGCTGACGCAGGCCGACGGTCGCGTGAAGGTGGCCGCCGTGATGGGACTCGCGCACGTGGAAGCGGCCGAAGCGCGCACACGGCTCGAACGCGCCGGCGGATTCCTGCGGTCCGCGATTCGAGCCTGAGAGGACATACGGAGGCGCTGGTTCGCCGGAGCCGCTAACGTGGACGGTTGAGTCCGGATCCAGATTCGATGCAGCCGATGCGCTTCCTCTTGGCCGTCGTCGCCTTCGTCGCACTCTTCGTCGGCGCGGGCGCATTGTGGAGCTTGCGTTCGAGCGGAGCACCCGCGTCGCCATCTCCGGCTCGAGAGCCCGAGCGCGTCGCCGACATGGGCTCTTCGCGCACGGTCGACTCCAGACAGGCTTCGTCGGCGCGCCAAGCCGTGCTCGAGAACCACGAGCCGGACGCGAGCGCGGATCCGTCGACGACCGCACCGAGCCGCGACGAACTGCTGGAGCTGGCCGTGCGCCTCGACGAGCTCGTCCGAGCACCGGAACGGAATCCCGAGCCGTACGAGGCGATCGCGAAGCGGCTGAAGGAGATCGGGACGCCCGCCGCGATCGATCTGCTGCTCTCCTCGGTCGCTCGTCCGGATCTCGAGTTCAAGCGTGAGTCCTACGTCTTCTATCCCCTGTTGCGCGACCTGCACGACTCGCGCGTCCTCTCCGCCGCATCGGCAGCACTCGACCGTGTGTACGCGGCGGGCCGGGTCGATTCTCCATCGCTGGCCGGGTACTCGGACCTGCTGGCCGAGCTCGGAGGCGCCGAGGGCGCGGCTCGCGTCGTCACGGCCGTGGAGGCCGCGCGCGCGGCGCGGTCCGGTGCGTCGTTCGCACTCGCGACGAGCATGAGCAAGAGCAGCGATTCCGCAGCGTGCACGCGCCTCGCGGCGACGATCGGCAGCGACGATCAGTGGTTCGTCGACCGCGCGATCGTCGAGGCTCTGGGGAAGTCCCCGGGCGAACACGCATACAAGGACCTCGCAAGCGCCGCATTCCGCGACACCGTGCCGCTCGAGATTCGCGGCGTGGCGATCCGCACCTATGCGAATCGCATCGCGCCGACGGAGATCCGCGAGCTCCTGGCGATGCGTGCCGGCCACGAAATGGTGGACGACTCGATCATCGCGCTCACGGGCATCGTGGGCCTCGTTTCGAATCCGCGCATCACGAGGGACGTCCTCTGGTCGGAGACGCGCGGCGCACTCACCGAAGCGGTGAACTCGCCGGAGGCGAGCGTCCGCTCCAAAGCGAGGGAAGTGCTGCTCGATCTGCCGCCGGACAAGTCCGGTGCGATGCTGCTCGAGCTCGAGCAGTGCGCGGCCCGCGCGACGGACGCGCGGGAGCGCAAGGAGCTCGAGGGGCTGATCGGTCTCTACGGAAAGCCGAAGTAGTGCCCGAGCATGGAGCCGTGCGCGGTTGCGCTTAGAGCCCGACCGGTGTTCCGGCGAGCCTCTCCCGCACCGCGGCGAGGAACGGTTCCCAGTCGAAGGCCGGGCCCGGGTCCGTCTTGTTCTTCTGCACGTGGTAGTGCCCGAGGATCCCCCGGAACGCGCGCCACTCCGGCTCGCTCAGCGCGTGGTCGACGACTCGGCCCGCGGCGTCGCGCGGCGCGTCGGGCTCGATCCGCGGGAACGCGCGGCACAGCGCGGCGGTCAGCTTCACGAGGCTCGCGTACTGTTCCGGCGTGAAGTCGACCTGCTGCAGCCGCTCGCCCTGCACCTCCCCCACGACGCGCTCGGGCCGCGCCGGACGGGCGACGAAGCCCTCGGTGCGCACGCCGCCGTCGCCCAGGCGCGCGGGGATCCGCACGTACGGCCCGCCGGCGTCGCGCGCGTACCAGGTGTCGAGCGCCTTGGCGACGCCCAGCGGGTACGCGCCGAGGTTCGCCATCTCGATGCCGATCGAGCGCGGGTTCGAGATCGTCGCGTGCCAGGCGGTCTCGCGCGCATCGAGCGTCTGGTAGATCGTGCCGTCGACGTCGAGCAGGAAGTGCACGGACAGCTTGCGCTCGTCCTGCAGCACGCGGAAGCAGGTCTGCGACACGCCGCACACGTCGAAGTGCAGCACGAACTGGTCGACGACGTCGCGCAGGGCCTCGAGGTCCGCGCTGGCCGGCGCGACGAGCACGTCCTCGCGCTCGACGACCGTCTTCTGCTTCTCTCGATCGGTGCGCTCGTCGGGGCCGTCCACGGGCTTGGGCACGTAGTCCGGGTTCTCGCGCAGCACGCGCCGCACGCGGCCGGGCTGGTAGCGCAACTCGTCCGCGACATCGGGATCGCCGGCCTGCGCGAAGCGCGGCCGCGTCGAGTAGGCGTCGTAGTTCGGCGGATCGGTCCACAGGACCACGGGCGCGCCGACGTGGAAACGGCGGCCGGCGACGACGATCGCGTCGTTCTCGGCCGGGACCCAGGTGGACTGTTCGGGCGGCACGCGGTGTTCGGGTCCGGGCACGTGGCAGGCCGGGACGAGGACCAGGAGGAGGAAACCGAGGCGCCGCATGACGCCGCGAACCTACGCCGGGCGCGCGGGTGCTGCCACCCTCCGGCTCGGATGCGTCAGCCGGCCGTCTGACCGCCGCACGAGCTGCCCGCGCCGGCTGTGCAGCCGAAGCAGTGGCGGCTCGTCACGATCCGCCGCGTCGCGAGCGCGGCGAGGTCGAATTCCGCGAGGTGCCGCGGCGCGCCGAAGCCCGTCCCGAGCTCGAGCATCTGGTTGAAGTCGCAGTCGAACAGGCGCCCGTCCCAACCGACGGACAGCGTGGTGCGGCACATGACGCCGGCCGCGGCCGCGGGGTTGTAGGACGCGGCCAGCTTCTCCATGTAGCCGGCCAGGTTCCCGCTCGTCTGCAGCCACTCGAGGTAGCGCGCGATCGGCATGTTCGTGATCGTGAACAGCGCGTCGAACTCGACGCCGTGCAGGCGGCGCAACTCGCGCTTCCACTCCGTCTCGAGCGTCGCCTGCGACGCGCCCGGCAGGAACGCGCCGACCGGGTTCGTGACCAGGACGAGCCGCAGCGCGCCGCCGCGCCCGTAGCCGGCGGCGTTCAACTTCCGCAGCCCCTCGATGGAGCGCTCGAACACGCCCTCGCCGCGCTGGCGGTCCGTGCTGATCTGGCGGTAGTGCGGCAGCGACGCGACGACCTCGACCTCGTGGCGCGCCAGGAAGTCGGGCAGGTCCTCGAAGCGCGGCAGCGCGAGGATCGTCAGGTTGCAGCGGTCCATCACGCGCCGCCCGTGCGCGCGCGCGCCCTCGACGAGGCGCCGGAAGACGGGGCTGAGCTCGGGCGCGCCGCCCGTGATGTCGAGCGTCGGGATCGCGCTCGCGCCCAGGACCCGCAGCGCGAGCTCGGCCGTCTCGGCCGACATCTGCTCGGTGCGCGTCGGCCCGGCGTCGACGTGGCAGTGGTGGCAAGTCTGGTTGCAGAGCTTGCCGACGTTGACCTGCAGCACCTCGATGCCCGATGCGGTCAGCGGGTGCAGGCCGCTCGCCGCGAGGCGCGCGTCGAAGTCGCCGCCGCGCAGCGGCAGCGCGTCGAGCACGCGCAGCTGCTCGGCCGGGTCGGCGAGCGGAGCACCGCGCGCCTGCAGGGTCGGGAGCGTGACGATCAAGCGCGCGCTCCGCGGCTCACATCGAGACCTGTTCGGCGTGCTTCTTCATCTGCACGCCGTGCACGAGCGCCGCGCCGCCCGTGATCGCGGCCGCGACGTGCACCGCCTCGGTCATCTGGTCCAGGTCGTAGCCCTTCGCCAGCGCGTCCTGCGTGTAGGCGTCGATGCAGTACGGGCACTTCACGGCGTGCGCGACCGCCAGCGCGAGGATCGACTTCTCGCGCGCCGACAGCGCGCCGTCCGCGAACGTGGCGCCGTACCAGTCGAAGAACTTCCGGGCCAGCTCGGGGGCGTGCTCGCCGATCGCGGGGAAGTTCGCCAGGTCCTTCTTCTCGTAGTAGTCGCTCATGCGGGGCTCGCGGGGTGGCTGGGCGTGGCGCGCGGAATCGGGCCGATCGAGAATCGTCGGGGCCGCGTCGCAGGGCAAGGGCGGCGTGGGACTTACGCGCGTCGAGATCGGCCCGGACGCGCATTCCGCCCGCAACCCGCGCGGATCCCGCGCGTCAGGGGGACATGCGGACCGTGCGCTGCCTGGGCGCGTCGCTCTTCGGAGCCGGCGCGGAGCTCGTGACCGTGGAGGCCAACGTGGAGCCCAAGGACAAGGGCGGCACGGAGGTCCTACTCACGGGGCTCCCCGATTCCGTGCTGCGCGAGAGCCGCGGCCGCATCCAGTGCGCGCTGTCCGAGAACGGGCTCGACCTCGCGCCGGGGCGGCTCTTCCTGAACCTCGTGCCCGCGGCGCGGCGCAAGTCGGGCGAGATCCTCGACCTGCCCCTGGCGCTGGCGGCGGCGGCGGCTTCGGGACACTTCGATCCGCGGGTCCTGCGCGGGGCCATCTTCCTCGGCGAGCTGGGCATCGACGGTCGGCTGCATGCCGTGCCGGGCGGGCTCGCGGCGGCGCTCGCGGCGCGCGAGCGGGGCATCGCGAAGCTCTTCGGACC
>JBGAOR010000084.1:0-21158 GCA_044221705.1 Planctomycetota bacterium
GCGATGTCGGCATAGGGTAGTTGCACGGTGCGCTCCGGGGGAGGAGTCGCGCTCCGTTCCCCCAGAGCCCGACTGCTCGGCGCCGCCGCCGGTTGCGGGCAAACCCGAAAAAAGGTGCAGCGAAGAGGGTCAGCTTCTGTTCCTCGCCGTCGGTACACTGCCCCGCCTTTCTGCGGGAGAACCTCCGCGTGCTGAACCGGATCGTCCTGGCGACACTGCCCCACGTCCCGAAACCGATCATGCGCCGGATCGCCGCGCGCTACATCGCCGGCGAGACGCTGTCCGAGGCTCTCGAACGGCTCGAGGCTCTAGCCCGCCGCGGGCACGCGGGGATCATCGACGTGCTGGGCGAGGGCATCTCCGACGAGCGCGAGGCGCGCGCTGTTGCCAAGAGCTATGTCGAGGCCGCGAGCGCGGTCGCGGCGCGACGCCTCGACTGCTACGTCTCGGTCAAGCCGACGCACGTCGGCCTGAACATCTCCGAGGACCTCGCGTTCGAGCTGTACGCGCTCGTCGCGCACCACTGCCGCGGCCTGGGCCTCTTCCTGCGCGTCGAGATGGAGGACCATCCGACGACGGACGGCACGTTGCGCGTCTTCGAGCGACTGCGCCGCGAGCACCAGAACGTCGGGATCGTGCTGCAGTCGCGCCTCTTCCGCACGATCGACGACATCGACCGGCTCGCGCCCGGCCCGCTCGACGTGCGCATGGTGAAGGGCATCTACCTGGAACCGGCCGCGATCGCGCACACGGACCCGATCCGCATCCGCGAGGCCTACGTCCAGTGCGTCCAGAAGCTCGTCGGGCGCGGCGCGAAGCTGTCGCTGGCGACGCACGACGAGCACCTGGCGGAGTCGTGCATCGAGATCCTGCGCAAGGCGCGGCGCGGTCCGGACACCTACGAGTTCCAGGTGCTGCTCGGCGTGCGCGAGGAACTCTGGGAACTCTGGAAGAAGGCCGGCCACCGCGTGCGGGTCTACGTGCCGTTCGGCCCGGACTGGCGCGCGTACAGCCTGCGGCGGATGAAGAAGAACCCTCAAATCGTCGGGCACGTCCTGAAGAACATGCTCGGGCGAGCCTGAGGACGCTCCCCGCAGCTCGGGTTCCCCGACGGCCGGTGTCACCGCAGATCCTGGTCCGGGAACCTCTCCGTCGGACGCGACGCCGTGTCCGGATCGCCGATTGCGCGGTCGCGGAGCCGCTCATCGCGCGCGCCCGGCGTCCGGATCCGCGCTCCGAACCCGCGCCCTACTTCCCGATCTCCAACCTGCGCGCCAGGACCTCCGGCAGAACGCCCGTCTGCCGGATCCGGTCCATCGTCGCGCGGTAGTCGTACGGCACGCGGTGCCACGTCACCGACTCGTCCTCGAGCACCGCATAGCACGCCCGGTTGTCGCCGTCGCGCGGCTGCCCGACCGATCCGACGTTCACGAAGAACTTCTTCCCGCGCGGCAGCGGCATCGTCGCGGTGCGCTGGCCGTCGAGCCCGTGGAAGCACAGCTCCTCGTCGTGCATCCCGGGCTGGTGCGTGTGCCCGGCCAGCGCGACCTCGTGGGGCCCGAAGCGCGCGAAGATGTCGCGCATCTTCTCGGGGTTCAGGAAGCCGTCCGTCGACAGCACGTACTCCCGCACCGGGTCGCGCGGGCTGCCGTGCACGAACAGGAAGCGTCCCTCGCTGCGCTCCTTCTCGAGCACGCGCAGCCACTCCCAGCGCGCCTTGCGCTCGCTCGAGCTGTACCAGCGCGGCATCATCCGCTCGCGCGTGAACTCGATCGCCGCGCGCGCGTGGGGATTGAAGTCCTCCGCGCCGCCGAAGAGCGCCTCGTCGTGGTTGCCCAGGAGGCACCACTCCGCGTGTCCGCGCACCAGGTCCACGCAGTACTCGGGGTCCGGGCCGTAGCCGACGACGTCGCCCAGGCAGACGATCCGCGAGATCTCCTGGGAACGCACGTGCGCGAACACCGCCTCGAGGGCGGCGCGGTTGCTGTGCAGGTCGGAGACGACCGCGAGCTTCATCCGCCGTTCCGCACCCCGGCCGTGAGGGCGTCGATCGCGGCCGCGACGAGGCGCGCGCGGACATCCGCCAGGGAAGCTCCGGCGATCGTCGCGCCCGCGGCCTTCTTGTGTCCCCCGCCGCCGAACTGGCGCGCCAGGGCGTGGACGTCGAAGTCGCCTTTGCTGCGCGCCGAAAGCTTGACGCCGCCGGTCGCGACCTCGCGCAAGAGCAGCACGACCTCGACCTTCTCGACCGCGCGCAGGATGTCGAGCACCTCGTCGGTGTCGAGCGCGCCCGCGTCGCCGGGTCCGATCGGGATGTCGACCACCGCGAGCCGACCGTCGGCGAAGTACTCGAGCCGCTCGATCGCGCGCGCCAGCGCCGGAGGATGTCCGAGCGGCTGCCGCTGGTGCAGCGCGGAGTAGATCACGTTGGGCACGACGCCCAGCGCGGTCATCTCGGCCGCGGCCGTCAACGTCTCCGTGTCCGTGTTGCTGTACTTGAACCAGCCCGTGTCCGTGACGATCGACGTGAACACGCCGCGAGCCGCGGCGGCGTCGAGTTGCACGCCGAGCTGCGCGGCGATGCGACGCACGAGCAGTCCCGTGGCCGCCGCGCGCACGTCGACGTACGCCTCGTCCCACCACGGCGCACCGGGCGGGACGTGGTGGTCGATCACGAGCTTCTTCGAGGCGTGCGCGGCCAGCGCGGGCTCCATCGCGCCCGTGCGCGAGAGCTCGCAGAAGTCGAGCAGGACGGACACGTCGTGGCGCGGGAGCTCACCGCCCTGGTACACGCCGAACCTGACCTCGCGCGCCAGATAGTCGTAGCGCGGCTCGGGCGCATCCGCGTTCTGGATCCAGACTTCCTTGCCCAGCGCCGCGAGCACGCGCGCCAGCGCGACCTGCGCGCCGAGGCAGTCGCCGTCGGGGCGCACGTGTCCGCAGAGGAGGAAGCGCCGGCCGCTCTTCAGGAGCTCGAGCGCGCGGCTCTGCGCCTCGGTGGGATCTGGGAACGAGCGTTGGATCATGGAGTCGGCCGGGGCCGGTCATTCTGCGCCGCGCCCGTCGCTTTTCCGATTCTCGAGGTCGGAGAATCCGGATCCGGGCCGGGCGCGCGAGCCCGGCCGGCCACCCACACCGCGGTCGGACGACCGAGCCCGCGGGTGATCGCCTCCAGGCGCTCGGCCGCGTTCCGGCCGGGAGCCTCGTGCGCCGCGCAATCCGCCCATGCCCCCGGCGCCAGCGTGCCCGCGCGACCCGCGAGCCCGATCGCTCGAGCGGCGGCCGAGGTCGCGAGCTCGAGGACCTCCCGCGGCCCGAACCCGGGCTGGGCGGCGCGGAAGAGAGCCATCTCGCGCGCCATGTCCAGGTCCTCGTTGCTCGCCAGCGAGTCCGTCCCGAGCGCGAGTCGGACCCCGGCCTCGCGCCAGCCCCGCGCGTCGAACGGGGCGCGCCCGAAGAACGCGTGCGTGCCCGGACAGTGCACCAGGGAAGCCCCCGAGGCCGCGATGCGCGCGCGCTCCGCCGCGGTGGCGTCGTTGCCGTGGATCAGCGCCGTGCGCGGACCGAGCAGCCCGGCGGCCTCGATCGCGTCGAGACCCGAGCGGCGCGGCGAACGCTGGAGCAGGCTGGCGAACGGGCCGCCTCCGTGCTCCAGCCAGTCGCGCTCTTCCCGCGTCTCGGCCCAGTGGATGGCGAGCGCGGTGCGCCGCCGTCGCTGCCGTCGCGCGAGCGCGCTCCACAGTTCCGCGCTGACCGTGTAGGGCGCGTGGGGCGAGATCCCCTCGGTCCACAGCGGATCGCGGCGCGCCCCCGCGTCGAGTTCGGCGAGCGCGGCCTCGGCACGCGCACCGTCTCCCGCGTCCAGGACCTCGCGGTAGCGCCGCACGCGCAGCCGCAGACCGCGCGCCACCGCGGCGAGGCGTCCCGTGGCGTCGATGTCGCCGACGCACGTCGTCCCGGTCGCGAGGAGGCGCTCGGCACCCGAGCGGGTCGCTTGCCGGAGGTCCGCCTCGGCGAGCGTACCGCGCTGGCGCAGGAGCGCGCGGATCCAGTCCGGGAAGTCCCCGCCGGCCGCGACGCGGCCCCGAAACCCGGAGAGGTCGAGGTGCGTGTGCGCCGCGACGAACCCGGGCAGAAGCACGACGTCGCCCAGGTCCTCGATCGGCCCCTCGGCGCGGCGGACCGCGGCCGGGGTCTCGCAGAAGCGCTCGATCCGGCCAGCGCGTACCTGCACGCCTCCGCCATCGACCCAGCGTCCGTCGGGCGCGAGGACGAAGCGGGCCTGCAGCGTGGACGGTCGGAGGCTCTTCACGGGACGGGGATGGCGCCGGGAATCGCGCGGGTTCGAGCTCGCGGGCTGGCGGTCCACCCACACTGGAGCAAGCGATCGGGCGGAGCGCCCGCGAAAGGCGCTCCGCCCGAGAGTTCGACGTTTCGCGCGGGTCCCGCCGCCGGTGGTACGGCGGCCGATCCCTGGCGGGTCAGTCGGGTTGCGTGCGGATGCGCAGGGCGGTGACGCCCTGGATCTGCGACTGCGGGTTGGCGAACGTCGCCGCGAAATCGAAGATCACGCAGAAGCGGATCATGTTCGGCCGCGGGCTGAACTGGTTCAGCTGCGCCGGGTGCGACACCCAGGGCGTCTGGGAGCCGTTCACGATCTGCGTCAACGGGTCCACGTTGCACAGGTCCGTGATCTCGCCCGCCGAACGCGCACCCTGGAAGCGCACGACGACGTACGAACCGGGCGACGGCCCGTCGAACGCGTTGCCGAAGCGCTGCTCGATGCTCTGCGGGGCGAACGGACTGTCGGACGGATCGCGGTAGCTGTAGGCCTGCGCAGGCGAGCCGTAGAGCACGTCCATGTCCCAACCGTAGCGCTCGTCGGGGTTCTTCTCCGAGGGCGAGTCGTCCAGGAACACGATCTGGAAGAAGTTGCCCTCGGGGCGCATCCAGCACGACATGCTGCCCGAGTGCGACTCGGGGCGGAGCCGCGGGATGTTCCAGCTCCCGATCGAGAGCACGTTCAACGCGTCGGCACCGACGACGGCCGTGTCCGTCGGCGCGATCAGGGCCGCGATGTCGGCCGCGACCGGCAGGCTGTTCAGGCCCTCGAGCCGGATCAGGCCCGCGCCGCCCACGCCGCCGATGGTGCCCAGCGTGTTGCGACCGCCGGCGCCGCCGGAGATGTCGAGGCGCGGCGGCATCGCCGTGCTCAACGCCGAGCTGGGGAAGTTCACGGCCTGGATGCGGATCGCGCCACCGGAGCCGCCGCCGCCGGGGACGGCGCGCTTGGTGCGGAACTCGGCTTCCTCGTCGTCGCTCGGCACGGCCTCGAGGCTGCTGCCTCCGTCGCCGCCGCCGACGTCGATCTTGCCGCTGATCGAGAGCGCCGCGCCGCCGCAGACGAGCTGCAGTGCGCCGCCGCCGCCGCCGCCGCCCGCACCCGAGTGGTCGCGCCAAGTGGCGACCATCGAGTTGGCGTCCAGGCAGGAGCCGCTGAAGCCGTTCGACTCCGTGCCGAAGGCCGTCGCGCCTCCGCCGCCGCCGCCCGAGCCGCCGCGCAGGTAGCCCTGCTCGTAGGTGAGGCGCCGGATGACGGGCGGAGCCGTCGGGGGCTCGAGCCCCACGTCGCTGGAAGGTCCGCCGCCGCCGCCGACGAGCTCCGGCGGTCCGGTGGGCGGGATGTTCGGGATGCCGTCGGTGCTGTTCGGCACCAGGGTCATGGGGACGCCTGGGAGGCCGTCCGTGGCATAGCCGCCGCCGCCGCCCGGCCGCCCGGTCTGCGCCGAGAGGCAGGCGTCGCTGATGTCCGAGAACGTCAGGTCGCGGTTGTTCGGCGGCGCGATGTTCTGCGTCAGCGGGGTCTCGGCCGGCCAGTGCTTCCCGCCGAACCCGGCCGCGATGAAGTCGACGCCGCCGACGCCCTGGCCGCGGCGTCCGTCGACGAAGACCTGCGCGTTCGGCACGTCGACCGCGCCGACCGCGATCATGTTCGAGCCGCCGTAGTCGAAGCGCGTCGCGCCGTCCGCACCGTCGCCGGCCGCCGGTCCGCCCGCACCGCCGACCCCGCCGAGCGTGTCCTGCGAGTTCTTCGGTGCCGGCGTCGAACCGGTGAGGTCCACCGTGCCCAGGATGTTCGCGTTCCCGCGCACCAGGACGCGAGCCGCCTGGTTGCCGACGAACCGCAGCGTCGCGCCCGACTCGATCGTCAGCGAGGAGAACTCGAAGGCACCGTTCGTGACCGTGATCGTGGGCCAGGTCGCGATGGACAGCGGGTTGTAGTCCACGCCCGGGATCGCGTTCGTGAGCACGTCGTGCACTCCCGCCGTGTCGAGCGGGAAGGTCTGGCTGTCCGTGTTCAGGACGACCGTGCCGCCCGAGCGGATCACGAGGTCGCCCAGGCGGCCGCGACCGCCGCCCTGCCCGCGGGTGAGGCGGCCGTCGCCCCAGACCACCAGGTCGGTACGGCCTGCGGCGGAGTGGCTGACGTCCTGGTTCAACGTGTCCGTGAAGTCCTCGCCGTCCGCGTCGGGGAGGATGACCGGATCGATCGGGACGAACTCGGGGATCGCGCTGGCCGTGATCGGGTTCGCGAGCGCGTTCCCGGCGACGTCCTGCAGGTTGTTCGGGACCGTGATCACGAGCTGGCGCGGCAGGCCGTCGGGGTTGATCAGCGGATCCAGGGAGCCCGCGGACGGGATCCCGCCCTGCGGCGTGAAGGTCATCTTCGTGCGCAGCTGGATCGGGTCCAGCTCGACGATGTACGTCCCGAAGAGCTCGACGCGGTCGGGCGTGGAGAGGATGCCGTCCAGGTCGACCTCGACGCGCACGAAGGCCGACTGCCCCGTCTGCGGGTTGGCCAGCGTGGCCGGGTTCATCAGGTCGTCGAACAGGAACTGGATGTCGGACCCCTGCCAGACGTCGGTCACGATCGGGAACGAGGTGATCGGGACGTCGGCGACGAAGTCGTTCGGGTCCGTCGTGGTCGTGACGGCGGTCTTGACCAGGATCGTGACGCTCGGCGGACCGGGGACGAGGTCCACGGCCTGCTGCGAGGTGCGGATGTCGCACGAGAGGCGGCTCTGGTTGCTGCCGCCGGACTCGCTGCGGATGAACGGACCGGTGTCGCCCTGGCCGGAGCCGGGCAGCAGCACGCGGTAGGTCGCGTCCTGCGAGAACCCGAAGTTGATCGAGCCGTCGTCCTCGAACGAGATCGCCGGACGGAAGAGCACCTTGCGCGGGTTGTGCGGGTCGCGGAAGCGGGTGCCGTTCGGGGAGGCGCCCGAGCTCACGTCGATGATCTCGAAGGAGGCCGAGGTGATCGAGGCCTCGTCGACGGGCTCCGAGAAGAAGACCGCGATTTCCTGGTTCACCGCGGCCTGGTTGAACTGACAGCTGACCTGGGTCCCGCCCTGGCCGCTGCCGCAGCCGAGGGAGCAGGTCTCGATGTACATCGCTCCCCCGCCGCTGCCGCCGCTGCCACCGCACGCGGAGAGACCGAGGAGGAGTCCAAGGCTGGAGAGTGTCAGGGAACGAACGCGGACGTTCATGGACTTCTGCACAGGTTGGAGCGGGGTTCAGCGCGAAGCTGGGGGGAGGGCGACTGGCCCGCACGGACGCGCCTGGAGAGCGCGCCGGGGGTCCCGGCTCGGGGGGATGGGGCCGCGCACTCTAGCTTCCGCGTTCGAAGGGTTGCCACGGATTTCCGATCGGCCTGCCGCCGCCGGCCGCACCCCTTGGCGCGGCACTTGCCAACCCTGCCAGGCTGGACGGAAAGTGTCTGGGGCTCCAAGACAAGTGTCGTGCCACCATGTCCTCTCCCCCGCGTGCGGCCCCGACGCCGGAGTCGGCGCGCGGTTTCGCACGAACGCCGCGCGGGCCCTCGCGACGGAGCGCACGCCGGACGTGCGGGATGGAACTGCATGAACCGCCTGGTCCTGGGATCGATGCTCGTCCTGCTCGCCGGCGCGTGCCGGGACTCGAACGGCGCGCCGCCCGTGCCCTCGCCCGAGGCGCGCGTCGCGGAGCTGATCGAGGCCCTGACCCCGATCCCCGAGACGGTGACGTCCGACATCTCGGACGCGCACTTCCACCGCGGGATGCAGCTGATGGCCGAGCTCTCGGCCGCGGACCCCGAGGTCGGGCGCGCGGCCTTGCGCGCCCTCCAGGCCCGCAAGGACAAGGTGATCCAGGTCGAGCGCGGACTCCTGACCGTCGCCGCGAAGTCGGCCACGGCGGACGCGCTGCCCCTGCTCGAGAACCTGGTGTCGCAGTACGGGCCGTCGCTCGACCTGCGCACGGAGGCCGCGCTGCTCCTGGGCGAGGTCGCGCCCGAGCGCGCGCTGCCGATCCTCGAGCCGATGGTCCTGCGCAAGACGCGCAACCAGACCACGCCGCCGGTCGAGTTCCTCGTCGTGGCCTGGGTGACGGCCTGCGACAAGACGGGCCGCTCGCCGGTCCCCGAACTCTGCGACGTGGCGACGAACCTCTTCCAGGAGGGCTCGGCCCGCGTGCGCGCCGTCAAGGAACTCGGCAAGCACCCCGATCCGCGCGGCGAGAAGGCCCTGCGCGCGATCCTGGTCGAGTCCACCGGCGACGGCTACCTGCGGCGCATGGCGGCGCAGGCATTGCTGGCGACGCTCCCGCGCGAGGCGGCCTGCGCCGTGCTGCGCGAGGTCGGCGACAAGGAGGCGGACCTGAACATGCTGCGCTTCCTGGCCGACATGGTCGACAAGAACTGCGGCTCGTGATCACCGACACGCACGCGCACATCTTCTGGGATGGCTTGCGCGAGGACGTCGAGGGCGTGCTCGAGCGTTCGCGATCGGCCGGCGTCTCGCGCATCGTCGTCGTCGGCACGGACGTGAAGAGCTCGCACGCGGCGTTCGATCTGTGCCGCGGCCGCGCGATGCTGCACCCGACGGCGGGGATGCACCCGCACGAGGCCAAGGACTTCGACGCGGCCGCCCGGGCCGAGATCGAGCGGCTGTGCCGGCTCCCGGAGTGCGTCGCCGTCGGCGAGACGGGCATGGACCACTTCAAGGCGTTCTCGCCGCGCGCGGACCAGCTCGACGCGTTCGCCTGGCACGCGGAGCTGGCGCGCGAGCTCGACAAACCGCTGATCGTCCACAGCCGCGACGCGCACGCGGACACGCTCGACGTGCTGCGCGCGGTGCCCGGCGTGCGCGGCGTCATGCACTGCTGGACGATGGGGCTCGCGGAGCTGCCCCACTACCTCGACCTGGGGTTCCACATCTCGTTCTCGGGCGTCGTGACGTACCCGAAGAACGAGCCGATCCGCGAGTCGGCGCGCGCCGTGCCCGCGGACCGCATCGTGTTCGAGACGGACTGCCCGTTCCTCGCGCCGCAGAAGCACCGCGGACGGTGGCCGAACGAGCCGGCGCTCGTGCGCGAGACCGTCGAGTTCGTGGCCGGGCTGCGCGGCGAGGACGTGGACGCGCTGGCCGGGTCTTCCTCGGACAACGCGCGCCGGCTGTTCCGGCTCGCAGGACCGTAGAACGTGCGCGAGGCGCCGCGCTCGCGCGCGACGCCTCGCTGTCCGTGCCCGACCCGGTCACCCGGGCCGTGGCGCGTGGATCACTGGACCGGCGTCCAGACGTTGCCGGCCGTCGAGGCCGTGCCGACCAGGAGCGGCGAGGCCATGTCGCCCGCGATCGAGAACGCTTCGTCGAACGTCGGCGTGCTCGTCGTCGACGTGAACGGCGTGGCCGAGCGGTTGTTCGTCTGCAGGAGGTCACCCTCTTGGTTGCAGAAGAACGCGCGGTTGCCCGTGCCTTCGACGTCGACCGGCCAGGCGTAGCAGCACCACAGGATCTCGGCGTTGTTCGGGTCGGGGTAGGTACCGCCCGCGCCGCCGCCCGCTTGTTCCGAGATGCCCGGCGTGACACCGCCGGCCGTGGCGTCCGGGAGCCACATCTGGAAGTAGTAGCCCGAGCGCGACACGTAGCCGTTCGCGTCGACGTTGCCGAAGGCGCTCGAGAGCACCGACGGGTTCAGTTCGTCCGTACCGGCGACACCCGGGCCGCCGACGCCGCCGTTGTTGACGCGCAGCGGGAACGTGCCCGCGAGTTCCGCGAAGTAGCCGTATTCGCCGCCGCCGTCACCGTCGGTGTCGATGGCCGCCGAAGACTGGCACTGAGCCTGCGACGAGCTGATCGAGCGCAGGGTGGCGATCGCCGCGGCCTCGTTGGCCGACAGGCGCGCGCTCATGAGCTTCGGGATGGCGATGCTCGCGATGATCGCGATGATCGCCACGACGATCATGAGTTCGATGAGCGTGAAACCCGAGTTGCTGCGATTCCTGATCATGTGTTCTTGTTTCCCTCCAGGGGCTTTTCGTGCCGCCTGTGTCTGCGGGCCACGAACGGCCCCTTCCTTCCCCGTCGTCCCGGACCACCGGGTCGACCCACGTTGTCCCCGGCCGCCGATCCCTTGCCGGATCGGCCCCCGGTTCGCGCCCGAGCGAGGACTCGCGTCCCCGTCCGTGCGCTGTGCTTCGCTGTCAGTCATCGGTAAGCGGGCCCGCGCGGCTTGAGCCGTCTTTCGGGCCTACTTGCTGCCGAGCTTCCCGACCACGTCGAGGATCGGGAGGAAGACCGACATCACGACCACGCCGACGATGACGCCCATGACCGAGATCAGGAGCGGCTCGATGAGGCTCGTGAGCGACTTGACGGCGGCCTTGACCTGCGCGTCGTAGAACTCGGCGATCTTCTCGAGCAGCACTTCGAGCGAACCGGTGCGCTCGCCGATCGCGATCATGCGCGTGACCATCGGCGGGAACACCGGCGACTTCGCCAGCGGCTCCGAGAGCATGTTGCCCGAGCGCACGCTGTCGCGGCTGTCGAGCACGACCTGCGAGATGACCTTGTTGCCCGACGTCGCGGCGACGATGTCGAGCGTGCCCATGATCGGCACGCCGGACCGGATCAGCGTCGCGAACGTGCGCGAGAAGCGCGCCAGGGCGATCTTCCGCGTCAGCGGGCCGAACACCGGCGCGCGCAGCAGGAAGCGGTCCCACATGAACTGGCCCTTCTCCGTGCGCTTGCCCATGACGAAGGCCACGATCAGCGCAGCGCCGCCGAGCACCCAGGTCATGACGTTGGCCTTCATCCACTCGGCCGTCTCGAGCACGAACGTCGTGATCGCGGGCAGCTCGGAGTCGAGGCTGTCGAACACCTGGCGGAAGCCGGGCACGACGCCCAGCATCAGGAAGGCCGTGATGCCCAGGACGAGCACCATCGAGATGACCGGGTAGGTCATCGCCGACTTGATCTCGCGGCGCAGCGACTCGGACGCCTCCTGGTAGTCGGCCAGGCGGTCCAGGATGATGTCCATCTGGCCCGAGACCTCGCCGGCGCGGACCATCGACACGTACAGGTCGTCGAAGGCCTTCGGGCACTTCTCCATTGCCGCGGAGAGGTCGCTGCCGCCGCGCACCTCGGCCACGAGCGTCTGGCACGTCAGCTTGAGGCCCGGCGACTCGGCCTGGTCGCCCAGCACCTCGAGCGATTCGAGCAGCGCCAGGCCGGCGCCGATCATCGTCGCCAGCTGACGGGTGAAGATGACGAGCTCGGTCTTGTTGGCCTTGGGGGTGACCTTGAAGAGGCCGCCGCCCGACGACTTGTTGTTCGCCTTGCGCGTGGCCATCGCGCCGGCCTCGTCGACGCGCATCGCGGTGAGGTTCTTCTTCCGCAGCTCGGCCACGGCCTCGTTCTTGTCGTTGGCCTGGATCGTGCCCTCGACGGTCTTGCCGGCCGGATCCTTGGCTGCGTACTTGAAGGTCGTCACGTCGTCGTCCTGTCCGTCTGGGGGTCAGTCCTCGAGCGTGGTGCGCAGGACTTCCTCCAACGAGGTCCGCCCGCGCATCGCGTTCAGCAATCCGACGCGGCGCAGGGTCAGCATCCCCTGCCTCACCGCCTCGTGCTTGAGGTCGTGAACGGATCGACGCTCGACGATCATTCGCTTGAGCTGCTCGTCGAGATACAGCGACTCCAGGATGGCGAACCGGCCCTTGTAGCCGCCGGTGCAGCGCGGGCAGCCCTCGGGGTTGGGCCCGTAGAGCTTCAGGCCGGGGATCTCCTCGGGCTTGAACCCGATGGAAAGAAGTTCCTTCTCCGGCAGGTCGAGCGGCTTGCGGCAGCCTTCGCAGATCTTGCGCGCCAGGCGCTGCGCGCCGATGCACAGGAGCGAGCTCGACACCATGAACGGGTCGACGCCCATGTCCATGAGACGCGTGATCGTGCTGGCCGCGTCGTTCGTGTGCAGCGTGGACAGCACGAGGTGGCCCGTGAGCGCGGCCTTGACCGCGATGTCGGCCGTCTCCGTGTCGCGGATCTCGCCGACGAGCACGACGTCGGGGTCCTGACGGAGGATCGATCGCAGCGCCCCGGCAAACGTGAGTCCGCGCTTGGGGTTCACCGGCACCTGGTTGATGCCGTCCATGCGGTACTCGACCGGGTCCTCGACCGTCACGACGTTCACGTCGGGCGTCGCGACCTCCTGCACGCACGAGTAGAGCGTCGTGGACTTGCCCGATCCGGTCGGTCCCGTCACGAGCATCATCCCGTAGGCGGCGTTGATCGCCTTGCGGATGTGCTCGACCGTCGTAGGCTCGTAGCCCAGCGTGTCCAGCTTCATCGCCGCCGATCCGCCGTCGAGGATCCGCATGACGGCCTTCTCGCCGCCGACCACGGGCAGGATCGAGAGGCGGAAGTCGATCATCCGGCCTTCGTAGCGCGCCTGGAACTTGCCGTCCTGCGGCACGAAACGCTCGGCGATGTCGAGGCTCGCCATGATCTTCAGGCGCGAGATCAGCGCGGGCAGGATCGCCTTGGGCGGCGACATGACGAGCCGCATGGCGCCATCGACGCGGTAGCGGATGCGCAGCGACTTGTCGCCCGGCTCCACGTGGATGTCGCTGGCCTTCTCCTTCAAGGCCTTCAGGATCATCATGTTCGCGAGCTTGACGGCCGGCGCGTCCTCGCCCTGGCCCTCGAGCGCGTGGTCGCTCAGCTCGGCGACGGTCTGGCTCTCGGACTTGACCTCGATCTGGTCGGCGTCGCCGCCGACCTGGCCGAGCATGTCGTCCATCTGCTTCGCCCCGGCCTGGTAGGCGCGTTCGAGCGCCTTCACCAACGCGGGCGGCGAGGACACGACCTGGCGGATCTGGCACCCCGTGCGCCGCTTCAGGTCGTCGATCAGGAGCACGTCGAACGGATCGCTGACCGCGATCGTCAGGAGGTCGCCGTTCTTCGAGATCGGCAGGATCGAGTGCTCGAGGCACGTCTCCTGTGGCAGCGACGCCAGCGCCGCGGCATCGGGCGAGGCGTGCCCCAGGTCGACGGGCGCCACGCCGCTCGCCCGCGCCAGGACCTCGAGCAGCTGCGCCTCGGGAACGGTGCCGGCCGCGAGGAGTCGATCGAGGACGTTGCCGCCCTTGTCGCGCGCGATGTTCCAGTCGGACTCGGTGACGAGCCCCGCGTCGACGAGGAGTCGACGGATCTTCCCCGATACGCGGACCATGGCCGCCTCAGGCCGCCGCGCCGCGGGCCAGGACCTTCAGCTCGCCGGAATCCCCGATGTAACGCTCTGCCGTGGCGAGCGAGACCTTGTTCGATCGCACCAGATCGGCCAGCGCGGCCGACATCGTGCGCATGCCCAAGCGGCCGCCGGTCTGGATCTGCGAGTAGATCTGGTGGCCCTTGCCGTCGCGGATCAGCGCGCGGATGGCCGGCGTCGCGAGCATGATCTCGGCCGCCATCGCGCGGCCGCGGCCGGCCGCGAGCGGCAGGAGCTGCTGGCTGAACACGGCCTCGAGCGTGAACGAGAGCTGCGTGCGCACCTGCGCCTGCTGGTGCGACGGGAACACGTCGATGATCCGGTTCACGGTCTGGACCGCGTCCGACGTGTGCAGCGTGCCGAAGGTCAGGTGGCCCGTCTCGGCCAGCGTCAGCGCGGCCTCGATGGTCTCGTGGTCGCGCAACTCGCCGACGAGCACGTAGTCGGGGTCCTGACGCAGGACGCTCCGCAGCGCCTTGTTGAAGCCGTGCGTGTCCGCGCCGATTTCGCGCTGGTTCACCATGCACTTCTTGTGGCGGTGCGTGAACTCGACCGGGTCCTCGATCGTGATGATGTGACCCTGCTGCGTCGAGTTGATGTAGTCGATCATCGCGGCCAGCGACGTCGACTTGCCCGAACCCGTCGCGCCCGTCACCAGCACGAGCCCCGAGTTCATGTTGCAGATCTTCTCGCACACGGGCTTCGGCATGCCGAGCTTGTCGAAGTCCGGGATCGCGTGCGGGATCGAGCGCATGACCGCCGCGACGGCGCTCTGCTGGTAGAAGACGTTGGCGCGGAAGCGCCCGTGCCCCTCGAGCCCGAACGAGCAGTCCAGCTCGAGATCGCGGTCCAGGCGCGCGATCTGGTCCGAGTTCAGGATGCTCGTCGCGAGGCGGCGCGTGTCGTCGGCCGTGAGCGCCGGATGCTCGACCGGGAGGAGCTCGCCGTCGATACGGATCCGCGGCGGGGAGTTGACCGACACGTGCAAGTCGGATCCGCCCTGGCGCACCATGAGCGCCAGCAGTTCTTCCATCGTGATCATCGGAGCGCGCCTCGTGAGGGGTGTGGCGCGGGATGGATCGGAAGGAGGAGCGGCTGGACTGGAGCTGGGAAGGGATTTCGGGGGGGTGCGGGCGGTGGGGTCGGAGCGTGCAGGGCCCGGCGGCCGGGAGTCGGATGGACGTACGGTGCCTGGAACGACCCCGACAGATTCGGCCGGCGGGACTGGACCCGCCGGCCGAATGCGGTACGCGGTACGGTGCCAGGCACGACTCCGCCGCTTCCGGGTGCGGCAATGGCGAACTGCGGCGCTTGCCGGCGAAAGCGGCGGAGTCGAGCCAGGCACCTACTCGTCGTCGTGCTTCTTCCCGTACTGGGCGAGGACCTTCTGCTGCTCGTTCATGGGGACCTGGGCGTAGTGCGAGAGCTTCATCGTGTACGAGCCCTCGCCGGCCGACTGCGACTTCAGGTCGCGGTGGTAGGTCAGCACCGCCGAGAGCGGCGCGTGCGCCTTGATGATCGTGATCTGTCCGCCGTCCTCGTTGTCCTGGTCGACGACGTGGCCGCGGCGGTGGCTCGTGAGGTCCGAGAAGATCGCGCCGGCGGCGTGCGTCGGGACGTGGATCGTGAGCTCCATGATCGGCTCGAGCAGCACGGGCGTCGCCTTCGTGAACCCGTCGCGGAACGCGCGCGCGCCCGCGATCTTGAAGCTCGCCTCGTCCGAGTCGACGTCGTGGAACTTGCCGTCGTAGAGTTCGACCTCGACGTCCACGACCTCGCTGTTCGTCATGACGCCCGTGGTGACGACGTCGCGGATCCCCTTCTCGACCGCGGGGATGAAGTTCCGCGGGATCGTGCCGCCCACGACCATGTCGGTGAACACGAAGCCCGTGCCGGGCGGCAGCGGCTTCACGCGCAGGTAGCACTCGCCGAACTGGCCGCGGCCGCCGGACTGCTTCTTGTGGCGGTGGTGACCTTCGCTCGGCCTCTGGACGGTCTCCTTGTAGGCGATGCGCGGGAGCTGCGTCGTGATCTCGACGCCGTAGCGGCGCTTGAGCCGCGACTCGACGACCTGCAGGTGCAGATCGCTCATCCCGTACGCGACCATCTCGTGCGTCAGCGGGTCGTGGTGGATGCGGAACGTCGGGTCCTCGACCTCGATCTTGTGGAGCGCCTCGCCGATCTTCTGCTCGTCGGCGCGCGTCTTGGGCTGCACGGCCGCGGCCACCATGGGCACGGGCATCGAGGGCATCGCCACGCGCGCGGCCTTCTTGCCCGGCAGCGTGAACGCAGCGCCGAACGGGACGCCCTCGACCTTCGTGAAGGCCACGATCTCGCCCGGGCCGGCGTTCTCGATCGGCTCGCGCTTCTTTCCGACGATGCGGAAGAGGCCACCGATCTTCTCGCCCTTCTCGGGCGAGTTCGGCCCCACGATCGACGCCTGCGCCGACAGCGTCCCGCGATGGATGCGCGCGATGCAGACCTTGCCGACGTGGCTGTCGCTCTTCACGTTGAACACGACGCCGGCCAGATCGCCGTTCTGGTCGGGCTTGACCTCGGAGCCGTCCTCGGCCTGGAAGTGGATCTCGTCCGCGCCGGGCGCGTAGTGCTCGAAGAACTCGACGACGTCGGCGAGGCCGACGCCGCTGACCGGGTTGCACACGAGGATCGGGATGATCGAGCCGGCCACGAGCGAGTGCGGCAGGAGCTTCTTGAGAGCCGGATCGTCGATCTCCTGCGTCTCGAGGTAGCGGTTCATGAGCTCCTCGTCCTCGCAGGCGTCCATGACCTCGTCCATGAGCTCCTGGCGCCAGGGGCTCTCGGGATCGGCGATCGTGCGCCGCACGCGCTTGAAGCCGGGCCCGGACTGGTCGGGCAGGTGGTACGGCACGCAGGTCGTGCCGAACGCCTTGCGCAGCTCCTCCACGAGCTCGTCGAAGTCGGCATTGGGGTCGTCGAGGTGCGTGACGAGGATCGCGCGACCGCGACCGAGCCGGCGCGCGGCCTCCATCTTCTGGCGTACGTTGAACGTCACGCCGCTGGCGCAGCTCACGACGCCGACGACGAGGTCCGCGCCGTACAGCGCGCCCGTGGCCTCGGCGAAGAAGTCCGGATAGCCGGGCGAGTCGAGGAACGTCCACTGCTCGTCGTGCCAGACCGTGGAGACGACGGCCATGTGGAGGGAGTGCTGCTTCTCCTGCTCCTCGGGCTCGGTGTCGCACAGGCTGGTCTTGTCGAGGACGGATCCCTTGCGCGGCGTGACGCCCATGTGGTGGGCGAGGGCGTCGATGAGGGTCGTCTTGCCGGCCGAGGGGTGACCGACGAAGGCGATATTGCGGATCTTCGAAGCGGCGAACGTCATGGGGCGGCCTTCTAGGGGATCCGGACAGAACGCGTCCCCCGTCGCGCACAGTTCGCGGGACGGGGGACGGCGGATCTTAGCGGGCCGGCGGCGCGGGGCCATCCCCCGAAGGGCGGAGATGGAGACTTGCGCGGTCGGGATGGCTCGCGTCGGCGCGGACCCGCGCGCGCACCGGTCTCCGCGGCGCGGGTCGAGCACCCGGATCGCGACACCCGGAGCGGACTGCCTGGAATGCAGCGCCCGGACCGCGTGGGCCCGGGCGCCGTTCACGCCGCGCGGAGAGGGCGGGGTCGCCTACTCGTGCGCGTGCTGGCCGCCGGACTGCGACGCCGACGGACCCCCCTTCTGGATCACCACGATGTCGACGCGCCGGTTCTTGGCCTTGTCCGCGTCCTTCTTGTTCGGCGCGACCGGGTCGTACTGACCGTGGCCCGCGACGATGCAGCGGTCGTCGGGGACGCCGCAGTCCTCGACGAGGAACCGCAGCACGGCCATCGCGCGCGCCACCGAGAGGTCGCGGTTGGACGCGAAGCTCGACTTCTTGATCGGGTCCGCGTCCGTGTGGCCCTCGACCGAGAGGTGAGCGTCGGCGTACTCGCGCTTCAGCGTCGAGGCGACCTTCTTGAGCGCCTTCTTGCCCTCCTCGGACAGGTCCGCCTTGCCCGAGGCGAAGGAGATCGAGGACGGGATCGAGAGCACCATGTTCCCGTCGCGCATGCCGTAGCTGACGCCGACCGAGTCGAGCTCGGGGAACGATTCGCGCTTGGGCGCCGCTTGCGGCGCGGGCTCCGCCGCGGCGGGCTCGGCCGGAGAGCCGGCTTCGGCGAGCTGTCCCAGCGCGTCGTCGCGGCTCGCGGCGAGACCTTGGATCTGGGCCTTGAGCTTCGCGCGCTCGTCGCGCAGCTCGCGGATCGTGGTGTCCTTCTCGTCGAGCGCCCGCTGGTGCGATTGGCTCGTCACGCAGGACGTGATGCACGGGACCAGGAGTACGAGCGGGAGGACTCGCACGAGCCCCCCGATTCTGTTGTGGAACATCGGAAACGTTTCCCCTCGCTGTCGGAATGCGCCCGCCGGGCGCAGACGGATACCTGCCGCTGCTACGTGGACGAGCGATCGACGCCGACTTGCCGCGCGAGCGCGGCGCGCGTCACGGCATCCACGTCGCGACATGATTCCAAGCCAGGAGCGCGATTCCAATGCCCAGGGCGAGGTACGGCCCGAACGGCAGGTAGCGTCCGGCGATCCGCGCGATGTTCAGGTGCCGCGCGATCGAGGCCTTTCGCCCGCGCGCGCGCGCGCGTCCGCGCAGGAGGACGAAGAAGCGCAGCATGTTCGCGAGCCCGGCGATCGAAGCGACCAGCGAGCCGATGACGAGCGCGAAGAGCGCCCCGCCCGGACCGACGAACCCGCCGCCGGCCGCGAGCAGCTTCACGTCGCCGAACCCCATCGCGTCGCGGCCGTAGACCTTCGAGCCCACGATCCCGATCAGCCACAGGATCCCGCCCCCCACCGCGATCCCGGTGAGCGAGCCGAGCAGGGCCGCGGAGGGCCCGACGGGAGCTCCCGGCCCGGCCATCCACTGCGCCACCCAGGTGCGCGCGTGCAGTTCCGGGAGGAGCAGCGACGCGATCGGCGCGGCCACGAGGCCCCCGATCGAGATCTCGTCGGGGATCTCGAAGCGGTCGAAGTCGACGGCCGTGGCCACGAGGAGGCCCGAGAGGACGACCGACCAGCACACGGCCAGACCCGGGCTCCCGGGCAGCGCGAGCCAGGCCACGAGCGCCCAGAGGAGGGCGTTCGTGATCTCGACCAGCGGGTAGCGCCAGGGGATCCGCCAGCCGCACGTGCGGCACCTGCCGCGCTGCACGAGCCACGAGACGAGCGGGACGTTTTCGCGCCACGTGAGCGTCGTCTTGCAGCTCGGACAGCGCGATCGCGCCGGCTTCGACACCGTCTCGTCCTCGAGCGGCAGCCGGTGGATCGCGACGTTCAGGAACGAGCCCACGAACAGCCCGAACGTCCCCCACAGCACCACCCAGGACTCCACCGGCCAATCCAGGAACATCAGCGCTCTCCCCCTCCGGATTCCCGCCAGGCGAGGCGCACCGAGTCGACGAACGGCGGGCGCCAGCGGCCGCCCGGATCGACGGCGATCTCGATCAGGAGCTGGATCGAGCCCGGCTTCTCGAGCAGCTCGGGCGAGTCGACCGGCTGCAGGTCCTCGGGCGCGAGCGGCGCGCGCGCGAGCTCGGGCAGGTAGCGCACGGTCCACCCGCGATTCGCGACGTCCTTGCGCTCGTCGGAGCCGTGCGCCTCCGCCTCGAGCCACTCGACCACCGTGCCGCGTGGCGGGAGCGGCCCCGACAGGACCGCGAAGCGCAGCGGCGACCTCAACGGGTTCTGTTCGGGCGCGTCGAGCTCGAGGTCCTCGACGTTCGACGCCGCCAGCCCCGCGCCGCCACCCTCTCCCAGGCGGAACACCTGCGTCGGCTGACCGCCGCGCACCGTTCCCGTCACGCGGATGCGTCCTCCGGCCACGAGCAGGATCGGCGTCGACACGTCGATCTCGCCTTCGACGACGAGGTCGCCGCCCGCGACGAGCACCGTCCAGTCCAGCTCGCGCGCGGCCACGTCCGCGGGCACGGCCAGCGCGCGGTCGATCCAGGCGGAGAGCTTCTCGCGTCCGAACTGGAACGTCGAACGACCTGTCGTCGCGCGCTCGAGCCGGCCGGCGATGCGCAGCGACCCTTGGGCGCGCACGACGACCGGACCGGGATTCGGATTCAGCGTGCACGTGCGCCCGGGCGGCACGAACGCGCGCACGCTGTGCAGGTCGCGGAACGTCTGGGGTCCGCCGAGCTCCACGTCGAGCTGTCGTCCGTCGCCCGCGGCCTTCGGGAAGCGCACCTCGACCCGGCCGCTGTCGCTCCAAGTCGCGGTGCCGTCGGCTCCCGGGATCGCCAAGGTCGAGCGCAGACGCGTGTCGACGAACTCCTCGAGCCACGCGCCGCGCCCGCCGTCGCGATCGCGTTCGACGACGGAGAACGACACCTGCACGAGCGCCGGCTCCCACACCGGATGACCGCCCAGGTCGCGCGGCGCTCCGGAGCGGAAGTGCGGCACGAGGACCGGCAAGGCCGGAAAACCCGGCAGGAACGCGACGGGCACGACGCGGGTCGTGCGCACCTCGGGGTAGAAGACGAGCGACCAGGGCGAGTTCAACCCGCTCGAGAGGCGTGACCGGCGCCAGCTCGACGAGCGCCGCGCGCAGCTCGCGCTGCCAGGCCTCGGGCGGCGACGACGAGCGCGCGCGCGACGGCCGCGGTCGCAGGGCCGCGTCGGGCTCGTTCTCGAGGAGGCGCGGGCGCAGGCGCACCTCGAGGCCCTGCCGCGAGCGCAATGCGAAGGCGCCGTCGACGAGCGACGAGGGGTCGAGCGGCTCCTCGCAGCGCAGGTAGATCGCGTCGAGCGGACCGAGTTCGTAGCGCAGCTCGGTTCCGCCGGACGGCTTCTCCTCCTCGCGGCGGAGCTTGGGCACGCTCTGCGGCGCCGGGAAGAGACGCAGCGGACGCACGCGGTCGGGGTCGCGGTCCTCGAAGAACGGACCGCCGCCGTTCGCGACCTCCACGACGCGAAAGCTCCAGCGGTAGGTCGACGCGAGCGGCGCGCCGTCGACGCCGCGCAGCCCGTCGGGGCGCGGGAAGCCGGCGATCTCGACCTGGTACGTCGCGCCCGGCACGTAGCCGCCGTCCGACAGATCGGGCGCGAGCACGGTCGCCGGCACGAAGCGCACGCGCGTTCCGTCCACGTCCAGGCGACCGCGGGCTGGCCGGCCCTGCGCGTCCGTGATGCGCACGCAGTCGTGCGTCACGGAGGTCCGGTCGATCTCGCCGGAGAAGTGGAAGACGAGGTCCTCGTTCAGGCGCACCGCGCTCGGGTCCTCGGGGCGCGTCAGACGGTGCACGAGCGTGCGCGGCGCGGGCTCGGAGGGCGGACGACAGGCCGCGAACGCGAGGACGGTGCCGAGGAGTCGCCACGCCTGCCTCATCGCCGGCATTCGAGCACATCGGATGGCCGCGCAGAAGCGCGCGGAGCACGGAGTCCGGTTCCGCTCCGCCGTTCTGCCCCGATCCACCGAACGCCCGTCGCGCGCGGAATCGGTCGGGCGTGCCAGCTCCTACAGCGCCGCCGCGGACCGACGCACGTGCGTCGACCC
>JBGAOR010000085.1:0-21149 GCA_044221705.1 Planctomycetota bacterium
GATGCGCGCGCGCTCCGCGTCGGTCCACACGTGCGAGCCGCCGCGCGGCCGGATCATCGCGACGCACGGCGTGCCCGTGGCGACGGCGGCCGCGAGCAAGTCGTCGTCCGGCGTCAGGCCGTCGAGGTCGAGGCGCGAGCAGACCTCGAAGCGTCCGGCGCGCGCGGCCTGCGCGCGGGGGAGCCCGGCGGCGGAGTCGAAGCAGACTTCGAGCAGCATCGGCCCGCGAGGATGGCCTGCGGCGGATGCGGAGGGAAGCCCGCGTCAGCTCTCGGCCGCCTGCCGCATCTCCTCTTCGCGGATCTTGTGCTTGCGGACGTAGTACCCCAGGTTGCGCGCGTCGATCCCGAGCAGATCGCAGGCTTCGCGCCGCTTGCCGCGGGTCTTGGCGATCGCCTTGAGGACGAGGCCGCGCTCGAGCTGCTCGATGTTGCGCCGCAGGTTGAGTTCCGCGCCGGCCAGCACGGGCCGCGGCGCGAGCGTGATCTCGAGCACGTCGCGCAGGAGTACCGCGTCGATCGGACGGCCTTCGGAGAGGATCGCGGCGCGCTCGAGCGCGTTGCCGAGCTCGCGCACGTTGCCCGGCCATCCGTAGGACTGGAGCGTCTCGACGGACTCGGTGTCGAGCGGTTCCGCGGGCACGCGGCTGCCGCTGATGCGCGACCGCGCCGACGCGAGGAGCAACGCGGCGAGCTCCGCGAGGTCCTCGCGCCGCTCGCGCAACGGCGGGACCTCGACGGGGAATACGTCGAGTCGGAACAGGAGGTCGGCGCGGAACGTCCCGTCGCCGACGCGCTGCTTCAGGTCTTCGGAGGTCGTCGCGATCCAGCGCACGTCGGTGTCGCGCGCGCGTCCCGTGCCGCGCTGCACGTAGCCGCGCGATTCGACGAGGCGCAGGAACCGCGCCTGCACGCCGAGCGGGAGCGCACCGACGTCGTCGAGCACGAGCGTGCCGCCCTCGGCCTCCGCGAGCCGGCCGCCCTGGCCTCCGCGCGCGCCCGAGAGCTCCTCGTCGAACGAATCCTCGCTCAGCGAGGACGCGTCGAGCACGACCAGCGGCCCGCGCGAACGCGGACTGCGCCGGTGGATCTCGGTGGCGACGAGCTCCTTGCCCGAACCGCTCTCGCCGCGCACGAGCACGACCGTGTCGGTCGCCGCGACCTGGTCCACGAGCTGGACGAGGCGCGTCATCGCCGGCGAGCGCGCGACGATGCGCTGCGGCGCCTCGAGGCGCGCGACGACGCGGCGCAGGGACGCGACCTCGGCCTCCAGCGCGCGGCGTTCGGCCGCGCGGCGCACGAGCAGGACGAGCTCGTCCGGATCCACGGGCTTCTGCAGGAAGTCGAACGCACCCGCCTTCATCGCCGCGACGGCTTCCGCGACCGTGCCGTGCCCGGTGACGACGAGCACGGGGATCGCGATGCCGGCCGCGCGCGATTCCTCGAGCAGCGCGAGGCCGTCGCCCGACGGCATCTTGAGGTCGGTGACGATCACGTCGAAGCGCTTCTTCGCCAGCACGTCGAGCGCTTCGTTCGCTCCGCCAGCGGTCGCGACGCGCATGCCCTCGGAGCGCAGCAGGTCGGCCAGCGAATCGCGGACGTAGGCCTCGTCGTCGACGACCAGGACGCCGATCTTGCTCTTCAAGCGGCCTCCCCGGCGCGCATGGCTCCCGGATCCGGGAAGCGCAGCGTGAACTCCGCGCCGCCCTCGGGCCGGTTGCGCGCCGCGAGCGAACCGCCGTGCGCCTGCAGGATGCCGAACGCGATCGAGAGGCCGAGCCCTGTGCCGCCGCCCGTCGTGAAGAACGGATCGAAGATGCGCTCGAGGTTCTCGGGCGCGATGCCCGGACCGTCGTCGGCGATCGTGAGCGCGACGCCGAATGCGTCGCTGCCCGGCCGGCGCGCGGTGATCGTGATGCGGCCGCGGCCCTTCATCGCCTTGGCCGAGTTCAGGAGCAGGTTGAAGACGACCTGTTCGAGACGGCCTGCGTCGCCGAGCACGCGCAACGGACGATCGAGGCCGACTTCGACGACCTCCAGGCCGCGGAAACCCTCGGAGTACGCGGCCAGACGGCGCGCGCGCTCGACGACGACGGCCAGGTCGACCTCGCCGCGCGCCGCGGCCGGCCGCGCGAAGCGCAGGAGATCGCGCACGATGTCGCGGATGCGCTCGAAGCCGTGGCGCACCAGGTCGAGGTGCCGCGCGCGGTCCTCGGGGGCCAGATCGGGCCGGCCGAGGAGCTTCACGTGGTTGCCGATGCCCTCGAGCGGGTTGTTGATCTCGTGCGCGACGCCCGCGGTGAGGAGCCCCAGCGAAGCGAGGCGCTCGCGCACGGCCAGCTCGTGCTCGATCGCGCGTTCGCGCGTCCGGTCGCGCAGCGCGACGTGGACCGCGCGCGCGCCGGGCAGATCGACCGACGCCAGGCGCGCTTCGCAGTCCAGCACGTGTCCCGAAGCGGATCGCACGCGCAGCTCCGACAGCGCTTGCACGGGGGCGGAGTCCGTCGCGCAGCGCGCCAGCGCTTCGCGCAGCGCGCGCGCGTCCTCCTCGGACAGGCGCTCGGCGATGGAGTCGGTCGCCCCGAGCTCCTCGCGCGCGCGGGCATTGCTCTCCAGCACGCGGCCCGTTCGCGCTTCGAGCACGACGACCATGTCGGCCGCGCCTTCGAGCAGCGCGCGGTATCGGGCAGCCTCGCGTTCGGCGTCGACCGCGCGCGCCTCGAGCTCGTGGAACCGTCGGCGCAGGACTCGCGCGCTGCGCAGCGCGGAGCCCGCGACGCCCGCGGAACACGCCGCGATCGCGCCCACGACGATCGCGGGCCACGGGTCCGCGCCGCCGATGCGGCCCGCGGTCGCGCGCCACGCGACGTAGCCGACGAAGGCCCCCGATGCCGCGACGAGCGCGAGGACGAGGATCTGTCGCGCGTGCTGGAAGGCCTGGGACCGCACACGACTCATGCTAGCAACGCGAAATCGCGGCCCGCCCCGTAACTCCTACGCGCGGCGGCGCACGCGAGGTGGACTGGCTCGCGCAAGCCGTCGCGACGGGCGCCGATCAGGGACAGGCGTCGAACAGGGCCAGGTTGAGCTCGCCGGTTCCGGCCGGAACGAGCGCCGCGCCCGCGCCCGGTTGCGACACGACCTCGACGACGACCGAGCCCGAAGCGCCGTAGCGCTTGTTCTTCCCGCTCGCCCCGTTGCCGACCTGGAAGGCCGGCCCCGAGCGCGTCAGCCTCACGCTCGCGCCGTGCCACGCGCCGAGCCCGACGAGCGATCCCTCCGTCGCGAGGTAGTAGTGCCACGTCGACGGATCCACCGTGCCGCCCGCGCCGACGTAGGCGCTCGTGGCGAGCTCGAGCTCGGGCGATCCCGCCGGAGGCGGCACGCCGCGGTCCACGCGACCGACGAAGGCCAGGTTCACGAGGAATCGCTGCGACGAGTTCGATGCGCGCGCCGCGATGCCGCGCAGCTCCGCGGTCCCGTCGGCGCGCTCCGCGAGGCGCGCGCCGGGCAGCAGCACGAAGTCCTCGCCCATGCCGGGCAGGCGGAAGGCCGAGTCGCCGGGGAGGACGCTCACCGAAACGTCGCGCGCGGCCGCCGTCGCGCACCGATCGCCGAGACGTTCGAGCGTGAGCAGGATCTCGGCCGGACCGAACGTCTCGGACAGCACCGCACCGCCCGACGGCTGCGTCACGAGCTGCGCGACGAGCCCCGCCGACAGCCCGAAGCGCAGGTTGGAACCGTTCGCGCCCTCGCCGACCTGCACGGCCGGGTTCGCGGACGCGAGCGCGATGCGCGCGCCCGCGCGCGGCCCGATGCCGCGCAGCTCGCCGCTGAGCTGCGCGTAGTAGTGCCATTCGGTCGGGTCGATCGGGCCGCCGTTCGCGGCGTACGCACCGGGCGCGAGGCGCAGCGCGGGGCTGCCGGGCGGCAGGCCTCCCGCATCGTCGCTGTCGACGCGATCGCCGAACCACAGGGAGATCGTCCACTGCTCGTCCGGGTCCGCGACGCTCGCGAGCTCGGCGAACAGTTCCGCGGCGCCGTCGGCGCGCTCGCAGAACTCGCCGCCGGCGACGACGACGAAGTCCTCGGCCAGACCCGGGACGCGCAGCGCGTAGCCGCCGACGTCGCCGAAGTCCGCATCGCGCACCGGCTCGTCCGCGGTCGCGACGTGCGCGCGGCGCAGCGTCGCGCGCAGCGTGCCGTCGGTGGCACCCCAGACGAGCTGCGGCCCCGCGAGCGGCTGCGAAACGACGAGCAGCGAGAGATCGGCGCTGGCGCCGAACTCGCCGTCGACGCCGCTCGCGCCGTAGCCCGCCTGCAGCGCGAACGCGCCGCCATGGATCGCGACCTCGGCGCCCGCGAGCGACTCGAGGCCGTAGAGGACGCCGTCGAACGCGGCGTAGTGACGCCACGTTCCCGCGTCGACCGGTCCGCCTGCGTCGCGGTAGGCCGTGGGCGAGAGCTCGAGCCGCGGGCTCCCTCCGGGGATGGCCGATCCCGCGATCGCGTCGCGACGGTCGCGCCCGAGCAGTGTGAGCGCGAAGCGCCGATCGCCGGCGTCCGAGTCGGCGACGACCGCGTCGAAGCGGACCGTGCCGTCCGCGCGCTCGACGAAGGAGCCGCCGGCGACGACGTCGAAGTCCCCGCCGAGAGCGGGGATCGAGAGCGCGGGACGCGGAACGCCGCCGAGCACGGCATCGCCCGGGCTCGTGACCGCGTACGTGCGCTCGCTCGAGCGCAACGCGAACGCCAGCGTGATCGTCTGCACGCCCGAGCCGAGCTCGCTGACCGCGGCGCCGGCGAGTCGGACGGATGCGCCCGGCACGACGTCCAGGTTGTCCGCGCCGAGTCCGCACTGGAGTCCCGACGCATCCGCGGCGGCGAGATGGATCTCGATCCCAGCGAGCGCGCCGATGCCGCGCAGTTCGCCGTTCACGACGTCGTAGTAGTGCCAGGTCTTCTCGTCGACGGGACCGCCCGCGGCACGGTAGGCCTCCGGCGCGAGCTCGAGCCGCGGCGACGCGGCCTGGTCGTAGCCGGGATGGTCCGGCATCAGCGCGTCGCCGAACTCGATGCGCACGGCGAGGCGCTCGTCGGGCGCGCTGCGTCGCGCGAGGACCGCGGTGAGGAACGCCCGGCCCGACTGCTCCTCGACGAACGCTGCGCCGGGTTCGATCGCGAAGTCGTCGCCGAGGCCGGCGACCTCGACGAGGTTCTTGGCGCCGGCCGGCGCGAAGGCGCCGACTGCGTCCTGCATTGCGGCGGAGTACGTGGAAGTGGCGGAGATCGAACCGCCGGTCGCGGAGTGGTGACCGTGGCAGCCGGCGATGAGCGCCAGCGCGCTGGTGACGATCGCGCTCCGAGAGAGAGAGCGGATGCGCATGGGAGGGAAGCCTGGTTGTTGGGGGTCGGGCTGGGGCTCCGACTCGTGCTCGCGTGACGTGCTCGCGGGGGATGCGTCCCCACGGAACCTCACGCTTGAAACCTACCCCCGCTGCGAGAAACGTGCTGGAAAACGCGGCACGCATGGAAAAACCATCACCGTCCGCATGAGGCGGACGTCATGCTCGTCGCGCATGCAGACGGGCATCGCGCAGGCGTTCGAGCGCGCCTTCGGGTCTCGGGCGACGCGCTGTGCCCGCGCACCGGGCCGCGTGAACCTGATCGGGGAGCACGTCGACTACTGCGGGCTCGCCGTGCTGCCGATGGCGATCCAGCGCGAGGTGAAGATCGCCTTCACGCCGCGGGGCGACGCGCGCGCGCGGTTCGTGAACGTCGATGCGACGCGCTTCGGTCCGCGCGAGTTCGAGGTCTCGCCGCGAATCGCGCCGGCGGGCCGCGGCGACTGGTCCAACTACGCGCGCGCGGCGGCGCAAGAGCTGGCCGCGCGCTTCGATCTGCGCCGCGGGATCGACGCGTGCGTGAGCGGCGACGTGCCGCTCGCCGCCGGACTCTCGTCCTCGTCGGCGATGGTCGTCGCGACGACGCTCGCGCTGCTCGCGGCGAACGAGCTGCGCGTCCCGCTCGAACACCTGATGGAGCTGTGCGCGCGCGCCGAGCGCTACGTCGGCGTCGACAGCGGCGGCATGGATCAGGCCGTCAGCCTCGGCGGTCGCGCCGGTTGCGCGCTGCGCATCGACTTCGGTCCCGTGCGCACGCGCGCGATCCCGATCCCGGACTCGTGGCGTTTCGTGGTCGCGAACAGCGGCGTCGGCGCCGAGAAGTCCGGTCGCGCGCGCGACGCGTACAACGCGCGCGTGGCCGAGTGCGCCGAGGCGCTGCGGCGCGTGCTCGCGCTGCCCGAGGCGAGCGGGTGGCCGCGCACGTGGCGCGATGTCGTCGCGACCGTGCCCGAGTCGAGGCTCCTCGCCGCGGGCCGCCGCGCGCTCGACGGCGATCTCTCGCGACGATTCCGTCACGTGGTCACCGAGGGCTTCCGCGTCGAGCTTGCCGTCGAGGCTCTGCGGCGAGGCGATGCGGGCGAGTTCGGCCGCCTGATGGACCTGTCGCACGCGAGCCTGCGCGACGACTACGAGGTCTCGTGTCCCGAGCTCGACGCTTGCGTCCGCGTCGCGCGCGCATCCGGCGCGCTCGGCGCGCGGCTCACCGGCGCCGGCTTCGGCGGCTGCATCGTCGCCCTCGCGGAACAGGCGACCGCGCCGGCGGTCGAATCGGCCCTGCGCGGACACGCAGGACCGGACTCTCCCCCCGACGCGGTCTTCGTCGCGAGCCCGGGCGACGGCGCTTCGGTCACGTGAATGTGACCGACGTGCCGCCCCGCATCACAGGATGTCCAGCACCCCCGTGCCGTTCTCGCCCGTGAGCGTGCTCGTGCTCGCGCGGTAGTTCACGTCCGTCGAGATCTTCGAGTTCCACGGCAACGCTTCCTTGTCCGCGACGATGCCCAGCGCGACCGCCGCGAAGCCGCGCGCGCTCGCCGTGATGCCCTGCGTGCGCTTCAGCATCGCCACGAGCGGGTCGACCGAGCGGCTGTCGCCGATGAACCCCAGCGCGGAAGCGATGGCGGCCTGCGACGAGAGGCCCTTGGCCTCGACGAGCGTCTCGCACAGGTAGGGGACGAGCTCCTTGTCGCCCAAGAGGCCGAGGCCGATCGCCGCCGACTTCAGGAGGTCCGGCTTGTACTTGGAATCGCGCACGACCTTCTGGATGTCGCCGATCGTGTCGCGCGCGTCCACCAGCCCGAGCCCGATCGCGACGTAGCCGCGCGCGTTCGCCTCGGAGATCCCGGCCAGCTTCTCCTTCAGCACGCCGCGCGCCTCGACGTCGCCGGCGATCCCGAGCGCGATCGAGTACGCGCCCACCAGTTCGGGCCGTACCGCTTCGTCCAGCGACTTGCGCAGCTGCTCCTTCACGGTCGCATTCGCGCTGCCCGCCACGACGCCGGTGCGCGCCAGCTCGTGTTCCATGACGCCCAGGCCGAGCGCGGCCCAGGGCTTCATGTGGCCCTTGCCCTTGGTCAATTGGCCCAGCAGGAACTCGCGCGCCTCGCGCCGGCCCTTCTCGACGTCCGCGCCCGTGCCCGGACGGCCGCCGACCTGGCCGTAGGCGATGTTCACGAAGTTCCGCGACTGCTGATCGCCCTGCTCGGCCATGCGCGCGAGCGCGGCGCGGATCTTCGCGTCGATCGCGTCGGCGTCGCAGTCGCCGATCTGGCCCAGCGCGAGCACGCAGCTCATGCGCACCTCGTCGCGCTCCTTCGAGTTCGTGTCGAGCGCCGCGAGCAGTTCCTGCGCCACCGCTTCGCGCGCGGACGCCGGAGCTCCCGCGAGCAGACGCGCCAGCGCCGTCGGCACGTGGGCGCGCACCATGTAGTTGACCTGCTGGTTCTTGTAGAAGCGCGTCAGGAAGCGGATCTGCGACTGCCGCGAGCTGGCCGCGTCCATCGCGCCCTCGGGGACTTCGCTCGGATCCACGTCGATCGGCACGAGGCCCAGCGCGCTCACCGCCGCGACCTGCACGTCGCGCGTGCTGGACGCCGGCAGCGCGAGGACGTCCATCAGGATCCGCGCGATGCGCTGGCGCGTCGCGTTGTCGCTGGTCGGCGCGCCGATGAGGCCCAGACCGTACGTGGCGAACGCGCGCGTCCGGTACTTGACCTCCGTCGCGCCGACGAGCTTGCGCCCGGCCGCCGTGTCGAGCGCCAGCGACTGCAGCAGCGGGATCGACGCGTCGTTCGCCAGGATCCCCAGCGCGATCGCGGACGTCTCGGCGATCTCCTGGTTCGGATCCGCCAGGAATCGCGCGATGAGCGGCTCGAACTCGGACGTGCCGTCCTCGTTGCGGACGTCGCCGATCTTGGCCAGCGCGATCAGCGCGCCGGTGACGATGTCGTTGCTGCGCTCCGACCCGAGCACCTCCTTGAGCGCGGGCACGATCGTCGTGCGGATGGTCTCTTCGGACGGACGCAGCGTGTCGCGCGCCTTCGAGCCGTCGCCCCAGAAGTCGCCCCCCGTGACGTAGCCCGAGTCGTGCACGTGCGCCTTGAGGTTCAGGTACTGCTCCTTGTTGAAGCCCCACCAGAACTCCCACGTCGTCAGGTCGGGCCCGCTCGCGATGGAGCCGGTCGGCGTGCTGCCGGGCCGACCCGGCGAGCCGCCGGTCGGGACGCCGCCCGTGCCGCCGGGCGTGCTCGGCGCAGTCGGCCCCGAGCCGGTGCCGGGATTCGACGGCCCCGGCACGCTGGGACCGCTGCCTCCTCCGCCGCCGCCGCCGCCGCCGGGCGGGACGGTGTCGCCCGGTCCGCGGTAGCTGCCGCCGTGTGCGCGTGAGACGTCGAGCAGGAACGCGCTGGAGACGACCAGCGCAGACGTGATGAGCAGGAGACGCTTCATGGTGGGTCCAGAGCGCGAACTGGGCGCGGAGATGCGCGCGGAAGTCGCGGGTCGGACACCGAAGGCAACGCACGTGCCGCTGTCTTCGAGCGCGTCGAGCGCATTCCGGCGACGAGGACGATGCGCGATCGTTACGCCGCGCGAACTCCGCGCGGAGTCGAACGTCACCGGCCTGGAACCGTCACGAAAGTGCGACGTCGGTCGAGCGCGAAGCGCGATGCGAACGCATCGCTTCGCTCGCGTGACGCTGGACGAGTGTCGATGTCGCCGACCGTCACGCTCCCGGAACGCGGTCGACCGAAGTCGACGCGGAGCGCGCGTCAGCGCCGCATCGACACGAGCACCGGCTTCTCGCTCTCCTGCACGCGCGTGAAGCCGTCCTTGTCGTGGATGCCGCGCCAGCCCTCGGCGACCAGTGCCTGGCCGACCACGCCGCCGAGCGTGTTGCCCGGGCCCGGGCACACGAGGTGGTCCGGCGCGTGCTCGCGCAGCGCGACGCGGATCGACAGGCCGAAGTCGTAGGGAGTCGTGATCTGCGCGCCCAGCGTGTAGTCGCGCAGCGCGTCGAGATCGGTCGAACGCGGCGAGAACTGCACGCCGCGGCCGTCGATCAGCGTGGTCTTCGGGCGCGCGAACGCGAGGCTCGAGAGCGTGGCGCGCGCCTTCTCGGCGACAGCGGCCACGAGCGGCGTGTGGTAGGGGCCGTGCTGGTCGAGCTGGATCGGGTACTGGTTCGAGCCGCTCTTCACCTTGGGCAGCGCGCTCTTCAGGTGGGCGATGCCGGCGTCGCTGCCGGCGAGCACCGCGAGCCCGGCGAGGTGGATCGACGGGAACGCCTGACCGTTCGACGAGTCGAGCGCCGCGCGCACCGCGTCGTCGCGCGCCGGATCGCGGCGCCAGTCCTCGCCGACGAGCGGGAAGATGACCTGGCCGCCGCCGTTCGCGACCTGGTGCTCGTGCTGCAGCTTCGACATCTCCTGAACGAGGCGGAACCCGTCCTCGAAGGACAGCGCACCCCCGGCCGCGAGCGCGGTGTACCAGCCCAGCGAGTTGCCGGCGACGGCGACGATCTTGTGCTCGGCCGCGGTGGCGGCGGAGTCGAGCATCGACACGAGGTAGATGAGCGGCGAGACGTTGGCCGGGTGCAGGTGGTCCTTGCGCTCGAACTTCGCGGCGCGGTCGATCTCGACGAGCGACGGCAGGCCGTACTCGCGTCGGATCGACTCGGCGGCGTCGATCCAGGCATGCGATTCGGGCAGCGAGCGCAGCTGCTTCTCGGCGTACGAGCCCCGGCCGGGGCACAGGATCGCGACACGGCTCACGTCGTCACCTCGCGGATCGCGTCGGCGATCTGTTCCTCGCCCACGAGCACCGCGGCGGTCGCGGAGCCCAGCGGCACGTAGCAGTCGGCCGCGCGCACGCTGGCGAGCCGCGCGGGCACCGCGTGTTCGGCCAGGTCGGCCACGATCGCGTCGGCGATCCCGCCGCCGGTCGCGCGGCATTCGTCGACGACGACGACGCGGCCGCATTCGGCGGCGTGGCGGCGCACGGCCGCGAACGGCAGCGGCGCGAGCCAGCGCAGGTCGAGCACGCGCGCCTTGATGCCGCGCTCGCGCTCCAGCATGCGCGCGGCGCGCAGCGAGAGGCGCAGTCCGTTCGCGTAGCTGACGACGAGCACGTCCGTGTTGTCGGCGCCGTACACGCCGACGTCGCCGGGCAGGAGGACGTCGCGCGGATCCGTCGAGGGCGGCGGGTAGTCCGTCAGCCAGAGGTTGTCGCCGTCCTCGTGCAGGTCGCGCTCGTGGTACAGCGCGATCGGCTCGAGGAACGCGATCACGCGGCCGTGCTCCTTCGCGCCCGCGACGGCGCCGCGCAGCATGCGCACCGCGTCGTCGCCGCGCGACGGGATCGCCAGCATCAGGCTCGGGATGTCGCGCAGCGCGCCGACGGAGTTGTCGTTGTGGAAGTGGCCGCCGAAGCCCTTCTGGTACGCGAGCCCCTGGATGCGCACGACCATCGGGTTCGTGAACTGGCCCTCGGAGAAGTACGACAGCGAACAGGCCTCGCCACGCAGCTGGTCGAGCGCGTTGTGGATGTACGCCAGGTACTGGATCTCGGGGAGAGGCAGGAATCCGACGTGCGCCGCTCCTTGCGCGATCCCGAGGATCGAGGTCTCGTCGAGCAGCGTGTCGAAGACGCGCGAGAGCCCGAAGCGCTTCTGCAGTCCCTGCGTGACGCCGTAGACGCCGCCCTTCTTGGCGGTGTCCTCGCCGAAGAGGAGCGTCTCGGGGTACTGCAGGAGGAGATCGTGCAGGCACGAGTTCACGTGCGCGGCCAGCGTGCGCTTCGTCGCGCTCTTCACCGTCTCGGGAGGCTGGCCGGCGAAGAACTCGCTGCGCCGTTCGGGCGAAGCGATGCGCGCGGCCCGGGCGCGGACCTTGGCGTCGTCCCACGGAGCGAGCGGCGCCTCGACCTCGGCGCGCGTGACGAGCTTGGGGCGGCGCGCGGCCTCGTCGGCGCAGGCCATCACCCGCTCGCGCGTCTCGCGCACCAGCGCGAGCAGTTCGGCCGGATCCGCCGCGCCCGTGTCGACCAGGTGGCGCGCGTTCGCGAGCAGCGGGTCCTGCGCCTCGATCGCCTCGATCTCGTCGATCGTGCGATAGCTGGTCTCGACGTCGCTGCCCGCGTGTCCCCACAGGCGCGTGGTCTTCAGGTGCAGGAAGGTCGGCGAGCGCGTGCCGCGGCAGAAGTCGACGGCGGCGGCGCACGCGTCCCAGACCTCGTCGAGCGCGCCCTCGGCGCGGAAGTAGCGCAGCTGCGACTGGTTCGAGTACGTGTCCTCGATCCAGCCCTTGGGCGTGTCGACCGAGATGCCGATGCCGTTGTCCTCGCACAGGAAGAGGATCGGCATCGGGTTGCCGCGGCGCTGCACGTAGCGCGCGGCGTTGAAGCCCGACAGCGCCGTGCAGTGGTTCGCGGACGCGTCGCCGAAGCTGCACAGCACGATCGAGTCCTTCGCGAGCCCCGTGACGACGCCGTTGCGCTTCGCGCGCGCGAGCGCGAACGCGAGCCCGACGGCCTTGGGCAGGTGCGACGCGATGGTCGAGGTCTGCGGCGGGACCCACATCGGCCGGCTGCCCCAGACCTTGTGGCGGCCGTGGCTGATCGGGTCCTCCTTCGACGCGCACAGGGAGAGCAGCGTGTCGAACGTGGGCGTCGAGCCGTGCAGGTGACGGCTGCGCGCCATCATCAAGGCGCCCGAGCGGTAGTGCAGGAAGCACGGATCGTCGAGTCGCAGCAGCGCGCCGACGATGGCGTTGTTCTCGTGGCCCGCGCTCGAGATCGTGTAGAAGCTGCGGTTCGTGCGCTTCAGCTCGCGCGCAGCGACGTCGAGCGCGCGCGAGACCACCTGGTCCTCGAACAGCTCGACCGCCATCCGCGCCGTGAGTCCCGAGCCCGCGCGCAGCGGCTCGTCGGCGCGCAATCGCGCCGGATTCGGCGCGGCGTTCTCCAGGTAGCGGTCGAGGTTCTGCTCGACGACGGCGACACGATTCGTGGTCAAAGTCAGGCTCCAGGAGGACCGAAGGGCGCAGAGAGTAGCCGTGCCGGCGGGGAGCGTCCACGCGCGCGCGCGGTCGTCCTCGAGCGCTCGCAGCGTCGTCCGAGGCCGCGGCGCGCGTCGGTTCGCCGAGCCTGCAACGTCGGTCGCGAGCACGCTCCTCGCCACCGGATCGGAGGCCCCAGCGACGATCGACGGCCGCGCGGCCGCACCGCCTCGTGCCCGCCGTGGCCAGCCGGCCGGGCGCATTCCAGGCGCCCGAACCGCGCTGGGGATGCGCTTCCCCGGCACCCCCATGGACTGGCCGGAATCCCGTCAGGTTCTCCTGGTGGGCGGCCGACGTAACGAGGGCCATGCGCCCCCTCGTCGCCCTCACGCTGATCCTCTGCGCTTCCGCGTGCGTGACGGTGCACGGGAAGCCCGTGCGGCGCACGATCTCGCTGTCGCGATCCGGCGCGGAGCAGGTCCAGCCGCCGGTCGCCGTGGCCGAGGACGCGCCGATCGAACGAGTGTCCTGCCGCTCGCGCCGCTTCGAGATCGAGTCGGCCGCGCTGACGCGTGCCTTCGGTCGGCCGCGCACGATCGGCGCCGAAGTCGTCCTGCCCGGGGACTTCCAGGCGAGCGAGGAACTCCCGGTCGCGTACCACGTGCCCGATCTGGACCAGGATCCCGCGGACGTCGCCGAGCACTTCGCCGAGATCGTGGGGTTGCCGCGGCTCGTTCTGGTCGTGCTCGATCCGCGCGGGATCTACGGACATCACGCGTTCGTCGATTCGGTGAACGAAGGGCCGAACGGCGAGGCGCTCGTCACGGACCTGATCCCCGTGCTCGAGCAGCACATCTTCGCGGGGGCCTCGGCGCGCCGCCGATTCGTGACCGGAGTCGGGCTGGGCGGCTGGAGCGCGATCCACCTGCAGCTCGAGTATCGTCACGCGTTCGACGCCGCCTACGCCTTCGAGCCGGAGCCCCTCGACTTGAGGAGCTTCTACGGCGTCGACCTGACGGAAGCAGGCGCGACGTCCCCCGCGCCGCGTTTGAAGATGCTGCGCGACGGGCATCTCGCGCATCGGCTGGCGAGCCTGGAGTCGGCGCTCGGCGTGCGCGGCGACGACGGCCGGCCGATGACGATCCTCGAGCGCGGTGGTGCGGTGCCCGACCCGGCGGTCGTGGCGGCGTTCGCGCGTGTCGATCCGGCCACGCAAGTCCGGCTGCGCGGCAAGGAGCTCGCCTCGCGACTCGAAGGCAAGATCCACGCCCTCGCTCGCGAACGTGACGCGTTGGGCCGGGACGACTCGCTGCGCTCGTTCCAGGCGGCGCTGGAGGAGGCGCAAGTGCCGAGCGTCGTCCGCATCCTGCAGTCCTTCGACCTCGACGAGGTCCTGGTCGCGGCCTGGACGGCGATGGTCGAGCCTGCGCGCCCCTGAGTCGACGCGGGCGAGCACGAGCGTGCGCACATGAGCGCGCGCTCATGTGCGACGACGCCATTCGGAACTTGCCCCGTCGCTGTGCGCGACTAGGCTGCGGCGCGCCCCCCTCGTTCCGCATCGAGAGGTACACCGCATGTTCCCGCTGCAATTCTGGCTCGCCACCGCGCTCTTCGCGCCCGTTCTCGGACCCGTGTCGGATCCCATGGATCCCGTCGGCGCGATCGGAGCCCCGGCGCTCGAGGAGGGGATCGGGTGCAACCGCATCGGGATCTGTCCGACGATCGCGAACAGCAACGGCGAGGCCTGGGCCGGGAACGGACAGGTCTGGGTCACCGACTTCAACGCGCAGCAGCTGCGTCTCGTCGACACGAACACGTGCACCGTGATCCGTTCGTGCCAGGCGCCGGGCGGCGGCCAGCCGAGCGAGAACACGCTGATCGGCAACACGCTCTACCACTACGACTTCGCGCTCGGGCTCGTGTTCCGCATCGATGCGACGACGTGTCAGCTGCAGGGGTTCTGCAATCCGCCCGGCGACGACCTGGCCGAGGGGTTGACCAACGACGGTCAGTACCTGTGGAAGGGCGATTCGCAGGCGCTCTACAAGTTCGATCCGGCGACGTGCCAGGTCGTGCAGGTCTGCCCGAATCCGCCGGGTGATTCCGCCGACGGGCTGACGATGTGCGGGAACTACCTGGTGATGCTCGGCTACAGCGGCCGCGTCTACCAGATCGATCCGACGACGTGCGCGATCGTGTCGAGCTGCGCGCTCAACCAGGGCGCGGCCGGGAACGGCATCACCTCCGATCGCATCGACAAGCTGATCGTGGACCAGCCGGCGAACCTCGATCGCGTCGACCTCTCCTGCGATCACCCGTTCGGGCAGCCGGTGTGCTCCACGCCCGGCGCCGTGATGGGTTCCGTCGGCGTGCCCGTCGCGTTCACCGCGTCGGGGATGTCGGCGAACGGCCAGCCGGGCGAGCACGTCACCTTGACCGTCGCGGGCCTGCCTCCGGGCGCGAGCATGACCCCGCCGCTGCCGTGGACCGGCCAGCCGGCGTCGTCGCAGTTCCTGTGGACGCCGACCAGCGGCCAGGTGGGCACGTTCGTCGTGACGTTCACGACGACGGACCAGCTGGGCAACACGAGCTCGTGCTCGACGTCGATCACGATCGCGGAGTGTCACCAACTCGTCGGCACGGGCGGGGGCGGTTCCGACCTCACGATCTTCGGCCAACTGTTCCACACGGACCTCTCGCACGTGCGGCGCACCTGGCCCGTGACGATGGTGCGGCGTCCGAGCCTGCGGATCCCGGCGATCGTGAGCGGCGAGATCCGCTTCTCCGTGCAGACGCTCATGCACAATCCGCACGTTTTCCCGGCCAATCCGGACCAGTGGTCGCGGCGCATGCAGATCGCCGTGCACCCCGGGCAGGTGCTGACTTCGGGCCAGATCGGCACGGACAACGGCATCCACCAGACGCTCGCGACGTACGTGGGCACCGACGGGCACGCCTACATGACGTTCCCGTTCACGATCGACGGGATGTAGTACGGAGCCAGGCTCAGTACTACGCGTATCCGCGGCGCAGGATGGGCGCCTCGGCGGACGCTGCGTCGTAGTCGGCGGCGGACAGCGGCGCGACGCCGCCGGAGCCCTGACCACTGGCCTGCGGCTCGCCGAATCCGCGCCGGCCCTTGGGCGACGCGCTCAACGCGCTCGGCAGGTACTTCTCGAAGAACGCGCGCTCGTTCTCCTCCATGCGGTCGACGTGGAAGCGCGCTTTCTCGCGCAGGCCGGCGATGTGCGACACGGGCGGCGGGGGCATCGGGCCGTGCGTCGCCTGCGGAGCGCGCTGGAAGTGCGTGCGGAACGCGCGCGGACCGAACTCGAGGAAGTGCAGGAACGTGTGGTGCGTCGAGATCGCGCCGGCCCACGGATACGGGTGCAGGTCCCAGCGCGACGCGACCTGGTCGATCGCCGCGTTCACGCGCCGCTGCGACTCGCGCGACCGCGGTCCGCCCGTCGTGTCGAACAGCGCGTACAGCCGCAGGTCGTCGCCCGCCGCGTGGTAGATGCGCCGGATGCCGTAGTGGGCCGGGTCCTGCGCGATGTGCGAGCCGCTCTCGAGGCCGAACTCGCCCACCAGGAAGAGGTCGATCGCGTCCTGCTCCTGCTCGATCCACTCGACCGTCGAGAGCGCCTCGTCGAGCGACTCGTCCGGGTGGTCCGTGAACGTCATCCACTCCGTGGCGATCCCGGCGTCGTGGAACGCGCGGTTGACCGCGGTCATCGTGGCGCGATCCGAGCCCTTGCGCATGAGCTCGAGGATGCGGTCCGATCCGCTCTCGATGCCGAAAGCCGCGGAGCGCAGGCCCGATTCGAAGAGGCGCTGGCAGCGTTCGGGCGTGAAGTACTTCTCGATCTTGAGGTCGCTCGACCAGCGGATCTTGACGCCCTTCTCGATCAGCGCGTCGGCGAGCTTCAGCGCGTACTTCGGCGACAGCACGTCGCACGACAGGTAGACGTTCTTGACGCCGTAGCGGCGCGACAACTGGCCGAGCTCGGCCGCCGCGCGCTCGGGCGGGATCTCGCGGTACGTCGCGGTCGCCGTCTCGGTCAGGCCGTAGTAGCAGAACGAGCACTGGCCCCAGTAGCAGCCGCGCGTCGGCGCGTAGAGCAGCGTCCGGCTCGGCGCGAGGTAGCGATCCAGGTCGAGGTCCGAGTAGTCCGGCATCGCCGCGTCGCGCAGGTCGAGCGACCAGCGCGGTCCGGTGTGCGTCGCCGTGCCCGATGGCTCGGCCACGAGCAGGTTCGGCACGTCGCGCAGGATCGCGTGCTTCGCCTCGGCCGTCTCCGCCGCGCGCCACGCGTCGAGCTTCGGGAAGAGCTGGACGAGCGTCTCCTCGCCCTCGAACAGGCCGATGCCGTCGACCCACGCGAGCAGCCTGAGGCGCCGCTCCTCGTCCAGGTGGATCGCGATCTGGTGGATCGCGGGGCCGCCGAGCGCGACGAAGGCCGCGGGGGCACGTTCCTTCAGAAAACGCGCCAAATACAGCGCTTCCGGCACCTGCGACGGGAAGACGACCGAGATGCCGATGAAGGCCGCGTCCGTGGGATCGCAGGCCGGCCCCTCGGGCTTGTCCCAGTCCCAGTCGGCGGCGCTCGTGAAGTGCTCCTCGTAGAACGAGTGCAGCGGGCTCCTGCGCTCGGCCCAGTACTGCTCGAGCAGGTCGAAGCTCCACGGTGCGACGCCGTGGCTCGCCGTGTTGAACCCGTAGCGGAACGGCCAGTACACGGCGTTCAGCGCGTCGAAGTACTCCTCGGCCTGGCGCCGCGCGTACGTGTACGTCGCCGCGTCGAAGAACAGCTCGCGCGACTGGAACACCTCGATCGGCGAAGGCGACGCGTTCAGGATGCGCTCGAGCTTCGGCCGCGCGTCGTCGAGCGCCATGTACTGGCGCTGCTCCTCGAAGGTCAGCTGGTAGCGCCCGTTCAAGTGCGAGAAGCGCGCGCCGAGTCGCCGACCGACGTCGGCGATCGTCTCGCGGTCGAACAGCCAGTACGTCGCCGCGAGGTTCACGTCGACGACGCGCGCGTCGAGTCCGCGCGCGCGCAAGTGGCCCTTGAGCGTCGGCAGGCTCAGGTAGGGCTGGGTCGGGTCCGCGAACGGCGGGTGGAGGAGCAGGTGGTCCAAGTTTTGGTTTCTTCATCTTCCGGCGCGATCGGACCGCGCCGGTGAGCCGGGCAAGGCTCTCCGAAGTGGAACCCGGAAGAAATCCCCAAATCGAGGACCCGGAGTACAATCGCCCTGCCGGATGCGGGTTGCAGGACCCGCGGAAGGCCTGTGCTTCGCGAGGGGTTGGATCTCGGGATGGAGGACCGGCAGGTGGTCCTCGGCCGGGGTGCACCGGAGCTCGCCGAACTCAGCGCTGGCAGGATCGTCGTCGCATTCCGTCCCGAAACCGGGACGGAGCCCAGTCTCGCGACCGGGGCGGCGGCGAAGGAGAGACACGATGCAGACGACGCAGCAAGCCCGAGGGCCCGCGGCAGAGCGGGTCCGATCGGAAGCGCCCCCGTGCGCTGGCCGCCGAGGGTCCATCCTCGTCGAGTTCGCGCTCGTCTCGCTCGCGTTCTACCTGATCCTCGCGGGCACGCTCGAGGTCGGTCGGATGATCACGACCGCGCAGATCCTGCAGAACGCGGCGCGGACGATGGCGCGCGAGCTGGCCTTGATGCCGTTGCCGGCGACGATGACGTTCGACGAGGCGTTGGACTGCTCGGCCGTTCGCGCGCGGATCTACGACCCCAGGCTGCTCGCGTACCGCTTGCCGCCCCCGCAGGGCCAGACTCTCGATCAAGCGACGAGCGCGTGGCCGATCGTGAACCGGACCCTGCTGCCCTTGATGATCGTGAGCGACGTCGGCGGCACGACGTACCTGCACTACCCCGGTGCGCTCGTGAACTCGTTCGACGAGGGCGCGCCGATCGTCCGGGTCCCGAACGTCACCTCCCGCGGCGCCAACGGCGTCGAGATGATCGTGTGGCGCGACGTGATCGAGGAAGTCCACACGACGGGCAGCGACCCGAACCTCTATCCGTTCAGCATGGCGTCGGGCGGGCCGGAGCGCGGTCTCGTTGCCTTGAGGGTCAATTGCCCCTACCAAGCGGCCACGATGACGGCCTTCCAGCCGGTCGATATCGAGGACCCGAACCCCGTGAACGACCCCATCCTGGCCAACGACGGCGGGGTCAGCGCGCCCTCCGCGGGCGGCGACCTCATGGGCTCGAGCTCCGGAACCGGCACCTACGCCGGGCAGTACGGGCTCGGGAAGTTCTATGCGCTCAACAAGGAAGTGCGGCCCTTCCGCCGCCTGATCTCCGGGCAAGCCATCTTCCGCCGCGAGGTCTTCGCCGCGGGGACTGACTGCCCCTGACGCCAGCCACGCAATCGAGTCTGCAACCATGTCCCAAACCAATCCCCGCAAGCGCTCCACCGGCAAGAAGTGGATCCCGGGCGTCCTCCTGGCGGTCGTGATCGTCGGCGCCGCCCTCGGCACCTACGCCCTTCTCAACGACGGCCGCATGCCCTGGACCACGTCGGCCCAGGCGCAGGCCAAGGCCCAGGAAGACCGGGCCGGCAAGAAGCCCTACCCGCGCGCCATGCGCGCGATCCCGGCGTTCACGGCGGTCTCGCTCGAGGACATCGTCGACTCGAAGGGCGAGCCGCGCGTCACGTGGCTCGACCCGGAGAAGGCGAAGGCCAGCGGCCTGCTCGATTCGTCGGCCGTGCTCGGCCGCGTGACGAAGGCCGACAAGCGCGCCGGCTACGGCTTCACGGAGGCCGACTTCCTGCCCAAGGGCTCGCCCGCCAGCCGCACGGCCGCGATCCCGGCCGGGATGATGGGCGTCCCGATCAGCGCGCAGCAGATCCCGACGCTGCGCGGGCTCAAGGCCAACGACCGCTTCGTCCTCGTCGCGGCCGCGGATCCGTACTCGGGACCGATCGCGCCGCGCGGTTCCTCGATCTCGGCCGACGCGCAGAGCGCGGCCGCCGAGCGCAAGGCGTTCGACGCGATGACGCGCCGTATCGTGGAAGGCGGCGTGGTCATCACGGCCATGGCCGACTCGAAGACCTCCAGCACGAAGGACAGCGCCTTCGTCGCCGTCCCGTCGGCGCAGTACGACGAGTTGCTGAGCGCGCTGAACAACCAGGTCGAGATCACGGCGCTGGCCCAGTCGACGAACCCGACCGTCGAGGTCGTGCGTCTGCCCGAGCCCGTCGCGCCCGCGCCGATCGAGAGCATCACGATCCAGAACGGAGACGAGAAGAAGACCTACGTGCTCCCGACCGATCCGAAGCCGGCCTCCGGGGGCGGACGGTGAACCTCGGTCCGGCCCGCATCCAGCGCGCGGATTCCGCTCGAAAGGGCGGGATCCTCGTCCTGTTCGCGCTGCTCACGTTCGTGTTCCTCGCGGTCGCGGGGCTCGTCATCGACGTGGGGTTGGCGAACCTGACGCAGTCGCAGATGCAGGCGGCCGTGGATTCCGCGGCACTCGAGGGTTGTCGCTGGCGGAACTTCGACGAAGGCCTCGGGGACAGCAACACGCAGAAGCGCCGCAAGGCAGCGGCAATGGTGCGCCTCGCGTTCGACGACGACTTCCACCCGACCCAGGGCGCGTACACGCCCGACGGGATGAGCGTCCCGCTCGGGGTCGACGGGCCGGACGAGGGCAACATCGGCGCCGGTCCCGGTCTGCGCGTGAGCGGCGGCACGGGCGCCTGGGCCGCGAACGCGATCGTCGACAACCAGCCCGATTCCGAGCTGGCGCGCATTGACGATCCGCGACTCCAGACGAACAACGCGAACCGACCGCAAGGGGACATGGTCGCGGGCCGCTTCAAGCCCATGGAACCCCACACGGAGACCGGCGGTTACGCCCGACCGGACTTCCAGGTCGCACCGGCGGGCACCGCGAGCGTGAACTCGCTCAGCTTCCTCGCGCGCATGCGCCGGGCGGGCGACGCGAATCCGAACGACACGCTGAACGGCGTCAGCTCTTCGCTCCCGACGCTGCCGATCGTCTTCGGCATGGGCAGCACGATCCTGCAGGACCCGGACGGCAACGGCTGGGATCCGCGCCGCGACGGGATCACCGTGCGCGCGACGGCGATCGCGAGCGCGCGACCGGCGATGCGCGTCGGGCGTGCTCCGTGCGACGCTAGCGGCGCGCTCCTGTACGACCACGAGCCCGACACGAGCGGCTCCTCGTACCGCGAACACATCAGCGGCCTCGTGCCGTTCTTCATCTACCGCGACGCATGGGTGTCCCACTTCCGCGGAGCGGGCTGGCAGGCATCGAGCAGCTCTGCCTCCGGCCGCGTGCGGGTCGAGGCGGACGGGCGTCTCGTCCTCGACAGCGGCGGCGCCACGGTCGGGCACTTCCTCTTCGACGCGGCCTCGGCGCCGGCGAATCCATGCGCGATCGAGGTCGGCTGGCCCGAGAACATCGGGTACGCCGTGCCCCGCGCCACGGCCGCACCCGTGCGTGGGTTCCGCTACACGACGCGCAAACCGGCATACATCGCGATCGTCGAGTCGATCCCGGACGAGAACAACCAACCCGTGCTGCGGGTCGTCGGCTACGGATTCGCGCACCTTTGGCCGGTCGGTTACGTGCCCAATGGCACGACACCCCCCCCGACCGCGTTCCCCGGCACCGGGACGTTCGCGATCTCGGCCGGCGAGCTGATCAACCACCCGAGCGTCAACTGCTGGATCGCGCAGGACAACGTGAGCGCGATCC
>JBGAOR010000086.1:0-21060 GCA_044221705.1 Planctomycetota bacterium
GATCGCAGCCCTCGCCCTCGGCGCGGATGGTGAAGCTCGCGGCCTGGTTCGAGGAGGGCGGGATTTCCAGCGTGGCCACGACATCGCCGTCGAGCTCGAGCCGCAGCTGGTCGTCGACGTTCTGGACCGCGAAGTCCGTGCGCCGGTCCACCGCGAGCTTCCACGGCGATCCGGGCGCTGCCTCGCCGTGGGCGCCGTCGGACGCGGCCGCTTCCTCGAACGCGATGCGCGGACGTGCGTCGGCGGACGCAGCCGGCCCGGGGATCTCGAAGCGATGGACCTGGCGGCCTTCGCGCAGCTCGACCACGACTCGCTTGCAGCCCGCGAGCGCCGTGATCGTGCCTGTCAACCGCAGGTCCGCGACCGGGTGCACGCCGGGGAACGACTGCGCGCGCAAGAGCTTGGTGCCCATCGCGCCCGGGTATCCGTCGCGGTAGTTGTCGAGCACGGATCCGTTGTCGTTCGGCAGCCGCACGGCGCCGTCGTTGCGCGCGCTCACCTTGCCGCGGCCGTCGATCGACCAGCCGCGCGTGCCCTCGAGCGCCTTCCAGGCCGAGAACCGCGCGTCCGCGGGGTCGAGGCGCTTCCACACGGCCCGCTGCACGCTCTCCGTCCGGCGCAGGATCTTCCACGGCTGCGCATCGTCCGCGCGCGTGAACAGGTCGCCGTTCTTGATCGACAACTGCTCGCCGGGCATGCCGACGATGCGCTTGATGAAGCTCTTCGAACGGTCGAGCGGGTACTTGAACACCGCGACCTCGAAGCGCTCCGGGTCGCGAAAGTGGTAGCTGAACTTGTCGACCAGGATGCGGTCGAAGATCTCCGTGTCACTGTTGCCGAGCAGCGTCGGCTGCATCGAGCCCGTGGGGATCTTGTACGCCTCGACGAGGAAGTACTTGAGCATCACGGCCATGACGATCGCCATCGTCAGGGCCTCGATGTTCTCGCGCCACGGTCGGCGGGGGTGCTTTTGAGCTTCGGTCACGGCGCGGGGGGCGGGAGTCTAGCGAGTCGGCCCGCCGGATGCCCGGTCCGCAGTCGCGCGCGCGTTCAGATCGGGAAGACGGCGTGGAACAGTTCGCCCCGGCTCTGCACGCCCATGCTCTCGTAGGCGTGCGAGAGGGTGTTCTTCACGGTCTGCTCCGACAGTCCCAGCCTGCGGGCGATCTGCTTGTTCGAATCGCCCTGCAGGACCATCTCGACCATCTCGCGTTCCCGCGGCGTGATGGGGAGTCCGAGGAGGCGCCGCCGGAAGAACTGTGCCAGGTGCGCCGTGCCGTCGCCACGTTCGGCCTTCAATCGTTCGAGGATGGCGCGCAACGCGTCGACGCCGAACGGCTTCTCGAGCAGGTAGTCCGCGCCCAGGTTGAGGACGGCGACCACGCGGTCCTTGTCCGCGAAGCTCGTCATCACGATGCGCAGGGCTGGATGCTGCCGTCGATTCAACTCGACCAGCACCGACAGTCCGTCCGCGTTCGGCATGACCAGGTCCGTCACGACGAAGTCGAACGATTGGGACAGCAGCTCGCTGGCCTGCGCGCCGTCCGCTGCCGTCTCGACCTCGTACCCGGCGCGCGCCAGTCCGCGAGCCAGCAGGTCGCGTCCGGTCGGTTCGTCCTCGACGAGCAGGATGCGGCCTTCGCTCACGGCGTCGGCTCCGTCTTGCGCGGCCAGTTCAGCGTGCACGTCACCTTCCCATCGGCTTCGTCCATGTCGATGCTCCCGCCGGCATTGCCGGCGATCTGTCGCGAGATCGGGACACCCAGGCCGAGCCCGGGTTCGCGCGGAATCGCGCTGGCCGGAGCTCGCAGGCTGCCGCGATTCTGGATGCGCAGCGTCCAGTAGCCGTTGCGGGCCGCCAAGTCGAGGCGCACGGTCTCGCCCGGCGGCGACGCCTCGGCGGCGTTGCGCAGCAGGTTGTCGATCACGATGCGCAGCGCGGAGCGCGAGGACGCCACCACGGCGGCCGGAGGATCGTGCTCCCACTCGAACGTCACGCGCCCGGGCGCGATCCGCGACAGCGCGACGACGGACTCGCGCGCGGCTTGACCCAGGTCGGCGTGATCGGGCTCGCCCGTCTCCGGGCGCGCCAGCCGGTAGACCAGGTCCACCGCCCGGTCGATGCGCTCCAGGCTGGACTCGAACTCGGGCTGCAGCGCGTGATCGCGCAGACCCGGCACGTCGTGGCGCTGCTCGTCCACGATGAGGCGCAGGGTCTGGAGCGGATTGCGCACTTCGTGCGCGACGGACGCGGCCATGCGGCCCAACACCTGGAAGCGGCGCTCGCGTTCCTCCTCGACGCGTCGCGCCTCGCGCGAGCGCTGCGACTGGAACTTGTCGGCCAGCAACCACGCGGTGATCCCGAAGCCGAACGTCGTGATGCCCAGTTCGAGGACCTCGAACCGGCCGTGCACCCCCAAGAACTGGGACTCCAACTGCTCCGTGAACATGTCGGTGGCGAAGAACGCGATGCCGCAGAACGCCACGCTCGATCCCACGAGCCAGGGGATCGCTGGCTCCGCCGCGTCGGGGCGTAGGGTCGCCGGTTCGTCGACCTCGCTCCACGAAAGCCACCCGAGCTTCCGGAAGCCGACCGCCAGAGCACACGCCACCGACCAAGCGACCACGATCGACCACGGCTCGTGCGACGGCTGGTGCGCTCCGCGCGCGTGCTGTCCGAGCGCGAAGAGCAGTCCCAGCAGGAGACCTGGCGAGAGCCACAGCCAGCGGTACCGCGTGCCCAGCGACGCGCCGACGAAGTAGAGCGACATCCAGGCGAATCCGGACGACGCGTGCGCGCCCGGCGAGCCGAGGACGTCCCACGGCGACTCGCCGGCCGAGATCCCCGGCCAGGGTTTCGTGCCGCCGAACCCGATCGTGTCCCAGGGCGTGACCTGGTCGGCGAGGTCCTTCCACGTCCCCGTGATCGCGACCGTGGCGAGGAGGCACGCGGCGAGGTACGCGGCGCGCCGTGCGTGCTGGCTCCAGCGCGGCTTGCGCCATCCGATCGCCGCCGCGACGACGAGTGCCGCTGTGCAGGCGATCACGGCCCACTTCCCGGCGATGTGCAGCACGCCTTCGAAGAACCAGCCGCGTCGCAGGGGGAACGTGCCGACAGCGGGATCGAAGAACGGCTCGAGGGAAGCGCGGTCGAAGCTCGACCGGCCGATCAGGACCGCCGTGGCGGCCAGCGCCACGATGGGCGCGGCGACGCGCGTGAACCACCAGCGGAGGATGCCGGCCCGACTAGGGGACATGCGGGAGACGATACCGTCTGCCCTCGTACAGCACCGACGCCGCTTGGAACGTCGCCGCGGCGCGATCCGCGTCCGCGAGCAACGCCGGGGCCGCCGGGATCCGCTCGAAACGGTCGGACTCGCGGTTCTCGCGCCGGTAGAAGGTCGTCGTGCCGCGCAATCCCAGGACCGTCAGGTTCGTGTCCGTCAACAGCCCGATGTTGCGGTTGTGGATCAGCCACGCGCGCCCCGGCCCATCCGGCGGCTGGGCCAGCAGGTCGCTGCCGAAGAACGGCGCGGCATAGTCGACACCCGCAATCGAGAGGAGGGTGGGGGCGAGGTCGACCTGCGAGCACAAGCGCGGGATCGTCTTGCCCGCGTACTGCGCATCGGGAGCGACGATCAGCGCCGGAACGCGGTAGCTCGCCGCGGGGATCTCCTCCGACCCGTACACGCGCGCGCCGTGGTCGCCGACGAAGAGCACGACGGTGTGGTCGAGCAGCCCCTCCGCCTTGGCCCGGTCCAGGTACTCGGCCAGCGCGCGGTCCGCGTAGCGCACCGCGTTCTCGCGCGTGTCGCGCGGCTGGGCCTTGGTCCACGCGGCGACGAGGAACGCCGGCCAGACGACGGCCAGCACGGTCGCCGTCGCCGCGGTCTTTCCGCGCCGGCTGAACCAGCGCCAGGCCAGGACGCTGAGCGCCAGGAGGACCGCCGCCTGCCACGCCGCGGCGACGAGCTTGTCGCCGCGCAGGCCGATCATGGAGCTGTCCGGAGTCAAATAGGGCTTGTGGTTGCTGACCGTGAGCGCCGTGCCGAAGAAGCGGACGCCGTCGCGCGCCGCCGCGCGCTGTCGCTCGAGCAGCGCGTCGAACATGGTCTCGTCCGCGACGCCCCAGATCGTGCGGAACGCGTCCTCGGGGAAGCTCGAATCGCCGACGAGCGAGTCCTCGTGGAACTGATCCCAGCCGTTGCGCAGCGCGAAGGACTTCATGCCGTCGAACGCGCCGTCGCCGCCGTAGACGAACTCGGTCCGGTAACCGTCGGCCTTGAGGACGCGCGCGATGCTGGCGACGTCGTCCGACTTGTCGCGCTTCCAGATCGAGTCACCGGGCAGCGGCACGAACGAGCACAGGACGCCCTCGAGGCCGCGGACCGTGCGGTTTCCCGTCGGGACGACGTTGGTCAGGTACAGGCCGTTCTTCGACCAGCGATCGAGGCCGGGGGTGCAGTTCTTCGGGCCGTTCAGGCTGCCCACGAACTCGGATCCGAAGCTCTCGCCGAGCACGACGACGACGTCGAGCGGCTTCGCGCGGCGTTCCACCGCGCGGAAGGTGCGGGCCGGATCGGCGAGGTCGGGCAGGCCGACCTCGCTCTTCGCCAGGGCCGCGAGCTCGGGTTCCGGAACCGTGCGGTAGTAGCTGGCGTAGTCGAGACCAGCCGTCTGGTAGGCGCGCACCAGCTGCACGAGCCCGTTCGCGGTGACCTCGTCCGTCGCGCGGTCGCCGGAGGCGCGCGGCGGGATGACGCACAAGAGCGCGACGGCCGCCGCTCCCGCCGCGAGCGCGGCCGAAGCATGGAGCGCGCGCTTCGGCCAGGCGCGCGGAACGACCGTGGATCCGCGCAGGATGCGCTGGACGACGTACGCGAACCCCGCCCCGCCGAGCAGCGCGAGCCCGACGTACAAGGGGACCGGGTAGCTCTCCCAGACGTTGCCGACGACCTCGCCCGGGAAGAGCACGTAGTCGAGCGCGACGTGGTTGAAGCGCGCGTCGAACTCCTCGAAGAAGAAGTACTCGACGAAGCCGCCGAAGACGGCCGCGGCCCCGAAGACGGTGACCAGCGCGAAGCGGAGCCGCGGGAGTTCGCGCTCTCCCGATCGCAGCGCCAGCACGATCGCGACCGGCGTCAGCAGGACGACCGCGACGAGCGCGTCGATCCCCGCTCCGAACACCAGCGCCTGGAGCAATCCGCCCGGATGCGCGGCCAGCGATCCGTGCACCGCCAGGGCGATCCTGGTCGCCGTGCCGACCGCCATGAGGGTCGCCCACAGGGACAGGAGGAGCTTCGTGCGGCGCTGACTTGGACAGATCGACTTCGTTCCGGATTGCATCGCGGGCGAAGCTAAGGGAACCGCACGAGCGCGAAGGTCAGTACCTTCGTACTTCGCCGCGCGTCTTTGGGGCGATGGAACTGGTCCGCGAGCACTCGTCGCCGGTACGCACGGGCGGTTCTCGGCGTCGGCGGCCGGCCCGGCCTCCGCCCGATGCCGAGCCGAGGTCGTCCCGCTCGCGCGTACTCGCCGGGAGGGTTCGAGCGTTCCCTCGGGACGAAGGCAGGCGAATGGACTGTTTGGCTGCGGACGTGACGACCACCCCGAACGTGCAGGAGCCACCGACGCGGACAGCCGCGTCGCCGCCGCTCGACGCCCCGAGTCGACTCCGATGAGCAAGGTCGCGCGCGTCACGGCGGCCTTCTGGGTCATGAAGGTCTGCGCGACCACGCTGGGGGAGACCGCGGGCGACCTGTTGTCGATGACCCTCGACGTCGGCTACGCAACGAGCTCGGTGGTCCTCCTGTGCGTGTTCCTCGGGACCCTGATCGCGCAGTTGTCGGTCCGCGCGTTCCAGCCCTGGCTCTACTGGGCCGTCGTCCTCTCGACGAGCACCGCCGGCACGACGATCTCCGACTACATGGACCGCACGCTCGGTCTCGGCTACGCGCGCGGTGCGCTGATCCTCGCCACGGGCCTCGCCGTCGTCCTGACGTCCTGGCGCATCGTCGAGGGCGCCCTGTCGGTGGACGAGATCGAGACGCGACGGGCCGAGCTCTTCTACTGGATCGCGATCCTGTTCTCGAACACGCTCGGCACGGCGCTCGGGGACTACCTCGCGGACGATTCCGGGCTGGGCTTCGTCGGCGGCGCGGTCCTGATCGGCGGCCTGCTGGTCCTCGTGCTCGCGGCCGCGTTCCTCACGCGCATCGACCGCGTGATGCTCTTCTGGATCGCGTTCGTGTTGACCCGGCCGTTCGGCGCCACGTTCGGGGACCTCCTGACCAAGGATCCGGACCAGGGCGGCCTGGGCTTCGGCACCATCGGTTCGTCGCTGGTGCTCGCCGCGATCCTCGTGTCCGTCATCGCCGTGACCGGTCGACGTGATCGGGGCGGGGCGCGGTCGGGCTAGTCCGGCCCTCCGCTCCGCGAGCGCCGAGGCCGACCGGCGAACTGCGTCGCGCCCGCCCTCAGGCCTCTTCTTCGTCGCCACCCAACACGGCGAGGAACGCCTTCTGCGGGATGTCGACGTTGCCGATCTGGCGCATCCGGCGCTTGCCGGCCTTCTGCTTCTCGAGCAGCTTGCGCTTGCGCGTGATGTCGCCGCCGTAGCACTTGGCGGTCACGTCCTTGCGCAGCGCGGAGATGGTCTCGCGCGCGATGATCCGCGCGCCGATCGCGGCCTGGAGCGCGATCTCGAACTGGTGGCGCGCGATCTCCTTGCGCATCTTCTTGATGGCGGAGCGGCCGCGCTTCTCGGCCTGGTCCTTGTGGATGATCGACGTGAGCGCGTCGACTTCCTTCGAGTTCACGAGGATGCGCAGCTTGACCAGCTCGCTCTCGTGGTAGCCGGTGATCTCGTAGTTCAGCGTGCCGTAGCCGCGCGTCGAGCTCTTCAGCTTGTCGAAGAAGTCGTAGATCAGCTCGGCCAGCGGGATGTCGTAGACGAGCTGAACGCGCGTCGGCGACAGGTGGTCCTGGCGCACGTAAGTCCCGCGGTGGTCGTTCGCGATCGTCATCACGTTCCCGATGTACTCGGACGGGACCATGATCGTGACGCGCGCGTACGGCTCGAGGATCTTCTCGTACTTGTCCGGCGTCGGAAGCTGACCGGGGGAGTGGATCTCCTGCTCGCCGCCGTTCGGCAGCACGATCTTGTACGTGACGGTCGGCGCCGTCTGGATCATGTCGAGGTCGTGCTCGCGCTCGAGGCGCTCCTGCACGATCTCCATGTGCAAGAGGCCCAGGAACCCGCAGCGGAATCCGAAGCCGAGCGCCTCGCTGGTCACGGCCTCGAACGAGAACGAGGAGTCCGAGAGCGACAGCGTCTCCAGCCCCTCGCGCAACGACTCGAAGTCGCCGGTGTTCGTGGGGAAGAAGTCGGCGTAGACCATGTGGATCGGCGGCCGGTAGCCCGGGAGCATCTCCACCTTCGGCCCCTTGTGGCGCGTCATCGTGTCGCCGATGCGCACGTCGCCGAGCTTCTTGATGTTCGAGATGAAGTAGCCGACCTCGCCCGGACCGAGTTCGCCCGTGCGCTTCATCTGCGGCGTGAAGCGCCCGATCTCGACCGCCTCGTACACCGTCTGGGTGCCGAGCATCGCGATCATGTCGCGCTCCTTGATCGTGCCCTCCATGACGCGCAAGTACACGACGATGCCGCGGTACTCGTTGTAGACGGCGTCGAAGATCAGGCAGCGCAGCGGGGCTTCGGGATCGCCCTTGGGCGGGGGGACCGCTTCCACGATCCGGTCGAGCAGCTCGCTCACGCCCAGGCCCGACTTGGCCGACACGCGCATCGCGTTCGACGCGTCGATGCCGATCGAGTTCTCGATCTCCTCCTGCACGACCTCGGGGCGCGCGTGGGGCAGGTCGAGCTTGTTGAGGACCGGCAGCACCGTCAGGTTCGCCTCGACCGCGAGGTACGCGTTCGCGACCGTCTGCGCTTCGACGCCCTGGCTGGCGTCCACGAGGAGGAGTGCGCCCTCGCAAGCCTGCAGCGCCTTCTGGACCTCGTAGTTGAAGTCCACGTGACCGGGCGTGTCGATCAGGTTGAGCTCGTAGGTCTGGCCGTCCTTCACGTGCATGATCGTGACGGCCGAGGCCTTGATCGTGATGCCGCGCTCGCGCTCCAGGTCCATGGAGTCGAGGAGCTGCGCGCGCATGTCGCGCTTGTCCACGGACCCGGTGACCTCGAGCATGCGGTCCGCGAGCGTCGACTTGCCGTGGTCGATGTGCGCGATGATGCAGAAATTGCGGATGTGCTTCGTGTCCAAGCGGATTCCCCGCGCCCGAATCCCGGCGAAAGGGCGGGAGAGTCTATCCGGAGCGAGCCGTGCGCGCACCGACGGGGTTCAGCCGAGGATCGATCGCTGGCGGAGCGCCGAGACGCGCGCGAGCGACTCGTAGTCCCGATCCATGTGCAGGACCAGCAGGTCGTTACGGATGGCGCAGGTCGCGATCAGGCAGTCCACGGACGAGCGGACGGTGAATCCGCCCCGGCGTGCCGCTTGGTAGAGCCGGATCGATTCCTCGAAGACCTCCAGGCGCAGCGGGCTCTCCACGATGGGGAGGGAGAGCATTGCGGTGCGCGCGAGCTTCATGGCGCGCGCATCGTCGAAGCCTTGCAGGACCTCCATGACGATCGGGAGGCACGTCACGGCGGTGTCGATGTCGATCACGCCTGGCAGGTCCAAGGGGTTCTTCCGTCGGAACCCCGCGATCCAGACGGAGGAATCGACGAGGATCACGACTTGCGCCCGCGCCCCTTCCTGCGAGCGGGCTTGGCGGCATCGCCCCGCATCGCACTCAGGTCGCCGACCCAGAGGCCGCTGCCCTGGAGCTCGAAGATCTGGCGTGCCTTGATGCGCCGGACGAAGTCGCGCAGGGCGAGCTCGATGGCCTTCGAGTACGTCTTCTCGCCGCTCAGCTGCGTGGCTTCCTTCAGGAGGTCCTGATCGAGGATCACGTTGGTGCGCTTCATACACACACTATCGGCAGTTCGTGTGTTTCAAGCAAGCCAGCGTCTCACGGTCCGAGCAGAGCCTTCACGAGCTGCTGACTGCCACCGACGACCTCGTCGCGCGCCGCGCGCCGCACCGCGATCGACTCGTCCGCGAAGCCGAGCACCGTCAGCGCGCGCCCGATCCGCTCCACGCGCCCCGCCGTGCCCTCGCGTTCCCCGACCACGACGCCGACGCGCAGTCCGAGCAGCGCAGCCGCGGGCGCCGAGGATGCGGCCGCGTCGGCGTGCAGCGCGCCGTCGACGAGCACCGCCGCGCGGAACAAGCCGCTCGCCCGACAGGCCATGTCGAAGGCGACGGGCGCGCCCGTTTCCTGTCCGACGGCGATCACGCGGCGGCGGTCGACGGGCTGCGTCTCCACGGTGCGCCGTACGTCGTCGAGCGCGAGCTCGACGGAGCGCCACGGTCGGCGCGCCAGGTCCTCGACGTCGGACAGCCACGCGCCGGCGACGCGCGGGTCCTCGGCCGCGGCGTAGCGCGCTGCCGGGACGAGCAGCGCGAACTCCTCGCGGCGCGCGAACTCGGCCCACGCGCCGCGCGCCTCGATCTCCTTGGACGAGCCGTCGCGGTGCAGCAGGACGACGAGCGGCCAGCCGTCGGCCGGCGCGGGCCCGTCCGGCAGCACGAGCGCCGGCTCCTTCGCCCACGTCTCGCCGTCGAGCCGCGCGCTTTCGACGCGGCGGTCGAGCTCGGCCCAGCGCGGGTCCTTGCGCAGCACGCCCACGTCGAGGTCGCGGCGGAACGCCTCGACGCGCTCGGGGAAGTGCGCCAGACCGGCGCCGACCGCGAGCTCCATCGCCGCGAACGCCGCCGGGATGTCACCTTGCGCGATACGCGCGCAGGCCAGGTTGTACGGCGCCGCGGAATCGCCCGGCCGCAGCGCGACGCAGCGCTCGAACGCCGCGCTCGCGGCCGCCGGCGAACGCGCCTGCAGCGCGGTGATTCCCGACTGGAACGCGGTGCGCCACTCGGCGCGCCAGGGCGCCTCGAACGCGGCGACGAGTGCGCGCGTGTCGGCCGTGCTCCAGGCCGGTGAGGGGCCGGCGTCCGACTTGCGCGGCACCGCGCGCAGCGCCGACGCCTGCGCCGCGAACGCGGCGGCGCGCGCTCCGTCTCCCGCGGCGGTCGCGGCCGCGCACAGTCCGTCGAGCACGCGCGCCCGCGCCGCGAGGTCCGGTCGCCACGCGCGCGAGATGAGCGCCAGCGCCTCCTCGAGGAACGCGGTCGCCTCGCGCGTGCGGCCGCGCGCCAGCTCGACGCGTCCCGCGCGCTCGAGCGCTTCGATCGCCTCGGGGCCTTCGCCGCGGCCGGCGCGTCGCAGCACGTCGAGCGCGCGCGCGAGCAGGGTCGAAGCCCCGTCCGCGTCGCCCGACGCCTCGCGCGCCGCCGCCAGCGCGATCGCGCCGCGCGCCCAGGCGACGCCCGGACCGTGCTCCGCGCGCGCGAGCGCTTCGAGGCCGCGTTCGAAGATCGGCACGGCGATCTCGGGATGCCCGAGCCGCGACTGCACGTGCCCCAGGTCGAGCAGCGCGCGCGCCGTGTCGGGATGGTCCTCGCCCAGCTCGCGCTGGCGCAGCGCGAAGCAGCGGTCGAAGAGCGGCAGCGCCTCGGCCGGGAGCCCGAGGTTCTGGTAGCCGCGCCCCAACGCCTCGAGCATGAACGCGCGCGCGAGCGGCTGGTCCTCGAAACCGGTCTGGACGGAACGCGCGCCGGTCGCGAGCAGGTCGCGCGCGCTGGCGCCTTCGCCTCCGGCGGTGTGGAAGAGGTCCACCAGGAATTCCGCCGCGCGCTCGCGCAGCGCCGCCTGCCGCCCGGCCTCGAGCGCGGCGGCCTCCGCGCGGTCGCGCTCGCCGCGGATGCGCGCGTTCGCGACGCCGAGTCCGATGGGCAGACCGACCGCGATCGCCGTCGCGAGCGCGATCGCAGTCGCCGCTCCGGGACGTCTGCGCGCGAACCGCGTCGCCTTGGCGAGCGGGCCGAGCGGGCGTGCGCGGACCGGCTGCCAGGCCAGGAAACGCCGCAAATCCTCGGCCATCTCGCGCGCGCCGGCGTAGCGGCGCCGCGGGTCCTTGGCGAGCGCGGTCAGGCAGATCGTCTCGAGATCGCGCGGCACCTGCGGCGCGATCCGCCGCGGCGCGACGGGCTCCTCGGTCTGGATGCGCAGCAGCACCTCGGCGGTCCCGCCGCCCTCGAACGGACGGCGCAGCGTGAGCAACTCGTACAGCGTCGCGCCCAGCGCGTACACGTCGGTGCGGCCGTCGATGCCGTCGCGCTCGCTGCGTGCCTGTTCGGGCGACACGTAGAAAGGCGTGCCGGCAAAGTCGCCGGTGTCGGTGAGCGACGGCTCGTCGTCGACGCGCGCCAGACCCAGGTCGAAGAGCTGCGCGCGCCCGTCGAGGCGCAGGAGCACGTTCCCGGGTTTCACGTCGCGGTGCACGATGCCGCGCGCGTGCAGGTGCGCCAGCCCGTCGGCGACGTCGAGCGCGATGCGCGCCGCGCACTCGATCCACGTGCGGCCCCACGACGGCGTGCCCGTCGGCGCGGAGCGGACCACCGGCGGCAGCGCGGCGCGCACGGCCGCGTCGATCGACGCCGGATCGAGCGCGTCCGTCGACGACCCGCGCGCGCGCAGCTCGTCCACGACGGAGGCGAGCGTCGCGCCGGGCGCGTACTCCATCGCGTACCACAGCCGCCCGCCCTGTTCGCCCGAGTCGAGCAGGCGCACGACGCACGGGTGCGACAGGCCCTCGATCGCGCGGATCTCGCGCGCGAAACGCGCGGCCGAGCGCTGCGCGAACCCGGCCGGCGCGTCGAGCACCTTGACCGCCGCGCGCACTCCGTCGGCGCGTTCGGCGAGCCACACGACGCTCATCCCGCCGCGTCCGAGCCGGGCGATCGGCGTCCACGCGCCGATCGGCGGCGGCAACTCGTCGGCGCGCCCGTCGACGTGCCCGAGCCGCTCGAGCGCGGCGCCGCGCTCGCGCCGGCGCACGGCGTGCTCCGGGCGCTCGGCGCACATCGCGGCGAGCACGCGCGCGCGCTCGTCGTCCGCCGCGTCGAGGACGCGCGCGAGCAGGTCCTCGAGTTCGCTGTTCGATCCGTTCATGGGTCGCGGATCCACCGTAGCCGCAGCGGACGTCGCGGGTACAGTTCGAACGCATGGGCTCCGAGGACGAGATGGTCGCGCGCGCGGCCGGCGGCGACGCGGCGGCGCGCGACGCGCTGTTCGCGGCGCACCAGGACGCGCTGCGCGCCTACGTGCGGCTGCGGCTCGGACGCCACCTGCGCTCGCGCGAGGAGAGCCTCGACCTCACGCAGTCGGTCGTGCGCGAAGCGCTCGAGGACCTGCCGCGGTTCGAGGTGCGCGGCGAGGGCGGGTTCCGTCGCTGGCTGCTCATGCGCGCCGAGAACAAGATCAAGGATCGCGGCCGGTTCTGGAACCGCGCGCGCCGCGATCCGCGGCTCGAGGTCGCGCTGGGCACGGGTTCGGGCGACGACGCCGAGGATCGCGCGGTCGTCGCCGCGCTGCAGGACCTCGCGACCCCGAGCCGCGAGGCCGCGGGACGCGAGGAACTCCAGCGCCTCGAGCGCGCGTTCGCCGAACTGTCGGAAGAGCAGCGGCGCGTGATCCTGCTCGCGCGCGTGGCCGGCATGTCGCACGACGAGGTCGCGCGCACGATGGGACGCACCGTCCTCGCCACGCGCAGCCTCCTGTCGCGCGCGATGGCGCGGCTCGCGGTCCTGATGGAGGAGTGACCGCGTCGCGACCGCGCGCGGGAAACGCCGCGGGGCCGGACACTCCGCGCCTTCGTCCGTGCCGCACCTCAGGAATCCGGGCACGAGACGATGGGGCGCAGAGTGGCCGGCCCCGCGGACACGTCCCGTCCCGCGAAGCAGAGCGGACCGGAACGCGACGGGGTAGGGAGTCACGTCCGGTCGGTCACGCGTTCCCGGTCCGACTGCGGCGCCGCGATCCCTGCCCGAGTTCGCGGTCCGCACGTCGACCTCCCGCGCGCCGGCCTGGTCGTGACTCCCTCTTCCATCCCATCTCCAGAGCGCCATCGGGGTCGCGGCGTGGCACGCCTCTCGCGGAATCGACACGGCTCGCGCACGCGCTCGAGCCGTGGACGCGCATTCCCGCTACAGTCCGTGCGATCCGATGAACCTCGCCCGCGCCGCCGATCTGATCTTCGCCCACGCGCTCTCCCATCCCGGTGCGTGGGAGGACCACCCCTGGGGCGAGCGCGTCGCCAAGGTGGGCAAGAAGGTCTTCCTCTTCTTCGGCCACGACAACCGGGGCGGGCGGTCCCTCACGCTGGCGGTGAAGCTGCCGCGGTCCGGCGTCGTCGCGCTCGACCGGCCCGAGTGCTCGCCGACCGGCTACGGGCTCGGCAAGAGCGGCTGGGTCAGTGCGAAGTACGAGGACGGCGACGTTCCGCCGGTCGAACTCGTGAAGGCCTGGATCGAGGAGAGCTACCGCGCGGTCGCGCCGAAAAAGCTGGCGAAGGCGCTCGACGTCGAACCGCCGGTCGCTCCGGAGCCGAAGGCGAAGCGCGAGCGTGCGGTGCCCGCGAAGGAGAGGGTGCGCCCGCGTTCGAAGCCCGCGCCGGCGAAGCCGGTAAAGAAGGCGCGCCGGAGCTGAGTCTGCGGTCGCGCGTACGTTTCCCCACTTGGCGCCCCGCGGTCCACCTGCGAACTCGCATTGGCGGGCTTCCTCGATCCGTGCCAGGATCCGAGCATGAGCGACGAACCTCGACTCACGACGCTGAGCATCTCGCTGCCGGAATCGCAGCGCACTTGGATCGACGAACAGGTGACCGCGCAGGGCTACGGTACGACGAGCGACTACTTCCGAGCGCTCATCGCCGCCGAGCAGAAGCGCCGGGCGCAGGATCGGCTCGAGAAGCTCCTGCTCGAAGGTCTGGAGTCCGGCCCCGGAGAGGTCGCGACGCCGGAGTACTGGGCTCGGAAGAAGGCCGAGCTCGAAGCCCGTGCCATCGAGATGCGCAAGCGGAAGGGGCTCCCGTGAGTCGCGAGCTGCGCATCTCCCTCACAGCGGAGCGCGAACTCGACGCCGCGTACTACTGGTATGCGGAGCACGCGGACCTCGCGACCGCTGCGCGCTTCTACGCCCTGGCCATGCGCGATCTCGACGAGCTCACGCGACGTCCTTGGACCGGACGCGAGCGCGGCTGGACCGAGTCGGGGCTGGCTGATCTACGGTCGCGAGCGCTCAAGTCGTTCGGCAACTACCTGGTCTTCTATCGCGTCCGGTCGGATGCGGTCGAGATCGTCAGGATCTTGCACGGCTCGCGCGACGTGGAGCAGGCATTGCTCGACGGCGGCGAACCCGACGTCGTGCACGACGCGCCGGCCGCGCACGAAGCTCCGTACGCCTGCTCGGTCGAAACGGCATGGCGGGTCGCGTGCTGACGTTCAGCGCGGCGCGCGCTCGGCGCGCAACAGCTCGGGCAGCTGCGCGGCCAGCTCGCGCAGTGCGCGGCCGCGGTGGCTCACGGACGCCTTCTCCGCGGCGTCGAGCTCCGCGAACCCGCGGCCCGTCACGGCGAAGCCCGGCTCGGTGAACAGGAACAGCGGGTCGTAGCCGAAGTCGTGCGTGCCGCGCGGCTCGCGCAGGATCGTCCCGCGCGCCGTGCCCTGGACCTCGAGCGCGATCGTCCCGTCGGGCCGCGCGAGCGCGAGCGCGCACACGAAGCGCGCGCCGCGCTCGGAATCGGGCACGCGCGCCATGCGCTCGAGCAGCGCGCGATTGTTCGCGGCGTCGTCGCCGTGCGCGCCGGCGAAGCGCGCCGACAGGACTCCCGGCGCGCCGTTCAGCGCGTCGACCTCGAGCCCCGAGTCGTCCGCCAGCGCCCACATCCGCGCGTGCAGTGCAGCGGAAACGGCCTTCTTCGCCGCGTTGCCGCGGAAGTCGGGCCGGTCCTCGACGACGTCGGGCAGTCCGCCGATCGCGGCCGGCGCGACGAGCTCGACGTCGCCGCCCGACAGCACGAGCGCCAGCTCGCGCAGCTTCTTCGCGTTGCCGCTCGCGAGGAGGAGGCGCACGGCGTCGGTCACTTCTTCGCGAGCGCCTCGCGCTGCAGCTCGAAGAGGCGCCGGCACGCGCTCGCGCCGAGCTCCAGCATCGCGTCCAGCTCGGCGCGGTCGAACGGCGCGCCCTCGGCCGCGCCCTGGACCTCGATGTACTTGCCCTCGCCGGTCATCACGAGGTTCATGTCGGTCTCGGCCTTGCTGTCCTCGGCGTAGTCGAGGTCCGCGACCGGCGTCTTCTGATACACGCCCACCGAGACCGCCGCGACCTGCGTCTTCAGCGGCCACGAGCGCAGCTGGCGCTTCTCGTCCATGCGCGTGAAGAGGTCGTTCAGCGCGACCCACGCGCCCGTGATGGCGCACGTGCGCGTGCCGCCGTCGGCCTGGATCACGTCGCAGTCGACCCACACGGTGCGCTCGCCGAAGACGGTCGTGTCCACGACCGCTCGCAGCGAGCGGCCGATCAGGCGCTGGATCTCGACCGAGCGTCCGTCGGTCTGGCCGACGCGGTCGCGCGACTTCCGCGAGTCCGTGGAGGACGGCAGCATCGAGTACTCGGCCGTGAGCCAGCCCTTGCCGCGCCCCTGGAGGAACGGCGGCACGCCGTCCTGGGCCATCGCGGTGCACAGCACGCGCGTGTTGCCGAAGCTCGCCAGGACGGAACCCGGCGCGCGCGACGTGAAGCCGCGCTGGAAGGAGATCGGGCGCAGATCGGCCGGTGCGCGGCCGTCGGGACGGGGCGTGGGGGGCATGGGGGGCGAAGACTCTATGCGACGCGGGCCCGGCCGGCATCCCGCGCGCGGGATCCGGCGCGAAAAGGTCAGTCGGCGGCCAGGGCGCGCACGTGCTCGAGCGCGTGATGCGTGTCGGGTCCGGTCGCGGGCCGGATCGCGAGGCCGCCGGCGATCGAGAAGTGCGCCAGCTCGCCGACGACGGATCCCGCCGCGACCTCGGCGCGCACGCGCCCGCGGTTCGCGCCGGCGGCGCGCAGTGGAAGTCCGACTCGAGGCGCGCGGGGTCCGACTCGATCTGCGCGCAGCGCACGGGGAGCGCGCGCACGAGCTCGTTCAGGGCGTCCTCGACCGTGCACGCGACGCCGCACAGGGCGAGGCTCGTGACCTGTCGCTCGGCGGCCAGCTCGGGCGGGAAAGCGCGCTGCGCCACGTCGATGCCGATCCCGGCGACGTAGGCCGGGCGGCGCGGGTCGAGATCGCGCGTCTCGGCCAGGACGCCGGCGAGCTTCGCGCCGTCGACTACGACGTCGTTGGGCCACTTGAGGCCGGCGCAGGCGAGCCCGAGGGCGCGTACGGCGTCCAGCGTCGCGAGCCCGAGCGCGATCGTCAGCCCAGCCGCGTTCCAGGGACGCGCGGGCATCAGGACGAAGCTCGCGTAGAGCCCTTCGCCCGGCGGGCTGTGCCATGCGCGACCGAGACGTCCGCGGCCCTTCGTCTGCGCCGTCGCCACGTGGACGTCGCCGTGGCGCGCACGGCCGGCGGCGAGCTCGGCGAACGCGCGCTCGGACGTCGAGTCGACGACGCCGTGCCGCACGATCCGCGCCGCGGCGGGGGAGTCCATCCGAGCGTTCTAAGGCGGCCGCGCGGCGCGCGCCATGTCCGCGCGTGCAAGGAACGGCCGCGTGCGCCACACTGGAGCGAACGCATGCCTGCGCACCTCTTCACCGGCTGTCTCGTGCTCCTCGCGAGCCCGCAAGGTCCCGACGCGCAGCCGACCCAGCTCGAGGAGGTGATCGCGAACGTCCAGGCCCAGCCGCTCGGGACCGGCACGGTCGCCGACCTGGCGATCCCGGAGGACCTGCTGCGGCGCCTGTCGGACCGCATCCTGCGGCGCTCGTTCGAGGACAACTTCCGCATCGTCGTGGCGGCTCCCGCGGGCGGAGATCCGGCGGTGGGTGCGCAGTCGGCACCGGAAAACGGCGAGAAGAGCACGTTCCGCCGGATCCTCGACGTCCTGGCGCTCGGCGCGCTGGCGGTGCTGGCCTTCCTCGGCTTCTTCGCCTGGAGAGCGCGCGCGCGGCGCAAGGAATGATCGCCGCCGGCGTCCTGGCACTCCTCGGTCTCGCGTTCGCGGCGCCGCCCGGCGACGAGGTCCGCGTCCTGCGTCCCACGGTGGATGCGGCGCGGCTCGATGCGTGGCGCGGCGTTGCCGAGGAGCGGCCGAGCCTGCGCGGATTCCGCGCGCCGATCCTGACGCGTGCCGCGGAGCCGCTCGTGTTGCACGCCGCGAGCGCGCTCGACGCACCCGACGCGCGCGCGGCGCGGACCATCGCCACGCAGCTCGCGCGCGACGGCTTGCGCGCCACGCTCGTCGCGGCGACCCTGGACCTGGGCCCGGGCGCGGGCGGCCTGGCCGGACGGCTGGAGCGGGCGGGATTTCCCGTCGACCTGCTGGCGTGCTGGACGCAGCCGGGCGCGGAGGCCTTGCCCGAGCGCGTCGCGCGCGAACTCGCCGCCGGCCGCGACCGCGCCGACATCGTCGCGGACCTCGCGAGCCTCCCCTTCGCCTGGTCGCCGACGATCCCCGGCTGGCACGTGGCCAGCGAGAGCGGCGAGACGACGGCCGCCGCGATCCGGTTGCAGGTCTCGAGCGCCACCGACTACGCGAAGCCCGGCGAGGGCGGCGCGATGGACGTGTTCCGCGACCTCGCGCGACTCCTGCCCGACGTCTCGATCGTCGCCGGCGTCGAGTCGAAGCACCTCGGCGGCGTCGAGGCCGAGGCGCGCGCGCTCGCGGCGGACCGACGCGCGCCGATCACGCTGGTCGAGTCGCCGCTGCCGCTGGCGCAGTGGGCGCAGGACAGCGCCAAGGCCGGTTTCGCCGAGGTCGGCGGTCGACGCGCGGTCGTCTGGCTGGCGCCGCGCTACGCCAGCCGCGGCGAGGACGGTTCGGCCTTCGTCGCGGGCGAGAACCTGGCGCTCGAGGCGTTCGCGGCGACGGGCCGCGACGTGCGCGCCTCGCCGCTCCTGTTCCAGGCCGGCGACATCCTTTGCGTGGTCGATCCGCGCTCGGGCAAGCGTTCGCTGCTCGTCGGCGAGGCCGAGGTCGCGCGCAACCGCGCGCTCGGACTCTCGCGCGACGAAGTCCTGACGGCGTTTCGCACCGAGTTCGGCATCGACAGCTGCATCGTGCTGCCCGCGGTCTCGTTCCACGTGGACCTCGAGGTGTCGGTGCGCGCCACGGACGAGGGGCTCGTGGCCTGCGTGCTCGACACGGCCAGCGCGGCGCGGAACGCGATCCGCTGCGGGGTCGACGCGCTGGCGCGGGCCGGTCTGCTCGACGCGGAGGGCGCGCGGGTCGCGGCCTCGGATGTCGAGGCCGACCGCCACGCCGAGTTCTTCGCGCGCGTCGGACCGATCTTCCAGAAGGCCCAGCACGCCCCGGGGCGCTTCGCGTTCGACTTCTCCGAGCACTTTGCCGCGGGTCCGGCGGACTCGGGGGTGGGGAACCTCCAGCGCTTCCTGCTGGCGATCGACCTGTGGACCGCGGCGCGGATGGGGGAAGCGACGGCCGACGAACTCGGCGTGGACCCGGATTCCTTCGCCTATCTCAGCTCGCTGCGGCGCCGCGAGGTGGACCGCATGCGCGTCGCATCGGCCCTGGCCGGGCTGGGCTGGAAGGTCGTCGCGGTTCCGGGGCTGTCCGACGAGAAGCGCAGCCTGAACCCGCTGAACGGAATCCACCTGCGCGGCCGGTACCTGATGCCGGCGTACGGCGGTCTCTACGCGGCCCTCGACGACCTGGCCCGAGAGCGCCTGGGGGAAGCCTTCGGGGCGGGGGTGCGCATCGACCCGGTCGCCACGGGCGAAACGCAGCGGCGGGCCGGCGGACTGCACTGCGCCGCGGCGGTGGAACCGGCAGTCGACGGAAGGTGATGCCCGTCGGCCAGCCAGGGGGCCGCGCCGGGCCTCCGGGCTTTCGTGCGGGGGTGGCGCCGGCTCGCGTGCCGCGGTCCGCCCGGATCGTGGGTCCGGGATAGCCTTCTGTAGCGGGCCTTGCGGCCTGACGTTTTTTTTCCCCGCGCCCTTGCACCCCCTGTATCTTCGAGCTTTCCACGGCGCGCGACCACGCAGTGGCCCTCTCTCTCACTCTCGGACGGCGCAGTCGTCGCCGTCGAATCGGGTTCCCTAGCAAGACCTTCCGACCATGACGCAACTCTGGCAGCGCAGGACTGTCGCCGCAGTGGCCTTCTTCGGCCTGGCGGCATTTACTCAATCGGCCTCGGCCCAGTGCACGCCGACCGCGACCACGAACGGGCCCGACGTCATCGTCGGCGACCTCACGGGACCCGCCAACTACACCTCCGCCGGCGGCATCGAAGCGCTCGCCATCGGCACGACCTCCTGCAACATCGGGAACGTCTGGCTGAACTGGATCTCGAGCACGAACCAGCACCCGGTCATCGGGCAGACGCTGTACCGCTACAAGGTCGTGAACGGCGCAGGCCAGTTCGACCAGGTCGGGCAGGGCTGGCTCAAGCACGGCTTCTTCGCCCTCAGCGAAGGCCTGTGCTGCTCGGGCTGCGTCTCGACGGACGGCAGCCACCTGGGCGTCCACTGCTCGGACCCCTACACCGCGAGCCGCAACGGCGGCCAGTCGAACGCCGGCCCGAAGTGGCAGGTCAACGCCAATACCGGCGCGTTCACGTACCCGCCGGCGAACCCGTCCTGGAGCGGCACGGTCGCGCGCCGCGTGCAGGTCAAGATCACGGACCTGGAGGCCACGACGGGCGGTTCGGGCGCCAACACGCGCTACTTCGGCACCGGCCAGTACGTCACGCCGGACGATGCCCTGGCCAACAACAACGACAACAACGAGTCGTGGCGGGAAGTCACGGTCTCCGGTTCGGGCTCGGCCTGGAACTTCGGGTTCACGGGCAGCACGCAGCGCGCGCAGTACGCGCTCAAGGCCTGGAAGGCCGCCGACCCGGCGGTGACGCTGACCGAGATCCAACTCGCGAACGACGGCCTCGTCATCGTCGGCTACCGCACGACGGCGATCGCGGGTGGCCTGTACCACTACGAGTACGCCGTCCAGAACCTGAACAACGACCGCTCGGTCAGCTCGTTCTCCATCCCGATCGGGGCGGGCGTGACTCTCTCGAACGTGGCCTTCCACGACGTGGACTACCACTCGGGCGACGGCGAAGGCAGCGTCACGCGCGACGGCACGGACTGGGCTCCGGTCAACAACGGCAGCTCGATCACCTGGTCGACGGCGCAGACCTACGCCCAGAACGCGAACGGCAACGCGCTGCGCTGGGGCACGACCTACAGCTTCCGCTTCGACGCGAACGCGGCGCCGGTCTCCGGCCAAGCCACGCTCGGCCACTGGAAGGTCGTAGGCTCGACCAACGTGACGGTCGAAGTGCCCGGCACGGGCGGCCCGGCCGCCTACGCGTTCTGCTTCGGCGACGGCTCCGGCACGGCCTGCCCGTGCGGCAACAACAGCGCCGTCGGCAGCAACGAAGGCTGCCTGAACTCGCTCGGAACGGGCGGCTCGCTGACCGTCACCGGCACGTCGAGCGTCGGCGCCGACACGTTCGCCCTCGTCGGCAACGGCATGCCCGACAGCTCGGTGCTGTACTTCCAGGGCACCGCGCAGCAGAGCGGTGGCGCGGGCGCGGCGTTCGGTGACGGTCTCCGCTGCGCGGCGGGCTCGGTCATCCGCCTCGGCACCAAGGTGAACGTCCTCGGCACCTCGCAGTACCCGGTCGGCGCCGATCAGCCGGTCAGCATCCGCGGCGCCTGCGCCGCGGGCGACGTCCGCACGTACCAGGCCTGGTACCGCAACGCGGCGGCCTTCTGCACGGTCTCGACCTTCAACGTGTCGAACGGCTACCAGGCCGTCTGGACGCCGTGATCGCGAAGGGGCGCTGACGCGCTCCATTTCCCGCGTGCGAGCTCCGACGCGGAGCGGCGATGCTCGCCGCGAGAACACGGCCTCCAACGAAGCCGGCCGCCGC
>JBGAOR010000087.1:0-20851 GCA_044221705.1 Planctomycetota bacterium
CGTGCGGGAAGCGCGAGAACGGCGGAGTGGAGCCTGGCTCCGTACCACCGCGCGTCCCCGGACCCGAGTAGATTGGACTCCGTGACGCAGGCGATCCCCATGAAGCGGCTCCAGGCCGCGGATCAGGTGCTCGGGATCCTCCTGTGCGCGCTGCTCCAGCCGCTGCGCTGGCTGCGCGCGCTGCGCCGCGGGCCCGTGCCGCCCGCGCGCAACGTCCTGCTGATCAAGTTCTGGGGCATCGGCAGCCTGCAGCTCCTGACGCCGGCCGCGAACGCGCTGCGGCGTCGACACCCGGACGCGCGCCTGACCCTGCTCACGCTGGCCGCGAACGAGGAGTTCGCGCGCGGCCTCGGCGTCGTCGACGAGGTCATCACGCTCGACGTGCGCAGCGGCCGCGGACCGCTGGGATGGATGCGCATCCACGCGCGCATCCTGCGCCTCGTGACGCGCCTGCGGCGACGCCGCTTCGACCGCGTCTACGATTTCGAGTTCTTCACGCGCTTCTCGGCCCTGGTCTCGCTGGCGACCGGAGCGCGCGAGACGAGCGGGTTCGCGTCGCCGCACGTGAGCCGCGGCGGTTTCCACCGACGCACCGTGCCGTTCAACCGCTACTGGCACGTCGCGCGCAATTTCCGCGCGCTGGCCGGCGGCGAGAACGGTCGCGAGGTCGAGCCCGACGAGGTGATCCCGTTCGCGGCCGCCGCGGAGGAGCGCGCGAGCCTGCAGCGCAAGCTCTCCGCCGCCGGCCTGCCCGCCGGTCGCGCGTTCGTCGTGCTGAACCCGAACGCGGGCGAGCTGTCGCTGGAGCGGCGCTGGCCGGCGAGCTCGTTCGCCGAGCTCGCGCGCACGCTCGCGAACGACGACGGCGTCCCGGTCGTGCTGGTCGGCGCGCCGTCGGAAGTACGTCCACTCGATCGCCGCGCGCGTCGGCGAGGTCGTCCGCGGACACGTGATCGACCTCGCCGGCGAGTTGTCCGTCGGGGAACTGTGCGCCGCGCTCGCCGACGCGCACACCGTCGTCACGAACGACTCGGGGCCGATGCACATCGCGGCCGCGCTCGGGACTCCGACCATCGGCCTCTTCGGGCCGGAGACGCCGGTCATGTACGGCCCGCTCGGCGAACGCGCCAGCGCGCTGTGGCGCCCGCCGGTGTGCAGCCCGTGCATCAACGTGCACCAGAACAAGGTCGCGAACTGCGTGCGCGGCTTCCCCGAGTGCCTGGTCAACCTCTCGGTCGCCGTCGTGCTCGAGGAGACGCGCGCCTGGATGCTGGACGCCGAGCTGGTGCCCGCGGCGCGGCGCGGCGCGCGCGGCGGGCTGCACGTGCTGCGCGGCGGTGCGCCGGCCGACCGGGAGCACTCCGCGCCGTGAAGGTCCTGCTGCTCAACCCGCCGGGAGCGCGCGTCTACATCCGCGACTACCTGTGCTCGAAGACGACGAAGTCGAACTACCTCTTCCACCCGATCGACCTGCTCGTGATGTCCGGCACCGTCGCGTCGGAGCACGAAGTCCGCGTGCTCGACTGCATGGCCGAGTCGCTGTCGATCGCGGCGGCCGACGCGCGCATCGACGCGTTCGCCCCCGACGCGATCGTCAGCCTCGTGGGCGCCGTCTCGTGGCCCGAGGACAAGCTGTTCCTCGCCGCTCAATCCGCGCGCGGCCGCCGCATCGCCGTGATCGGCGACGTGCTGCACGAGCACAGCGAGAAGCGCCTGGCCGAGGAACCGTGGCTCGAGCTGGCCCTGCACGACTTCTCGAACGCCGACGTCCTGCGCTGGCTGGCGCGCGACCTCGACGCGCTCGAGGAAGCCACCGTCCGCCGCGCGGACGGATCGATCGAGCGCGTGAAGCACGGCGCGCGCAAGGGCTCGTTCCGCGTGCCGACTCCGCGCCACGAGCTCTTCCCGCGCGCGGGTTACCGCTTCTCGTTCGCGCGCCGCGAGCCCTTCGCCACGCTCCTCACCGACTACGGCTGCCCGTACCCGTGCACGTTCTGCGTGATCGGCACGCTGGGCTTCAAGACCAGGCCCGTCGCGGACGCGCTGACCGAGATCGACCACGTCCGCTCGCTCGGGATCCGCGAGCTGTTCTTCATGGACCAGACGTTCGGCGTCGTGAAGCAGCGCGCGCTCGACCTGTGCCGCGGCCTCGAGGAACGCGGCGACCTCTCCTGGACCGCGTTCACGCGCCCCGACACGGCGGACGACGAGCTGCTCGCCGCCATGAAGCGCGCCGGCTGCCACACGGTGATCCTCGGCGTCGAGACCGCCGACGACGCACGCCTCGCCGCGTACAAGAAGGGCTACTCGGTCGGCGCCGTGCGCGACGGATTCCAGCGCGTGAAGCGCCACGGCCTGCGCACCGTCGGCACGTTCATCGTCGGCCTCCCCGAGGAGGACGCCGCGTCGCTGCGCCGCACGCTCGACCTGGCCGTCGAGCTCGACCTCGACTTCCTGTCGCTCAACATGGCCGTGCCGCGCTTCGGCACCGCGTTCCGCCGCCAGGCGATCGAGCTGGGTCTGTGCGACGAGGACGACCTCGTCATGGACCAGGGCGGCGCGGACGCGTTCCTCCCGACGAAGCACCTGGCGCGACCCGAGATGCTCCAGCTCAAGAAGGAGATGGTGCGTCGCTTCTACCTGCGTCCGCGCTACCTGATGAACCGCCTGCGCGGCGCCACGAACCCGGGCGAGCTGGCCCGACAGGCGCGCGAGGGTCTGTCGCTCTTGCGGCGGAACCTCTGACCGCCGCGGGCCGCCTCGACCTCCCGTCCGCGGCACGGCCTCGTGGACGACCGAACGTTTTTCGCGTTGCCCGGGCAGACGGCCGCCCTAGGGTCGTCCGCCGAGGCCCCGTCAGGAGGCTCCCCCGTGACTCGCCGGTCCGCATTCCTCGTCCTCACCCTGTCCGCGGCGTCGCTGGACGCACGCGCCACGGGAGGTTCGTGCCCGGGCTCGCCCCTGGCCTGCTTCGGGTCGGGTTCGCAGACCCTCGTGGTCGCGGTCGACCTGCCGCCGCGTGCCCTGGGCGTGCTCGTGGCGAGCTCGCACCCCGAGGTCGGTCCAACCTTCGGCAGCGGCCGTTGGTGCGTCGCGGATCCGCGGCATCGCCTGGGGACCGTCAGCGCGGACGACGAGGGCACGGCCGTCTTGCGCCTCGAGGGTCGACCGAACCTGCACGCCGGCGCGGTCGTGCAGATCCTCTGGCGCGACCGGCTGAGCGGGATGACCGGGACGACCGGTTCCGCGCGCCTGCCGGGGAGCTGAGCGGCGCCGTCGAGTGCGCCGACGTTCGTACGTCGAAGCGCGGGATGCCCGGCGCCACCTCCCCTTGTCGTATTGCGGTCCGCGAGTCGGTGCGGATACACCTCCCCGCATGGAGGCCGCGAGTCGGCGCACGGCGCTGGGCGAGCTCTCCACCATCGGAGAAGTTCCATGTCGCTCCTCACCTGCGCGCTCATCGCGTCGGCGTTCGTGCCGGCTCCGGCCTCGTCCTCGGCTCTGCCGAACTCGCCGCTGGCCGAATTCCTCGCTCCGGCTCCGCCCGCGACGCCGACCGCGGTCGCGCCCGCCGCCGCCGACGACGAATCGCTGCTGAGCTTCACGTACATCGAAGTCGGTGCCGCGAAGTACGACGTCGACGTGATCGACGACAGCGTCGACATCTTCTACGGGCGCGCCTCGCTCAGCCTGCTCGAGTTCCTCTACGTCTTCGGCGAGTACTCGAACCAGTCGTCGGACTTCCAGAACACCGATTCGGACCTCATCACGCTGGGTGCGGGCGCGCACTTCGCGTTGACGCCGAAGGTCAGCGTCTTCGGCGAGATCGGAGTCCTGTTCAACGACCTCTCGAGCGACGTCCCGGTGGACGAGTCCGAGACCGGCTACCGCGGCGTGGCCGGCGCGCGCTGGATGGTGCTGCCCTGGGACGGCGGCGGCCTCGAGGTGAACGGTCTGATCGGCACGGTCAGCCTCGACAACCGGCTCGGGAGCAACGAAGACCCCTTCCTCTGGGGCGCAGGCGCGCGGGTTCACTTCATCCGGCACCTCAGCGTCGGGCTGAACTACGAGATGATCGAGGACGACGACCAGGTCCTCGGCGGCGTTCGCTGGTCGTTCTGAGCTTCGGAGGGCCGCGGCCTCGTGCTCCCGCGCGGCGGGAGTCGGGGCCGCGGTGATTCGAGGGGCGTCGAGCGCGCGGCCGGCGTGGCTCGCCGTGCCTCCGAGCGACGCCTCCTCGGAGGACGCTCGCGCCGCTCCGGCGCGAAGCGATCGCGGCCCGCGGTGTTATGGTGCGCGCCGCCCCGCTGGCCCGGAGGCTTCGCACACACGCCGCGTCCCCTGGAGGTCCTCATGTCGCTCGTCGCCCTCGCCCTGCTGATCCCCGCCCTCGCGCCGACCCCGCTCCCCTCCGACGCGATCGATCCCTCGCCGCTCGCGGAGTTCCTCGCGCCGGCCGCCCCGAGGGCCGCGACTCCGGCGCCGGTGCTGGCGGACGCGGACTCGCTGCTCAGCTACACGTACGTCGAGATCGGTGCCGCGCAGAACGACGTCGACAGCTTCGACGAGAACGTCGACATCTACTACCTGCGCGGCTCGTTGAACCTGCTGAAGTTCTTCTACGCGTTCGGCGAGTACTCGAACCAGTCGACCGACTTCGCGAACACGGACACGAACCTGCTCACGCTGGGCGGCGGCGCGCACCTCGGAGTCCTGCCGAACCTGGACGTCTATGCCGAGCTCGGCGCCATGTTCAGCGATGTCTCCAGCGACGTCGGCGAGCTCGACGGCTCGGAGGCCGGATACCGGCTCGCCGGCGGAGCGCGCTACCTCCTGATGGAATGGTCGGGCGGCGGCCTCGAGCTGGACGCCCTGCTCGGGACGATGGACCTGAACAACCGGCTCGGCAGCGACGACAACCCGACCTTCTGGGGACTCGGCGCGCGCGTGCACTTCATCAAGTTCCTGAGCGTCGGCCTCGCCTACGAGAAGATCGAGGACGACGACCAGATCCTCGGCGGCGTGCGCTGGTCCTTCTGAGGCGCTGACCCTCTCGACCCCGGGTTCCCGCGCGGCGGGGCCCGGGGTCGCGTCGTTTCGGCGGCGATACCGCGGCGTTCCGCGCGGTCGCGACTCCCGCGCGCCGTCCCGCACGGTGCCGGGGGGGCGCGCTGCTATCCTGCGGGCTTCTCCCCTGGGTTAGAGACACCGCATGACCACCGCATCCCCCATCGTCGACGTCACCACGCAGACCTTCGTCCAGGAGGTCGTCGAGCGCTCGCACACGACACCGGTCCTCGTGGACCTGTGGGCGACCTGGTGCGGCCCGTGCAAGACGCTCGGGCCGACGCTCGAGAAGCTGGCGCGAGAGATGAACGGCAAGTTCGTGCTGGCCAAGATCGACGTCGACCAGAACCCCGAGATCGCCGACGCCTTCCAGGTCCAGAGCGTCCCCACCGTGCTGCTCCTCAAGGGCGGCCGGCCCGTCGACGGCTTCGTGGGCGGCCAGCCCGAGAAGAAGATCCGCGACATGCTCGAGAAGCACCTCGGGCCGTCGGTCGACCCGCTCGAGGCCGCGCTCGCGCACGAGAAGGCCGGCGAGCCGGCGATCGCGCTCATGCACGTGGCCGAGCTCGCCGACCAGGAACCGCCGCACCCGCTGGCGCGCGCGCACCGGGCGCGCCTCCTGCTCGTGATCGGCGAGACCGAGGACGGTCGCGCCGAGTACGAGTCGCTGCCCGAGTCGGAGAAGGACTCGGATCCGGGTCGCGCGGCGAAGGCGCTGCTCGCGTTGCAGGCCAAGAAGACCGACCTCGCGCCGCTCGAGGCGGCCGTGAAGAAGAACCCCGACGACGTGGCGGCGCGCATCGCGCTCGGCCGCGCGCTGCTCGCCGAGAGCCGCGGCGCGGACGGACTCGAGCAGCTCTACCAGGCGGCCAGGCTCGACCTGCGCTTCAACGACAGCGAACCGCGGAAGGCGATGATCGAGGCCTTCGAGGCGCTCGGCGGGGATCCGGTCGTCAACGACTACCGGCGCAAGCTCTCGATCTTGCTCTGCTGAGCGGACTGCGCCTGCCGACCGCGCGGCGGATAGACGCCGGTCAGCTTGTTCCAGAACACCTGGAGCGCCTCGCGCAGCACGCGCACGTAGCTGACGGCGCGCACCGTGCTGCCCAGTTGGTGCTCGACGCGCACGGGGATCTCGATCGCGCGGTGTCCGTAGCGGCGCGCCAGATACAGCACCTCGAAGTCGAACCCGAACCCGTCGAGCTTGTTCACGGCGAACAGCTCCTGCGCGACGTCGGTGCGATACAGCTTGAAGCCGCACTGCGTGTCGTGGAAACCCGGCACGACGAGCGCGGAGATCACGAGACCGCCGATCGCGCCCAGGAACAGGCGGAACTTCGGGTAGACGATGTCGTTGCCCGGCGCGCGCTTGCTGCCGATCACGATCGGCGCTTCCTCCGAGCGGAGACTGAGCTTCTCCAGCTCGCGGATCGGGATCGCCAGGTCGGCGTCGGCGAACAGGGTCCACGGCCGCGTCGCCGCCATGACGCCCGTGCGCACCGCCGCGCCCTTGCCGCCGTTCGGCCGCCGCAGGACCTTCACGCGCGAGCCGTACTTGCGCTCGACCAGGTCGCCCGTGCCGTCGCTGCTTCCGTCGTCGACGACGATCAGCTCGAGCTGGTCCAGGTGGGTCGCCGACCAGGCCAGGATCTTGTCGATCGTGGCTTCGATCCGCAGCGCCTCGTTGTAGGCCGGCAGGACGATGGTGAGGTCGCGGATCAAGGCGTCGCCGGGCCCGGAGGGCTCCGAACCCTACGTCGGCAGGTCGGAAGCGGCAACCGCACGGCGACCGTCTTCGAGGAGGATTCGGCCCACGCGGGCTTGGCGGGAGCGGCCAGGGGATGGGAAGTTCGGTGCGCGAACGCGCTCACGCACTCGGATCAAGGCGCGTAGGCAGAGTTCATGCGGCGATCGATCCCGCTCGTGGCGATCCTAGGCGCGTGCAGCCTGGCGGCCTGTTCGCGCGAGCCGACGTCCGGGCTCGCCGACGCAGCGCAGGACGCGCCGCCGACCGCCGACGCAACGGAGTCGCGCGCGACGCTCGTCGGGCGCGTGCTCGACGAGGCCGGACGACCGCTGGAAGGTGTCCGACTCCGTCTGCGTCCCGCAGGCGCGACCTGGAGTTCGCCGCCGCCCGCGGACGACGCGCTCGAGGGCGCGACGGACGCTCAGGGTCGCTTCCGCTTCGACGTGCCCGTGCCCAGCGCCGAGCGGACTTGGCTCGAGGTCGAACCGGGTCGTTTCCACGCGCTCGCGACGATCCCGCGCGGTGATGCGGGAGAGGAGAGCGACCTGCGACTCCTCCCGGGCTCGAACACGATGCCCGACATCCGGCTCGCGGCGCGGGGCGCGATCACCGGCCGCGTGGTCGGCCCGGACGGCACGCCGATCGCCGACGCGTCGATCGTCTCGCAGACCACGACGACGACGCGCGCGGACGGGACGTTCGAGCTCGGACACGTCGCAACGGGGAAGGTCCTCGTGCGCGTGTCGGCGCCGGGCCTGTGCGCGACGACGCGCGAAGTCGTCCTGCCGCGCGCCGGCGTCGCGATCGCGATGCCCGAAGTGCGTCTCGGACCCCGCCCCGTGATCTCCGGAACCGTGGTGGATCGCGACGACGCGCCGGTCGAGGGCGTGCGCGTCGACGCGAGGCCCGTCGGCGGTGGACAGGACTCTGCCGGCTCGAGCGCCGCGGACGGGACGTTCTCCGTCGAACTCCGTACCGACGTGGCGCACGCGCTGTCGGCGGACGGACGCGCCGGCTTCCTCGCGTGGGGCGCGCTGATCGCGGAGTCGAGCACGTTCGAGCCGGACACGCGCGACGTGCGCATCGTCCTCGATCGCTGGAAGCCTGTGGAGTTCGCGGTCGTCGACGCGGAGACGAGCGCTCCGGTCGAGCGCTACACCGTGGAGGCGCGCGAAGACGCGCGCTGCGGCTGGCGCACATCGGGAACGCCACCGTGGCAGCGCGTTCCCGCGGACGGCGTGACGCAACTCCTCGTCGGCTCCGCCCCGTCGATCGTCGAAGTCCGCGTGCCGCGATCGCGCGCGTACGGGGACGCGGACTCACCGGTCTTCCTCGACCACCGCGGACCGATCGCGCTCGATGCGGGCTCGGACGATCGGATGACGATCCGCCTCGAACGCGCCAGCCGGATCCGCATGCGCCTGCCGACACCCACCGAAGGCGGGATCGCCGAGGTCGTCGCGAGGCGTGTCGAGCCCGTTGCGATCGGCGAACTCGGGGACACGGTGCGATCGGAACGGCAACAGTCCCCGTTCGAGGACCACGTGCTCGCCGTCGCTCCGGGCGAGTACGACCTGAAGGTCCGTGTGGACGGCTACGGAACGCGCGCGATCCCGCACGTGCGGGTCGGGGCGCGACAGACGCTCGATCTGGGCGCGATCGACATGCAACCCAGCGCCATCGTCGTCGCGCGGCTCGTCCTCCGCGAGGGCGTGTCGCCCGTCGGGCTGCGGGTGCGCGTCGACGACGACCTCGTGAAGGAGATCACGTCGAAGCGCGGTTCGTTCCGCCTGTCGGAGCTCGCCGGCGGCCAGCACGTGCTCACGCTGCTCGCCGATCCGCCGCGCGCGCCCGTCGAGCGCACGATGACGTTCGAGGTCCAGAGCGGGACGGTCCGCGACCTGATCTTCGACGTGCGGGACTGACCGCCCCGCCGAAGTCGGTCGGATCGCACCGCAGCGGGAAGTGCGCGTCGATCGCGCAGTGCGCGGCGGTCACCGCGAGCCGGGCGCGCGCTGACCCCAGGCCGCCCGCGCTCCGTCGAGGTCCAAGGGCTCGCGGCTCGTCGGCGGCCATCGCGTCGGTCCCTGTGCGCCGCAGCGCGAACACACGAGCGTGCGTCCGTTCCGCTCCTGATCGAACGGAGCGGAAGCGACCGAGTTCGTGTTCGACCCGCAGAACGGACAGGGCGCGGTCTTGTCGTCCGCGCGGTTCGCGATCCTCAACGGCTGCGGCGGCTCGTTCGTCATCGGCGACTCCTGGTCGCGAGCTCGTCCAGCTCGCGCCGCGTCGTGCGGCGCAGGCACGCGACGGGATGCATGTCGCGAACCGGTGTCCGAGGCGACTCGGCCCACCCGTCGCGTTGACCCTATCCGTTGGAGGCGGCGCAGGCGAATGGAGTTCGCGCGGGCACACGGGGCTCGCACGGCGAGCGCGGATCGCAAACCCGGGCGGTGTGTGGGACAGTCGCCGTGCCGGCCAGCTACGACTCGCCGTTCCCGAGGATCCGTCGTGCACTCCCTCCTGCCGCGCTCACCGCAGCATCGCGCCGCGTGCATCGCGGTGTTCCTGCCGCTCGTCCTCTTCGCGTTGACCGTGCTGGCCATGTTCGGTCCCGTCGCGGTGGGGAGAGGTCAGTTGTCCAAGCTCGCCGGCGTCACCTTCGCGATGCCTGCGATCCTGGTGTTCGGCCCGTTCGCCGGTCTGGTCACGGTATCGGGCGGAATCCGCGTCTTGATCCCGAGCAGCGCGATCGCCCTGCCGGCTCTGTACTTCGTGGTCGCGCGCACGCGCGCCGGCGCGATGGTTTGGCCGTGGGCGCTGCTCCTCGCCTGCATCTGGTACGCGGCGGGGCTCGCCTTCCTCTATGACGCCGCGATGGGTGTCTAGCGTTGCGGTCCGTGACGTCGCGCTCTCCGGCGCGCGCGGTCGCGCAGTCGTGATTACGATCCCGGTGCCATGACGAACCGAGACGAACCGGGTCCCATCGCGACCGCCCTCACCGAGGCGATGCGCCGTCGCGACGGCGACATCGCCCTCGAGCGCGCAGCCGTGGAGGCTCGGCCGGAGGACTTGATCCAGCGCGCTCGCTACCTGGGCACGTTGCTGGGCCGGCGCATGTCGAGCCCCGCCGCGGATCCTGATCTCGTCGACGAGATCGTGTCGTGGATCGATCGCCACCCGGCGGACGTCCCGCAGATCGAGATGTCGCTCACCTTCCTCTCGCACGCGCCGTTCGACGTGTACCAGCGCGTCCGCGGCGCCTGGGACCGCGCGCTGCCGCGACACATGGACGATGCGGCCGTCCTCGTCGCCGCGGCGAAGTCGTTCAGCCACCACGAGTCGGCCCGCGCGCTCGAGCTGCTCGAACGCGCCAGCGTCCTCGATCCGACGGATTCGAAAGCCCCGCTCGCAGCCGGGCAGTTGCTCTGGCTGCGGGCCATGCGCTCGCGCGACGGGATGCGCTTCGAGCGCGATCCGACGATCGCGGCGAGCGCGCTGCGGTGGTTCGAGCTCGCCCTCGCGCGGGCGCCAGACGTCGCGCATCGCCGCCTGTTCCTCGAGAACGTCGCGGGGGCGGCGTTCGCGTGCTCGGACTTCGAGCGCACCACCGCCTGCGCACTCGAGCTCCTCGCTAGGCCCGATGCGCCCGAGCGCGACTGGAACGACGGCAACGCGATCTACGCCGGGAACGCGCTGCTGGGTCGCGTCGCGTTCGCGCGCGGCGACCGCGAGGCCGCGAAGCTCCACCTGTCGCGCGCGGGCCGGACGCAGGGTTCGCCGCAGCTCAACTCGTTCGGGCCCGACCTCGCGCTCGCGAACGAGCTGCTGGAGGCGGGCGAGAGCGAAGCCGTCCTCGCCTTCCTCGGTGACGTCGCGAAGTTCTGGGCCGGGCACCGCCGCCGCCTCGACCTGTGGCGCATGCGCATCGAGAAGGGCGAGCGCCCGCACCTGTCGCAGTTCGGGTCGGCCTGAGGGCGTTCAGCCCCGCGGCGCCCGCGCCGCGAGGCACCACGCGCGGATCGCCTGCGCCGCCACGCGCGGATCCGTTGCGTCGAACCGCTCGGCGAACGTCTTGCCCTTCTGGCCGTGCCGGTAGAGCGGATCGTAGTAGTGCTCGAGCAGGAGGCGCACCAGCTCGTCCGTGCGCCCCGCGTCGAGCAGCACGACGAGCCCCGGGCCGACGTGGCTCTTCGCCATGCGCGCTTCGACCTGCGGCAGTTGCCGGCGCAGCTCGTCGCGGCCGCGCGGCGTCGCGAGGTAGTCGCTCGTGAGCACGTCGACGCGGCGTTCGACGCTGGCGACCAGCTCGAGGTTCGTCCCCGAATCCAGCGCGTCCCACATCCGCGGCGGCACGATCGCGTCGCCGACCTTGCGGCTCTCGCCCTCGACGATCAGCACCGGGCCGAGCGGCCGCCGGATTCGCTCGGCGAAGCGGCTCTCGAACATCTTCTGCGAGCAAGGTTCCAGCCCGACCATGCCGAGCAGCGAGCTGCGGTGGCCGGCGAGCCCCTCGAGGTCGATCACGAGCTCGGGCGCGAGGCGCTCGATCTCGCGCAGCACGAGCGTCTTGCCCACGCCGGTCAGCCCGCGCAGCACGAACGTCGGCGGCGGCACGAACGTCGCCAGCCGCTGGATCACGTCGGCGCGGTAGCTCTTGTAGCCGCCGTCGAGCAGCGTCGCCGATTCGAGGCCCAGCTCGCGCACGAAGTGCAGCACGCTGCGCGAGCGCATCCCGCCGCGCCAGCAGTGGAACACCACCGGGTCGTGCGGCGGCGGCGTGGCCTCGGCCGCGAGCAGGAAGGACGACATCCGCTCGAAACCACCGGCCGTCAGCTCGTCGACGCGCTTCTCGAAGTCCGCGTCGCGCGGCGCCCACCCCGTCGCGGCCGAGATGCCGGCCACGAGCTCGCCGATCTTCGCGCGCACGATCTCCCGGGCGGCGATGAACGCGCTCTGCGGCGAGTCCTGCACGAAGAGCGTCCCGACGAGCGCGCGCTGCACGTCGTCGAACAGCGGCACGTTCACGGCGCCGGGCACGTGGTCCTCGGCGAACTCGGCCGGGCTGCGCAGGTCCACGACGCGCGCGAGCGGGAGCTCGGTCAGCGCGCGCGCCGCGATCGTGGGGAACGTGATGCGCATGGGCTCGAGGTGTCGAGCCCAGAATCTAACCCCGCGCCACCCCGTTGCCGCGCGCGATCAGCGCGGCCGCGGGTCTTCGTGACGCTCGTCGCGCCGATCGCCGTGCCGGCCGCGCTGCATCGGGAAGCGCTCGCGCAGCGCGCGCCGGAACTCGTCGAGCGAGAGCTTCTCGAGCGACTCGATTTCCGCCGGCGTGGCCAGCTGGTTCTCGCGCAGGGCCACCATCACGCGCTCGCGCACGATCTTGGCGACGAGCTCGCGTCGCTCGTCCGTGGACAGCTCGGCGTAGCGCAGGTGGTCCGCGGGCCGGGCGCGCGCGGCCTCGAGGAGCTTCATGCGGCCGGCCATCGCCTCGTGACCCGGCCGCCCGCGCTCGCCTTCCGGTCCGCAGTCGGCGCCGGAACCGTGCTCGCGGCGCAGCTTCGCGATCTCGGCCATGCGCTCGCCCTCGGGCAGGGCGTCGAGTCGCGCGATGTCGGCCGCCGTGAGCCCGTACTTCTTGGTCAGGACCTCGATGATCTTCTCGCGGCCGCGCTCGCGCAGCTTGCGCTCGAACTCGAGCATCATGGCCGCGCGCTGCTCGGGAGACGCCTGCTCCAGCCGCGCGCGCAGCGCCTCGGGCATCGCGCCGTGGATGCGGCCCCCGCGGTCGCCGCCGTCGAGCAGCGCCAGGTCGCAGAGCAGCGCGCGACGGCGCGCGGGGTCGAGTCGCGCGACGCGTTCGCGCGCCTCGGGCGACAGGCGCTCCTCGACGCGGCGGATCCCCTCGGCCAGGAACTTGGCGCGGTCCTCGAGCCGGGCGCGGTCGGACTGCGGCATCGAGCGCAGGCGCTCGAAGCGTTCGCGCAGGCGCGCCTGCTCGGCGGGCGACAGCTGTTCCCAGCGCGCGCGCGCCTCGTCGAGACGGCGGTCCTGCGCGGACGCGGGCAGCGCGCAGAACAGCGCGACGACGACGACCAGGATGCGGCGGAGCATCTCCACGGCTCAGCCCTCCCCGTCCAGCTCGTCGAGCAGGGCTTCGTCGGTCGTGGGCAGCGTGGTGAGGAGCGTCTCGGAGTCGTCGGCCACGAGCACGTCCCAGTTCTCGAGCACGTCGAGTGCCGCGAGGACTTCCTCGGGCACCGGCGCGTTCGACGCGACGCGGACGTCCACGGGCTGCGCGCCCTGCGGCGCGCGCGGTCCGCCGGCCGGCCCCCCCGGCGCCGGAACCGGTTCGCGCACGAAGTCGACGCGCTCGACGACGTCGCGCGCGGGCTTCGGCAGCGCGATCCAGATCACCGCCGCGACGACCGCGGCGGCCGCGAGCACGGCGACGGCGCGCCGGATCGTGCGCGGCCGGTTCGACGCGCGGCGCGCGAGGCGCAGCGCCGACAGCGTGCGCGTCGACAGCCCAGCCGGGGCTTCGACGACGTCCAGGTCGAGCAGTCGGTCGAGCTGTCCGCGCGCGGCGCCGACCGCGCCGCGCACCGCGAGCCCGGCCAGCACGTTGCGCGTTGCGTGCCGGCGGCGCCTCGGCCAGGGCCGCGTCGAGCAGCCGGTCGAGCCCCTCGTCCTGGCGCGCGATCGACAGCCGCGCCAACACGCGCTCGCGCACTTCCGGCGCGAGCCGCGGTTCGGGCAGGCTGGCGAGCAGCGACTCGAGCGCTTCCTCCGCGTCGAGCAGCGCGCGGCACTCCGCGCACGTGAACAGGTGCTCGTGCCACGAGAGTTCGGCCAGACGCTCCGGCGCGGGACGCCCGGTCAGCCGGCGTTCGAGCAGCAGACGGAAATCGCGGCAGTGGGCGTTCACGCGATCTCTCCCTTCAGGAACGGTGCGAGCCGTTCGCGCAGGCTCTCGCGCGCGCGATGCACGAGCGACTTCACGGCCTTCTCCGAGATGCCGAGCACCTGCCCGATCTCGTCGTAGGGCATCTCGTCGTACTTGGCCAGGATCAGCGCCATGCGCTGTTGGTCCGGCAGCGCCTGCACCGCCGCGCGCACGGCCGCGACCGCGTCGCCACGCTCCAGCCCCTCGCCCGGATCGGGAGCCGTCTCGTCCGCGAGCCGCGCCAGCGTGTCGCGCGCGAACTCGCCGTCCGCGCGACCGCGTTCGCCGCTCCCCACCTCGCGCTTGCCCGCGCGCTGCGTCTCGTTCACCGACAGGTTGAAGACGATGCGGTAGAGCCACGTCGAGAAGCGCGCCGTCGGCTCGTACCGGTCGCGCGCGCGGATGACGCGCAGGAAGACCTCCTGCACCAGGTCCTCGCGCGCGCCGTGGCTGTGGACGAAGCGCGTCAAGAGCGCCCACACCTGCCCCGAGTACGTCTCGACCAGCTGGTCGAATGCCGACTCGTCGCCGGCCTTCCAGGCCAGCATCAGGCGCACGCCGGGGTCGTCGAGGTGGGTCGGGTCCATGTGCGGCCGGCGGTCGGCCTCCGAAAGCTACGAAACCGGACCCGCCCGCGCGGGTTCCGGCGTGCCCGCGGGCTGGGAATCGCTTTCCGCCGCCGGCGCGGAACGGCGGGGCAGAGCGGGGTGAGCGCGTGCCCCCCGACCGTCCGTGGGCCGCGGGAACTCCCCGACTCCCGCCACGCGGGGCTGGGCACGCCGTCGCGAGCGATCCTGCGATCAGGCCGTCTCTCTCCGACGACCGTCGCTGACCGCCACCGTGCAGGCGGGCCGACCACTCCGGCGACCCGCTCGGCACTGCGGAGATCCGCGCGGCTCAGGCCGCCCTGGCAACGACACCTCCAGGACTCACGGTGTCCGACGGCGGTGGGCGCCCGGGGAATCCACGGGCCAGGTGTCGACCTTCGAGGAAGCACCCTCGCCCTCACCGCGTCGTCGGCGCGCGCTCCTCATGGACAGACGTCGAACCACAGGCCGTCGGAGAGATTGCTCCCGCCTGGCGCGGAGGGATCGCGGAACCACGCCTGCGCCCACACGGTTTCGCCACCTTGGAACGGCACGCCGGCCCCGATCGGATGCGTGGCGATGAACAGATTCCAATCGATCGTGAAGTGTCCGTCGCAGGCTCCGTTCGTGCCCCCCGAACTCTGGACGGGCGTGCGCTGCAACGGCGATGCGACGCACAGGACGCTGGCACCGCCACCGAAGGGCGAGCTTCGTGGTCCCGAGATCCCGTAGAAGATCAGCCCGGCCCTCTGACCTTCGACGCCGTTCACGGTGATGGCGAAGCCCGCATGCGTGCTGGCGCTCGGCGATCCGATGCCGGCGATCGAGGGCACGCAGCCGTGAGTCGTGGTCGCAGCCGTGCAGTACGTGGCGATGGTCGGCGAGCACCCGACGGTGTCGCGCACGAAGAAGTCCGGCACCGTTCCATTCTCGTCGCGTGGCACCAGGTTGGAGGCGAAGCTCTCGAATGCGACGTAGCGACCATCCTCCGAGATGGCGGCACTACGACTCTCTTGATCCGCCGGTGCGCCGGTGGACGATCGGCTGATCAGCCTGGTCGTTCCCGTCGCACGCTCGTGCGCGAAGACGTCCATTCGGCCGTTCATGTCGTCGGCGGCCAGGTTCGTCGCCGAAGACACGAACAGAACGAAACGACCATCGGGGGATATCGATGGATTGCCGGTGAATCCGTCGCCCTGCGCTCCGTCGGACGCCACGCTCACGCGCGTGGTCGTGCCCGCGACACGATCGCGGAGGAACGCGTCGTAGTGTCCGTTCGTGTCGTTGGCCACCAGGTTGTCGCTTGCAGACCACAACGCGACGTAGCGGCCGTCCGCGGAGATCGCGTTGGACGAGCACCACGTGTCGCCGTTGTTCTGCACACCGCTCGAAGACATGCTGACGAGCGTCGTCGTCCCGCTCACGAGGTCGCGCAGGAACACGTCGGCGCATCCATTCGCATCTCCCGAGACGAGGTTCGTTCCCCCGCTCGTGAACGCGACGTAGCGACCGTCGGGGGTGATCGAGCTGCTTGCGCTCCAGCCGTCGCACTCGGATCCACTCGTGGACACGCTGAGACGCGTCGTCGTGTTGGCGACGCGATCCCTCAGGAACACGTCGCCGGTGCCGTTCGTGTCCCCGTCCACGAGGTTCGTCGCATGGGAATCGAACGCCACGTAGCGGCCGTCGGCGGAAACAGAGGCGCTGCCGCCCGAGGGCGCATCCCCCTGCGATCCTGTCGAAGAGATGCTGACCCGCGAGGTCACCCCCGTGACTTGATCGTGCACGAACAAGTCGTCCAGGTCGTTCGTGTCGCCGTCGACGAGGTTCGTAGCCCGCGACCAGAAGACGATGAACCGCCCGTCGGAGGTCATGTTGCAGACCCACGACTCGCCGTTCGCCTGAACCCCGGCGGACGAGACGCTCGCGCGCGTCGTCCGTCCTGTCCAACGATCGTGAACGAAGGCGTCCTGCTCGCCGTTCGTGTCGTCGAGGACCAGATTCGACGCGTACGAGCGGAACGCCACGTAGCGGCCGTCACCCGAGATCGCCACGGCGACATCGGCGGAATTGTTGCCCTGCGCCCCGGTCGAGGACCGACTCACGAGCGCCGTCGACCCCTGCGCGAGCGTGCTCGCGGCACTCGCCAGCAGGAATGCAGAGATGAGAGCTGCGCGGGTTGCAGACGGCCAGATTCCGTGCGAACGCGACGTGGGGCGTCTTCGAAGGCTCATGACGACTCCTTCTGCGTCAGAGAACAGGACCAGGAGGAAGATGTGTCCGCGCCGAGCCGAGGTCCATGCGCACTCCTGAGCAGAGCGCTTCCCACGGCGACGCAGCCGATCGACGACCGTTCTCATGGCCGTCTGCGAGCACCTGGCGGACGCCCTCCCGAGCCCAGCCCCTCGCTAGGAATCGCCAGCCACCGCGTGCAGGGTGCGCCAGCGCGCGGGCGGCCACACGACGGCGACGGGCCGCCCGACGATCTCCTGGGCGCGCACCGGGCCCGACTCGCGGCTGTCGCGGCTCTGGCTGGAGTGGTCGCCGAGCAGGAAGTACTCGTCCGGTCCCAGCTCGCACGGCGCGCCGACGCCGAACGCGCCGCGGTCCGTGTACGAGAGGTCGCGCAGGACGCGCACGCCGCGGAACTCGAAACGTCCCTGGTCGCCGCCGAACCAGACGCGGGAGCCGATGCTGCGTCCCTCGCGCGCCGTGTCGGACGGGAAGAACGAGTTCTCGCGGTAGTCGGCCACCAGCGGCTCGGCGCCCTCGATCTCGAGCCGCAGCACGTTGTCGCGGTTCTGGAACGCGACGCGACGGGCTTCGCCGAGCGGCCACGTGATGCGCGCCCGGGCCAGCACGTGCAGGTCGTCGCTGCCGTCGCGGCGCGTCAAGGCGACGTCGCACGAACCGTCGTCGTTCGCCTGGACCAGCGCCTCGAACGCGTCGCTCTGCTCGACCAGCCCGAAGCGCAGCTGCGAGCGCGCGTCGCGCACGACGACGCGGCCTTCCACGCGCGCGTCGCTGGCCTGGCTCGCGCCGCGCACGAGCTCGCCCTGCGGTCCGAGGTAGTCGTCGTGGAAGTGATCCTGGAAGCGCAGCACGCCGAGGTTCGCGTTCGCGTCGCGCGGCACGCCGCGCGCGTCGAGCTCGGCGACGCCCGGCCGCACGTTCCACAGCGGTCGTTGCGCGGCCGCGATCGGGAAGCGTTCGTCCAGAGCGCGCTCGCCCTGGTCGTACACGACGACCCACGGCGGTCGCGGCGCGTCCGCGGCCAGGCGGCGGCCGTTCACGAGCACGTCGCCTCCCGAGACCTGGACGGACTCGCCGGGCAGTCCGAGCACGCGCTTCACGATCGGCGCGTCGTCGCCCGGCCGCTGCGCGACGACCAGGTCCTGCCGCGCGGGCGGCGCGCCGGTGTAGCGCACGAAGACCCACTCGCCGCCGCCTTCCGCGCCCCACAGCGTCGGCTCCATCGAGCCCGAATCGACGTGGTAGACGTCGCCGACGAACGTGCGGACGAACAGCACGGCCGCGACGGCGATGCCCAGCGTCCACGCGGCGCGGCCGAGGAGGACGCGCGCCTTCGCGGGCGGCGCGGGCACGGTGCCGCCCGGTTTCGAGTCCACGTCCGTCGCCGCCATCGGGTGCGCAGCGTAGCCGCCCGGCGGGGCCGGCTCGCTGGCCGGGCCCGCGCGCATGGCCGGACGCGAGGCGGTCACGCGCGAGCGCGGACGGGGCTGAGCAGTCCGGCGTGCAGCGCGCGCACCGCGCGTTCGAGGTCGTTCGCCGGCACCACGAAGACCTGGCTCGGGGCGCGGACGCCGAGGAAGGCCTCGCGGACCTCGACGCGCTCTTCCGCGAGCAGCTCGAGCGCGCGCGAGGCCAGCGCCGTGTCGGACCCGACGTCGCGGCCGATCACCGCCGCCACGCCCAGGTCGCGCGCGACCGTCACGCGCCGGCCGAGTTCGGCCACGCAGGCGTCGATGTTCCCGCCCGGCGCGACGAGCACGCTGATCCGGTCTCCCGCGGTCGAGACGACGCCCGGCTCGACGCGGTGGCGCGCCAGCACGGTGAAGAGCTCGGCCACGCGCGGCGCACGCAGCTCGCTCGCGCCGATCGCGACGTCGAGGCGCAGCACGTTGCGCCGCGCCGCGATGCCGACCGGACCCTCGCCGCGCGTGCGGGCCTCGAGCACGGTGCCGCGGGCCGACGGCTGGTGCACGTCGAGGATGCGCACCGTGATCCCGCCGCGCTGCACCGGCGACAACGCCGGACCGTAGAGCACTTCCGCGCCGTGGAACGCGTACTCCGTCGCTTCCTGGAAGCCGAGGCTCTCGATCACGCGTGCGTCGGCGACGATCTCGGGATCGGCGGTCATCATCCCGCCGACGGCCTTCCACAGCTGCACTTCGTGCGCGCCGACCGCTTCGGCGACGAGCGCCGCCGTGAGGTCGGAGCCGTTGCGCCCCATCGTGGTCAGGTTGCCGCGCGAGTCCTTGGCCAGGAACCCGGTGACGACCGGGATGCCCGTGACCTGCTCGAGCGCCGCGCGGATCTGCGCCGTGCCCTCGGGCAGGGGTCGCGCGTCGCCGTGGTTCGAGTCGGTCGTCAGCCCGAGGTCCCACGCGTCGATCGGCGTGGCGCGCAGGCCCATCTTCTTCAGGGAGTGCGCGACGATGCGCGCGCTCATCCGCTCGCCGAAGGACAGCAGGTGATCGTGCTGGCCGGAGAGGAGGCGCCGGCGGACCTGGACCTCGGCCAGGAGCCCGAAGAGCTCCGTGAAGTAGCGGTCGAGGATGTCCGGCTCGAGGTCGAGCTGCCGCAGCAGGGTGCGGTGCCGGATCCGAATGCGATCTCCTTCGAGGTGGCCCTCGAGGGCCGAGCGGCCGACGGTGTCCAGGAGGTCGGTCACGCCCTGGTGCGCGGACACGACGACGATGGGCCGGGACCCGCCGTGCTCCTGGATGATCTTGCAGGTGCGCTGGACACCCGGGCCGTCGGCCAGGGCCGCGCCGCCGAACTTCAGAACCTTGTCGAACGTCATGGAAGCGCTGGATATAGCTCGATTCGGGACCCGACTACCATCGCAGGGTTTCGGCCGGGCGGACGGGGGCGCTTCGCGGACCTCGGTCCGTCGTGCAAGGTCCCGGTAAACAGACCCGCGGGCGCGCTGGGTCCGAGCCCGGCTCGCCGGCCGCGGCCCTCGGCACCGGCCGGCGCCTTCCGCCCTGTGCGTATGGCCGGATCCTGCCCTGGGGAATCCACTTGAGTGATGACCCCCACTGCAGCTCGAAAGCGGCCCGCCCTCGATCCTCGTTTGTGCCGCTACATCGACGCCGTCCGCCGCATCGCCGGCGAACCGCTGTCGGACGCGGGCAAGCTGCGCCGAGTCCGGCGGGCGGCCGAGGAGTTGGCCAGCGCGCCCGTGACGCTCGCCGCGGAGGATCGCCGCGTGCCGGCGGTGGGCTACGGCCGCAACCTCCTCCACCGGGACCCCGAGCACGGCTTCGTGGTCATCGCCATGGTCTGGCCGGTGGGCACCGGCGGGATGCCGCACGACCACGGCACCTGGGGCGTCGTCGCGGTGACGGAGGGCCTGGTCGAGGTCACGAACTACGTGCGCGAGGACGACGGCTCCGACCCGGAGCAGGCCGTGCTGGTGCCGCTCGCGACGATCCACGCGAAGCCGGGCGCGGTGGCGTACGTGCTGCCGCCGCACGAGGACTTCCACCGTGTGCGCAACGCTTGCGACCACGGCGTCGCCGTCACCATCCACACGTACGGGCGCGAGCCGGTCGACTACCACACGGTGGAGTCCGCGAGCGGTCGCGTGACGCTGGGACGGCTCGAGTATCACAATCGCTAGGCGCGCGAGGAGGCTCTTCGCGCGTTCGCGTCGCCCTTCCGAAGGATCGCCTCATGCTCGGTGCTGCGCTCGTCGTCGTCGCGTCGCTCGCGATCCCCGTCAGCGCCCAGGTCGCGCCGCGCACGGTCGGTGAGGTCTTCCAGCGCGGTGACGAATCCGCGTGGGTCTTCGAGGCGGACGGGAAGCGCATCGGGTACCACGCTTCACGCTACGTCGGCCGCGACGAGCTCGCCGGCCGCGATGCGCACCACTTCCAGGGCAACTGCCGGTTGCTGACGGAGCCGAAGGGCGGGGTCGAGCTGCGCTCGCTCGCCGACCTTTGGACCGACGACCTCGGACATCCGGTCCGTTTCGTCCAGCAACTGCTGATCGGCGACGCATACTCGCGCGTCGACATCGACGTGGCCGGCGCGAAGAGCAAGGCGCGCATCGTGCAGGGCTCTTCGAAGCGCGAGATCACGTTGGACGTCGACCCGGCCGCGTACCTGTTGGCCAACAACTACGTCTCGCACATCGAGATCCTGCTTGCGCTCGCTCCGATCGGCGCGGACGTGCACGCGCAGCTGTTCTCGGGCAACGCGCTCCAGGGACTCGCCTACGAAGCGAAGACCGCGGGCTCCTTCGACGAGGAC
>JBGAOR010000088.1:0-20536 GCA_044221705.1 Planctomycetota bacterium
GCTGCGCGCGCGCCTCGATCACGGCGTCGACGGCGCGCCCGAGGTGCCGCTGCGCGCGGTCGAGCGCGTCGACGTACACGGCGCGCTCGGGGATCGCGCGCTGCGCCGCGTCGGTGGGCGTGTGCGCGCGCACGTCGGCGACCAGGTCGCACAGCGTCGTGTCGGTCTCGTGCCCCACGCCCGAGATCACCGGCACGCTCGCGCGCCGCACGGCCTCGAGCACGGGCAGTTCGTTGAACGCCCACAGGTCCTCGAGCGATCCGCCGCCGCGCACGACGCAGATCACGTCCACGCCGCTCGCGTCGAGCCGGTCGATCGCCGCCGCGATCTCGGCCGCGGAACCCGGCCCCTGCACGGTCGTGTGCGCGAGGCGCACGGGGTACAGCGGCCAGCGCGCCGAGCGCGTGCGCAGGAAGTCCTGCAGCGCGGCGCCGCTCTTGCTGGTCACGAGGCCCACGACGGCGGGCAGCGTGGGCAGCGGGCGGTGACGCTCGAACCAGCCGTCCTTCGCGAGGCGCGCCTTGAGCTCCTCGAGCTGCGCCAGCTTCGTGCCGAGCCCGGCCGGCTCGAGGCGCGTCACGTTCAGCGAGTATGCGCCGCGCGGCCCGTACACGTCGAGCTTCCCGTTCGCCACGACCTGCGCGCCCTCCTTGAGGTCGAAGCGCACGGCGCTCGCGACCGCGCTGCGCCACACGGTGCAGCTGATCTGCGCGTCCAGGTCGCGCAGCGTGAAGTACAGGTGCCCCGATGCCGCGGTCTTCAGGCCCGTGACCTCGCCCTCGACCTGCACGCGGCCGAGCGCTTCGAGGCGGCTGCGGATCTCGCGCGTCAGCTCCGAGACCTTCCACGTGCGCGGGCCGGGTTCCGCGGGCGTCGCGGCGTCCCAGGCCTCGTTCCACAGGTTCATGCGGCACCGTTGTCGGCGCGCGCGCCGCCCGAGTCAACCGCCGGGCGGCGCCGGGACGGGGGCCGCGGGCGCGGGCGTCGCCGCGTCCGGCGCGGCCGCGGGAGCCGCGGGTGCGCCGATCGGGATGCCGGCAGCTGCCCAGCGCGTCGCGTCGGCCCGCGGGAGGAAGATCCGGTAGCGACCTTCCAGGAACGGCACCTTCTCGCTGCCGCGCATCTGCGAGCCGCTCTCGAGCACGATCTCGAGGCCCTTCTCGGCGCGCGAGACCGACAGCCGGTCGGCGAACAGCTCGCGCTCCTTCAGTTGATCCGGCGTCAGCACGGCCAGGTGGACCTCGCGCAGCACGAGCCCCTCGACCGCGGTCACGCTCTCGAGCCGGTACACCGGGCCCGACGCGTCCTGTTGGAACAGCCGGTTCAGCTCGAAGCGCAGCGCGGTCAGCGTGCGCGGATCGCCCTGCGTGACCGCCGCGCGCTGGTCCTCGCGGAACAACTCCGGCAGCGCCTCGAACCACGGCGCCGGATCGACGTGCGGCAGCTCGATGCGGCGCTGTCCGCCGCGGCCCTCCGCGTCCGCGGGGCCGCCCTCGAACGGCGTGCGCGAGCCGGAGCGGCGCTCCCAGCCCTGCTCGAGCACGAGCGTCAGCGTGTGCGCGGCGTGGCTGCCCTCGAGGCGCAGGCGCTCCGCGTACAGCGACCCGAGCGGACGGCCGCGGTCGTCGAGCACGCGCAGCACGACGGGGCCGGTCGCGCCGCCCGCGACGGTGCCCGATTCGAGCAGGTCGAGCCCGCTCACGTGCTCGATCGCGAAGAGCGAGCGCAGCGCCAGGAACACGGCGCGGCTGCGCTCCTCGCGCGCGAGCCGGGCCGCGCGCATCAGCTCGCCCTCGCCCGCTTCCGCGACCGCTTCCGGGACCGCCGCGGCCGCCGTCGGCGCCGCGGGCCCGGCGGCCGTGGCTTCGCCCGTCGCCGGAGCGGACGGCGCGCCCTGGAGCGCGCGCGCCTCGCGTTCCTCCGCGGGCACGTCGGGTTGGAACTTCGGCGCCCCGGCGAGCTCCGTCAGGCGCGCCATGCGCTGCGTGTAGCGCAGCCACTCGCGTTCGCGCTCCAACCGCGTCTCGCGCTCGCGGCGCAGCTCCGCGGTGAGCTCGGCGACGCGCGCCTCGCACTCGGCGAGCGCGCCGTCGCCCGCGCCGCTGCGCGCGTCGGGGCTCGCGGTGACGGGCGTCGCCGGTGCCGCGCGCGGCGCGGGCTCGTCCTTCGCCGACGCGTCGCCGCAGGCCCACAGCGCGGCGAGGGACGCGAACAGCGCGCAAGCCCGCGCGAGCGCGGCGTTCATTGCCCACCCTCCGTCGTCGGCGGCGTCCGCCGGTCGATGCTCGCGATGGGCAGGTCGGGAGCACCCGCGTCGCGGGTGTGGGGCTCGAGCGCGAGGCTCGCGCCCTCCGCCGTGACGAAGCGCGCGCCCGCCGCCGGCTCGCGGCCGAACAACACGAAGGAGGCCTGCTCGCCCGCCGCGATCGGCGCCGGGGGCCGCAGCAGCGTCGCCACCGGATCGGGATCGTCCGAACCCGGGATCGTGGGCGCGGCGAGGGCCGTCCCGGCGGCGTCCTCGATGCGCACGGTCGCGGGATCGAGGCGCGCCGCCGACGGCGGCCCGCGCTCGATCTCGATCCGCACGAGGTACGGCTCGCCCCCGAGTCCGTCGACGCGCGCGCGCAGAGCGCCCGCCTCGAACGCCTGCCGCGTCGGGTCCGCGTGCAGCGGCGCGACGCGCACGGCCACCCGACCCAGCCCCGAGATGTCGTCGGCCACGGTCCAGACCGCGACGTCGGGAGCCGAGGCGGCGCGATCGCGCTCGGGACGCGCGCGCAGGTCCTCGTCGTGCGCGTCGAGGAGCATCCGCGCGCACAAGGCCAGGGCGGGCAGCGCCAGGACCGCGACCCAAGCGACCCGCCCGGGTCGGGTCACTTCGCGTCCTCGTCCCAGTTCTTGCCCTTGTTCTTGTTCCACCAGTTCTGCCACTTGTCGGGGTCGCGTTCGTCGTGCTTCGAGAGGCGCGTGAGGCTGGTGATGATCGGGCTCGCAATCGTGTCGTAGCGGTCGCGCGCGATCCCGTCGTTCACGTTCGAGTCCTTGGCGCCCTTCGCCGACATCAGGACCTTGAGCATCCCCTCGAAGGCCTTCTTGCGCGTCTCGAGGTCGGAGTCGACGAACTCCGCCAGCGCGTCCGCCGCCGCGCCGACGAGCGGCGCGTCCTTGTGCTCGAGCAGGCCGATCAGATCGGGGACCGCCGCCTTGTCCTTCGTCTTGCCCAGCGCGTGGATCAGGTCGCTCTGGACCGGGATGTCCTTCTTGTGGTCCTTCGCGCCGATCCACTTCGTGATCGCCTTCGTGGCGTCGGTGCCCATCTGACCCAGGGCGGCGGCCGACGCGCGGAAGATGCGGTTGTCGCGCACCCCGGCCTCGTTCTCGCGGCGCTTGGCCTCGAAGTTCTTGCTCAGCGCCGCGACGATCATGGCGCGGTCTTTGGGACCCGAGTTCTTGTACTCGGTGAGCAGCTTGTCCACGACCGCGACGGCATCCTGGTCCTCGGCCCCGCCCTTCGCGACGTTGGCCTTCATCTGCTCGCACAGCTTCTCGACCTCGGGCCGCTTGTCGGGCACCTCGTCGGCGCGCGCAAAGCTCGCGACGGGTGCCGGGGCGCTCCAAGCGGGAGCGGTTGCGGAACACAGGACGATCAGGGGTACGAGGTGGCGGAGGTTCATCGCGGATTCCCGGTGCTTCGAGTCGGTGCGAGGACGCGCGCCATTACGGCAACGCGGAGGAACAGTCGCAAGCGGAAGTGTGGACCGCGCTGGCCCCGCATGGAGTGCTCCGGCCCCTCGATCCTTCCCGAGATCCACTCGCGCGGTGGGCGAACGTCAGCCGGAACCGGTTCGATCCCTGTAAGCGAGCTCGCACCGGCTCAGCACCGCGCGCGCGGCCGCGACCGCGGGCCCGGCGGCCCCCGGCAGATCGGGGCGCAGGCCGCGGATCGAGCGCACGGGGGCGATGCGCACCCCGGAGCTCGTGATCCAGACCTCGCTGGCGCGGCGCAGGTCCTCGAGCTCGAGCGGCGCCTCCCTAGCGTCGCAGAGGTGCGCCAGGAGCAGCCCGCGCACGATGCCCGGGAGGCCGCCGGCCGGACGCGGCGGGGTGCGGACGACGCCGTCGACGACCGCGAACAGGTTGGCGCGCGCCGCCTCGACGACCGCGCCGTCGGGCAGCGCGAGCAGGGCGTCGAAGCAGCCGGCGCGTTCGGCCGCTTCGGCGTGGAGCGTGCGCATCAGCCGGTTCGTCGTCTTCCACGCGCCCAGCGGATCGGGCTCGGACGCGACGAGCAGCAGGTCGACGCCCGCCTCCGGCACCACGCGCGGCGAGCGCGCCTCCACGACGAGCGAGGCCTCGCCGGTGCGCGGATCGCGGCTCGCCGTCGTGCGGACCAGGGCCGTGCGGGGCCCGAGCTCCGCGCCGTACCGCGCGAGCTCGCGCGCCACGTCGAAGCGCTCGAAGGCCGCGATCCCGAAGTGCGCGCAGGCCGCGCGCAGGCGCGCGAGGTGCAGGTCCTCGAACCAGCGCAGGCCGTCCTCCGCGAGGAGCGTGTCGAACACGCCGAAGCCCGGCGCGCGCTGGACGCGCGACGGATCGTCCTCGCGGAGGCCGTCGACGAACACCGGGAAGCGCGCGCGCGTCACGGGTCGCCGCCCAGCGCGCGCAGGAGCCCCGCGCCCTTGTACGCCGTCTCGCGCTCCTCGGCCTCCGGATCGGACGACCATGTGATGCCGCCGCCGACGTGGAACGAGACCTCGCCGCCCGCGCCCTCCGCCGGCCGCCACACGAGCGTGCGGATCAGGATGTTCCAGGCCGCGTGCCCGCGCGTGTCGACGAAACCGAGCGAGCCGGTGAAGAAGCCGCGGCCTTCGCGCTCGAGCGCGGCGATCGCGTCCATCGCGGCGAGCTTGGGTGCGCCCGTGATCGAGCCGCCGGGGAAGAGCCGCGCGAGCAGCTCGAACGCGTCGACACCCGGCCGCACGTCGGCGGCGACGTCGGCCACGAGGTGGTGCACGGTCGCGTAGGTCTCGAGGCGCGGGAAGGCCTCGACGCGCACCGAGCCGGGGAGCGCGCACGCGCCCAGGTCGTTGCGCTCGAGGTCGACGATCATCGCCAGCTCGGCCAAGTCCTTGGCGCTGGCGAGGAGCCGCGTCGCGTTCGCCGCGTCCGACTCGGCGTCCGTCCCGCGCGGCGCCGTGCCCTTGATGGGCCGCGTGCGCGCGGTGGTGCCGTCGAACTCGAGCAGCAGTTCGGGCGACGCCGAGAGCAGCGCGCCGCGCGAACCGGCCGCGCCGCCCGCGCTCGTCGACGGATCCCATGCGAGCCAGCCCATGTACGGCGCAGGGTTCACGCCGCGCAGGCGCAGGTAGAGCTCGCGCGGATCGCCCGCGACGCGCGACTCGAGCCTGTGCGCGAGGTTCGCCTGGTAGAGGTCGCCGGCGGCGATGCGCGCGCGCAGGTCCTCGACGCGCGCGCGGTGCTCGCCCGGGCTCGTCGCGCGGCGCAACCCGCCGAGAGCTCGCGCGCGCTCGAGCACCGGCGCCGGTCCGCGCAGGCGCGCGAGCAGTTCGGCGCGACGCACGGCGACCGCGGCGCGTCCGTCGCCCGGATCCTCGCCCAGGACGAGCCACGCGCGGCCCGCGCGCTCGTCGAGCACGACGAAGTCGACGTACAGCCCGCCGGCGACGAGCGGGCTCCCCCACGGCTCGGTCGCGGCGCGCACCGCGCGTTCCCCGGCGACGCCCAGGTCGTACGACAAGGCTCCGAGGAACCCGCCCCGGAACGGGCCGGGCACGTCGTCGCCGGCCTGGACCTCGAGCCCGTGCAGGCATCCACGCAGTCCCGCGAGGCCGCGCGGCAGCTCGATCCCGGCCAGGGGATCGAACGCGATCAGGCTGAAGCGCCGCGGGTTCCCGCCCGCGCTGTCGAGCGCGACGCACCCGCGCCGTTCCGCGAGCCGCGCGTAGAGGTCCTCGAAGCGCGGCGCGACGCCGCCCTCGCCGACGATCTCGCTGACGCGCGGCGCGAAGCGCATCACGCCGAAGGAGCGGCCGCGCCGTTCGCGACCCGCGGGAAGCTGGCGCCGAAGCGACGGTCGTAGCTCAGCGCGAGGATCGTCGAGAAGGCCAGCAGGATCGCGCCCATCACGAACGGGCTCGTCGGGCCGAAGTGCTCGAACACGAATCCCGCCGTGAGCGGACCGGCCATGCGCGCGAGGCTCGAGACGGACTGGTTCAACCCCAGGTACGAGCCCTGCTCCGCCGGCGGTGCGGCGCGCGAGAGCAGCGACGACAGCGACGGGTTGTTGAGTCCGAAGCCGATCGGCAGCACGAGGCACGCGACCACGACGAAGCCCCAGCTCGGCGCGAGCGCGAGTCCGACCAGGCCGAGGCCCAGGATCGCCGGGCCCGCGATGGCCAGCTTCGTCTCGCCGAAGCGCGGCACGAGCCGGCGGATCAGACCGCCCTGGATGATCGCGGAGACGATGCCGATGCCGGCCAGGTAGCGACCCGTGACGGGCGCGGCGCGCAGGATCTCCTCGACGCTGGCCGATTCGACCGGCTGCGACAGCCCGAAGACCGACGGGAAGCGCGCCAGACCGAAGACCGTGAACATCGACTCGAAGCTCGAGAACGCGGCGATGAACGCGAACCCCAGGACGAACAGGATGCCGAGCCTCGGTTCGGAGGCCGCGCGACGCACCTGGTCGAACCCGAAGACGCGCGTGACCGCGCCGGGGGCGCGCTCGGGCTCGCGCAGCGTGATCCAGCCGAAGGTGGCCGCCGCGAGCGACAGTCCCGCCGCGAACCAGCCCGGCGCGGACGCCGAGATGTGCGTCAGCTCGCCGCCGAGCAACGGCCCGATGCAGAAGCCGAGCCCGAACGCGGCGCCGATGAGGCCCATGCCCTTCGCGCGGTTCTCCGGCGTCGTGACGTCGGCGATGTAGGCCTGCGCGGTAGAGACGTTGGCGCCGAAGAACCCGGCCAGGAGGCGCGCGGCGAAGAGCAGCGGCAGCGAGTCCGACAGCGCGAACAGCGCGTAGGAGCCGGCCGTGCCGACGAGCCCGCCGACGAGGACCGGCTTGCGCCCGATGCGGTCCGAGAGCCGGCCCCAGAACGGCGCGAAGACGAACTGCGCGCCTGAGAAGCTCGCCATGAGCAGCCCGATCGTCTCCGGGCCGGCCCGGTACATCTCCGAGTACACGGGGAGGAGCGGGATCACGATCCCGAACCCGAGGAGGTCGATGAAGACCGTCAGGAAGACGAACAGGAGCGGGGAGCGCGGCTTCCTGGCCGCAGGTTCGGTTCCGGGACGGTTCATCGGGCCGGAAGATAGCAGGCGTTCAAGCCCGGGCCGCCGTCTGCCGAAGGATCGCTCCATGAGCACCACCACGACCTTGAGCGTCTTCGCGACCGCGTGCCTGGGCCTGGCGACGTTCCAGGGGACCGCCGCCTACGACGCGGAGGCCAAGGTCGACGCGCTCCAGAAGGACGTGGCCGCACTGCAGAAGGTGGTCGAGGCGCAGGCCAAGGACGCGGCCGACGCCCGGCTCCTGGCCGAGAAGAACGCGAAGTACGCCGCCGAGCAGGCCAAGGCCGCGGCGGCGATGCTCGAGACCCTGGACGCCTCCGAGAAGGCCGGATTCACGTTCGGGATCAACCCCGAATCGCGCATCGTGCTCCTGCGCGGCTGGCGCGACGCGCTCGAGGCGGCACAGCGCGACGTGCCGGCGCTGCCCGCCCCCGCCACCGCCGCGAAGACGGCGACGACGCCGGGTCGCTGAGCGGGACCCAAGGCGCCAGCCACTACGCACGGCGTGCGGTGCATGCCACCATGCCGGCATGCTGACCGCCTGCGTGCTCGCGTTCGCGTCGCTCACCACACCCGCGCCCCTCGAGGGCAGCGCTCCGAAGGCGCCCGACGCGCGCGCCGTCGCCGACGCGCTGAAGCGCGCCAATGCGCTCCTCGTCGACGCCCGCGAGGCCTACGCCCCGAAGTCCGCGGACAAGAAGGGTCGCGAGAAGGTCCCGCAGAAGTCCGACGCGCGCCGCGAGTGGCCCTACGAGGGCGTGTACCGCGTCGGCGGCGACATCCCGATCGGGTACCGCATCGGGGGCACGTCGATCGTCGCGACGGCGCTCGTCGAGGCGGCCGCCGGGGAGCCCAAGGGCGAAGCGCTCGCGGCGATCCACGGCGGACTCGACTTCGTGCTCGAGGCGCTGCGCGATCCGCTCATGGGACCCGACTTCGAGAAGGGCTACGACGTGCGCGGCTGGGGACACGCGTACGCGCTGGGGTTCCTGCTCAGGCTGCGCGAGGCCCGGCTCGTGCCCGAGTCGCGCGCGAAGGAGGTCGAGGACGCGATCGACATGCTCGTCGCGCGCCTGCAGGAGACCGAGATCGGCGCGCGCGGCGGCTGGAACTACTCGCGGCCGCAGGGCGACGACTCGGACGCGTCGACGTTCATGACGGCGCCGACGCTCCTCTTCCTCTTCCAGGCGCGCCAGCAGGGCGAGACCGTCGACGCGGCGGTGGTCGAGCGCGCGCTGAAGACGCTCGAGGAGGCGCGCCTCGAGACCGGCGCGTTCCAGTACGGCTCGGACAAGTCGACGCAGAACGGCAAGGGTTTCGAGGACGTCCCCGGCGCGATCGGACGCATGGCGGTCTGCGAGGTCGTGCTGTACCTCGCCGACCGCGGCAGCATCGACCGGATCCGCGGCGCCGTGGGCGCGTTCTTCGAGCATTGGGAATGGCTCGAGCAGCGCCGCAAGCAGCAGGGCACGCACGTCCCGCCCTACATGATCGCGCCGTACTACTTCTTCTACGCCCACCGCCACGTCGCGCAGGCGATCGAGTTCCTGCCCGAGGCCGAGCGCGAGGGCTGGCGCGAGAAGTTGCGCGTACTCCTGTGGAAGGTGCGCGAGGAGGACGGCGGCTGGAACGACCGCGTGTTCCCGCGCAGCGAGTCCTTCGGCACGGCGATGACCGTGATGGCCCTGCGCGAGCCGGCCATGCCGCGGCCCGCGGGATGGCGTGCGCAAGAGCGCACAGGTCGCTGAACCGATGGAAGCACGAACGGGGATGCACGCATGCTGCTCGCACTGATCGCGACCGCGACCTGCCTCGCCCCGGCCGAGACGTGGCGCACCGACCGCGTCTGGTACGACGGGCTGGCCGAGAAGTGCACGTACGCGGCCACGCGCACGATCTACGGGATCGAGCGGCGCTACGAAGCGGTCGCGTACACGAACAAGGAGCGCGTGGATCCGCGCACCGGCGTCAAGACGGACGCGGAGGACGGTGTCGAGGTCTTCAAGCACCACTGGTCCGAGCGCGTGCCGACGGAGCGCTACGACTACGACTTCTCGACGATGACCTACACGCGGGTCGAGGACCTCGCCGCGTGGAAGCTGACCGCCGCGACGCAGGAGGACTGCGGCGCGAGCTTCAAGGAGGTCTGGCGCGACGGCTCGAAGCTCCGCTGGGCCGACTCCGTGTACTTCCCCGGCGCCGGCCGGCGCGAGGGCACGCTCGACGCGCAGGTCGTGTTCTTCGACGCGCTCCCGCTCGTGATGCGCGACTTCCGCTTCGACGCGGCCGAGGACCGCTACGCGGGGTTCTCGCTGCTCCCGATGCAGAAGGACACGCACGCCGTGTCGTTCGAACCCGAGCGCCGCACCGCCCGACTCGTCGGCACGAGCGTGCTCGACCTCCCGATCGGCAAGGTGCGCGCGTACGAGATCGAGCTGGTGAAACCCGACGGGAGCGTCGAGGCGCGTCTGTGGCACGCCACCGACGGCTCGGCGCCGTGGCTGCACGTGCTCGTGCGCTTCGAGGGTCCCCAGGGCATCACGTACGAGCTCAAGAAGCACGAGCGACTCGCGTACTGGAAGCGATGAGCAGGCGACGCGCGGTCGAGGCCGATCCCGCCGACGCCGATCCGGCCGAGGCGGCGGCGCCCGCGACGGCGCTGCACGCGGCGGCGGATCGGTTCCTCGTCGAGCTGGCCGCCGCGCGCGGCGCCTCCGAGCACACCTTGCGCGCGTACCGCGGCGACCTGGACAGCTTCCTCGCCGCGTGCGCGACGTACGCGGTCGACGAGCCGCGCGCGATCACGCCGCGCATCCTGCGCGCGTGGCTCGCCGACCTCTCGGAGAAGGGCCTCGCGCGCGCGTCGATCCAGCGCCGACTGTCGGGCGTGCGCTCCTTCCTGAAGCACCTCCTGAAGAACGGCGCGATCGACGTGTCCCCCGCTTCGGGCCTGCGCCAGCGCCGCGCGGCGCGCGACCTGCCCGGCGCGCTGGCGCTCGGCGAGGTCGAGGCATTGCTCGACTCGACCGACGAGTCCACGCACGCCGGCCGGCGCGACCGCGCGCTGCTCGAGCTGCTCTACTCGGCCGGCACGCGCGCGTCGGAGACGGTCGGCCTGGACATCGGCGACATGGACCTCGCGCGCGGCGTGGCGCGCGTGCGCGGCAAGGGGCGCACGGAGCGGCTCGCGGCGCTGGGTCGCCACGCCGTGCGCGCGATCCAGGCGTACCTGGCGGATCCCGAGCGTCCGCGGCCGCAGGGCGCGAGCGCGGTCCACGCCGTGTTCCTGGGTCCGGGCGGGAAGCGCCTCACGACGCGCACGCTGCAGCGCATCGTGGGTCGCGCGGTGCTGCGCGCCGGGATCCATCGGCCGGCGACGCCGCACACGCTGCGGCACAGCTTCGCGACGCACCTCCTGGACCGCGGCGCGGACCTGCGCTCCGTGCAGGGCCTGTTGGGCCACGCGCACCTGACGACGACGCAGATCTACACGCACGTGTCGATCGAGCGACTGCGCGAGGTCTACGAGCGCGCGCACCCGCGCTCGGGCAAGGCCGACTGAACGTGGGCCGCTCCATGCCGACGCGGCCGGCTCCGGGGTTCAGCGCTTGCGGTTCTGCCAGGCCTCGACCGCCGCGCGGCGATCGTCGCGCGACGCGCCGACCTCGTACTCGATCTCGAGGCCGTAGCGGTCGCGCAGCGCCTGCAGCGCGGTCGCGCGCACGGACTCGTCCTCGGACAGCAGGAAGCCGACGAGGTCGTCCTCGGCGCGCGCGTCTCCCAGCGCGAAGCGCGTGCCCGCGGCCTGCGCCATCAGGCCTTCGGCCGAGCCGGCGTCCGCGGGCCAGCGGCCGGATCGCGCCAGCGACAGGAGGCGCGTGTGGTAGCGCTGCACCGCGGGCAGCGCGGTCTTGTCGCCGATCTTCGCCAGCGCCTGGTTCGCCCAGGCCGCGACGGCCACGACCGGATCGCGCAGCGCGCTGATCAGCGCGGGGACGGCGTCGGGATGGCGCAGCTCGCCCAGGACCTCGCAGATCCTGGCGCGCTTCTCCGAGAAGCCCGGCGGGTACTTGAGCCCGATCGTCGCGAGGCCGGGCACGGCCGAGACGCCGATCTCCATCAGGCGCTCGCGCAGGGCGACGTCGTCCCCCGCGGGCACGGTGCCGTCGGATCCGCCGAAGCTCTCGGTGATCTTCTTCACCTCGGCGCGCGTCTTCGCGTCCACCTTGAGCGGGTGACGCAGCGCCTGCGCGCCGCCTTCCTTCGTCCACCAGGCCTGGTACTGCGCGAGCGCCGCGAGGCGTTCGTCGCGCGGCGCGAGCGCTTCGTAGCAGAAGTGCCGGCCCGTCAGGCCGAACAGCACCTCGAAGTAGCTCTCGCGCACGAGGTCGTCCTTCAGGTCGAGGCCCGCGATGAGCAGCGGGATCCCCGTCGGGTCGTCGAGCTTCGCCAGCGCCTCGGCCACGTCGCGCCGCGTCTCGGGCCACTCGAAGCGCGTGAGCGCCACCTTCAGGTCCGGGACGGCGTCCTTGGCGCCGATCTGCGCCAGCGAACGCGCCGCGGCGCGCACGACGTCGGGGTCGCGGTCCTCGAGCACGAGCTTGCGCAGCGCGCCGTTCGCGCTCGCGATCTTCAGCTCCCCGATCGCGGCCGCCGCGTGCGAGCGGTCGAGCGCGTTCGGTCGCCCGAGCGACTTCAGGAGCTGCGCCGCCACCGCGTCGCCCGCGATGCCGAGGCGCGCGAGCATCTCGGCCGCGTGCAGGCGCACGTACAGCTCGCCGTCGTCGAGCCCCGCGATCACCGCCGCTTGCGCGGGCGCGCCGATCGTCTCGAGCACGCCCATCGCCTGGTTCCAGGTCTTGTTGTCCCACGAGCCCATCGCGCGCACGAGCGCGGGCACGGCCGGCGCGCCGATCTTGGCGAGCTGCTTGCGCGCCTCGCCGTTCGCCTGCGGCACGGGAAACTGGAACAGCGCGATCAAGGCGTCGATGTCCTTCGCGCTCGAGCCCTTCGGGATGTCGACCTCGACCTTCCCGATCGGCGGGTGCGCGTAGTCGACCAGGTTGGCCGCGCCGGCCGCCTCGGGCGCGATGTTCTCGGGCGTGACGACCGCGACCTCGGGCTCGGACTCGACCGGCTTCGTCGAGGGCGTCAGGCGGCTGAACGCCAGGCTCTTCGACTCGAGCTCGCGCGCGAGGTCGGGGTGGTGGTCCTCGATCGGGTAGTAGAGCTTGTAGTGCAGCTCGCACGTGACGGTGCCGTCGGCGACGCCGATCGGGACGCGGTGCTCGCGGAACTCGCCCGACGGGATCTGCGTGTTCACCGGCAGCGTCAGGCCGTACGGGCGCTTGTACGGGTCGCGGAAGCTCATGCGCGAGCGGGCGACCTCCGTGCCCTGCGCGTCGCGGACGACGACCAGCGACTCGACGGCGCGCTGCTTCAGCTCGGTCGGGAAGTTGTGGCCCGCGCCCTTGTTCTCGATGCGCACGACGACCTCGTTGCCCTCGATCTTCGCGTCGTAGGCGTAGGCGCGGCGCAGCTGCGACTCGCTGCGCGAGGCCGGGAACGCGTGGCTGTGGACTTCCCGCACGGGCCCCCCCACCGCGACCGCGCGCTCGACGAGCGGCATGTGGCAATCGACGCACACGTTGCCGGCCTTCTTGCCCCGCGGCGCGGCCTCCCACTGGTACGGCGTGCCGTGGTTCCTGTGGCACGAGGCGCAAGCCTCGACCGTGCCGACGCGCGGGTCGAACGCCGATGCGCACTCCGCACCGCCGGTGAAGCGGCTGTAGTCCTGCCCTTCCTTCCAGTGGCAGGTCATGCACGTGTTGCCCTCTTCCAGGTCGAAGTGGCGGCGGATCGGGTTCTGGCCGATGCCGGTCTCGAAGACCGGGCGCGGCGTGTGGCAGATGATGCAGTCGGCCTGGCTGAAGCGGCCGGTGCCGAGGCGCACCTCCTCGTCGGTGAAGGCGCGGCCGTGCGTGTTCTGCTCGTGCTCGGCGTACTCCGCCGGGTGGCACGCGGCGCAGTAGCTGCTCTTCATGACCTCCTGCTCGTGCGCGACCGAGCCGAGGACGGCGCTGGCGACCGCGGGCGTGCGCGCGATCTCGTCGGACCCGACCTCGGCGCGCGGGGGCGTCGCCTGCGCGTCGGATCTGCATCCGGGCAGCGCCCCGAGGGCCAGCAGGAGGGCGCACAGGGCGAGCGCGAGAGCCGGATGAGTCTTCATGGAGTGGATGGCGGGCCGCGGAGTCCGGAGAGGAACGGGCAGCTTAGTCCGGTGCGGGTGGAGGGTCACTCCTCGCATCCCCGCCGTCGCGAGAGCGCACCCAGCGCCGGCGCGCCGCGCGGCGGATCAGCCGGTCTCGCGCAGCGCGCGCAGCACGCGCTCGCGGGCCCACGCCGCCGTCTCGGACGCGTCGTCGCCCGCCAGGAGGACGGCTCTCGGACGCGTCGTCGCCCGCCAGGAGGACGGCGAGCTCGGCCAGCACGCGGCGGCGGTTGCCGGACGCCGCGAGGCGCGCCCCATCGACGCGCGGCGCGGCCCACAGGTCGCGGTACGCGCGCCCGGATCCGGCCACCCAGGTCTCGAAGGCCTCGCGGTCGCTGTCGGCGCGCTTCACGAGCGAGAGCGCGACGCGCGCGAGCCGCAGGTCCTCTCCCGCGGTCCACGTCGCGCGCGGCAGGTCGGACTTCGCGTCGAGGACGGCCAGGAAGGCCGCCTGATCCGCGACCGGCATGTCCGGCGCTCGCGCCAGGAACTTCAGGAGGTCAGCCGCGTGCGCGGTCGCGTGCACCCAACCGAGGCGCTCGTCGTAGCCGCGCACGTCGCGCTCGCGCTCCGCGTACTCGAGCGCCGCCGCGCGTATCCGCGCCGACTCGTCGCCCAGGAAAGGGTGCTGCAGGTCGAAGGCGACGACCGCCGCCAGCGTCAGCGCCGCGAACGAGCGCGCGACGACGTCCGCGTCGCTCGACCCGGGTCGCCCGAGGTCCGCGCGCCACTTCGCGGCCAGCTCGCGCAGCGGCTCGTCCTCGATCTTCCCGCGCACGATCCAGCCGGCGAGGATCGTGTAGCCGAGATCGTCGCGCAGCTCGGGGTCGGTGGACGCAAGCCACGGGTCGAGCTCGCGCGCCCACTCGGCGGCGGTGTGGCCGTCGGGCACGGTGCCCTTGACGGCCGCGACCTCGCGCCAGAACGCGCGCCGTGCGTCGCCCGGATCCGAACTCGGCGGACCGGACGGGCAGGTGCCGCACCAGCTGCCGCCCGGCGTGCCGCACGCGGCCAGCAACAGACCGGCCACGGCTGCACGGGCCGACCTCACGGCTTCTGGCCGAACGCGAGGTTCCGCGCGTGCGCCGTCACGTCCCACGGCGCCTTGCCGCCGCCGAGGTGCTCGTGGAAGAACGCCAGGTGCTCGTTGTAGTAGACCGCCATCTCGTGCCAGGCCGGCCAGTGGCCCGCGTCGGGGAACACGACGAGCCGCGACTTCACGCCCATCTTCTGCAGCGCGGTGTAGTACGCGAGGCTCTGCGTGTACGGGCAGCGGTAGTCGAGCTCGCCCGTGATCACGAGCGCGGGCGTCTTGAAGTTCGTGACGTGGTTGCAGGGCGACCACCTCTCGTAGTCGGCGGACGTCCACGGCGTGCCGCGCATGTCGTGCTCCGGGAACCACAGCTCCTCGGTCGATCCGTAGAACGCACGCAGGTCGAAGATGCCCATCATCGCGGCGTTGGCCGCGAAGCGGTCGGTCTGTCCTTCGATCCACATCGACATGTACCCGCCGAACGACCAGCCCATCAGGCCCATCCGCTGCGAGTCCACGTAGGGCAACGCGGCCAGCGCATCCGTCACGCGCATGAGGTCGCGGTACACGCGCCCGCCCCAGTCGCCGCGGATCGCGTCGCAGTACTCCTGCCCGTAGCCGTTCGATCCCGTGGGATTGCAGAACGCGACCACGTAGCCCTGGCCGGGATAGACCTGCCAGTCGCCGCGGAACGAATCGGTCCACTGCGACTGCGGACCGCCGTGCACGTTCAGGATCAGCGGGTACTTCCGCGCCGGATCGAAGCCGTGCGGCGTCACGAGGAAGCCGTGGATCTCGTAGCCGTCCTCCCCCGCCACGCGGAACTCGGTCGCGGGGCGCAGGTCGACCTGCTCGCGCACACCGGCGTTGAGCTGCGTCAGCGCGAGCGGCTTCGCCTTGTCGGCCCGGCCCGGCGCGGCGTAGATCTCGGGCGGCTGGTCCACGGAGCGCGCGACGTAGACGATCGTCCCGTCGTCCGCGACCTCGAACCCGCCGATCGTGCCGTGCCGCACGCGCTCGCGCGGCTTCCCGCCCTCGACCGCGATCTCGTAGAGCGGCGTGCGCCCCTGCACGCCGGCCTGGAAGATCAGGCGCCGCGAATCGGCGGACCAGCGGAAGTCGTCGATCGAGTCGTCGAAGTTGCGCGCGTCCGTCAGGTACGTCACGTGCCCGCTCGAGCGATCGAGCAGCGCCAGGCGCTTCAGGTCCGACTCGTACCCGGCCGTGGCCTGGCTGGCGAAGGCGATCCACTTCCCGTCGGGCGAGTACAAGGGCGCGCCGTCCCAGCCGTCGTTCGTGTCGGTCAGCCCGCGCGGCTCGCCGCCGGCGATCGGCACGACCCACAGGTCGGCATTCGTGGACTCGGCCTGCTTCTCGTCGCGGTTCTGCACGAAGCACAGCTCGCTCGAATCCGGCGAGAAGGCGTAGCCGCGACCGCCGCCGAGTTGGAACGTCGGCGCGTCGTGGTCCATCGGCGTCAGCGCGCGCACGACCGAACCGCTGGCAGCATCGACGAGCACGACGCACGAGTGCTTGCCCTGCGACCACGACGTCCAGTGCCGGTACAGGAGCTCGTCGCCCGTGCGCACCTTGGTCTTGCCGTCGTCGAGGCCCTTCTGGATCCGCTCGTGGCACTCGACGTCGATGCCGCACTCGGCCCACAGCTCGGTCGTCGCCGCGATCCAGCGCCCGTCGGGCGAGATCACCGGATCGGACAGGCCGGGCGCGAACTTCGAGAGCTGCCGCGCGTCGCCGCCGTCGAGCGGCAGGATCCAGAGCTGTTCCGATCCGCTGCGGTTCGAGGTGAACACGACGCTCTTCCCGTCGGGCGTGAAGGCCGGTCCCGCGTCGTTCTTGCCCGAACCGGTGAGAGCGCGCGCGTCCGAGCCGTCGCTCTTCGCGGTCCAGATGTCCGACCAGGCCTTGCCGGCCTCGAGATCCGTGCGCCGCACGCCGAAGACGACGCGCGAACCGTCGGGCGAGAGCGCCGGCGCGCTCGGCGTCGCCACGCGGTAGAGGTCGGCGATCTCGAACGCGCGGCGCGTCCCGGCCGCGCTCGCGACCGGGGTCGGCGCCTGGGTGAACGTGCCCGCGCCCGACGAAGTCGGCGTCGACGAACAGGCGGCGAGTGCGAGGAGGAGGAACGGCGTCGCGCGGGTGGGCTGCATCCGCGAAGCGTACCGGCGACGCGCCCCAGTGCGGAAGCAGAGCGCCGCGGAAGCAGCTCATCGCGACGGACGTCCGGAGATCAGGGCCCCGCGCCGGCGGCGCCCGGGCGGAAGCGCGCGCGCTGCTGGAACGACTGCTTCAGGTAGTCCGCGTCGCCCTCGGCCCAGGGCTCGGGCCGGTAGTCGCGCCCGAGGACCTCGATGTCGCCCGACTTCCCGACCACGACGTGGCGCACTCCCGGCCGGACGGCGGCGTACGTGCTGTACGTCGCGAGGGTCAGCACGCCGCGGTCGGCCGTGTCGAACAGGTTGCGACCGATGCAGTAGTCCTCGGGCGGGTTCGTGCAGCCGAGCACGTCGGTGAGCAGCGTCGTCGCCACGTCGAAGTGCGTCGTCTGGTGCGACAACACGGCCGGCGCGAGCCCGGCGCGACGGACGTAGAACGGCACGTGCGACTGGAAGCGCGCGAAGTTCGAGTTGTGGCCCCAGTACGCGAGACCCAGGTCGTTGAACTCCTGCCCGTGGTCGCCCGTGACGATCAGGTAGGTCGAGTCGAGCACGCCCTTCGCCCGCAGCGCGTCGAGCGCTCGACCGGCCTGCGCGTCCGACCAGCGCACGGCGTTCAGGTAGAGGTTGTGGAATGGCTCCGGGTCGGTGTGCGCGTCGAGCGCGAGGTAGTCGACCTGCGGCCAGCTGGGCTCGAACTCGCGCGGGAAGTCGGGCGGGACGTCGTACGCGTGCGGCGCGTCGTAGAACAGCACCGTGAAGAACGGCCGCGAATCGTCGCGCGCCGCGAGCCACTTCAGGAAGTCGTCGGTCAGGTCGCGGTCGCACTCCGCCGGCCCGTTGCCCTTCGACTCGCGGCGCAGGCCCGGAACGCCGCTGAAGATCGTCTCGTCGAACTCGGGACTGTAGATCGGCGCGCTGCGGAACAGGGCGATCTCGTAGCCGTGCCGGGCGAACTCCTCGACCAGCACGCACGCGCGCCGCTCGGCGAGCACGTCGTGCCAGTACGTGCCCGGGATCCCGTAGAACAGCGAGAACATGCCGACGCGCGTGGCGTTCCCGCCGCTGTGGTGATCGGCGAACTGCACCGATTCCTGCGCCAGCGCCGCGAGGTTCGGCGTCGCGCGCGGCGTCAGCGCGTCCGCGCGCCACGAGTCGACGATGACGAAGCACACGTTCTCGCGCTTCTCCGGCGCGCGGAACTCCAGCGGCTCGCGCGGATAGCGCAGGCCCGACGGCGTCTGGCCCGGGACGAACGGAGACCGCGCGACCTGGATGCCCATGCGGCGCAGCACGCGGTTCGCCGTGATGGGCTTGTGCAGCGGCAGCAGGCCGACCTGCTGCGTGACCGGCGTGTACGCCGCCGCGCTGGCCCACGTGTGCACGCCGTTGTGCGCCAGGAACACCAGCGCGAACGCTCCGACCACCCAGCGGCCCGCGCGCTTGCCCGTCGTGCGCTCCGTGAAGCGCCACGTCGCGAACGCGAGGCCGGCCAGGACCGCCAGGAGGCCCAGCAGGATCGCCCCGAACGCGACGTGCGTGGACACCGGCATGTGGAACGTCGTGTCCGCGCCGCCGTCGGTCAGCAGCCGCCACACGCTCGCGTCGAGGTGGAAGCGGTACTGCTGGTAGACGAACGTGTCGACCAGCGCGACGGCCAACGCCAGCAGCGCGAGCACCACCGCGACGCTCACGACGACGCGCGGCCGCGGCACGAGGAGGACGACCGGCGTGACCAGCAGGAGCAGCACGAGCGCCAGCAACGCCGACTGGGTCGCGAACATCGACGCGCGGAACGCGAAGGGCGCGAAACCGGACGCCTCGGGTGCGACGGCCAGGTAGCGCAGTGCCACGAGCGCGAAGATCGCGCCGGTCCCGAGGAAGAACCACGCGCACCAGCGCAGGAGGAATCGGCGCGGCGTGGGCGTGCTCATCCGCGTAGGGAGTACCAAGGCCGCCCCCGGATCACAACGCGAGCAGGAACGGCCGGCGGATGGGGCCGAAGGTAGCTCGAAGTACGGCAGCCTGCCGCCGCGGCGACTCGCCTGGCCGGCGAAATTGCGCCGGGCCGCTCGGCCGGGACCGATCCTGCCGGGACCGACCCTGCGCACGGAAGTCCTGTGCAGCGAGGCTCTGCGCCAAGAAGCGAAGAGTGGTGACCCCAAGGGGATTTGAACCCCTGTCGCCAGGATGAAAACCTGGTGTCCTAGGCCTGGCTAGACGATGGGGCCGCCTTGTGCGGGCTCGATAGGGCCAGGCACCCGTTCGAGGGAGCGAAAAGGTAGGGACGCCCAAGCGACGTGTCAACGGACGGGCAGGCGGAAATCAGGGAGCGTGACGCCATCCGGCGCGCTCGCAGAGGCCGATGACGTGCCGATATTCGCGTTCCAGGCCGTCCACCAGCGCGCCCTCGCCGCGCGCACCGGCGCCCAGGATGTCCCAGGTATAGGTCTCGATCTCGACGTGCAGGTCGCGCGTCGTCCAGCGCGCGGGCTCTTTCAGCACGGCGCTGAGCAACCCGTCGGCGTAGGAGCGCGTGGTCGAGAGCCCCGGTCCGGCCTGTTCGAGGTCGACGGGCACGTGGAAGTGGCACACGAGGCGCTCGCAGGCGAGCCACGCCTCGCGCTCGGGGCCCGCGAGCCGGGTTTTCAACTCCGGGAGATCGGTCGCCCGCTGCGCGTTCGGCCCGTGTCCCGTCACCTGGTGCAGGTAGCGCGGCTCGTCGAGCGCGAGCAGGGAGTCGAGGCCGACTCGATTCCTCGCAGGCGACTCGACCACGAGCGCGTTCGAGTATTGCAACTTGCCCATCACGATGCCGCTCCTCGTGAGTTCGCGGAGGGGCGCCTCTTCGCCCTCGACAGCCGCGTGACAGGCGTCGAGGCAGTGCCCGAGATGGCGCGCCAGGACCGCGCGAGCGTGTTCGGCTTCGCGGTTTTTCTCCTCCTGCAGCAACTGCGCGCCGATCTCGAAGGCGCGCGCCAGGAACCGGCCCAATTCAGCACTGTCCTGCGCGCTCGCCCGCGGCTCGGGTTCGAGCGCGAGCACGATGCGCACGCCCGTCCCCTCCTCGATGCGCGCGAGTTCGTCGACGGCACGCGCGAACTGCACGGCGCACTCGTCGAGATCGCGCTGCGAGCGCACGTGCGCTCCGAACAGACCGGTGTGCGTGCTGATCGAGACGTGGCTCCCGTTCGCCACCGTGTTCGTCTCGTGCGCGAGTCGAGCGGCGATGCGGGCGACGGCGAGCGTGAATTCGAGGCGCTCCGGTTCGCGCCACGTCGGACTGAAGACGCGCTCCTTCACGCCGTCCTCGTGGAACCTGCTGTAGGGGAACGCGTTGAACGTGAACGGATCGAGGCGATGCCTGGCGAGGAAGCCCGCGAGTTCGGCGAGATCGCCCTCGCCGCGTCCCGAATCGAGGCTGCGCGCGAACGGAGCGCACAGGTACAAGCCGACGCCGAAGCGCCGTCCGGCGCCAAGGCGGTCACGCAGCGGCAGCGTGATCGTGCGCAGGCCCTCGAGCGTCTGCGCCAGATCGCTGGAGGGATGCATGTTCAGGCAGTAGGCGAGCCGCACCGCTCGACCCTCGTGCTCTGCATGTCGGAAAATCATGCGAGCCTCCCCGTTCGGCCGCCGTCAGAGCGGAATGCTCTCGTCCACGAGCAGGATCGGGATGCGATCCTGGATCGGGTAGAACGACTTGCCGTCCTTGCGCACGAGCCCGGCCTGGATCGGGTCCTTCAGGAT
>JBGAOR010000089.1:0-20741 GCA_044221705.1 Planctomycetota bacterium
GGGCGCCTCGTGCGATCATCAGTCTCGTGCGTGTGTACGGCTCGTGCGTGTGCTCGGAGTCGGGTGCGCCGCCGCCGGCCCGCGGCGGCGCCCCCGGGTCGGAGTCGCGTTCGCGCGGTTCCCGGGGGGACCGGGAGGAATCGCACGCGCGCGTTCCGTCCGTGCGCAGCACGGATTCCACGCGTCCACCCGGATCAGCCGCCAGATTGCCCCCCTGTTGGCCGACCCGAGCGGACTCGTGTGGGAAGGAAGTTCGCACGAACGCGTGATGCAGGCCTGAAATCGGGATGAAAACCGCTTCATCCGGGTGGTGGAAGCGGCGACGGATCCGATGGTCGAGGTCAGCGCGTAGGCGTGTTCGGGCGAGCAGACCGGGTGCGGCGGTCGTAGGCTTCTGAGAGGGACTTCAGACCGATGCGGATCTTGGTGATCGAAGACAACCCCCGGATGGCCGGGGCCATCCAGCGCGGGCTGGCGGAACAGGGCTACGTCGTCGACGTGGCCCACACCGGTTTCGAGGGCGAGGAGCGCTGCGCCGACGGGCAGTACGACGCGATCCTCCTCGACCTGATGCTCCCCGACCGCGACGGCGTCGAGCTGTGCCGCAGCCTCCGGCGGAGAGGTGTCCGCACGCCGCTCCTCATGCTGACCGCGCTCTCGGGCACGCAGGAGAAGATCGGCGGGCTCGACGCGGGCGCCGACGACTACCTGGCGAAGCCGTTCGAGTTCGAGGAGCTGGTGGCGCGCGTGCGCGCGTTGCTGCGCCGCGGCCAGGCGAGCGAATCGCGCACGCTGCGCTACGAGGGGCTCGAGCTCGACCTGGGCAAACGCTCGTGCACGCGCGACGGCGCGAAGATCAAGCTGACGCCCAAGGAGTTCGCGCTGCTCGAGTTCCTCATGCGCAATCCCAACCGCGTGCTGCCGCGGATGACGATCGTCGAGAAGGTCTGGGACATGAGCTACGAGCCGGCCAGCAACGTCATCGACGTCTACATCAGCCAGTTGCGCAAGAAGATCGACCGCGATCACGATCAGTCGCTGATCCACACGGTCGTGTCCGCCGGCTACCGCTTCGGCCTGGCCGAGCGCGTCTGACCGCACGCGGTCCCGACGGAAGGCCGAGGACCCGTGCCGCGCAAGAGCTCTGGAGCGGAGACGAGCTCCGTGCCGCGACCGGCGCTCGGCAGGCCGCGGATCCCGACGCCGCGCGCGTCCTCGCTGCCGCTGCGCCTCAAGTTCACGCTCTGGTCGCTCGTCGTGTTCCTGATCGTCTACCTGGCGACGTCGGGCACGTGGTTCATCGCGCAGAACGCGCTGGCGACGAGCACGCGCGAGAAGCGCCTGCAGAGCGAGGCGATGGGCATCGTCGACCGCATGGTGCGCGAGGCGCACGGCCAGATCGACGACGAACTGCCGCGCCGGATCCGCGACGAGCTCGCGCGCGCGGAGGGTTTCGCGCGCGCGCAGGTGCTGCTGCGCGCGGAGGACGGCTCGATCGAGGCGCGCACGGGCGACTCGGCATTGGCCGATACCGACGTGCCGCTGCCCAGCACGGAGCGGCCGGACGAGATCGCGCGCATCGACCTGCCCCTCGCGGACGGCTCGCAGCTCGCGCTGCGCAGCGTGGCGCGCGAATACCCGTCCGAGACGGGCGCGCGTCACTGGATCCAGATCGTGGTGCCCCTCGAATCGGGCCCGAACCGCGACTCCGTCGCGCCGTACTTCCTGATCGGCATCCCGATCGGCGTGATCGCGGCGGCCGCGATGGCCTGGATCATGGCCGGTCGCCTGGTCCGGCCGATCCAGCGGATGGCGACGGCGGCGCGCGCCGTGTCGCCCACGAACCTGCGCGGACGCATCGACGTCGACCCCACCGACTCCGAGATCGCGCGCCTGCAGCAGGAATGGAACGCGGCCCTCGAGCGCGTCGAGAAGGGCTACCGCGCGCAGGGCATGTTCCTCTCGAACGTCAGCCACGAGCTGAAGACGCCGATCGCCGTGCTCCTCTCGCAAGCGCAGGTCCTGCGCCAGGGCGCCGATCCCGAGGAGCTGTCCAACTTCGCCGGCAACGTCGAGGAGGAGATGCGCACGATGGCGCGCCTCGTCGAGAGCCTGCTCCTGCTCGCGCGCGTCGAGCACGGCAAGGAACTCGTCCGGCGCGAGAACGTCGCCGTGAACGACGTGATCCTCGAAGCCGCCGAGCGGACGAGCGAGCTGGCGCGCAGCCTGGACGTGCCCCTCGTGACGAACCTGCACCTGCCGGCCGACGGCGAGAGCGAGCCGGAGCTCGTGGGCGACCCCGAGCTCCTGCGCACGATGGTCGAGAACCTGGTGCGCAACGCGCTGCGCTTCACGCCGCGCGGCCAACCGGTCGACCTGCGCGTCACCTGCGGACAGGGCGAGGCGTCGATCCGCGTGCGCGACCGCGGTCCGGGCATCCCGCGCGAGCACATCGAGCGGATCTTCGAGCGCTTCTACCAGGTGCCAGGCGAGGGCGCGAAGCAGCGCGGGACCGGCCTCGGCCTCGCCATCGCGCGCAGCGTCGCCGAGCTCCACCGCGGCGTGATCGCGGTGCGCAACCTCGAGGACCGGGGCTGCGAGTTCGAGATCCGGCTGCCGCTCGTGCGCTGACGCGGCGGGAGGTCCGCGCCGATGCGCCGCGCGCCTCTCCCTTGGGCTCCCGTGGATTGCTACCTTCCGCCCGGCACGCCCGGGCGAGGCTTCTCCCCCGCGCGACGCGCCGCATCCCGTCCGAAGGCACCGCGCATGGCCGTCACGATCACCGCCGCGAGGATCGAGCGTTGAAGATCCTGTTCATCTCCGCGGAGTTCCCGCCCGAGACCGGATTCGGCGGCATCGGCACGTACGTCGCGCACCTCGCGCCGGCGCTCGCCGCGCGCGGGCACGCGGTGACGGTCCTCTCGCGAACGCTGGGCAAGGCGGACACGGAGTCGCGCGTCGATGGCGTGCGCATCGTGCGCGTCGCGGACCGCGAGGCGCCCGCGGAGGTCTGGCAGAAGCCGTTCGACGCGCGCGCGGCGCGCCTGGCGAAGTCGCACTACGACCGCGCGTTCACCGTCGCGCTGGCGCTCCAGGAGGATCCGACGCTCGCCGACGTCGACGTGATCGAGGCCGCCGACTGGGCCGGCGAGGCGGCGCTCGTGCGCGCGATGCTGCCGGACGTCCCGTACGTGGTGAAGTTCCACACGCCCGCGAAGCTCGTGTTCGCCTGGAACGAGAGCGGCGTGTCGGGCGCGTTCGTCGACGCGCTGCATGCGCTCGAGTCGGTCGCGGTCCAGAACGCGCTGGGCTTCACGTGTCCGTCGCGCTGGATGATCGGCGCGTGCGAGGAACTCTTCGGGATCCCGCCCGGTCACGTGCGCGCGATCCCCAATCCGTTCACGCCCGGCGCGGTGGTGCCGCGGCGCGCCGCGGCCGAGCGGCGCGTGCTCTACGCCGGCCGTCTCGAGGCGCGCAAGGGCGTCGTCGAAGCCGTCGCGCCGATGTGCCGCGTGCTGCGCGCGCTGCCCGACGTGCACTGGCGGCTCGCGGGCGCCGACACGACGTCCGGCCCGGGCGGCGGCTCGATGCAGGCGGCGCTCCTCGCGCGCATCCCCGAGGACCCGCGCGGCCGCGTCCACTTCCTCGGCGCGCTCGATCGCGCGCGGCTGGGCGACGAGCTGGCGCAGGCGGACGCCGTGCTGCTCCCCTCGCGGCACGAGAACTTCCCCTACGCCTGCCTCGAGGCGATGGCCGCCGGCGCGGCCGTCGTCGCCAGCCGGAACGGCGGCATGGCCGAGATGATCGAGCACGGGCGCACGGGGCTGCTCGTCGACCCCAAGGATCCCGGTTCGGTGATCGAGGCGCTGCTGCGCGTGCTCGAACAGCCCTTCTTCGCCGAGGAACTCGGCCGCGCGGCCGCGATCTCGGTCCGCGAGCGCTATCACCCCGACGTGGTCGCGCCGCTCGTCGAACAACACTACGCCCGCGTCCTCGCCGCCTCGGTGTCCGCGTGAAGATCCTCGTCGCCGACGTCTGGTCCGTCTACAACGCGGGCGACCGCGCGATCCTCGAGGGTCTGCTCGACGGCCTGCGCGCGCAGTACCCCGCGGCCTCGATCGCGGTGTGCGCGCACTTCCCCGACGGCTGCAAGGCCGTCGCCGGCGTCGAGGTGATCCCCGACGTGCTGGCCTTCGACGAGGCCGCGTGGCGCGCACAGCTCGCACACCTCGACGGCACGGACGCGCGCATCGACGCGCTGAAGAGCGCGTACCAGGGCGCCGACCTCGTCGTCTCGACCGGCGGCTACTTCCTGAACGCGACGCCGGGCAACGCGTTCGCGTACGTGTTCCTCTCGCGGCTGCTCCACTACGGCTGGGCGCTCGACGCGGGCGTCCCCGTCGCCGTGCTCGGCCAGAGCATCGGCCCCATCGAGGGCGCCGCGTTGCAGGCGGCCGCGCGCGCCACGTTCGCGCGCATCCCCGCGATCGCGGCGCGCGACGCGGCGAGCCTGGCGTACCTCCAGCGCACGGGCCTCGCGACGCACGCCGTCCTGGGAGCCGACTTCGCGGTCGATCTCGTCCCCGCGCCCGATGCGGAGATCGCCGCGCTGATGCAGCGCCTCGACCTCCCGCGCGGCGCGCTGGGCATCTCGGTGCGCGACTACCCCGGCACGCCTGCGCACGCCTTCCGCGACGTCGCGCGCGTCGCCGACCGCTGCATCCGTGAGCTGGGTGTGCCCGTCCTGCTGATCGGCACGACGATCCCGCCCGAGGACGCGCCCGAAGTGCGCCGTCGCGAGCGCTCGCTGGGCAACGACGACTCGATCGCGCTGCTCGACGTCTACTCGCGCATGGAGGAGAAGGCGAACGCACGCGTGTGCATCGAGAGCCTGCCGCCGCGGCTCTTGAAGGGTGTATTGGGCACGTGTCGCGCGTTCCTCGGCACGCGGATGCACGCGTCGATCCTGGCGTCGACGTCGGGGGTCCCGACAGCGGGCATCGCCTACGAGTACAAGGTGCGCGGCTGGTTCGAGCGGTTGGGCCTGCACGAGCTCGTGATCCCGCTCGAGAGCGTGAGCGAGGCGACGCTGTGGCCCGTGGTCGAGCGTCTCGTGCGCGACGGCGACGCGCTTTCGGCGCAGCTCGCGCGCGCGATCCCGCACGTGCAGGCCAAGGCGCGCGACAACTTCCGCCTGCTCGCCGGGCTCGTGCCGCCGACCGGCGCGGTCCCGAGCTCATCGCGCGCGATTCCGAGCGCGCGCCGCGGCACGGATTCCGCGAGCACGCAGAACGTGCCGCAGCGCAGCACGACGCCGCATCCGGCTCCGTCGCGTTCGCCGGCCCCGACTCGCACCGCGCCCGCCGCCGCTCCGACCCGCGCCGCGACCGCCGTCCTGCCGACCGGCGATCCGCGTGCCGCGTGGGAGAAGGAATCGCACCACTACGACGTGCTCCACCGCCGCCTGCGGACGATCGTCGACCTGGCCGAAGCAGCCGGCGGCCGGCGCCTGCTCGACGTCGGTTGCAGCGCGGGCACCGTCGGCGCGGCGCTCTCGCCGGGCTGGGCCTACCACGGATGCGACGTCAGCGAATCCGCGGTCCGCTCGGCAAGCCGCGGCTGGCTCGTCGCGGCCGACCTCGAGAAGGGCGTGCCGGCGTTCGACGGCGGCGCGTACGACGTGATCGTGTGTTCGGGGATCCTCGAGTACCTCGAGGCGCCCGAGAAGACGCTGCGCGAGCTCGTGAAGCGCGTGTCGCCGACGGGCAAGCTCGTGGTCTCGTACTTCAACATGCGCCACGTGTCGCGCCGCGGCGGTGCCGCGTTCCGGCACCCGCTGTGGCGCAACGACTACGCGCCGGCCGAGTTCCGCGCGCTGCTCGCGAGCGCCGGCTGGACGATCGAGGCGACGCGCTGGTCCACCGCGGGACTCGGCACCGCACCCGACGTGCGCGACGAGGCCGCGGCCGTGCGCGACGAGCCGGCCGACGCGGCGGCGCGCATCGACGACATCGGGCACACGTTGATCTACGTCTGCCGGCCAAGCGCCGGGCGGGGCTGACCGGCCAGCAAGCTGCCCTGCTTCGACCGGAAAGCGGCCGGGCTGGAGTCCCGGGGCACGCCGACGCACGCCCGTCCCATTTCTCGCACCGCGCGCGGCCGGCCGCTCAGGCAATTCCTTCCGCCTGCCGATGCGCAGGACATGACGCATCGAACTCCCGCGGGCGGTCCGGGTCTCCAGGTCTCCGTCGTGGTCCCGACCTACGGCCGGTCCGAGATCCTGAAGACTCTGCTCGCCGCGCTCGACGCGCAGACGCTCGCGAAGGATCGATTCGAGCTCGTCGTCGTCGACGACGGCACGGTCCCCCCGATCGAGATCGACACCGCCGCGCACGGCTACGCGATCCGTCTGCTGCGCCAGCCGAACGCCGGGCCGGGCGCCGCGCGCAACCTGGCGTTCGAGCATGTGCGCGCGCCGCTCGTCCTGATCCTGAACGACGACGCCGTGCCGGCGCCGGACCTGCTCGCCGGCCACGTCGCGGCGCACGCCAAGGTCCCGGCGAAGACGGCGGTCCTCGGTGCGTTCCCGTTCACAGCGCGCTCGATGCGCTCGCCGTTCGTGCGCCTGCTGGCCCAGACGACGCTGCTCTTCGACTACGTGCGCATGAAGGACCGCGGCACCTACGGCTGGCGGAACTTCTGGACGTGCAACCTGAGCCTGCCGGTCGCCGCCCTGCGCGAGGCCGGCGGCTTCGACGGCGCGACGTTCCGCGAGGCGATCTGCGAGGACGTGGAGCTCGGGTACCGCCTCGAGAAGCTCGGATGGCGCGTGCACTATCGCGCCGATCTCGTGTGCGAGCACGAGCACGTGGTCACGCCGCGCGGGTACTTCCAGCGCGCGCTGCGGCTGGGCGTCAACTCGGCGAAGATGTGGGCGAAGCACGCGGACCCCGAACTCTTCGCGACGCGCTCGGGCGGCCCCACGCCGAACTGGAGCGCGTCCGCGCAGCTGACGATCGAGGCCTACCACGCGGTCCAGCAGAAGTTCGTCGCCAAGCTCGAGTCGATGGAATCCGTCCCCGACCGCGTGCCCTCGCCCGACGAGCTGCGCGTCCTGGCCGAGACGACGCAGAAGCTGGCGATGGTCCCCTACCAGCGCGGGTGGCTCCTGCAGCTGGAGGGCAACGATCCCGGACCGGTCCTCGAGAACGGTCCGACGCCGGGGCGCCTGACGTCGATCCTGGTCGTCTCGTACAACGCGCTGGCCAAGACGCGGATGTGCCTCGAAGCGCTGCGCCGCACCGCCGACCCGCGGCACCCGACCGAGATCGTCGTCGTCGACAACGGCTCGACCGACGGCAGCGCCGAGTGGCTGGCGCAGCAGCCGGACATCGTGTTCGTGCGCAACGCCGACAACGCCGGCGCGCCGCGCGCGCGCAACCAGGCGCTCGCCAAGGCGCGCGGCGAGTACGTCGTGTTCCTCGACAACGACGTGATGACGACGGACGGTTGGCTGCGGCGCCTACTCTTCCACGCCGAGGTCGACGGGAAGAGCGGCTGCGTCGGACCGATCACCGACCGCGCCGGCCACATGCAGGAGGTCCCGTACTCGGGCACGAGTTCGGTGGAGGACGTCGAGCGCTTCGCGGCCGAGCGGGCCGGGGCGCACCCGCGCAAGTTCCGCTTCCAGACGCTGATGACGTCCTTCTGCATGCTCGTGCGCCGCGAGGTCGTCGACGAGATCGGCGGCTTCGACGAGCGCTTCTCGCCGTGGGGCTTCGAAGACGACGACTTCAGCATGCGCGCCGCGCTGGCCGGCTTCCGCAACCGCGTCGCGCTCGACGTGTTCGTGCGCCACGAGCACTACGGATCGGCGCAGAAGAGCGAGGCGCACTCGAAGCTCCTCGCGCGGAACTGGTCGCGCTTCGCCGAGAAGTGGTGCGGCCGCGGCGACATCCCGTACGGCGAGTACGCGGCGATCCAGCCGGCCATGAAGCGCGAGTTCCAGCGCGCCGAGTACCACGTCCCGTTCACGCCCGAGCCGGCCGCGCCGCTGCCGTCGTCCACGGCGCCGCACGCGACGATCACCGTGCTGGAGGCGGCGATGTCGACCGCGGAGGTCTCGCCGTGAGCGCGCTGACCTTGTGCCTGATCGCGCGCGACGAGGAGACGTTCCTCGGGGGCTGCCTCGACTCGGTCGCGGGCCTCGTCGACTCGATCGTCGTGGTCGACACCGGCAGCTCGGACGCCACCGTCGCGATCGCCGATTCGAAGGGCGCACGCGTCGTCCGTCACGCCTGGAACGACGACTTCTCCGCGGCGCGCAACGCGGCGCTGGCGCACGTGCCGCGCTCGAAGGGACGCTTCGTGCTCGTCCTCGACGCCGACGAACGCCTCGCGCCGGGCGCGGCCGACGCGATCCGTGCGGCGCTCGCGCGCGACGACTTCGACCTCGGCCTGCTTCCGCTGCACGACGCCACGTCGCTCGGAGCGTCGCCGGCGGACGTCGTCTCGGGCCGCGCGCGCCGCGGCGAACCCGTCGTCCTGCCGCGACTCCTGCGCTTCGACGAGACGCTGCGCTGGGAAGGCCGCGTCCACGAACAGGTCACGACCTGGTCGAAGCAGCCCGGGCGCCGCGTCGCGACGATCGAGGCGCCGATCGTCCACTTCGGCGCCGTGCCCGAGCTGCGCGCCGCGCGCGGCAAGGCCGAGCGCAACCGCCTGTTGCTCGAGCGCCGCGCGCAGGACGAGCCCGGCAATCCGAACGTCCGCGCCTATCTGGCGCGCGAGTACGACCGCTGCGGCGACGCGGCCCGCGCGCTCTCGGAGGCGCGCGCGTCGTGGAGCGCGCTCGTCGCCTCGGCTTCCGGCGGCCGTCCTTCGAGCGACGTCGTCCTCCCGGCGACGGTCCTGGCGTTCTTCGCGATCCAGGCCGGCCACATCGACGAAGCCGACGCGGCGCTGACGCGAGCGCGCGCGTGGACGGCGCCGCATCCGAACATCGAGCTGCTCTCCGGGCTCGTGCACGAACGCCGCGCGCTCGCCGCCGCGGACGTCGAGACGGCAACGGGCGAGATGAACGCCGCGGCCTCGGCCTACCAGCGCTGTCTCGCGCTCCGCGGGCGCAAGTTCGCGGCCGAGGTCCTGCCCGGTGCCTGCGGCCCGACCGGCACGACGCGGCTCGCGACCGCGCGGCTCCTGCTGGGCGAGACGCGCTCCGCGCGCGAGCTCTTCGAATCCGTTCTCCGCGACGATCCGCGCAACGTCGAGTGCCTGCTCGGCCGCTGCGAGGCCTGGATCGACGAGGGCGACGCCGCCAACGCGCTGCGCGAGCTCGAGCCGTTGCTCGCCGGCGGCACGCCGGACGCGTGGACGCTGTCCGCCGCGGCCGCGTTCGCGTTCGGAGAACTGCCGACGGCGCGCATGTTCGCCCAGAGCGCGCGGAACGCCGCGCGCACGAAACCGTGGACCGGCGGATGGCGACGCGGACGGCTCGAGGAGCTGTGCGCCGCGCTCGCGGAGCCCGCGCAGCTTCCGCACGCCGCGACGGCGGAGTCGCGCCCGTCCCTGCGCGCCAGCGTCGTGATCCCGTGCTTCAACCGCTTCGACCTGCTGCGGCCCGTGCTCGAGGGCTTCGTGCGCGAACAGCGCGCGAACCACTTCCAGATCGTCCTCGTCGACGACGGCTCGGAGCCGCCGCTCGCGGACTTCGTGCGTTCGCGGGGCCTCGAATCCGCGGTCGAGCTCGTGCGCCGCGCGAACGGCGGCCGCGGCGCCGCGCTGAACGACGGGCTCGCGCGTGCGACCGGCGACGTCGTGATCTTCTGCGACAGCGACATCGCGCCGACGCCGGGATTCGTCGACGAACACGTCGCGTTCCACCGCGAGAACCTGTCCGAGCTCGCCACGCACCTGGGAGCCCTCGAGTGGGGCGTCGACGCCGGCCTCTTCGGAGCACTCCTCGGCGCGCGCGCGAACCCGCGCCTGCGCGGCGGCACGCGCGCCGTCGACTGGACGCAGTGGTTCACGGACAACTGGTCGTTCAAGCGCTCCCTGCTCGCGTCGCGCGGTCTCGCGTTCGACCTGGCGTACCGCGCGTGGGGTTTCGAGGAGCTCGATCTCGCGCGCCAGCTGAAGGCGCTGGGCGCCACGAACACTCTGACGACGCGCGCGAAGGGCCTGCACCTGAAGCCCGCGACGATGGAGGGCCTGCGCGCATGCTTCGTGCGCAGCGTGCCGAACCTGCTGCACCTCGCGCGCAAGTCGCCGAGCGATCCGCACGTGCGCGACTGGCTGTCCGCGCACGCGAGCGAGAACGACGTGGCGCGCGCCGAATACGCCTACGAGCACGCCTGGCGCCGCCTGGCGAGCTCGACGTCGCCTCGGTGTCCGATCCGCGACGTGACGAACGGACCGGTCAACGCGCTCGCCATCGCGCTGTCCGACGCGACGTTTCACGTCGGGATCGCGCGCGGCCTCGCACAGAACGCGGCGCTGCTCGAGGAGCACGCCGACCTGATGCCGCGCGCCGATCCGCGCAAGCTCTGCGGCCAGGTGGAGCAGCTCGCGCTGCGCCTCGACGCCGTCGGCGCCGGCTCGGCGCGCAGAGCTCGCCGTGAAGCTCGCTTCGGTCGCGGCCGAACTCGGCTGGAACGTGCACCGCCATCCGCTGCGTGCGCTGGCAGGCGGCGCCATCGCCTCGGGCTGAACGAGCGCGGGTCCCCGGCGCGATCGCACGCCGCGTCCGGTCCGCGCGTGCCTAGGATACGGCGCCGCCGAGGCGCACTTGCCGAACACCGCTCCGACCCGCGCCGTCGTCTTCGCGCTCATCGCGCTGCTCTCGCTCGTGTGGGGCAGCACGTGGATCGTCATCGCGGGCGGGCTGCGCGACCTGCCGCCGTTCACGTCCGCGGCCGCGCGCTTCGTCGTCGCCGCGATCGGGATGAGCCTCGTCGCACCGGCGTTCGCGCGCCGCGAGGGCGGAGCCAAGGCGCCGTGGAAGCTCGGACTCGTGCTCGGCACGCTGAACTTCGGCACCTCGTACGCCGTCGTCTACTGGACCGAGACGCAGATCCCGTCCGGCATCGTGAGCCTCTTGTGGGCCGTCTTCCCGATGCTCATGGCGGCCAGCTCGAGTTGGTTCCTGGCCGCCGAAGCGCTCACCGCGCGACAGTGGACCGGCTTCGCGATCGGCTTCGCCGGCGTCGCACTCCTCTTCTGGACCGACCTGCGCGACTTCGGCCCGCACGGGATCCCGGCGGCGCTCGTGCTGCTCGTGTCGCCCATCGTGTCGTGCATCGGCACCGTCGTGCTGAAGCGCGAGGGCCGAGGCGTCAGCTCCGCGCTCGTGAACCGCGACGCGATGTGGATCGGTGCGGCGATCCTGACGGCGCTCGCGCTGACCTTCGAACGCGACTCGAGCCCGGAGTGGACCCCGCGCGCGATCTGCAGCGTCGTCTACCTGGCGCTGGTCGGGACCGTGCTCACGTTCTCGCTCTACTTCTGGCTGCTGCGGCACACCGAGGCCTGGCGGCTGAGCACGATCTCGTACGTCACGCCGGCGGTCGCGCTCCTGCTCGGGACGTTCGTCGCGGGCGCGCCCTTCACCATCTGGACGCTGGCGGGGTCGCCTGACCGTCTGGCCGGGGTCAACAACGACGTTCGACCGCAGAAGCTGACCCAGTTGCGTGTCCGTGCCACTCCGGGTAGGGGCTGTCGCCATCCACCACCGCAATCTCTGGGGCTTCGGCGGGCGACGGACACGCAACTGGGTCAGCTTCGGCTCGCGACGGCGCACGTCTCGTCGCGACAGAGGTTTGCGCCTCCCGCGCCAGGAACCCCGGCCGAGCCGGTTCGTGATCTGTTAGGGTGCCCCAATCCCCGCGCGGCATCCACCCCACCTGGACGCACACCACGTCCGCCGCGCGGGGACCTTTCGGCCTCGGTGACGGACGCACTCCCCGTCGCCGGGGCCGGTCTCTCCGCCGCGCGCGATCCGTCCGCCGCGGCCCCCGTTCCGACTCCGGCCCGAGTTCCCGCCATGTACGTCCCGCTGCGCGTCCACGGTCACCATTCCATGCTCACCGGCGTCGACGCGCCGCGCGTCCTGCTCGAGCGCGCGGCGGAACTCGGCCTGCCGGCGCTCGCGCTGGCCGACGTCGACACGCTGAGCGGCGTGGTCGATCTCGCGCGCGCGGCGGCGAAGGCGCCCGGCGTCCGCGCGATCGTCGGCGCGGAGATCTCGGATCCGAGCGGCCTGCCCGGCCGCGTCGTCGCGCTGGCGAAGGACGCCGAGGGCTGGCGCAACCTGTGCAAGCTCGTCAGCGCGCGCCAGCTCGGCGGCGATCCGGGCGAGCGGGGCGCGCGGCTCGACGGTCCCGACTCGTTCCGCATCGTCGACGCGGCGGTGCGCTGGCAGACCGGGCTCGTGCTGCTCGTCGATCATCCGCGGCTCCTGATGGAGCTCGCCGGGCGCGTCGACGAGCGCGCGCTCTTCGCGGCGATCTCGCCGGCGAGCACGAACATCCGCGTCGGGCGCGCGGGTCCGCGCAACGCCGCGCGCGCGGGCTTCCACCGCGTCGACGTCCGCGGCGTGGCGATCCGGAGTGCGGGCATCGACGCGTTCGAGCCGCGCCGCCGCGACGAAGAGGAGCTGCTCGAGACGCCCAAGGTCCCCGCGCCCGAGCCGCCCGTCGCGGCACAGGACCTGGTCGAGGCCGCGCGTGCGTGCGGCATCGCCACGCTCGCGGTGCCGGACGTCTACATGGCGAACGCGGCGAGCTTCGCGGACCACACGGCGCGCGTCGCGATCAAGCACAACGCGCTCGTGCACGACCTGCCCGAGAGCTGGCTCGCGGCGCGGCCCGCGCACCTCGTCACGGCGGCGGAGATGCGCGCCCTGTACGCCGATCTGCCCGAGGTTTCCGGGCCTTTCCCGCGCTCCGCGGAGGGCGCGCTCGAGCGCACGCTGGCCGTCGCCGATCAGTGCCGATTCGTGCCCGAGCTGGGCGGCATCGTGTTCCCGACGATCGCTCTCGACCCGGGCGAGACGCCCTACTCGCGCCTCGCGGGCCTCGCGTTCCGCGGCGCGAGCGAGCGCTACCGGCCGCTCCGGCCCGAGGTCGTGCACCGGCTCGAGTACGAACTCACGACGATCGAGAAGCTCGGTTTTTCCAGCTACTTCCTGCTCGTCGTGCAGATCGCGGACTTCGCCCGCGAGCGCGGCATCCCGTGCGTCGGACGCGGCTCGGCCGCCGACTCGCTCGTCGCGTACTGTCTGCGGCTCACGGACGCGGACCCGCTGCGCTACCGGCTCACGTTCGAGCGCTTCCTGAACCCGGCGCGGCGCGACCGGCCCGACATCGACCTCGACTTCTGCTGGCGGCGGCGCGACGAGGTCCTCGAGCACGTCTACGGACTCTTCGGCGCGGACCGCACGGCGATGATCGCCACCATCGCGACCTGCGGCGTGCGCGCCGCGTTCCGCGAGTCGGCGCTGGTCGAGGGCGTGCCTCCGGCGGAGGCGAACCGCTGGTCGCGGCGGCTGCCGATGTACTGGAGCCGCGCGCACGCGGCGAAGAGCGCGGACGGACCTGGAATCGCCGGGGAATTGGGCCTGACCGGGCCGGAGAAGACCTCGGCGCGTACCGCGGACGTCGCGCACGCGCTGCCCGCCGCGCTCGCCGGCAACGACGTCGCGGAATTGCTCGCGCGCACGCCCGAGGCACGCGGGTTCCCCTTCGAGGATCCGCGCATGCAGCGCGTCCTCCGGGCCGCGGACCGCCTGGCCGGCGCGCCGCGCCACTACGGCCTGCACCCCGGCGGCGTCGTCGTGGCACCTGGTCCGATCACGGACTTCGCTCCGTGTCAGCGCGCCGCGAAGGGCTGCATCGTCACGCAGTTCGACAAGGACGCGGTCGAGGCGATCGGGCTCGTGAAGATGGACCTGCTCGGCAATCGCGCGCTGACGACGCTCGACGACTGCGTGAAGTCGCTGGCGCGCCAGGGCGTCGTCGTCGATCTCGAGACGTTGCCGGAGGACGATCCCGCCACCGCGCGGACGCTGCGCGAGGGCCGCACGCTGGGCTGCTTCCAGGTCGAATCGCCGGGCATGCGCAACCTGCTGCAGCAGATCGGCGCGACGACGATGGACGACGTGATCCAGGCGGTCGCGCTGATCCGTCCCGGGCCCGCGGGTTCGGGCATGAAGGACGCGTACGTGCGGCGCTACCGCGGGCTCGAAGCGCGCCGCGCTCCGCATCCGCGGCTCGAGGAGCTCCTGTGGGACACGTACGGCGTGATGCTCTACCAGGAGGACGTGATGCAGGTCGCTGCGCTGCTCGCGGGGATGGACCTCGCCGAAGCCGACCTCCTGCGCCGCGCGCTGCAAAAGCGCCGCGCGAGCGAGATCCCCGCGCTGTGCGAGCGCTTCGTGGCCGGATCCATCGAGCAGGGCGTGACGCGCGCGGACGCGCTGCGCGTGTGGGACCTCGTCTCGAACTTCGCCTCCTTCGGCTTCTGCAAGGCGCACGCGGTGACGTACGGCCGCATCTCCTACCGCGCCGCCTGGCTGAAGACGCACTACCCGGCCGCATTCCTCGCCGCCTTCCTCGAGAGCGAAACCGGCTACTACGACCCGCGCGTCTACGTCGAGGAAGCCCGCCGCCTGGGCGTCTCCATCCTGCCGCCCGACGTGAACGCGAGCGCAGCCCACGCCTGGTACCCGCCAGTTGCTCCGTACGGTGCCTGGCTAACTTCACCTGGGTTCAAGAATGGGGAAGTGGACTCGTGCCGCGTTTCCCCAGTTCCCAACCCAGGTGAAGTTAGCCAGGCACCGTACGGAGCGGTTCGGGTTCCGCTGGGGCGGGTGCGCGGGCTCGGGGAGAGCACGCTGCGCGCTCTCGTCGCGGCGCGCGAGGCGGGTGGGCGCTTCGTCTCGTTGCCGGATTTCCTGGAGCGCACGGGGGCGCAGGGGGACGAGGCCGAGGCGTTGATCCGGTGTGGCGCGTTCGACGGGTTCCCGAGCCCTGGTGGCGGCTGCACCCTGCGCGCCGGCGCGGCGGGTGCCGAAGGACGCGGGGCTCGACGCGCGCGAGCTGGCGGCGTTGCGCGCGACGCCGCGTTCGCGCGAAGCGGCGCGCTCCAAGGACCCGTTGCAGGCGGCGCGCCAGAAGACCGCCGGTTGGAACGGGGCGGGCATCGGCGCCGGCAACGTCGACCTCGCGCCGGGCGAGACGGCGTCGCTCTTCGGGCCGCCGGAAACGGGCGCGCCGGCCTTGCCGCGGCTCCCCGATCATGATCGGCTCACGCGCGGGCGGCTCGAGCACGAGGTGCTGGGCCTCACCGTCTCGGCCCATCCGACGGCGCTGTTCCCCTGTCCGGCGGACGCGCGCATCGCGGCGCGCGAGGGACTCGGCCACGAGCGCGCGCGGCCCGTGAACCCGACGGCAGCGCGCGACGTGCCGCAGCGGGCCGGCGCGCGCGTCACCTTGCGCGGCTGGCCGGCGGCGACGCGCCACGTGCGCACGTCGGACGGCCGGACGATGCGCTTCCTCACGCTCGAGGACGAGACCGGCTTGGCCGAGGTCGTGATCTTCGCCGACGTGTACGAGCGCGACGGTGCGCACCTGGCGGAGTCCGGCGTCCTGTGCGTGACCGGCACCGTCGAGGACCAGATGGGCGCGTGCACGCTCCACGCCGAGGTGATCTGGTGACGGAACGAGTAGACTGACCGCGAAATCACCCTCGATCCCAGCCCGCACATGCCGCAACGCGAAATCACGCTCGACACCGCCGCCTTCCTCGATTCCCCGCAGGCCCTGACCCTGAGCAGCGTGAAGCGCGAGGCGATCCACGCGATCACCGACCGCTTCCTGGCCTGCTGCTACGACGAGATCGGCAAGGCGCCGCGCCACCTCGACGGCGACGACCTGCACGGGATCGTCGGGCACATGCTGCCCGGCCATTTCGGCCGCAAGGACCCGCTCGCGGTCCACGTCGGCGAGGTCCTGGCCGCCTACCTGGAGTTCCTGGGCGAGCGCGCCGTCGTGTCGCAGATGTTCGAGCTGCGCCGCGCGCTCCAGCACACGCTCCCCGAATTCGAGCACTCCGTCGCGACCGGCGAGCACGCGCACCACGCGCCCGCGCCGGCGCAGAAGCCCTTCGTGCACCGCGCGGCGAAGACGGGGCGCAACGATCCGTGTCCGTGCGGCAGCTCGAAGAAGTTCAAGCAGTGCTGCGGCAAGTGACCGGGATCCGCGCGCGCGAGTGTGCGCGCTCCTAGCGCGCCCGCTCCCACAGGTAGTCCTCGGTCTTCCCGGGCCCGGACACCCGCGCGGCGAGACGTCCGTCCGCGCGCAGTTCGTACTCGATCACGGTCGGCCAGTCGTGCTCGGGGTTCTCGAAGCGCGCGCGAGAGGCTCCGCCGTCGGTCAGCGGGAAGTCGGTCGTGCCGCGGCCGAGCGGGCTCGCGACGTAGACGAGGCCGTCGGGACGCTCCTCGATCCGCAGGTACTCGAAGAAGCGCGCCCTGCCCGCGATGACCGTCCGTCCGGTGCCGAGCAGGATCCCGCCGAGCGGCGCGCTCCAACGCTCTTCCTGCACGGTGTCGCCCTCGATCGAGCTCCACTCGCCCGCCAGCCACGCGAGGCTCGCCGCGGTGCGCGGCGGACCGGAATCCGGGAGGACGGACTCGTGCTCGAGCGCGGGCAGCTCGCGCGTCTGCACGCATCCGACCGCGAGTGCGGCGCTCGTCGTCGCGCCGGCGAGCGCGACCATGAGCCGCGCGTTCACGTGACGGACCCGAGGTTCTTCTTCGCCTGGTAGCGCAGGCTGACGTTCTCGCGCCCCATCTCCTCGAGGCGTTCGTCGGCCTTCTTCAGGCCCAGGTTGTGCGCCTTCGACACGATGCTCTTCACCGACCGGTTGAGCTTCTGCGCGATGTCGAGGTTCGCCTCGAGCGGGTAGATCGTCGTGAGCAGCGCGATCTCCTCGGCGCTCCAGCGCGGCATGCGCGTCGCGGACGATCCCGTGAGCCGGCGGACGAACGCCTTGTCCTTGGCCAGGCAGTAGCGCGCGCCGAGCCGCTTCACCGCGTCGATCGAGCGCCCGAAGATGACCGCGAGGTCCTCGTCCGTGCGCGTGCCGTAGAGGCGCTTGAACTCGACGACCTCTTCCTGCGTCCAACGCCCGGTCTGCTGGACGCGCCGCAGTTCCTCGACCTGCTGCCGCACTTCCTCGACCGTGCGGCCGAGGATGCGCGCGATCGTCTCGTGGCTCGTTCCGCCCAGGTATTTGCGCAGGTCCGCGACTTCGCGCGCGCTCCACGGACCGGTGCGCGAGGCGAGCTGGAAGATCTGCTCGGCCATGCGGCGCACGCTGGACACCGGACGGTTCAGGATCTTCGCGATCCCTTCCTCGTCGCGGAGCCCGTAGAGCTCCTTCAGGCGTGCGATCTCCGGCGCGGTCCATCGACCGCGGCGCGGCACGCCGGCCGGATCCGTTCCCCACGTCACGCGTCTCACGAGTCCTCCTGGGACGCGCAGAGACTAGCAACGCCCGCGGGTCGGCTCGCCACCTGGAAGCGGGGATTCATCGCGGCTCCCTCTTCCTGGTCTCGCCGGGCAGTTCGGTGCCCTCGGTGACCTGACGCTGGTGCAGACGCTCGCGACAGCGGGCCAGCACGGCGCGCACGCCTTCGGACGTGGTCTCCGCCAGCGCCTGCGCGGCGATCTCGCGCGCCTCGGCGAACGACGTCTCGCGCACGGCGTACTTGACCTCGGGGAGCAGCATCGGGACGACGCTCACGGCGTCGTATCCGAGCCCGAGCAGGAGGAGAGCCGTGGCGTAGTCGCCGGCCATCTCGCCGCAGACCGAGGCCGGCTTGCCCGCCGCCTTCGCGGCGCGCGCGACCTGGTCCAGCGCCGCCAGGATCGCCGGGTGGTGGACGTCGTACAGCCTCGCGACCAGCGGGTTGTCGCGGTCGACCGCCAAGAGGTACTGCACCAGGTCGTTCGTGCCGACGCTGACGAAGTCGACCTCGGCCATCAGCGAGGGCAGGACGAACAGCGTCGACGGCACCTCGATCATGATCCCGACGGACACGTTCGCGGGGACCTCGTAGCCCCCGTCCACGAGCGAACGGCGCACCTCGTCGAAGATGCGGTGCACGTCGCGCACCTCCTCCACCGAGGTGACCATGGGCAGCAGGATCCGCAGGTCGCCGTGCGCGCTGGCGCGCAGGGCCGCGCGCAGTTGCACGCGCAGGAGGTCCTGCCACTCGAGGGAAATGCGCAATCCGCGCCAGCCCAGCGCCGGATTCGCTTCGCGCGGCGTCTTGAAGTACGGCAGCTGCTTGTCGTTCCCGATGTCGAGCGTGCGCAGCGTGACGGGTCGCTCGCCCATCTTCTCGAGCACGCGGCGGTACAGCCGGTACTGTTCCTCCTCGGACGGGAACTGCTGGCGCTCCATGTAGAGGAACTCGGTCCGCAGCAGCCCCACGCCGTCGGCGTGCGACGGCGGGAACGTGTCCATGTCGCGCAGGCTCTCGACGTTCACCAGCACCGAGAAGCGCCGCCCGTCGGTCGTGACCGGCTCGAGCGACGCGTGCAGGCCGAGCTTCTTCTCGCGCGCCTTGCGGCGCTCGAGGCGCGCCAGGAAGAGGTCGACGCCCTCCTGGTCGGGCCGCAGCTGCACCGTGCCCGCGTCGCCGTCGACGAGCACGCGCATGCCCTGCTCGAGGCGCGAGAGCAGGTTCGACAACCCGACGACGCACGGGATCCCGTACGAACGCGCGAGCACCGCGCCGTGCGAGAAGCGCCCGCCGGCTTCCGTGACGACGGCCAGGATGCGCTCGCGCGCGAGGAACGTGACGACCTGCGGCGTGAGCTCGGCCGCGGCGAGCACGACCTGCTCGTCGCCCTGCACGATCGACTCGCGGTCGTGCTGCATCAGCGCATCGAGCACCGCGCGCCACGGATCGCTGAAGTCCGCCGACCAACCGCGCATGCCCTCGGCCGCGGAGGCGCCGAGCCGCTTCGTCACGCGATCGATGAGCGCCTGCACCGCGGCCTCGGCGTTGATGCGCTGGTCGCGGATCATCGCTTCGACGCCCTTGAGCGTCGCCGGATCCGTGAGGATCGTGCGGTGCAGGGCGAAGATGCCCGCGTCGCGCTCGCCGACCTGCGCGGCCACGGTGCGCTGTCGGCCGCGCAACTCCTCGGCGGTCCGGTCGACGGCCTCGCGCAGTCGGTCCACCTCGCGCGCCAGGTCCTCCTCGGCGACGGACCACGTCGGCACGACGTGCGGGCGCGCGTGCACCACGTGCGCGGGCCCCAGAGCGAGGCCGGGGGCCACGGACACCCCCTTCACGATCCTGTGCTGCGCCATCGTCCGGTTCCGAGTTCCTGCGATCCGGACGTTGGAAAGAAGCGCGGACGAGCGGCGGCGATCCCTCCGCGGCGGGGGGCGCGCGCGCTCGTCCGGGTGGCTCCTCTCCGCCCGGATTAGGAAGTCCCAATCTACCGAGCGCGGAGCGTCTGAGGAAGCCTTCAGACCTCCGGGATTCCGCGATTCCACGGAACCCGCGTCCGCGAGCGCCCCGGAAGGGATCCCGGTTCGCCTCAAGGCGGGTCTCCGCACCGCCCGAAGGTCCCCGGGAGCCCGAAGGAGTCCCGTGCGATCCCCGGCCAGTCGCCGGGCGCGCGGGCCGCGCGGGCTCCAAACGGGCCCCGACACCCCCATGGCGACCATCGACAGTTTGCAGGACGAGCGCGCCCAGGATGCGCACACGACGGGTGGCTCGGGCACGACCCTGGCCTGGATCTCGAGCTGCGCCCTGCTCCTCGGAGCGGCGGTCCTGGCGCTGGCGCCGCGCGCGCTGCCCGCGTCGGGCTCCGCGATCGCCAACCTGGCGAAGAGCGGGCTGACCTGGCCCCTGCTGGCCGGATTCGGACTCGTGATCGCGGCCGTCGCGACGACGGTGCGCCGACCGCGCGAGGCGAGCGCGGCGAGCGTGCCGCCGGCTCCGGAGCGCGAGACCGCGGCGCCGCCGGCCCAGGACGCGCTGGCCCGCGAGATCGCCAGCGAACTCGCCCGCGTGCGCGGCGGCCTGCACGATCTGCGCATCGAATTCGTCTACGTGAAGGACGCGCTGGCGCGGCTCCAGCAGGCCGCGGCGCAGACCGACACCGACTCGAACCGCGACTCGGAGGCCGCGATCTTCCGTCTCGCCGCGAGCCTGGACCAGCTCGGCGGCCGGATCGAGCACGAGCTCGCGTCGCAGCGCACCTGGATCTCGGGCGTGATCGAGGAACAGTCGCGGCGCGCGCCGTCCGAACCGGCCGAGCTGCCGCGCTTCGCGGATCCGTACACGCAGGCCTTCGAAGGACCGCAGCACGAGATCGAGCTCGCCGAGGGCTTCGCGCCCGCCGACGACGACATGCACGTCGAGGTCTCGCTCGAGGACGACGCGAGCTGGATGCAGGGGCTCGGCGTCCTGGACGAGATCGACGAGCCGCGCGCACCGCTCGGCCACGGGCGCACCTCGCCCAGCAACCGGCCGTCGTCGGCCGACGCCCTGCTCGGCGAACTCGAGCAGGCCGGCTCCGCGCGCGCTCAGCTCGACGAGAAGATGGCCCGACTGCGAGCCCTCCTGTCGGACCCCGCGGTGCAGCGCGCGCTCGAGTCGCAATCGCGCTGACGGACGTACGGAGCCAGGCACAACTCCGCCGTTTTCGATCCGA
>JBGAOR010000008.1:0-102519 GCA_044221705.1 Planctomycetota bacterium
CGTTTTCCCGAGCGCGAGCGCGGGCTCGCGCTCGGGAAAACGGCGGAGGGGAGCCTGACTCCGTACTGCTAGGCTGGCGCCCATGGTGAGCTGGCTCGACTGGGGCGACGAGGCGTTCGCGTCCGCGCGGCAGCGCGGGGTTCCGGTGCTCCTCCTGGTGCGCGCGAGCTGGTGCCGCTGGTGCGCCGACCTCGAGCGCAGCGTGCTGGCCGATCCGCGCGTCGAGCGGCTCCTCGGCGAGCGCTTCGTCTGCGTCGCGGTGGACAAGGACCGGCGGCCCGACATCGACGCGCGCTACTCGAAGGGCGGTTGGCCCACGCTGGCCTGGCTCGACGACACGGGCGAGATGCTCGTCGCCGACACCTACATGGACGTGCCCGAGTTCGTGCGCCGCGCGGAGGTCGTCTCCGACTACTACGCACGGCACAAGGGCACGATCCGCGCGCGCATCGCCGCGTTCGAGCGCGAGCGTGCCCTCGAGGACGCCGCCGCCGGCGCGCGCGGCGGCGAGCTCTCGCTCGCGATCGTCGACCACGTCGCGCGAACGGTCGTCGAGACCGCCGACCCGCTGCACGGCGGCTGGGGCCGCGACCACAAGTTCCCCCACCCGGAAGCGCTCGATTTCGCGCTGATCCGCTGGTCGCAGACCGGGGACGCCGAGATGCTGCAGCTCGTCGTGCGCACCCTGCGCGGCATGCAGGAGGGCCAGATCCACGACACCGTCGAGGGCGGCATCTACCGCTACGCGACGCGCGCCGACTGGAGCGCGCCGCACCACGAGAAGGTGCTCGACGGCAACGCGCAGGCGCTGCACGTGTACCTCGAGGCCTGGCAGGTTCTGGGCGAGGACTCGTTCCTGCGCACCGCGCGCGGGATCCTGGCGTTCCTCGACGACGTGCTGTTCGACCCCGAGACACGCGCGTTCCGCGGCAGCCAGGACGCGGATCCGGTCTACGCGAACCTGCGCACGCTCGACGAGCGGCGTGCGCGCGGCGCGCCCAAGTGCGACCGCACGATCTTCACGAACCAGAACGCGATCGCGGCCAGCGCGCTGTTCAAGGCGGCGTCCGTGCTGGGCGAGCCGCGACACGCGGAGCGCGCGCACGGCGTGCTCGACTTCGTGCTGGCCGAGCTCTTCGATCCGGCCGTCGGGATGTACCACTACCACGACGGCGGCTACCACCTGCCCGGACTGCTCGGCGACCAGGCGTACACGCTGCGCGCGCTGTGCGACGCTGTGCAGCATTCCGGCCGCAACGCGTACCTCAAGCCGGCACGGCAGATCGCCGACGCGGCGATCGAGCAGCTCGCGAGCCCCGGCGGCGGCTTCTTCGACACCGCCTACGACCCGTCGGCGCGCGGCGGCCTGCGCCGCCGCGACCGTTCGATCCTCGAGAACTCCGTGATGGCGGAGTCCTTGCTGCGCCTCGCGGCGCTGACGCGCGATCCCGACTACGTCGACACGGCGCGCGAGGCGCTGGCGAGCTTCGCGACGGACTACAAGCGCCACGGACACTTCACCGCGGGCTACGCGCGCGCGGTCGACCTGCTCTTCCACGAGCCCATCCGCGTCACCGTGGTCGGTGCGCCGACCGCGCCCGACGTGCAAGACCTCGTGCGCGCCGCGTGGAAGCCCTACGTCGCGAGCCGCATCGTCCAGGTGCTCGATCCGGCGCAGGACCACGACCTGCTCGAGCGCTCGAACCTCCCCGCGCCGCGTCCGGGCGAGAAGGCGCGCGCCTACGTCGAGCGCGGCCGCGAGAGCTACGCCGAAACGGCCGAGCCGGGCCGGCTCGCCGCGCTGATGACGCGCGTCGAGCGCGGCGGATGACAGAGTCGGACCAAGAGACAGGGTCGGCTGCAATCCTCTTCTCAAGTGAATGCCTGGATCAGAATTCTTGCAGGAAGGAAGAGTTTCGATCCGCGCCACTCCCAGCAGAACAACTATGAACCCAGAAGCGCCGCCGAGCCACATAGATCTCACCAACCTGCCCAGCGACTATCTAGAAAGGCGGACCGTCTTGGTGCTCAGGACTACTGAGCACAACGCTCGCAGAGCAGAGTCCTACCTTCGCAGTGAATACCCGGCGAGGGCGCTATTGGACGAGTGCCACCGGTTTATCTTTTTCGATCTCGTCGATTCTGCGCGGGGCGATTGGAACTCGCTGCGGCGAGTGTGGTTCTTTCCTTGGCTGGAGGTGCAGCGCGACATCGACCAAGCGCTAAGCCATGCCCTGTTTGCATCATACAAGGCGCTGTACGACTGCTGTCGACGAGCAATCGAAGTCACTCTAACTGCTGTCTATTTCACTCAGGAGCACGTTCCGGCAGAAGAAGCGCGCGGATGGCTCAACTCACAGCAGGACACGCCAATGTTCAGCAGAACACTAGAGAAGCTGATGCTGAACGAACGCTACAGAAGCGTAGCCGGGACTTGTTCCTGGCGCACGGACCTGCAACAATTCTACTGGCGTCTGTGCAACATCGTTCACGTCAGAGGAAGCAAGGCGAGCTATCAGGTGATGCAGCCCACGCACATGACGTTCAGCGACGTAGCGATGCCGGAGTTTACTCCGACTTCCCTGATGGATGCCATTGACACTCTGGTGGAGACCATACGTCATGTTGCAACCATTATCGCGATCCACAATCCGATACTGCTGGTTGGCCTTCCTATGTTCGACAAGTTTGGCCTCAACCCTCCGATGGCCGGTTTCTTTGAGGAAGATCAAGCCGCACGACTGCACAAGCTGCTCTTGCCAAGCACGGTCACCGCAATTGACAGACTGGTGCGCGAGGACAAGGAAGTAGAATCTCTGACCGCGTGGGTCAATGACAAGCCGGACATCAGCCGAGATGAACTAGACCAGCAGTTCAAGGATCAAGATGAACTTCTAGGCAAGCATCGAGAGAATGGAGAAGAGGATGGACGATGAGGCGTTCACGCCCGGCGCATCGCCTCGGTCGGCCGCATCGACGCGGCGCGCAGAGCGGGCCACGTCCCGCCGACGAGCCCGAGGATCAGCGCGAACACGACCGCCGTCACGAGCACCTGCGGCGTCACGCGGAACGCGAACGCGACCTCGGTGAACGTCTGGAAGTTCATCGCGCCCGTGTCGACGCCGTTCAGCGGCAGCGCCAGCAGACATCCGACCGCGCCGCCGGCGATCCCGAGCACGAGCGCCTCGAACAGGAACGAGAGGAAGATCGAGTACGGCCGGTAGCCGAGGCTGAGCAGGATCCCGATCTCGTGCGTCCGCGACGCGAGCGCGGCCAGCATCGTGTTCGTCGCCGTGAACACCGCGGCGGTGCCCATGACGAGCGCCAGGAAGAAGCCCAGGCCGCGCAGCACGAACGACAGCGCTTCCGTCTGGGCCGTGAGGTACTCGCGCTCCGTCAGCACCTTGCACGGCACCTGCGGGTCCTTGTCGAGCCGCTCCTTGAGCGCCTCGAGGTCCGTCCCCGGCTTCAGGATCGCGACCACGCGGTTCAGGATCGGCCGCTCGAGCGCTTCGCCGATGCGATCGCGGTCGCCCCAGATCTCGGACGAGAACGGGCCGTCGCTGTCGAAGACGCCGACGACCTGAAAGGGCGTCGTGTTCAGCGTGAGCGTGGCGCCGACCTGACAGTCGCGGATGCGCTCGACGAGCTTCCGGCCGACGACGACCTCGTCCGTCCCGCCGGCGAGGCGACGGCCCTCGACGATGCGCACGCCGTCGCCGTAGATGTCGAAGCTGCGCTGGGAGACGCCGCGGATCGGGACGTTGGTCTCGCCGCCGTCGATCTTGAAGCGGCGCACGGCCAGGTACATCTCGCCCGCGATCAGCGGCTGGCCGTCGGCGCCGGGCGCGGCTTCCTCGAGCGACTTGGTCAGGATCTGCGAGCGCTCCAGCGTGAACACGCTCGAGCCCTCGTCGGTCGAGCCCTGCCGCAGGAAGACGATGACGTCGTCGCGGCCGTTCTCGGTGAAGAGGGTCTCGAAGCCCTGCTGCAGCGCGAGCACCCCGGCCAGCACGGCCACGGTCGCGCCGATGCCGAACACGGTCAGCAGCGTGGCCGACCAGCGGACCCACAGACTGCGCAGGTTGTAGCTCAGGGGGACGAGTGCCATCGGATCACCTCACCGACCTGAGGGCGTCGATCACGGAGAGAGCGCGCGCGCGCAGCGCCGGCGCGATGCCGGCCAGGAATGCGATGGCGAGGGTCGCGCCGACGGCCTCGAGCAGCGTCGGCCCCGTCACCTGGTAGCCCGGGAACATGGTGCCGAGGCCCTTGGCCATGCCCGGCTCGGACAGCTTGGCGAACAGGATCCCGAGCCCCCCGCCGGCGCCGCACAGGACGAACGCCTGCAGGATGAGGATCCCGAACACGGAACCGTCGGAGAACCCCAGCGCCTTCAACACGCCGATGTCGCGCGTCTGCTCGCGGGCCGACATCAACATCGTGTTCAGCACGGCGAGCAGGATCGCGATCATCACGCCGCCGCCGATCGACGAGACGAGCATCGGCACGTTGCCGACCATCGAGACGAACTGGGCCTGGAACTCCGACTCGGACGTGGCCTGCACGACCTGCGGCCCGTTCTCGAACATCGCGTCGACCTCGGACATGACGTCGACCGGCTGGTGTCCGGGCGCGATCTTCAGCACGAAGATCCCGACGTCCTTGGGGCCCGCGGCGAGCCCCTCCTCCAGGGTCTTCTCGAGGTAGTCGTACTGGAAGAAGAGCGTGTTCTCGTCGAGCGACTTCTTCTTGGACCGGTACAGCGCGGCGACCTGGTACTCCCAGGCGCCCCCGTCCGCCTTGGGGTACAGCGGGCTGATGATCGGCACGGTGTCGCCGACCTGGAAGCCGAACTTCGCCGCCGTCTCCGCGCCGATCAGGCACGACTTGCGGTTCGCGAGGAAGTCCTCCTTCGAGCCCTCGACCAGGTAGAGCTCGGGGTAGACGTCGAACAGCTCCTTCGGGTCGGTCGCGAACTGCGCGAAGAAGTTCGAGGGCTTCTGGTAGTACCCGCCGAACCAGTTCCAGCGCACGAGCGACTCGACGCCGTCGACCTGCGCCAGCTTGGGCCCGTACGACTGGGGCATCAGCACGAACAGGCTGACCTTCGACTGCACGACCACGCGGTTCGCGGCCGCATCGGCGACGCCCGCGTTCATCGCCACGACCAGCGAGCGCAGCACGCACAGGAGGAAGATCGCGACGGCCAGCGACAACACCGTCAGCACGAAGCGCAGCTTGTGCTTCAGCAGGTTCTTCGTGACGAGGCGGAACGGGACCATGTCAGCTCCGCGCCGCTACGGACTTCTCGAGCTGCTCGATGCGCCCGAGCGTCCCGCCCTTCTCCATGTGCACGATCGCGCGCGCCTTCTGCGCCGCTTCGGGGTCGTGCGTCACCATCAGGATCGTCTTCTGGTACTCGCGGTTCAGGCGCTGCAGGAGCCCGAGCACGTCGTCGGCCGACTTGCGGTCGAGGTCGCCCGTCGGTTCGTCGGCCAGGATCAGCCTGGGGTCGGTCACGAGCGCGCGCGCGATCGCCACGCGCTGTTCCTGGCCGCCGGAGAGCTGCGACGGCCGGTGCCCGCGCCGGTCGGAGAGCCCCACGAGCTCGAGCGCGACCCGCGCGTGCTCGTGCCGTTCCTTGCGCGACAGCTTCGTCAGGAGCAGCGGCAGCTCGACGTTCTCCTGCGCCGTCAGCACGGGGATCAGGTTGAAGCCCTGGAACACGAACCCGACCTTCTCGGCGCGCCACGCGGCCAGCTCGGGCCCGTCCATGCGCGCGATGTTCTCGCCCTCGATCCACACTTCGCCGGCGTCGCACTTGTCGAGCCCGCCGATCAGGTTCAGGAGCGTCGTCTTGCCCGAGCCCGACGGCCCCATGAGCGCGTAGAAGCCGCCCTGCTCCATCTCGAGGTCCAGCTGGTCGAGCACCGTCAGCGTCTCGCCGCCGCGCGTGTAGCTCTTCGTCACGCCGTGCAGGCGGATCATCGAGTTCGTGGTCATGTGCGAGTCCTGGTCCGAGGAATCCGAGACGTACGGGAAGCCGGGTTCACTTCGCGGCTTTTTCCAGCCGCACGCGCGCGCCGTCCGCGAGCCCGGCGTCCGGCGCGCGCACGACCTCTTCGCCCGCGGCGAGCCCCTTCAGCACGACGACCCGGCCGGCGCGCTCGGGTCCGAGCTCCACGTCGCGACGGCGGACGACGCCCGACTCGTGCACGAACACGGTCGGCCTGGCGCCGTCGCGCACGATGCAGTCGAGCGGCACGAGGATGCGCGCCTCCTGCGGCAGGGCGCCCTCGGGCGCCGTCGCCTTGGGGTCCGCGGCCGCGGCGAACACGACGCGCACGCCCATCTCGGGCCGCAGCTTGTCGTCGCGCTCGAGGAACGCGACCCGCACCTCGACGGTCGCCTTCGTCCGGTTCGCCGTCGGCCAGATGCGGTCGACGCGGCCGGGATAGAACTTCTCCGGCGCCGCGTCGAGGTAGATGCGCGCGTCGGCGCCCAGCTTCACGGACGCGAGCGACGTCTCGGGCACCTCGGCCTGCACCTCGAGCGTGGCGAAGTCGACCATCGTCACGACCGAGCCGCGCGCGTTCGAGCCGCCCTGCGAGTTCGGGCTGACGACCTCGCCGACCTCCGCGTCCTTCAGCACGACGATCCCGTCGAACGGCGCGCGCACGTTCGTCTTGTCGAGCGTCGCGCGCGCCAGATCGCGCGATGCAGCGGCCGCCGTCACGCGGGCCCGCGCCTCGGGCACGCCGGCCTCGGACGCGGCGAGGCGCGCTTCGCCCTGCGCCAGGCTCTTCTCGGCCGACTCGAGCCGCGCCGCGGCGCCCAGCGCCATCGCCTGCGCGTCGAGCAGGTCGCGCTGGGCGCGATCGCGCCGGTCGGCCGTGTCCACGCCGTTCTCGAGCAGCTTCACCGCGCGGTCGAACGTGAGCCGCGCCAGGTCCAGCGAGGCCTTCGTCGACGCGATGTCGGCGCGCGCCGCGCCGACGTTCGCGCGCAGCGTGTCGAGCTCGCTGCGCGCCGACGCGACGTTGGCCACGGCCACGTCGACCCCGCGCTCGAAGAGCGCGACGTCGGCCTCCGCGCGGCGCACCGCCGCCGCGTACTCGTCCGCGAAGAGCCGCGCGACGACGTCGCCCTTCTTCACGACCGAGCCCTCGGTCACGTTGAGCTCGACGATGCGGCCGGGCGTGTCGGCCGACAGCGCCGCGCGCGTGCGCGCCACGATGTACCCGTTCGCGGACGCGCCGGTCGCGGCCGCGACGGCGGACGCGCTGCGCTCCGTGACGCGCTCGACCTTCACGACCGGTACGCCGACCTCGGCGAGGCGGTCGCGGAACAGGAACGCCACGACCGCGACGATCGCCAGCAAGACGACCCACTTGAGCCAGCCGGGGCGCGTGCGCCGCTTCGGCCGAGCTCCTGCATCGCGTTCGATGCGCAGGTCCTGCAATCGGGTTTCCGTCACGTCGCCGGTCTCCATGCCCTCGTTCGAGGGCGAGGGATTCTAGCGGCGCGCGGCTCGATCGAGGCGTTCGGAGATCCGCGCACCGGCTCTCCTGCGGAGTGTTCGCGCCGCCCCGCCGGACCGAGGTCCGCGGACTCCCGTCCGCCGCCGGAGGAAGGCCGGCCGGCTCGAGCGAATCGGGCGCGATGCGCTCGGCGAAGGGCGACCCTCCTGAAGCTCCCGCCGGCGCCGCCCGGCCCGAGGACGAGAGAGAGACCGCGCCGGGTGCCGGAGCGAGGGGCTCCGGCACCCCCTTCGTTCAGAAGCCCTGGAAGATCGGCAGGATCGTGTCCTCGAGCCGGCGGTAGATCTGTCCGGTCGCGCGCACGTCGCGCAGACAGTACTCGCCGATCTCGTCGATGCGGCCCTCGCGGTAGACGCGTCCGACCTGCGAGCCGTCGATCGAACCCTTGGGGCTCTCGACGTCGAAGCGGCGACACCAGTACTCGAGGCTGTAGAGGTCGCGCGTCGCGCCCTGGAACGTGAAGATCTCCTGCAGGTCGCAGTGGTCGGCGATCGTGTAGCGCGAGCCGACGAGCTGGCGCGAGGGACGCACGCCGCGCTGCGCCGACCGGATCGACAGGTTCGGGCCGTCGTATCCGCGCCCGTTGAAGCTCACGAGACGCGGCAACCGGCCGTTGCGCGGCCCCACGGTCTCCCAGAACCTCTCGAGCAGCGCCTTCTCGTCGCCGCGGAAGATCTTCGAGCCGGGGACCTTGTCCCAGTCGCGCATCTCGTGCGGTTCGCCTTCGACGAGCGCGAGCCCGCGGTCCTCGTGCACGTTCCACAGCCCGATCACGATGATGCGGCCGAGGCCCGGGTAGAGCGCGGTCCGCTCGGGGACAGCCTCGCGATCCTTGTCGCTCTTCGCGCGGTTCAGGAGGTAGCCGCGAGTGGACTCGTCGACCTCCTCCCACAGGTAGCCCGCGACCTCGATGTCGTAGGCGAACGTCGGTGTCCCGGCCATTGGACCGGGAGTGTACCGGTCGCGGGCTCGTCCTCAGCGCGCGCGGACGGGAACCGGCTTGCGCGCGCCGGTCGCGAGCCACGCCGCCGCCAGGAGGATCGGCAGGAACGCGGCGAATCCGTCGAACGGTCCGCGCGGCCGAGCGAGGGGCGCGACCGAGCAACCGCCGCCCCCGCCCGTGGACGGCGCGGTGTACGTGAACGCCGCGCTGTCGACGACCGCCTGCTCGGTCAGCGCGAGCCGCACGAGCACGTCCGTCGCACCGGCCGTCATCGGCGGGGTCGTCACGCGCAACGTGTTCGCGTCGACGAACTCGACGTCGGCCGCCGTGCCACCCGCGCCCGTCTCCGGGTCCGCGCCGAACACGACCTCGACGTCGGCCGTGAAGTTCGCGCCCGTGATCGTGACCACGTCGCCGCCGGCCGTCGTCCCGGAGCTCGGGTCGAGCGCGCTCACGGACGGGTCCGGGTCGGCCTGGTAGGTGAACGCGGTCGTCGCCGTCTCGCCGCCGGGCGTCTCCAGCTCGAGCACGTAGGGACCGCCGGCCAGTCCGGCCGACGTCGTGAACGAGAGCGAGCTCGCGCTCGAGACCGTCACGCCGCTCTGCAGGTTCCCGTCGATGCGCACGGTGGATCCGGCGACGAAATCGCTGCCGCGCAGGCGCACGACCGTGCCGCCGCCGGACCAACCGGAGGCGGGGAACGTGCTCTCGATCTGCGGCAGCGCGGCGAACGTGAAGCCGTTTCCCGTGCGACCCTCGGGGCCCGTGACGTCCTGGACGACGAGGTCGTAGGTGCCCGCGACGCTGGCGCGCGTCGTGAGCGTGATCGTCGAGTCGTCGACGACCGTGCAGCCGCCGACGTCGCCGTCGACGTAGACCTGGTTCGCCAACACGACGCGCGCTCCGGCGCGGAAATCCGAGCCCGTGATCGTGATCGGCGTGCCGCCCGAGATCGAGCCTTCGGACGGGACGACGGCGAGCACGAACGGGTCGACGGCCGCGACCTCGAGCGCCGCGTGCAGGACGCTGACGTCGCCGCCCGGGCTGGTCGCGACGAGGTCCGCGTGGCCGGCGGATTCGCCGCCCGGCACCGTGACCTGGAACGTCACCACGGTTCCGTTCCACGCCAGCACGTTCACCGCGAGGTCCGGGTCGCTCGCCGCGAGCGTCGACCCGCTCGTCCCCAGCCCGGTGCCGTGCAGCGAGTACACGCCGCTCGCGCCGGGCTCGACGCGCAGCGGCAGCTCGTCCGTGTTGCGCCCGAGCGCGAACGCCGCGTCGAGGCCGACGCCGGAATCGCCGTCGCCCACGCTCGTGGTGCCCGAGCCGGTCACCGTCGCGCTCGCGATCGCGGTCGACTGGAAGTCCGTGACGACCGTGTGACCGCCGCCCAGGTTCGCCTCCGCGACCGGCTGGTCGAGCGGGCTGGCCCACACCGTGTAGGTTTCCGCGGCGAGCCCCTTGAGCGCGTAGTTCCCGCCGTTGTCCGCCAGCGCGCCCGCGACCGTGCGACCGCTCGCGTCGAGCGCGGCGACATTCGCGCCGGGCACCGGCGAGCCGTCGGACGCGCGCGTCACGCGGCCCGTGATCGTCGACCAGGTGCCCGAGGGATACGCGTCGCGCAGCCCGCGCTCGTCGTCGGCCGAGAGGCTCCTGTGCAGGATCACCGCCGGGTCGACGTACGGGTACATCGTCGCGCCGGCCCAGCCCGAGTGGTCGAGACCGAGGAAGTGTCCGAGCTCGTGCGTGGCCACGTCCTGCACGTCGAACGCGCCCGGCGTGCCCTCGGTCGTGAACGTGAAGTCGGAGCCGTTGAAGAGCACGTCGGCGTCCGCGATGTAGCCCGATCCGCTGAACCAGACCGGCGTCAGCGCGACGATGCCCGTTCCGAACGGGAAGTAGCCCGACGAATCGTCCTCGTCGAAGAGGATCGTGTGGATGTCGTCGGCCGCCCAGTCCGTGCGCGCCCGGCCGGTGCCGCTCGTGTCCTCGACCAGCGTCGCGGTCGTGCCCGTCGCGTCGTTCCAGGCGCGGATCGCCAGCTGGAGCGCGGGCAGGTGCGAACCGTCGGCGATGTCGTCCGACCCGGTCGCGTTGACCGTGATCGCGATCGCCGCCGGCGACGCCCAGCGCAGCGGGTTGCCGTTCGACGGATGGATCAGGCGCACGTGCGCCGCGACCGCCGTGGCGATCCCGCACGCGACGAGGGCCGCGAGGGCCAGGCGGCGCGCGCTCATCGGCGCACCTCCGCCCCGCGCGCGGCGATGCCGGACGCGATCTCGGCCCGGGCGGCGACGTAGTCGATGCCCGGTCCCTCCGGCACGGCGTTCGGCGCGGCGCCCACGAAGTCGAGCCCGGCCGAGCTGCCGACGAGGCGCTTCGCTCCGCCCGGGAGCGTCACGACGCGCAGCGAACCCTGCGCGAGCCCCACCGGCATGCGCGTGCCGAACGAGCTCTCGCGCGACAGGAAGAGGACCACGTCGGCCCCGACCTCGAGGCGCGGCATCCCCGCGATCGCGAGTCCGCGGCCGTCGGGCAGCACGCCGCCGGGCAGGCGCACGACGCGCAGCGGGCAGGCGCTGCCGACGAGCGCGACGTCCTCGCGCAACGTGTACTCGGTCTCGATGCGCCCGCGCGCGGGCTCGAGGACGCGCGCCGAGAGGACGCGTCCCTCGAACGCCAGGTCGGCACGCTCGGCCAGCTCGGCGAGCCCGAAGCGCTGCACCGTGCCGGCGCGCACGTCGGTGGAGCGCAACAGGCCGAGGAGAACGCAGGCGACCGCGGCGAGCGCGGTGAAACGGATCGGACGCATGGGAGAGTCGGGTGGGGGCCGGGCTCGACGGCCGGGGGAGGCCGCCACGGCGCGCGCTCGTCGAGCGCTGCCGTTCCGTGCGGTTCGACCCGCGCGAAGTCCGTTCTTGAGCGCGGCCCGATTCGCCGCCGGGTCGCCGCCGTGAATCGGCCCTCACGCGCGGGCGCGATCGAGGCGGTCCGCGGGCGGAAACAGGCACGATCGAACGCAAAAAACGCCTTCCGCGGGCACGTCGGCCGGCTCGGCGGAGGGGTCCGGGATAGCCTTGGTCTGTCCTCGATTCCCCTCCCCAGCCTTCCCCCATGAGCGCCGAACACCTCGTGCGCGCGCTGTGTGCGCGCCACGGCCTGCCCGAAGAAGCAGGCACCCCCTTCCTGCCGCTCGTCCGGAAGGCCCTCCAATCCACCGACGGGACGCGGGAGCGGATCCTGCGGCTGGTGGACGAGGCGCTCGGCGAGCGCGGCGAGGCGCTCGCGACGGGGTCCAGGAACCCCGCCGGGGACGACCGGGTCCTGATCGCGGTGGCGCGCGTGCTGCACGCCTGGACGCCGTCGGACGGGATGCTCGATCTGGGGTCGAGCATGGATCCGTTCCGGTCCAGCGAAGGCGCGTAGGCGCCTTCGCCGACTGGGAACGCGACCGACGGTCCGGGCTGCGCCGCCTGGGGGCCCGACGGTGGAAGCTGACCCCCTTCGCTGGACCTTCCCCGATCGCCCCAACCCATTGGGGTCTGAGCCACCGAGGTCAACCATTCCCGGTGTAGGTGCAGCGAACCGGGTCAGCTTCCGTGCCGGGTCACTCCGCCGTGACGCTGAGCACGTGCTTCGCCGTGCCCCTCAAGTCGAAGACCTGCCGGACCTCGCGCTTCCCCTTCGGCGTCTCGACCGTGCGCGTCGTCGACAGCTGCGACCGCACGTCCGCCGTGAGCGTGTACCCCGCCAGGTGCCCCACCGCGAGGTCCCAGAGGATCTCGCCCTCGTACTCGAGATCGAGCTCGATCCCGCGCGTCTCGGCGCCGTCCGGGGTCTCGGCCTCGGCCTTCGACTTCAGGTCCGCCTCGATCGCGAACACGCCCAGCTCGCGGCCGTCGACGTCGCGCATCCCCTGCCACGTCGCCTTGGCCTTGCCGTCGAGGTTCTCGCTGAGCTGCTCGTTGATCGCCTTCGAGACGGGATCGGGATCCTTGCCCTCGACCACCCACAGGAGCTCCCCGGCCGGGTACTGCACCCGCTCGAAGAGCTTCGCGTCGAGCTCGAACGAGGCTCCCTTCTCGCGCGGACCGTCCTCGAGCAGCGGGAGCCAATCGGCATCCGCCTGCAGGCCGTCGAGCATCTCGGCCTCGGAGGCCTTCTTCTCGCCCTCGGCGCCGGCCAGCGCGCGCGCGTACTCCTCCTTCTTCCCGTCCCACGTGAACTGCACCGTCTTGCCCTTGAGGGGCGAGATGCGTTCGCGGGTCGAGGACTTGACCTCTTCGTCGCCGCCGGGCGGCGTCACGGCGAAGGACTCGGTCGCCGAGTTCTCGAGCTCGCCGAACTCGCGCGCGAACTTCGTGGGCCGGCCGTCCGCGACCGCGGCGATCGTGTCGGTGAACGTGATCGAGCGGGAATCGTCGACGCGCAGGCGCACTTCGCCGTGCCCCTCCGTCGGGACCTCCTCGCCGTTCAGGAACATCTTGGCCGGCTCGGACTCGAGCTTCGTGTTGCTCTTGTACTCGCGCTTCAGCGCCGTCTCGGGCGCGACCGCGTAGCGCGGGTACGCGTCGCCGAGCGAACTGGCGCCGAGGAGGACCAGGCCCAGCCCGGCTGCGATCGAGGTCGCGCCCACGTCAGACCTTCTTCTTCTTTTCGGCCATCTTGACCTCGACCGGCGCGGCCGAGCCGTCGTCCTTCACGACGACCTCGATCTCCTGCTTCCCGAGCTTCTCGTGCCACAGCTTGGCCTTGTACGTGCCGGCCTTCAGGCCCGGGATCGAGAACGTGCCGTCCTTCGCCGTCACCGCGTGGTAGGGCGTCTCCGTCACGAAGACGGTCATGCTCATCCACGGGTGATAGTCGCAGCCGATCTGCACGCGGTCGGGCTTCGCGAACACGACCTCCTCCTTGCCGCCGGGGACCATGACCCAGTTGAAGGAGTCGTTCTTGAGCGAGTTGGCGCGCACGTTGTGCGTCACGCTGTCGCTGTTCACGAACTGGACCTTCGAGCCGGCGTGCATCACCGCGATGTGCGGTTCGAACACGCAGCGCTTCTGGTCGATGACGAGCGGCTCCTTCGCCGGCTCGGCCTTGGTGCCTTCGACCTCGATCGTGACGACGACGTTGGCGATCCCGCCCTTCGGGTCGATCAGGAGCGTGGGATCGCCCAGCGCGACCGCCGAGCCGTCCGGGCAGCAGCCCTTCTCCTGTTCGGGCGTCGAGGGCAGGTTCTTCGGAGCGGGCGGGGTGCCCTCGAACACGACGCGGCCGGTGACCGCGGGCGTCGCCTGGGCGTCGGCCCGGGGGACCGTGGCGTCCGATCGAGCGGTGAGGGCGAAGAGGACGGCGACGAGTCCGAGGCTGCGATGCGTCATGGCGGGCAGGATACTCCCGCGCGGCGGGAACGTCCCTGCGCACGAGAGCCCTGCGCCGGGACGTCGAACCCGGGTCAGCGCTGTATTGCGCCCCCGGGGACCGCTCCCTAGACTCCCCGCGCCTTTGGTGCCCCGGTGGCGGAATTGGCAGACGCGCAGGCTTGAGGTGCCTGTGGGCTAATCACCCTTGCTGGTTCGACCCCAGTCCGGGGCACCACTTCTCTCCCTGGCGGCGCGACCCTCACGCGCGGCCCGATTCGCCGGGGAGTTCCCCCGTCGGGGGCCGACCGGGCGCTCGACGCAGGGAGTCTGGCTCCGCTCACTCCGGCAGCGGCGCCAGCACCCGCAGGGAGAGTTCGAAGCTCTTCGGGTTGAGCGCCAGGACCGCCATCGCGGCGGTGATCTGCTCGGCGTAGGTCAGCGCACGCTCCTCGCGGGCCATGATGGCGGGCACCTGCTCGGCGGCGATCTGGCTCTCGATCTTCAGGATCTCGGCTTCCTCGAGGTCGTCGAGGGTCTTCTGGTCCTCCGGCGAGAGCGGCGCCTTCTTGCCGGCGAACTTCTCGCGCATCAGCTTGGCCCGCACCCGCTGGCGTTCCGCGGCCCAGTCCACGTTGATCTGCCGCGAGGCGCGCTCGCGCGCGGTCGCACGCAGGATCGGCGAGATCGAGCGCGGGTTGGCCCACAGGAACGCGTTCCCGTTCGAGAGCGAGCTGCGCACGAGCGCCTGGAACGTCGGCTCGTCCGACAGGCGCGGGTAGCGCTCGCTGCCCTGCGTGCCCGTCTTCAGGATGTGTCCGAGCATCCGGAAGCTGTTCGACACGATCGTCAGCTCGTTCGCATTGCAGGTCGCGATCATCCCCGTGCCCGGGACGAGCGGCGACCAGAACTCGCGGATCTCGAAGCCCGACTCGGTGTTGTTGAAGTAGCCCGGCTCGCCCGGCTTGCGGCCTTCCAGCCCGAACAACGAGCCCTTGCCGCCGATCGTGTCGCGCAGGTCCACGATCTTGGCGATGTCCTTCGACCACAAGACGACGGCCCACGCGGGCACCGACGTGCCGTCGTTCTTCGGGCCCTCGGGGTCGATGGGGTAGTCGTTGGGCCGCACGATGATCGCTGCGCGGTCCTTGAACGAGGCGTCGAGGTGCGCGATCAGCGCGTCGAGCGTCGGGAACTTGCCCGTGTTGCGGAACGTGTCCTCGAGGTTCGCGCGCAGCGCCGGCTCGGCCGCGTCCTTGGCCAGCTTGAGCAGGTCGCCGATCCCGGCGTGCAGGTACACGAAGAGCCCCGTGTCCGCCGGCGCCATCGCCGCCGCCGTGTTCAAGAGGTCCTCGCGCGAGAAGCCGCGCGCGCGGTAGATCCGCTGCATGTCCGTGGTCAGCTTCTCCGAGTTCAGGTCGCTGTAGAGGTCGAGCGACGCGCCCTCGCCGGCCTGCACGACGCCGGCCGCGGTCTTCAGCGATCCCACCTGGAACAGACGGCCCAGGAACGCCGGGAGGAAGTCCTGCGAGCGCGTGTCCGGCCACGGTTCGGGCAGCGCGACCGCCGCGAGGAGCTTGGGCACGTCGAGCACGACCTCGAGTTCGTCGCGGTCCGGCGACCGCCCGGCCGCGCGCTCGACGTGGTCGAAGTAGACGGCGCTCTGGTAGACGGAGTCCGTGTACGAGCGCGCCTTCAGGTCGTGCGCCGCCTTCGCCAGGTCGATCTTCGTCGCCACGATCACGACGTCCGCGATCCGCGTGACGAAGAGCTTGCGCGTCAATCCGCCGCCCTCGACCCCCGCGATCTCGCCGTCGATCGTGACCTTCAACCCGCGGTCCGCCAGCCCGAACCACGTCGGACGGAACAGCGCCGCGGCGGCCAGCTTGCCCATCCAATTTGCGCGTCCGTACACGGCCCAGTCGGCGTTCTGGAGCCCGCGACCCTGGAAGTAGCCCGCGACCGCGATGTCGCGTCCGCCGAAGATCTGCTGCGGCTCCTTGCCGAGCGGGATCTGCTTCACGGCCTCGCGCAGGCTCGCCAGCGTCTTCTCGATCCCCATCTCCTTGTCGAGCGCGGCGTACTCGGGGCTCCCGACCCAGGCCTGCCAGCCGGCCGACTTGTCGAGCCGGTCCTGGATCTCGAGCCGCGGGAACGTGGCGATCGAGTCCTCGAGGTTCGCGCGCGCCGCGAAGAAGTCGACGTCGCGCGGCGCCAGCGCGGCCACGTCGACCTCGAGGTCGCTCTCGAGCGGGTTGAAGAAGAGCGTCGAGAACGCGAAGTAGCCCGCGAAGAGGAGGACGGCGAGCCCGATCAGGGCGATGCGCAACAGGCGGGACTTCAGGCTCATCGTGGGCGGAGTCTCGGGAGGCGGAATCGTGGTCCGGGTCGTGGGCGCGCCGTGTCGGTGTCGGTGGCGGTGTCGGCGGCGGCGGTCGTGCGCGAGCTCGATACCCTACGTTCGCGCGGGTGGCGCGGTCCAAGGCGTTCGGGCCGCTGGATCGCGCTCCAAGCCACGCCGAGACGCCCGGGGGCCCCCCTTCTTCCGCCGTCCCTTGATCTCCCGCTGGGGGGCCGGAGAATCCTCGGGATGCGCCCCAACGCCCGTGTCCGTTCCATCGCGCTCTCGACGACGATCGCGCTCGACACGCGTGCCAAGGACCTGATCGCGAAGGGCCGCGACGTGGTGAACATGTCCGTCGGCGAGCCGGACTTCCCGGCGCCGATGGCGGCCCAGGACGCGGCGGTCGCGACGGTCCGCGGCGGCAAGGTGCGCTACACGCCGGCCGAGGGCACGAACTCGCTGCGCAAGGCGATCGCCGAGCACGTCAGCGCGACCCGCGGCGTGGCCTACACGCCGGCCGAGATCACGGTCTGCCACAGCGCGAAGCACGCCCTGTCCGGCGCGCTGCTCTCCCTGATCGAGCCGGGCGACGAGGTCCTGTGCCTCCTCCCCGCCTGGGTCAGCTACGTCGAGATCCTGCGCTACGCCGGCGCGAAGCCGGTCGAGGTCTCCTCGCGGAAGGACCTGGGCCCCGACCTGGCCGCGATCGAGCGCGCGATCACGCCCAAGACGCGCGGGATCCTGATCAACTCGCCCAACAACCCGTCCGGCTACGTGATGAGCGAGGCCGAGGTGCGCGCGATCGGCGCCCTCTGCGAGCGTCACGACCTGTGGATCGTGACCGACGAGATCTACCGCCGCCTCGTCTACGGCGGCGCGCCGAACTTCAGCCCGGCCTCGATCTCGCCCGCGATGCGCGCGCGCACCGTGATCATCGACGGCGCCAGCAAGGCCTTCGCGATGACGGGCTACCGCATCGGCTATCTGGCCGCGCCGGCCGACATCGCCGCCGCCGTCGGGCGACTGCACAGCCAGCTGACCGGCTGCCCGAACGCCGTGTCGCAGGCCGCGTTCGAGGCGGGCCTGAAGAGCGAGCCGCCCGAGGTCCAGCGCATGTGCGACGAGTTCCAGCGCCGCCGCGACGTCCTCATCGCCGGCCTGCGTTCGCTGGGGCTTCCGTGCGAGATGCCGCGCGGCGCGTTCTACGCCTTCCCCGACGTTTCGGCGTACCTCGACGGGCGCGGGTCGACGGGCTTCTGCGAGGAGTTGCTCGAGGAGGTCGAGCTCGCGATCGTGCCCGGCTCGGCGTTCGGCGTCGACGCGCACGTGCGCCTCTCCTACGCGACGTCGCTGCCGATCATCGAGCAGGCGCTGGAGCGGATGGGCCGCTTCCTGGCGAAGCGACGGCCGAGCACGGCGGCCGGCTCGAAGCGCTGACGGCCACGAAGCAGCTCCGACCTTCCCATCCGGTGATCGAGCCGGTCGCGAGAGTCCGGGAGGCACCACCCTCACGCCGCGTGATCGCTCGCGCACGATCGAACGCGATCGGAACAGGCGGCAGCGCTCGATCCTGCTAGAACTCAGGCCCTTCTCGTCCCCCAACGCACTCGGAGCACGCACATGGCAGCGAAATCGAAGATCGGCGGATCCCGCAAGGCCCCCCTCGGATCCGATGCCCCGCGCGCGACCCGCGAGGGGCGCGGCCGCACGGACGCCGCCACGACGCCGCTCGCCGTGCACACGCAGGGCGTGCCGATCCGCGCGCCGCTCGAGGCGTACCTGCACGCGAAGCTGGGCGCGCGCCTGGGCAAGTACACGAGCCACATCGAGCGCGTGACCGCGCGCTTCGTGGACATCAACGGCCCGCGCGGCGGCGTCGACACGGAGTGCCGCATCCAGGTCGTCCTGGTGTCGCGCCCGACGATCCTCGTCACCGCGCGCGGCCGCGATGCGCGGCGCGCCTTCGACGCGGTGCTCGCGAGCGTGACGCGCGCAGTCGGCCGGGATCTCGAGCGCGCCGGGTTCTCGGAACGCGGCAGCGCCGCGCGCGCCGCGAAGACCGACGCGGAGAAGCCCGCGAAGCGCGCCGCGCGAGCGGTGCCCGAGGAGGAACCGCGCGCTCCGTGGCGCCCCTCGCGCCGCTCGACGCGCGGCACGCCCGAGGGCATTCGCACCGGCATCGGCCTGCAGAAGCGCGCGCAGGCGCGCACGGTGTCCGGCAAGTCCAAGGCGCAGGCCGCGGCTGCCCGAGGTCGCGGGACGCGCTGACCGGGCCGCGCGGATCGGGCCGCGCGGATCGGGCCGCGCGGATCGGGCCGCGCGGATCGGGCCACTCAGGCCGCTCCGGCGGAACTGCACGGACGGGGCTGCACGGACGGGGCTCGTTCCCGATCGAATCCGAGTTGTCACGCACGATCGCGCGCGTCGGTCCAGGCCGGCGCTCTCGCTCGCGCGAACGGAGGAGGAGTCGGACGGCCCGCACCGATCCCCACTTCCGGGGTGGCGTTCCCGCGCGCCAACCCGCGTTCTTGCGTGCGGGCCGTCCGATCGAGAGACGCACCGACACGCGCCGCGGTCGCACTTCGAGCGCGATTTTCCGGCAACGAGTCGCCAAGTCCTTGTCGCGCACGGCGGTGGAGCGGTCGCCATGCAGGCATCGGCCCCGTTCCTGTCCGTCCTCGCCGTGCTCCTCCTCGCGCCCGGAGCGCGCGCCGACGCCCTGAACGGCCTGCGCAGGTCCGTCGCGCGCGTCGGCGACGTGAACGGCGACGGCTTGCCCGACGTAGCGATCGGCGCCGAGCACCGTCGAACCCCGTGGCAAGAGGAAGGGACGGAACCGTGCGCCCGGGTCCGCTCGGGTAAGGACGCATCCAGCCTGTGGATGCTCCGACACGTCGACCTGCGCCAATGATCTCGCGAGCGGGCTGAGAAAGCGGCCGACGCCGTCACGATCGGCCCGTTCCAACTTGATTCGGGAGAGATCGCGCGCCGGAGGACAGCTCGGGGCTGTCGCCGGACGACGAGCTCGAATCGGCCGAGCGCGACGCCGGCAGCCCGCAGTACGAATCGCGCCGCACGCCGCACCGTGGCTCGCGTGCGGCCGCGCCCCGCTGCCTACATCCCCTCGGGCTTGAACTTCCCGTGCCCGGCCGACTTCTGCGCCGACAGCTTGTTGTTGATCAGCTTCTCCGCGTCCTTGTACTTGCCGTCGGCGATCGCGGCCTCGGCGTCGCAGGCGAACTTCAGCGTCTCGAGCAGGGTCTTCCGGTAGTCGGCGACGAACGCGGCGCGCTTCTTCTCGTCGACCTTCTCGGCCGAGGCGGGCACCTGCGCCTTGGCGGCGATCACGGCGGTCTCGAACTTCGTGAGCTCGTCGAGCGCCGCCGCCTTCGTGTCGGCCGTCACGCCCTTGGCGAGCACCTTGAGCGCGTCGTTCATCTGCCCCATCGCGGCCTTGATCGCCGCTTCGCTGGGATCGACGGGGTCGACCGGGTTCGCGCCCGCGTGCAGCGACAGCCAGCTCGTCGCTGCCACGGCCGCCAGCGCGAGCGAAGGGATCAGGACGGTCTTGGAACGAAGACGGTTCATGCGTGGGGCTCCGGTCGGTTCTCTCGCGCCACGTCGGGTGCCGCGAGGTCGTCGGGACACGATACCGGCGCCGTTCCGCGCGTGGGCCGCCGACGGGTACGCGCCGTGAAAAAGGGTCAGACGCCGGCCGGACGCGGAGGGTGGAGCGGCGCGAGCGGCAGGTCCCAGCACTCCGGACACGTCCCGGCCTCGAGCGTGTACGTGCGCAGGCAGCGCGGACAGTACGAGCGCTCGTCCGCGTCTGCCGACGGCGCGCGCGTCGCCAGTTCCGCGGGCAGGGCGGCGCGGCGCGCGGCGAGCTCGAGCGCGCGCAACAGCCGTTCGCGGGCCTCGCGCTCGGCGGCGATCGCGCGCGGATCGTCGCTCGGGATCGGCGCGGGCATCGGATGGAGCGCGTCGCGCAGCACGCGCTCGGCGAACGGCTCGAACTCCGCGCGCGGGAGCAGCGCCGCGGCGACGGCGAACGGGTGGAACTCGTGGAGCGAGTCGCGCCCCAGGATCTCCGCCGCCCGCAGTGCCTCGAGCGGCGACAGCGCGACCGTGATCGTGCGCTGGAGGCGCTCGCCGCGCTCGTCCGGATCCAGGCGGCGGTGCGCGCGGAAGTACGCGAACGCGCTCCAGCCTTGCAGCGCCAGCGCCGTCGCGAGCAGCCAGGCCCAAGTCATCGCCAGTCCGAGCGTCGCGCCGACCGCGGGCAGCGCGACGAAGAGGAACGCCGCCGTGGCGATGGCCGGCCAGCGCAGCGTGCGCACCTCGCGCTGCCAGGCGTCGGCGCGCTCGCGCGCGCGCGACTCGTCCAGGGCGCGCGCCTGCAGCGTCGCGATCTCGCGCTCGCGCGCGGCGGGAGCGAGCTCGGCCAAACGGCGCAGATCGCGTGCGATGCGCCGCGCCAGCGCTTCGGAACCGACCGCGACGAGCAGTTCGCGCCCGAGGTACACCTTGCGGCTCTCGGACCGCGCCGCGCGAGCTTCGTCCCACGTCGCGAGCCGTCCGCTCTTCGGCGTGCGCCCGCCGGGGTTCGGGTCCTGCGCGACGGCGGCCACCAGCGCGTCGCGCCCGAGCGAGAGCGGATGGAGCTCGACCAGGTGGAAGCGCCCCGTCCCCGGCAGCGGCGGGCCGAAGAAGAGCGCCATGCGATCGCTCCCCCACGCGATCGACGCGGGCAGGGCGCGGACCCGCGCGCCGACGAGCGCGCGGAACACGTACGCCGACCGCGGGAACCAGTGGAGCCCGAGCGCGGCGTGCAGCCCGACGAGGACCGCGACGAGCTCGGCCAGTTCCTCCATGCGCGCCGGCGTCAGCTCGGCTCGGCGTCGCGCTCTTCGGTGCGGCTGCGCCCGGTGAACCAGGCCCAGATCCTCTTGGCGAACGCGGCGATGGCGGCGAGGCCGAGCAGGATCGGCTTCATGAGCTTGCCGAGCAGCCCCGTCTTCGCCGCGATCGCGGCGCCGCCGCCGACGACGAGCGCCGCGAGCCCGTACTCCGCGATCTTGTCGCCGGCCGTGAACTGCGCGTAGCGCTGACCGTCGACGTACTGGAACGAGTCGATCACCTTCTCGAACGCCGGCAACGCCGCGTCGAGCGTCTCCGGCCCGAGCACGAGGTCGATGTTCATCACGCCCTCGCGCCCGAGCACGCGCACGGACCAGTTCACGCTCTCGCCCCCGCTGGCGGACCGCGCGAGCGTCGCCCACGTGAGGTTCTGCGTGCGCGGGTCGTAGAACGGTTCGCGCTTCCAGCCGACGAGCTCGATCGTCTCCCAGCCGCGCTGCTTGCGCAGCTCGTTCCCGTGCTCGTTGCCCGCGCGCATCGTCTCCATGAGCGCGCCGGCGTCGAGGTCGTCGCGGTCCTCGTCCTTCACGTAGCCGGAGTCGGAGAACTCGAAGACGACGAACCAGCTCTGCCCCGCCTGCTCCGATTCGTAGGCCAGGAGCCCGAGCTCGCTGCCCGACGTCGGGTTCTCCATCGCCTCGAGCAGGAGCTGCGCGCCCTTCGCCCCCGTGAAGCGGAAGCCCTCGGGCACGGCGACGGTGGCGCGGTCGCCGAGCTTGCCCTCGCCCGGCCCGACCACCCACTCGACCGGATCCACGCCCGCTTCGTCGGGGGCCGGCGCTCCGTCCTGGAGGCGCGGTGCGGAGGTCAGTGCGAGGGTGAAGGCGAGGAACGGTGCGAGCATCGAATCGATCTCCGGTGCGAGGCGGGGGCGCGGAGTCTAGCCGCCACGCCGCACGTTCTCCGCCTCGATTCCCGGCACGCGGCGCGATCCGCGAGCGAGCGCCCCGCCCGCGCGGGACGGGGCGCGATCCGTCACAAGCCCCAGGTCACGATCACCGCGTTCGTCAGGTTCACGTGCGATCCGCACGGTCCCGCGACGTCGCGGTGGCGCGCCTGATAGACGCGCGTGCCGCCGATCGGGGGCACGAGCCCGCGCACCGAGATCGCCGTGGGCAGCTGGTTGTTCGGCACGAACGACGCGCCGAGCTGGTTCTGCACGCTGGCGATGCGCAGCGTGTTCCCGCCGACGCAGCGCAGGCCGTCGTCGAACGGGATGCCGGCGCCGAACGCCGCGGCGAGCGAGCCCTGGAAGTAGGTCACGTAGGAGTTGGCCGGCATGTCGGAGCCGAGCAGCACGAACGTGTCCGCGGTCACGCTGGCCTCGCCGTCCGACCGCAGTCGGCTGCCGCGGCCGGTGGAGTTCCGGCAGCCGACGCCCGCGCCGACGGGGCTCGCGTTGCCGCACGGGCACGCGGTCGCGACGCCGTCGCCGAAGCAGGTCGCGATGCCGTCGTGCGCGCCGCCCCACGCGGCGAGGTGCGCGCTCAGTCGTCCGCCCGCGCGGCCGAAGAAGCCGCCGGCGTACAGGACGGGCGCGCTGCTCCAGCTCGAACGGAACGTCGCGAGCGACGCGACGTCGGCGCCCGAGTCCTCGATCCCCGTGTCGAGCGGAGCCCACGCGACGCCGTTCCAGCGCGCGATGCGGTTCGCGATCCCGCCCGGGGTCGCGGCCGCGAAGGAACCGGCCGCGTAGAGAGCCGGGCCGGAGCCGTCGTCGTGCGCGTGCAGCGCGCGCACGGATGCGCCGAGCCCCGCGCCGAAGGCCGACCAACCCGCGTTGGCGAAGCGCGCGATGCCCGCCGCCGCGATCGGGCCCGCGTGCGTGAAGTCCCCGCCGGCGACGAGCGCCGGTCCGCCGCCGTCGTCGAACGACAAGAGGCTCTCCACCGTGCCGTCGGGGCCGGAGCCGAGCGACGTCCACGCACCGGCGCGCCAGACGGCGAGCCGCGGGATCGCCGCCGCGCCGCAGTGCGTGAACGCACCACCCGCGTACAGCTCGGGCCCGCTGCCGGAATCGTGCACGGCCAGCGCGAGCACCGCGTCGTCGAACGCGTCGCCGACGTCCGTCCACGCCCCTCCGTCCAGGCGTGCCACGCGGAACACGTACTCGTCGAGCTGGCTGTCGAACGTGGCCGTCGCGGCGTGGAGCCTCGCGCCCGAACCGTCGTCGAAGCTCGCGAGGTCGAGCACCAGCGATCCGAGGAGTCCGGTCCCGACCGCCGTCCAGGCCGCGCCGTCCCAGCGGCGCACGCCGAAGTCGCCGCCGGCGTGGAGGCGCGCGCCGCCGCCGTCGTCGTGCAGCACGAGCGCACGAGCACCGCCCGGGAGCCCCGCGCCGAGCGGCGACCAGGCCGCGCCGTTCCAGCGCGCGACGTGGCTCGCGGCCGTGCTCCCCGCGCGCGTGAACGAACCCGCCGCGTAGAGCGCCTCGCCGGAGCCGTCGTCGAACGCGAGCTGGGCGTCCACGGACGAGTTGAGTCCGTTGCCGCCCGGGAGACTGCTCGTGCGCGTCCCGTCCCACGCGAACGGCCCGAGCGTCCAGATCGGCCCGCCGCCCGAGAAGCAGCCGCCGAGCACGAGCTGCGTCCCGCCGCCCGCGGGGTGGAAGTCCGTGATCGAGAACGCGGTCGGGTTGCACACGCTGGGCGTGAAGGAGCTCGAGATCGCGCTCCACTGCGTCGAGTTCCAGCGCGCCGCGGCGCGGATCGTGGACGTTCCGACCGCGGTGAACTCGCCGATCGCCACGAGCCCCGGTCCTCCGACCGAGCTCGAGGCGAGGTCGTGGATCCGTCCGTTGAAGACCGGGCCGACGGTCGTCCAGAACGTGCCGTTCCAGCGCACGACCTGGTTGAACGAGCTGGAGGTCGAGTTGGCGGCGTAGAGCGCCGGACCGCTGCCGTCGTCGTGCACGCACAGCGCGGTGGCCTGGCCGTTCTCGAGGAACGGCATGTAGGTCCAGCTCGAACCGTTCCAGCGGGCCACGTTGGGCGCCGTACCGCCGGGACCGAGCAGGTCGCCCGCGACGTACAGCGCGGGGCCGCTGCCGTCGTCGAACGACACGGCGTCGAGCGGCAGGCCGCCCAGGCCCGGGACCGCGGACCAGCTCGCGCCGTCCCAGCGCGCCACGCCGTTCGTCGCGTTGCCGCCGGCCGACGCGAAGTTCCCCACGGCGTAGAGCGCGGCGCCGCTGCCGCCGTCGTGCACGGCGAGCGCGGTCGCGTCCCCGGACAGCCCGCTGCCGAGCGGCGTGAAGCTCGTGCCGTCGAAGCGCGCGACGTGGCTCGCAGCGACGCCGTCGACCTGCGTGAACGCGCCCGCGAGGTACAGCGCGGCTCCCGTGCCGTCGTTCCACACGGCGGAGGCGAACGCGCGCCCGTCGAGGCCGACGTGGAAGTCGTCCCACACCACGCCGTCGTGACGTCGGAGCATCGGCGGATTCGACAGCGCGTACTGGTCGAAGCTGCACACGTAGAGCCGTTCGCCGAGTCCGGCGTCGAACGCCGCGACCTCGGAGATGCCGACGCTCGCGGCCGTGTTGGCGAAACCCGGGGCCCAGCGCGGGCTCTGCCCGTGGGCTGCGAAGGCGAGAGAGGCGGCCGCGACGGCACAGCCCAGGCGACGGTGGACGTGGGATTGCATCGTTGTTCCTCCGTGCTCGATCACGGTTGCCAGGCGACGAGGATTCCGTTGGTGAAGTTGAACGTGGAGGGCGTGCAGAACGGAGCCGCACTGCGGTACCAGCCCTGGTAGGCGCGCGTGACCCCGCCGCCGACGGGGATCTGGCCGCGGACCGAGACCGGCTGGTCGCCCACCGCGGGATAGCTCGAGATGCCGCCGGGCGAGAGCTTCGCGCCGAGCCGGATCACCGTGCCTCCAGCGCACACGAGACCGTCGCCGAAGACGAGCCCGAGGCCGCCGTCCGTCTGCGCCGTCCCCTGGAAGTACGTCGCGAACGACTGCGACATCCCCTCGCCGCGCAGCACGAGCGAGTCGGCGGACACGCTCGGCGTACCGATCGCGAAGAGGTGGCCGCCCTGCGCCGAGATCGAGCTCGCGCAGCCGCTCCCGAGCGAGCCGAAGTTGCCGCATGGGCACGCGGTCGCGCTGCCGTCGCCGGCGCAGTACGCGGTGCCGACCGTCGCCGGTGACGTGCGCACGAAGGCGTCGATCGCCCCGTTCGTGTCGCCCTCGACGAGGTTGATCGCCGAGCTCAGGAAGGCGACGCGCGTGCCGTCGCCGGAGATCGCCGGGCTGCCGGAGTAGAGCAGCGGACCGCCCGCCTGCTGGTCGGCGCTCGACACGCTGACGCGCACGGTCGTCTCGCGCGAACGGTCGAACAGGAAGACGTCGCGCGCGCCGTTCGTGTCGGCGACCACGAGGTCCTGGTTGTCGCTCTCGAAAGCCACGAAGCGCCCGTCGGCGCTGATGCGCGGCCGCTCGCTCTGGCTGATCGTCGGAGCGCCCGAGACGGTGCGATCGACGAGGGTCGTCGTCCCGTTGAGCACGTCGCGCACGAACACGTCGATCGTGACGTACGTCGGGCTGTCGGGCGGGCCGAGGTCCGTGGAGTTCGACTCGAACGCCACGAAGCGGCCGTCGCCCGAGATCGACGGCCGCGAGCTGTTCCCGTTCCCCGGGATCCCCTCGGGCCGCGCGCTCACCAGCGTCAGCAGGCCCGTGACGCGATCCTTGACGTACACGTCGGAGAGCCCGTTCACGTCGGCCGGATGGAACGTGGTCGAGGACGTGGAGAACGCCACGTAGCGTCCGTCGGCGGAGATGGACGGTCGCGATGCGCCCACGTCGCCGAGCGTGCCGTCCTGCGCGAGGCTCACGAGCTCCGTCGTGCCCGCCACGCGGTCGTACACGTAGACGTCCACCATGCCGTTCGTGTCGCGCGGGTCGAGGTTCGTGAACGGGCTCTCGAAGGCGACGAAGCGCCCGTCGGCGGAGATGCGCGAGTTCGTGCTGAGGCCGTTGATCGGCCCGAGGCCGGGCGAGCCGCTCGCCAGGTAGTTCGCGCCCGTCTCGCAGTCGTGGAGGTAGATGTCGCGCAGGTTGTTCGTGTCGGGAACCCCGAGGTTCGTCGCTCCGCTCGTGAACGCGACCCAGCGGCCGTCGGCCGACACGCACGGCAGCTCGCAGCCGGTCGAGGCCGGTACGCCGCCCGGACCGGCGCTGACGAGGATCGTCTCGCCCGTCTGCAGGTCGCGCCGCAGCACCTGACCGGTGCTCCCCGCCGGCACCAGGTTCGGCGCGGCCGTGGTGAACACCACGTAGCGGCCGTCCGCGGACACGTCGAGTTGGCCGACTCCGCCGGCCCCCTGCGCGCCGTTCGAGTCCACGCTGGCGCGCACGGTCGAGCTGACCTGTCCGCGCGCGGGTCGGGCGAGCGCGCCGTGGACGAGGACGGGCAGCGCGAGGGCGAGGACGAACGAGGGCCGGGCAGGCGTGCGACGCGGGGATCCGTGCATGTTCTTCTCCTGGCCCGGCATTGTCCCGGGGGCGCCGACCGCTGCACGGCTCCTCGCGAAAATGTGGCGGACAGCCGGGAATGGGGCCGGTCGCCGGGGAATCCGCGAGCGCGAGAAAGACCCGGCGCGTCGTCGGACAGATCGAGGGCAGGCCTCGGACCTCGTCCCGGGCCGCGCACGCCATGCGGAACCTCCCGAGCCTCGTCCTCTTGCCCGTCCTGCCGATCCTCGTCGCCGGCCCGCTCCGCGCCCAGGAGCTGCGACTCCAGCCCCACGCGACGATCGACGTGTCCGCGGCGCAGTTCCAGTCCTTCGGGGACGTGTCGTTCCAGGGCCTGTTCGGGGGGCTCTGGGTGTCGGACGGCTCGACGCACGGGAGGGTCTTCGAGATCTCGCCGACGAGCGGCGCCGTGCTGTCGAGCTTCGAGCCCCTCGCGATCCCGGGCCTCGACCAGGGGGCCGAGGGCCTGGCCATCGCGAACGGGATCTTCAACGCCTCGCTCGTCGTCCTGAGCTCGATCAACGAGAACGAAGGCGGCCGCGTGACGCAGGCCGGGGCGCTGCTCGACGACTACGGGACCGGCGTCGGCGCGATGGGCGCGGATTACGACCTCGACGGCGACCTGTGGATCGTGACCGGCACGGCGCTCGGCGGCGGATCGACATTGCGCCGCATCGACCCGGCCACGGGCCTCGTCTTGCAGTCGGTGCCGATCGTCGGCACGAACTCGCGCGCGGTGGACGTGGCCTTCGACCCGCTGACGAACCACCCGTACGTGCTCTTCGAGGAGACCGGCGTGATCAGCGAGGTGAACCTCGCGACCGGCATCGTGCAGGACGACGCGAGCATCGCGCCGTACGTGCCGCACGTCCGCGGCGGCGGTTTCGATTTCGATCGCACCGGCGAGTTCCTGTACGTCGCGATGGGCGCGAACGCGGGCGAGTCGGCCTCGATCACGGTGCTGCGCCGCGACTTCGACGCGCTCGGGTGCTCGGGCTCGGCCTCGCTCTGTCCGTGCAACAACCCGAGCGTCGGCACCGGCGGCTGCAACAACTCGTTCGGCACGGGCGGCGCGACGCTCGACAGCCGCGGCGTGCCGAGCGTCTCGGCCGACACGTTCCGCTTCGAGGCGACACGGCTGCCGCCGACGACCTCGTGCCTGCTCTTCCAGGGCACGGCGCTCCCGACGGGCGGCATCCAGGTGTTCGGCGACGGACTGCGCTGCGCCGCCGGCACCGTGATCCGGCTCGGCGTCGTGACGAGCAGCGCGGGCGTCGCCGCCTGGCCGGCGCCGGGCGATCCGGACCTCTCCGTGCGCGGCGCGATCCCGGCCGGCGCAACGCGCATCTACCAGGCCTGGTATCGCAACGCGGCGGCGTTCTGCACGGCGAGCACGTTCAACCTGTCGAACTCGCTCGTCGTCCAGTGGTTCTCGTGAAGCCGCGTCACTCCGCGCGTGGCTTGTACGCGTTGACCGCGGCGGGAGATGTCCGCGCCGGTCGAGAGCCCCAGACGGACTAGAAGCCGTAGTTCAGGGTGGCGATGAACTCGCCATCCAGGTCGTCGATGGCGTGCTGCCACATGTAGTTGATCTGCAGGTTCAGGACCCACCGCTCGCTGAACGGGATGTTGATGCCGCCCGTCACCATCGCGTCGGTCTGGCCGAGATCGTCCATGTTGTAGGCGAGGCCACCGCCGCCGTACCACGCGAACCCGTACTGGTTCACCGGGCCGTCGAACGTGAAGGGCAGGCGCCATTCCGGGGAGTCGAAGCCGCCCAGCAGCACCTCCGGTCGCGTGGAGAACGAGACCTCGCTGATGTCCGTGAGCTTGAGCTTCGTACCGATGACGGTCGCGAAGGGGTCGCCCTTCAGGCCTCGACCACCCACGCCGACGAAGTAGTCCGGGACTTCGTTCGACGAGGCTGGCGCGTCGGGTGAGTGTGCAGGTCCGCTGCACGCCATCGGAAGCAGCGTGATCCCCGCGCACACCACCGCGGACAGCAGCGCTCGACAGAAATCCGGCTCGGTCCCTGTGGGGCTCATGTCCCCGTTCTACTGCGCCGGAGCCGTCTCGTCGCACCCCGAATCTCCGCGCGCCGTGGCTCGAGGTCCGTCGACGAGAGCTTCTCGCCGCCTGTCGATCACCGGTGGCGGCCGTCGCCCGTCCTCGACGCCGTGCTCGCTGCCCGCAAGGAGCCCTTTCTTGCGGTCGTCGAACGGTCGGATCGCCCGCTCGCACGAGTCGGCGTGGATGGGGATCCGCCCCTCCTCCACGAAGGCACCCGGCGCGTTCCATGGATTCTCCATGCAGGCGAGCGCCCCGGAGAGCGCCGACCTGCTCTTCCAGGGCGCGTGGTTCGCGTGAAGTCGCGTCACTCCGCGCGCGGCTTGTACGCGTTGACCGCCGGCGCGAGCTCGGCCGCCGCGATCTCCGTCACGCGCGGCAGGACGTCGGCCGGCGCGTCGGCGAACACGTAGAACTTCCACAGGTTCCGGTAGCTCGCCTCGAGGTCGCCGAGCCGCGGCACGCGTGCCTGGAACTGCGACAGCGGCGCCACTCCCGGGACGCCCGGCCAGCGGACGTGCATGCGCGCTTCCTTGAGCTGCATCGAGCGCGCGGGGCAGTACACGATCACGTCCACCGCGCGGCCCGTCGCGAAACGGGCGAGGTCGGCGATGCGCGCCTCCAGCTCGGCTCTGGCCTGCGCGCCGCCGGGCGCGAAGAACCGCGCGACCAGCGACTCCTGGTGCGCGGCGTTCTCGTAGGCCGGGAAGACGCAGGCACGCTTCGGCAGCCGGCGCGCGCGGAATCGCCCCACGAGGTCGCGCACCCGCTCTCGCGCTGGACGCGGCGATTTCTCGACCGAACGCTCGAGCAGGTCGAGCACCGACGCGTCGGTCTGCGCGTAGAAGTCCTCCTCCTTCGCGGCGCCGCAGGCCAGCGCGGTCTCGACGGCGCGCGCGATCAGCGCGCCGGCCGCGACCTTCGCGTGGTGGTAGTAGACGCGCTCGGAGAAGTGGTAGCGCGCCTCGAGCAGGCGCACGACCTCGGACAGGATGTCCTCGCGCAGGAGGTCGTGCTTGGCCAGGTCGACGTACAGGTTCTGCGTCGCGCGATCGACCTTCAGGTAGCCCGTGACGCGCGGGTCGATCGCCAGGCGGAGACCGGTGAAGTACGCGTCGCGCGCGAGGTAGTCGAGGATGTCCGACGCCAGCGTGCCGCCCACGATCTGGCGCCAGTACGGCGGGACTTGTGCCCTGCGCTCCGACGCCTCGAGGATCGCCAGCACGTCCTCGACGACGCCCAGCTCGCGCAGCACCTTCCCGAGCGCCGTGCGCGCGCCGAGCATCCCCTGGAACCGGTGCGGCAGGTCGTGGCGCCCGAAGATTCCGTCCTGGTCCTCGATGCTGTGGCCGAACGGCACGTGCGTCACGTCGTGCACGAGCGCCGCGATGCGGATGACGCGCGCTTCCTCGTCGCCGATCGCGACGCTGGCCGCCGGATCGAGCTCGAAGTTGCGGTTCACCGCGTCGATCACGGCCTGCGCCATGTAGAGCGACCCGATCGAGTGGTCGAAGCGCGTGTGCAAGGCGCCCGGGAACACGAGGAACGCCGTGCCGAGCTGCTTCACGCCGCGCAGCCGCTGCATCTCGGGCGTGTCGAGGACGCGCATCTCCTCGTGGCTGAGGTGCACGTCACCGTGCACGGGGTCGCGGATCACGCTGAAGCGGCGGCGGGCGGACATCGGGGCGAGGAGGATAGCGCGCGCCCGGTTCAGAGCCCGGCGCGCTCGCGCAAGTTCGCGCGGACGACCTCGGGCAGCAGGTCCCGGCGCAGGCCGCCGAACATCGCCCGGACGCGGACCGCGCCGGCCGGCGCGAGCTGTCCGGGCACTTCGCGAGGAACGGGTCGGCCATCGGGGAAGCGGCGGGGCTCGCGAGCATCGCGCGCGCGCCCGACACGGAGGTCCGTGCACGTTTCTCGCGCGGAACCGGGCCCGCCGGTTCGATCCCGGTTCGATCCCGCATCCGCGGCGAGATCGGCGCGAACTCGCTGCTACGATCGGCGCGACGTCCGCAGCCCGCAGGATCCAGCCATGAACCTCCTCCTACTCCTCTCCCCCGTCGTCCTCCTGGCCGCCGCCGCGTTCCCGCCGCAGGACGACGACCTGCCCGACGGCAACAAGCTGGTGCACGCCGCGCTGCTCGCCGACCGCGAGGCCGTGAAGCCGGGCGGGACCGCGACGCTCGCGGTGCGCTACACGATCACGCCGAAGTGGCACATCTACTGGGAGAATCCGGGCGACTCGGGCCTGGCGACGCGCGCGAAGTTCACGGCGCCGAGCGGGTGGAAGGTCGCGGCCCCGCGCTTCCCCGCGCCCGAGCGCCGCGAGGATCCGGGCGACATCACGACGTTCGTGTTCGAGCGCGAGCTGGTGCTCCTGGCCGACGTCGCCGTGCCCGCCGACGCGAAGCCGGGCACGAAGGTGACGATCGAGGTCGACGCGAGCTGGCTCGTGTGCACGGACCTGTGCGTGCCGGGCAGCGGCAAGGCGTCGGTCGAGATCGCCGTCGCCGACGCGGAGAAGCCGGCCAACGACGCGGTCTTCGCCGCGGCGCGCGCGAAGCTGCCGAAGCCCTGGTCCGAGCTCGCGAAGGCGCGCGCGACCTGGTCCGGCACCGAGGCCGAGCCGCGCCTGACGCTCGTGGTCCCGGGCGCGAAGGAACTCGAGTACTTCCCGCTGGACGTCGAGCCCGTGAAGCTCGCGAGCCACTCCGTCGACGCCGGGAAGAACGGCGCCACGCTGCGCGCCGGCTTCGAGTTCGAGCGCAAGGCGCCCGAGGACGTGCCGCGCATCCGCGGCGTCCTGCGCGTGCGCACGGAGTCCGGCGACGCCTCGTACCTGCTCGACCACACGTTCGCGCCGCCCAAGGCGGGCGCGGAGAAGTAGGGCGCGGCCGCGCGCGGGCCGCGCTGCGGCGCGGATCTCAGTCCATCGGCACGAAGCGCGAGACGACGCGCGCGTGCAGGTCGGCGGCCAGCTGCTTGCGGTCCGCGCTGCGCACGACTCCGTCGCCGAACACGACGCGAGCGTGGATCCGCTCGAGCGCGAGGAAGCGCAGCGCCTGCGTGAGGATCGGCTCCTCGTACCAGCACACCGACCGCGACGCCGGCGGATCGCCGGGCAGCACCTCGTAGCGCATCGTCGCCCACGCGCACGGCGCCCCGAGCCGCGCGGCGGGATCGAGCAGCGGCGCGCGGAACGGCCGCACGAAACGGCCGTCCGAGTTGGCGCCCTCGGCGAAGAGGACGACGACGTGACCGCGTTCCAGCGCGCTGGCGATCGCCGCGTTGACCTCAGGGATCGCGCGCTTGTTCGCGCGGTCGATGAAGATCGTGCCCATCCGCGAGGCCATGAAGCCCACGAGCGGCCAACTGCGGATCTCGTGCATCGAGACGAACGCCGGCCCTTCGAGCACCGACGCGAGCACGAGGATGTCCGCGTAGCCGACGTGGTTCGTGACCAGCACGCACGGCTCGCTCGGCGGCGCGCCCACCACGTCGACGTGCACACCGCCGATGCGGCACATCGATCGGCCCCAGGCGCGGAAGCAGCGGACGCGCCAGTCCGCCGAGCGCTCGCGTCCAAGGTGGAACGGTATGCCGCCGGCCCAGACCGCCGAGAGCAGCACGGTGGCCGCCACGCCGCGCGCGAGCCGGGCCGCGCGCCGGATCGGGCGCCCGAACGCCCCGGCGCGGTACCTGTCGGCGGGCAGCGGGGCGGTCATCGCGCGCCGATCCTCGTGGGCGGCGCGCGCGGTCGCAAGCCGCCGATGGACGGCGCCGGCGGGCAGTGCTGGCGGACGGCGCGGCGGGCGCCGAGCGGCTCCGATCGCGGCGGGATTCCCGTTCGCACCGCCCGATCCGTACTCTGTCGGGGTCCGACAACCCGGAGATCGAACCATGAAGATCCTGATCGCCATCGCCCTGGCCGCGACCGTCGCGCTCGGTGCCGCACTCCCCGGAGCCCAGGCCGAGAAGGCCGGCGCGAAAGCCCAAGCGACCCCGACCGCCGCGCCTGCCGACGCCGAAGTCATCCGCGCGCAGAAGCCGTCCTACCCGCTCGACACGTGCGTCGTCAGCGGCGAGAAGCTCGACGCCAAGGCCATCGACGTCGTGATCGACGGACGCCTCGTGCGCCTGTGCTGCGCCGACTGCAAGGCCGCCGCGGAGAAGGACAAGGCCGCCGTGCTGGCGAAGATCGACGCCGGCGTCATCGCGGCACAGAAGCCGAGCTACCCTCTGGCGACCTGCCCCGTCTCGGGCGAGATGCTGACCGCGAAGGGCGAGGGCTTCGACGTCGTGTACGGCACGAAGCTCGTGCGCCTGTGCTGCAAGAACTGCAAGTCCGCCTTCGACAAGGACCCCGCCGCGTCGATGGCCAAGGTCGACAAGGCCTGGATCGACGCGCAGCTCCCGACGTATCCGCTCGAGACCTGCCCGGTCAGCGGCGAGAAGCTCGGCGGCATGGGCGAGCCCGTCAACGTCCTCTACGGCACGAAGCTGATCCGCCTGTGCTGCAAGAGCTGCAAGAAGGCCGTCGACAAGGACGGGCCGGAGCTCGTCGCCAAGATCGAGGCCGCGCGCAAGAAGTAGCGCGTCGCCGCGAGGTCGAACGGAGGCCGGAGCCCGATCGGGCCCCGGCCTCCGTCCATTCCGCCCGCGTCGATCAGGGCACGGTCAGCGTCGCCGGCGTGCAGGCGATGCCCTGGAACGGCGTGCACTGCACGCTGGCCGTCCCGGTGCCCGTGGCGCTCAGCGCCGCGCCGCGGTTGATCCGGGCGACGTTCGGGTTCGTCGTCGACCAGGTCACCAGCGTCGTGACGTTGCGGACCGCGCCGTTCGAGTAGCGCGCCATCGCGCGGATGCCCTGGCGTGCACCCGCGGAGAGGGTCAGCGTCGCGGGCACGACGTCGACGCCCACGAGCGCGGGCGGCGTGCCCGGGATCACCTGGATCTGGTCCGTCGACGTCTCGTACACCGTCGAGCCGGTCACGAAGTTCACGAGCCGCGCGCGCCGGATGCCCTGCGTGTCGATGCCGGCGTAGGTGCTCACGACGCCGCGGCCGTCGAAGTACTCCCAGCGCCCGGGCGCGTAGCAGTAGTCGATGCGCGCGCTGACGCCGCTCGGGATGGCCGAGAAGCTGCGGAACGCCGGACCGCCGCCGCTCGCGGCCTTCCAGGCCACGTAGCCGTCCTCGGGGATCGTGTACGTCACGCCGCCCGCGCTGACCGTCCAGCTCGCGGCGTTGTGGTTCACCCAGACGGTCAGCCCGTTCTGGTAGACGATGCGGATGCGCGGATCGCGGAACGTGTCGAGCGTCGACGTGGCGCCGAAGACCGCGTCGAAGCTCTGCAGCGTGCCGTTGTAGAGGTAGTCGATCGTGCTGACCGGGCTCTCGAACGCCAGCGTCTGCAGCGCGTTGACCAGGTAGTACTCCTTGATCATGTCGGCGAACCACGTGTAGTTCCCGACGCCGTTGTAGGGCCCGTTCGTGAACAGGTAGGACGACTTGCCGTACGTGATCTCGTACGCGCGGTAGCGGTCGAGCGCGCGGTCCGTCATCGGCAGGATCGTCTGCCCCGTCGTCGTGTTGACGATCCCCGCGCCGTCGCTGCGGCCGAAGAAGCGGCCGGGGAAGCCGTTGCCGTGGTTCGTCTGGACGCGCGACATGACGCGCAGCTCGAACTCGGGCACGACCGGCCAGTTGGTCGGCGCCGCCGGATCGCCCGCGGGCGCGTCCGACGCGGTCACGCCGCTGCCCGTGTTGATGCAGCGCTGGACGCTGTCGCAGTAGCCGGCCCAGAGCCACTCGTGGCTCGACGGGCCCGACGAGATGGAGCCTTCGCCGGTGAGCGGGCCCTCGTAGATGTCCGTCATCCGGCGCATCCACGTCTTCTGGTCCGAGATCGCGCGCTTCAGCGTGCGCGCCCAGCGCGACGTGTGCCTCTGGTCGATGTGGTCGCCGTCGGCGCCGCCCGAGGGGCCGGCGTAGCTCTGGATGTCGAGGTACGCCATGTTGAGGCCGTAGTCGTCCTCGACCAGCGTCGCCTCGCGCACGGCGTGCTCGAGGCAGGCCGAGATCGCCATGGAATCGAAGCCGGTCTGCAGGCCCTTCTTGATCAAGCCCGTGTCGGTCTGCGCGCGCTGCGCGAGGCTCGCGGAGTACAGCGGCGACGTGGGCGGCAGCTCGTTGAACGCCATGTAGGCGCCGAGCAGGAAGCCCTTCGCGCGGGCGGCGGTCACGCTGCTCTCGAAGGTCGCCGGGCTGCGCGCCGGCCACCAGTCGGGGCCCGCGTTCTGGGCGAAGTTCGAGCCGGGCGTGAGCGGCGGATCGTTGCGCGAGGGATCGGTCCAGTCGATGAAGTAGTACGCCGCGATGTCCTGCATCCCCCACTGGTCGTAGAGGTTCCACAGCGTGCCGTAGTCGGCCCAGTTCGTGCCCGGCAGGATCGCCATCGTGCGCCCCTCGAGCAGCGGACGGTAGGGCGAGATCGGCGTGGTCGGCATCACCAGCGTGTCGCGCATGCGGCTCGACACCGTGACGACCAGCGTGTCGTTCAGCGAGCCCGAGATCATCCCGTTGCTCTGCCGCTTGTACTGGTTGAACGTGTCGAGGTTGTACTTGAACGACGTCGACGCGTCGGAGAGGTGACCCTGGATCGCGAGCGTCCAGGCGGCCGAGTTGCTCTGGAACAGATCGAGCGAGTTCGTCATGTACCAGCGCTGCGCCCCGTTGCGGAACTGCGTCGGCGGCGACATCAACGCGCCCTGGATCAGCACGTACTTCGGCGCCTCGGTCGCGTTCGTGCGCCCGACCAGCAAGCCGCAGTAGTTCCGCGCCCACTGCCGGCGCGAGAACAGGTCCTCGACGTGGATGCTCAGCGTCTTGCCGCGGAGCGTGAACGTGTGCCGTCGGTAGAGCGTCGTGGAATCCGGCGCCGGGATCGCATCGGCGTAGTCGAGCACGACCGAGTTCGACGTCATCGACTGGGCGGTGAGAGTCGTGTACTGCGCCAGCCACAGCGGGCCGAGCGCGTTGCCCAGGCCGTCGCGGTAGCCGACGCCGCCTTCCCACAGCGGCCAGGAGTCGCTCGAGGCCTCGTAGACGCGCAATCCGCCGTGAGCGACCGTCGCATCCCCGACGTCGATCGTGTAGCGGATGGTCTCGTCGCCCGTGAAGCGCAGCTCGTAGACGCTGCCCGTCTTCGTGACGCTCACCGTCCCCGGGGCGAACTCCCCGAGGTGCGCCAGACGATCCGTCGTCTGCGCGCCCGCGACGGAACACAGGACGGCCGCTGCCACGGCCGCCAAGACTCTTTGGAACATGCTTCTCCTCGCGACGCTGGATGCCCGACGCCCCTGCCAGGGACGGCGCACGGGCCGGATCATCGACCGATCGTCGACGGGATCCTGAAATCCGGCAACCCGCGCACGCCGAAAAAGCGCGCGCGCGTCGCGGGCTTGCGCGCCCGGCGGCTCACCCGCGCGGGGCGCGCGCCGCACCGCGTCCGGAAGCTGGACGCGCGCGGGCTCCTCAGACCTTCGCCAGGACCTTCTTCAGCTCGCCGACGACCATGTCCCCGACCTGGTCCGTCGGGTGGTCGCCCGTGTTCACGCCCTTGATGCGGCCCGAGCGCACCAGGTCGATCACGGTGTTCTCGATCGCCGCGCCAGCCGTCTTCTCGCCCAGGTAGTCGCACATCATCCCCGCCGCGAGGATCGCCGCGACCGGGCAGGCCTTGTTCTGGTTCGCGTACTTGGGCGCCGAGCCGTGGATGGGCTCGAACAGCGAGATCTTCCCCGGGTGGATGTTGCCCGACGCGGCGATGCCCATGCCGCCTTGGATCATCGCGCCGAGGTCCGTGATGATGTCGCCGAAGAGGTTCGTGGTGACCGCGACGTCGAACCACTCGGGGTTCTTGATCATCCACATGCAGGCCGCGTCGATGTAGGCGTGGTCGGCCTCGATGTCGGGGTACTCCTTCGCGACCTCGGCGAAGGTGCGCGTCCACAGGTCCTGCGCGCGCAGCGCGTTGGCCTTGTCGATCATCGTGACCTTCTTGCGCTTGTTGCGGCTGCGCGCGAGCTCGAAGGCGTAGCGGATCACGCGCTCGGTGCCGGCGCGCGTGTAGACCATGACCTGCGTCGCCACCTCGATCGGCAGGTTCTTGTGCGCGTAGCCGTAGGAGCCGGTGTAGGCGCCCTCGGTGTTCTCGCGCACGAAGACCATGTCGATCTCGTTCGGGCCCTTGCCCTTGAGCGGCGACATGCGGTCGTCGTAGCAGCGCACCGGGCGGAGGTTCACGTACAGGTCGAGCTCGAAGCGCATCTTCGCGATCACGCCGTACTCGATGAGCCCGACCGGAGCGCGCGGGTCGCCGATGGCGCCCAGGTAGATGGCCTGCTTGCCCTTGATCTCGCTGAACGCGGACTCGGGGAAGATCTCGTTCGTGCGGAGCCAGTGCTCGGTGCCGAACGGGTACGCCGTGCGTCGCGTCTTGAAGCCGTAGATCGAGGCCGCGGCATCGAGCACCTTCAGGGCCTCGCGCGTGACTTCGGGGCCGATGCCGTCGCCGGCGATCACTGCGATGTCGTACTCGGTCATGACTTCAACCTGGGCGAAACGGTGGCGGCGGCGCGCCGGAACATTCCGGGCGCGTAGCGGACGATGCGGCCCTCGACGGCGCTGGCTGCGACCGTCAGGGGTGAAGCGAGGTAGAGGCGGCCCGGACCGCTGCGTCCGGCGAAGTTGCGGTTGATCGCGCTGACGGTGACCTGGTCCTTCGTGTCGGACACGCCGGGACCGCAGCCGATGCACGCGCCGCAACCGGGTTCGATGACGGTCACGCCGGCCTTCTGGAAGACCTCCAGGTAGCCCTTGCCGCGCGCGTACTCGCGCACGGACTCGCTGCCGAACTGGATGAACATCTTCACCTTCGGCGCGACGCGGCGTCCGGCCTCGACGGCTTCGGAGAGGACCTGCGCGTAGAAGTCGAGGTCGTGCTCCTTGCCGGCCGTGCACGAACCGGCATAGGCGATGTCGATCGCGACGTCGGGCAGCGCGGCGACGTTCTTGCCGTACGTCGGGTCGCCCGGCTCGGCGACCATCGGTTCGATCGTGCCGAGGTCGATCGCGTGCACGCCGCCGTCGTAGTGCGCTCCCGCGTCGGGCGCCACGCATCGGGCGCGCAGCGCCGCGCGTTCGACGCCCGGACGGCGCGCGACGAGCCAGTCCAGGGCCACGTCGTCGGCCTCGCAGATGCCCGACTTCGCGCTGCATTCCGTGGCCATGTTGCACAGGGTCGCGCGCTCGTCCATCGACAGCGACGCGAGCCCGGGCCCGCCGAACTCCATCACGCGGTCGAGCGTGTCCTCGCGAACCGCGAACGTCGCCAGGATGTGCAGGATCAGGTCCTTGGCCGTGACGCCGTCCTTGAGGCGCCCGCGCAGCTCGAAGCGGATCGACTCCGGCACCGAGACGAACGTGAAGCCCGCGTGGACGAGCCCGGCGTACTCCGTCGCGCCGACGCCCCACGTGAGCGCGTTGTTCCCGCCGCCCATGCAGGTGTGGCTGTCGGTCGCCTGGATGAAGTCGCCCGGGTCGACGAACTGCTCGCGCGCGACCTGGTGGCAGATGCCGGGCGAGATGCCGTTCCGCGCCGAGAAGTCGCGCACGCCGGTGTGGCGCTGGAACTCGCGCTGCAGGTCGCGCAGCGTCTGGATCTGCGGGGAGAACGGCGCCATCTTCGCCACGCCGTCGGCGTAGAGCAGGTGGTCCTCGAACACGGCGAACTTCGCGGGGTTCGGCAGCGTGTAGTTCGCGCCGTACTCCTGCTGGAGGAAGTAGTGGACCTGCGCCGTCGTGAACTCGTGGCTGTAGCCGCCGTCGACCCTGGCCAGGCACAGGTCGCCGGGCTTCACGAACGCCGCGCGACCTTCCGCGCCGACGATGTGGCTCGCGATGATCTTCTCGGCCATCGTCATCGGACGGCGGCCCGTCGACGGCGTCGGCACGGAGACCTTCCCGGCCTTGTAGAGGCTCGAGAACGGGAACAGCCCGCCGGCCTCGAGGATCGCGCGCGTCACCGGGTCGTAGCGGCCGGTGAACTCCTCGAGCGGGATCGATTCGCCCGCCTGCAGCCGCTCGAGCTGGGCGTACGTGCCCATGAGCTGGCCGAGGTTGATGTTGTTGCGCTCGTGGATCGGCGCGAACGAGTGCGCGATCACGAGGTGGATGCCCGACCACTTCTCGCACTGCGGCGCGGTCTCGCGCGAGCTGCCGGTGCCCTTGCGCGCGCCGGACACGATCACCTCGAACCCGCCGTCGATGAGCGCGCGCGTCGGGAAGACGCGCTGTCCGTCCTTCGGTCCACCCTTGTGCACGAGTCCGGCGTACGCGTCGAGCGCGATGTCCTCCGGCCGGTGCCGGAAGCACACCCACGCCGGCGTCATCGCGTCCGTGTTGACGTCGTCGAGCAGGTCCGCGGGCGCGACGTCCTTCATGAGGACGTCGCCCTCGCGGCGCGGCTGCTTCCCGAGCTGAGCTTCCGTGCGCTCGTGGTCCTTGAACAGGAACAGGACGCGCTTGCCCTGGGTCAGCCGGACGACGCGACGGCCGTCGGGCCCCGTGTGGATCAGAGGGTTCACGGTGGATCCGCGCCTAGAGGCGCGTGTTCTCGACGAGGATGGCGATGCCCTGTCCGCCGCCGATGCAGGCCGACGCGACGCCGTAGCGCTTCTTCGAGCGGCGCAGCTCGTGCATGAGCGTGAGCACGAGGCGCGTGCCCGTCGCGCCCAGCGGGTGACCCAGCGCGATCGCGCCGCCGTTCACGTTGACCTTCGAGCGGTCGAGCTCGAGCTCCTTCTCGCAGCCGAGGTACTGGCCGGCGAAGGCCTCGTTGATCTCGATGCGGTCGATCTGCTGCACGGACAGGCCGGCCTTCGCGACGCAGGCGCGGATCGCCGGCACCGGGCCGATGCCCATCTCGGTCGGATCGACACCGACGTACGCCCAGCCGCGGATCGTGCCCCACACGTCGAGACCGTCGGCCTTCGCGCGCGCCGCCGTGGTCAGCACGACCGCCGCCGCGCCGTCGACGACGCCGCTGGCGTTGCCGGCCGTCACGGTGCCGTCCTTGCCGAACGCGGCGCGCAGCTTCGAGAGCGCCTCGAGCGAGGTGTCGGGCTTGATGTGGTCGTCCGTCGCCACGATCTCGTCGCCCTTCCGGCCCTTGACCGTGACAGGCTCGATTTCGGCCGCGAAACGCCCTTCTTTGACGGCCGCGGCACCCAGCTGGTGGCTGCGCAGCGCGTACTCGTCCTGCTGCTCGCGCGTGATGCCGAGGCGCTTGGCGACCTTCTCGGCCGTCTGCGCCATGTAGAGGCCCGCGACCGGGTCCATCAGCGCGGCGAACAGGCTGTCCTGCATCACGGGCTGCGTGCCGAACGGGATGCCGGCGCGCGTGTCGTACACAGAGAACGGCGCCTGCGACATGCTCTCCATGCCGCCGGCGAGGACCGTCGCGCACTCCTGGAGAGCGATCATCTGCGCCGCGCTCACGATCGACTGGATGCCCGAGCCGCACAGGCGGTTCACGGTCAGGCCGCCGGACTCGCGGCGCACGCCGGCCTTCAAGCCGACGTGCCGCGCGCCGTAGAGCGCGTCGACGGACGTCTGGAGCGCGTTGCCCATCACGACGTGGTCGATCGTGTCGGGCGACACCTTGGCCCGCGTCATCGCGGCCTTCGCGGCGTGGACGCCCAGGTCGATCGCCGAGAGGTCCTTGAGCTTGCCGTAGCCGGGCGTGCCGACGTACTCGGCCATCGGAGTGCGAGCGCCGCCGACGATCACGATGTCTTGGGTCATGGGTGTGGGTTCCTGGGAGCGATCTTGGACCAGAGCGGGCGTGAACTCAGCGAAGCGAGAGGTCGGGGGAGCGCGATCGCGAGCCGGAGAGGTGTCTCGAGCTGGAGAAAGGGACGGTGTGTCGGTCGCAATACCCGTGGGCCGCTTTCAGCGGCCTGTGAACTTGGCCGGCCGCTTCTCGAGGAAGGCCGCCATGCCCTCCTTCATGTCCGCGGTCGTCGACGCGAGGCCGAACATGTCGACTTCGATCTGCGCGCCTTCCTGTTGCGACATGTTCTGGCCGCGCCGGATGGTCTCCATGGCCATGCGCACCGCGAGCGGCGCGCGCGACAGGATCGTGTGGACCATCTTGAGCGTGCCGTCGCGCAGCTCGGCCGGTTCGAAGACGCGGTTCACCACGCCGACGCGGTGGGCCTCGTCGGCGGAGTACATGTCCGCCGTCAGCACCCACTCGCGCGCGACGCCGGGACCGGCGATGCGCGCCAGGCGCTGCGTGCCGCCGTAGCCGGGGATGATGCCCAAGGACACCTCGGGCAGGCCCATCCGCGCCGTCCTGGCCGCGGTGCGCAGCGTGCACGCGAGCGCGAGCTCGCAGCCGCCGCCCAGCGCGAAGCCGTTGACCATCGCGACCGAGGGCTTCGTCATCCACTCGAGCCGCTCGAACACCTGCTGGCCGAAGAAGGCCAGGCGCTTCGCGTCGAGCGCGGTCTCCATCGCCTTGAGCTCGCCGATGTCGGCGCCGGCGACGAAGGCCTGCTTCTCGGGAGCCTTGCCCTCGACTTGCGCGCCCGTGATCACGAGCGCGCGCACCTTCGGGTCGGCCTCGAGCGCGTCGAACGCCGCCGCCAGCTCGGTCAGCGTCTTGTGGTTCAGCGCGTTCATCGCCTTCGGACGGTTGACCGTCACGAACGCGATGCCGCCCTCGCCCACCTCGACCAGGATGTTCTCGTAGGTCATCGCGCGGCTCAGGCGGGCGTGGCGCGGACGACGACGGCCTTCGTGATCGTCTGCGGCGTGAGCGGCTTGTCGCCCGGCGCCGTCTTCGTCGTCGCGATCTTGTCGACGACGTCGAGCCCCTTCACGGCCTTGCCGAACGCCGAGTACTGGCCGTCGAGGTGCGGCGAGCGCTCGTGCATGACGAAGAACTGGCACGAGGCCGAATCCGGATCCGAGGAGCGCGCCATCGAGAGGACGCCCTTCTCGTGCTTCTTCGCGTTGAACTCGGCCTTCAGGCGGCGCGGGCCGCTGCCGGTTCCCGTGCCTTGCGGGCACCCGCCCTGGATCATGAAGCCCTTGATGACGCGGTGGAAACCCTTGCCGTCGTAGAAGCCCGAGTAGGCGAGGTCGAGGAAGTTGCGCACGTGGTTCGGCGCGACGTCCGGCCACATCTCGCACTCGATGTCGCCCTGGGACGTCTGGAGGACGACGCGATAGCTCGCGAGGTCCTTGGCGTCCATCTTCATGAAGTTGAGGCCCTTTTCGACTGCTTGCGTCATGTGCGTTCCTACTTCCCGCCCTTCACGAGGACGATGGCGGCTTCGATCTTCTGGGGTTGCGACGGCTTGACCGTGCCGTCGGGGCCGGCCTGGCCCTGGGCCTTCGCGATCGTGTCGAGCGCGGGGAAGCCCTCGACGAGCTCGCCGAAGGCCGAGTACTTGCCGTCGAGGAACGGCGACGGCGCCGTGATGATGAAGAACTGGCTCGAGGCCGAGTCCTCGCTGGGCCCGCGCGCCATCGAGAGGACGCCACGCGCGTGCGTCTTCGAGCTGAACTCGCGCTTCAGCGTGCGGGGCCCGTTGCCCGTCCCCCACGTCGCGGGGTTGCCGCTCTTCGTGTTGGGGTCGCCGCCCTGGATCATGAACGTCGGCGAGACGCGGTGGAACTGCGTGCCGTCGTAGAAGCCCGTATAGGCGAGATCCAGGAAGTTGCGCACGTGGTTCGGCGCGACGTCGGGCCAGAAATCGACCAGCATCGGCCCGCGATTCGTGCGCAGGAGGACCTGGTAGTTCTTGAGCTCCTCGACGGGCATCTCGAGGAAGTTCAGGCCCTTCTTCGCGGCGGTCTTGCAAGCGACCTCGGTGGCCTTCTCGTTGCCGTAGGCGAGCTTGAAGCCCTTCTCCGACGCGGCCTTCGTGCCCTCGAGCGCGGGACCGAGATCGACCTCGATGACGATCCTCTGGTTCGGCGCGAGCTTGACCTCGGCCGATCCGCGGTCGCCGAGCGCCTTGCCGTCGACCGAGAACGCCGCGGTGCCGAACATCCAGGCCGGGATCGAGTCGCCCTGTGCATCGGCCGTCAGCTCGACACGCACGGGCATGCCTGAGCCGGCGATGTACGTCGCCGGCGCTTCGACCTTGGCCTTCACTTCCGCGAACGCTGCCGGCGCCCAGGCGATGGCAGCGAACCCGAGGGCCATTGCCGCGATCAAACGCGCTTGTCGCCTTGCCATGTGTAGAACCCCTGACCGGTCTTGCGGCCGAGCTTGCCTTCCTTGACCTTCGCCTCGAGGAGCTTCGGGATCGCGAACGCCGGATCGTTCGGGTAGCGCTTCACCCAGCCCTGCAGGATGAACAGCGTCGTGTCGAGCCCGACGTAGTCCGTCAGCTCGAACGGCCCCATCGGGTAGCCGCAGCCGAGCTTCATCGCGACGTCGATGTCGGGGATCGACGCGTCGCCGCGCTCGGCGAGCTTCATCGCCTCGGCCATGTACGGCACGAGCAGGCGGTTCACGACGAAGCCGGGCGTGTCCTTGCACGTGATCGGCGTCTTGCCGCAGGCCTCGCCGAATGCGCGGCACTCGGCGACCACGTTCTCGTTCGTCTTGTCGGTGCGCACGACCTCGACGAGCTTCATCAGCTGCACCGGGTTGAAGAAGTGCAGGCCCACGAAGCGGTCCGCACGGCCCGACGCGGCCGCCATCTCGGCGATCGGGAACGAGCTCGTGTTCGAGGCGAAGATGCCGTCCTTCTTCACGATCGCGCCGAGCTCGGCGAACAGCTTCTTCTTGACCTCGAGGTCCTCGACGATGGCCTCGACGACGAGGTCGCAGTCCTTCAGGTCGTTCTTCGACAGCGTGCCGCGGATCTTCCCGCGCACCGCCGCGGCGTCGAAGGTCTGGCCCTTCTCCTTGGCCTTCTCGGCCAGCTTGGCCAGCGACTTGTCGATGCGCTCGAGGCCCTTGTCGAGGAAGCCCTGTTGCGCCTCGCACACGAGGACCTCGCAGCCACCCTGCGCCGCGACCTGCGCGATGCCGTGGCCCATGAGCCCGGCGCCGATCACTCCGACCTTGCGAATCGCCATGCTGAGTTCCTTCGTGCTGGTGGGATGGAGGACGGGGGTTCAGACCGGTTCGGCGTGGAACGCCGTCGCGAGCCCCATGCCGCCCGAGATGCAGAGTGTCGCGAGACCGCGGCGCGCCTTGCGCCTCTTCATCTCGTGGAGGAGCGTGACCACGATGCGCGCGCCGGTCGCGCCGATCGGGTGGCCGAGCGCGATCGAGCCGCCGTTCACGTTCAGGCGGTCCATCGGCAGCGGCATCTGGCGGTGGCAGGCCAGGACCTGCGCCGCGAAGGCCTCGTTGAGCTCGACGAGGTCGAAATCCCGCGGGGAAAGGCCGGTTCGGGCCTGCAGCGCCTGCAGCGCCGGCACGGGTCCGATGCCCATGACGCGCGGATCGACGCCGGCCTGCGCGGACTGGCCGATCCAGGCCAGCGGCGCGTAGCCCAGGTCGCGCGCCACGTCCTCGGCCATGACGAGCAGCGCGGCGGCGCCGTCGGTGATGCCCGACGCGTTGCCGGCCGTCACGGTGCCGTTCTCCTTGGCGAAGACGGCCGGGAGCTTCTTGAGCGACTCGAGGGTCGTGTCGGGGCGCGCGTGCTCGTCCAGCGCCACGATCGTCTCGCCCTTCTTGCCCGGCACCTTCACCGGCGCGATCTCGTCGCGGAAGCGGCCCGCCTCGATCGCCGCGGCGGCCTTCCTCTGGCTGTCGAGCGCGAACTGGTCCTGCTCGGACCGCGGGATGCCCATCTCGCGCGCCAGCTTCTCGGCCGTCTCGCCCATCAGCATGTCGGCCAGCGGACAGTGGAAGCCGTCCTTGTACATGGCGTCGACGACGTCGGCGTGGCCGAGGCGATAGCCCGTGCGCATCTTGGGCAGGAAGAACGGCAGGCCGCTCATGCTCTCGACGCCACCGGCCACGACGACGTCGTTGCGGCCCAGCTGGATCGACTCTGCCGCGAGCTGGAGCGACTTCAGGCCCGAGCCGCAGGCCATGTTCATCGTCCAGGCGCACACGCGGTCGGGGATGCCGGCGCGGACCGCGACCTGGCGCGCGACGTTCGGTCCGCCGCCGGCCTGGCGGCCGTTCCCGAAGACGAGCTCGCCGACGCGCTCGGGGTCGAGCTTCGCCTGCGCCAGCAGATCGCGTACGACCGACGTGCCCAGGTCCGCCGCCGACAGCTCCGCGAACGAGCCGAGGTAGCGACCGATCGGCGTGCGCAGGGCGTGCGTCACGACGACCCGGCGCGGACCGGCGCGGGGTGCCGGCGTGACGCTCGTTCGCGGTTCGGTGGTCATGGAGTGGGATCGAGCGGCCGTGCGGGGCCGACCGGCCGAGGGTCGCGTCCGCGATCGGACGGGTGTGGCCGGAGATTTCGAGGCGAACGAGGATAGGAGTGCCCCTCCGGGCTGGCAAGGTGCGCGCGCCCCTCCTCATCGCGCTGTCGAAATCCTTCTGCGTGAAGTCTAGGTGTGGGACACTGGCCGTACGGCGAGGGTGCGCGGACCGAGCATCGGGTCCGAGCGCGGTGTCCGGCGGCGGCTGGATCCGGCCCTCCCCGCGCTCCACGATCCCCGACGGGCCTCCCGTCCCCCACGAACCCGCGATGGTCCGACCGGATTCCGAGCCTGCGCCGAACGGAACCGACGAGATCCGCACAACGGCGGAGCTCTCGGGGTCGCTGCCCGCGCGTCGCGCGGCCGTGCCCGAGCCCCGCGCGGGGTCGCGCGAGCGCCTCGAGAGCCTGGCCCGCCTGCTCGACGACGAGTCCCCCGCGGTGCAGTCGGCGGTCCAGCTCCACCTGCGCACGGCGCGCCGCGCGGCGGCCCCGGCGCTGATCCGCGCGAGCCGCACGGGCTCCGCCGCGGCGCGAGTCCGCGCGCGCGCCCTCCTCGCCGACCTGCGACGCGCCCCGGTCCAGCGGCGCGTCGTCGGTTACCTGACGCACGATCGCGTCGAGCTCGAGCGCGGACTGTTCCACCTCTGCCGCCTCACCGATCCGTCGTTCGACCCGCGCCCGAGCCAGCGGCTGCTCGACGAGCTCGCGCGCGACGTCGCCCGCAAGGCGCGCCTGCGCACGGATCCGTTGCAGCGCGCGCAGGCGCTCGTCGAAGTCCTCGGTTTCGAGCACGGATTCCAGGGGGCGCCCGACGATTTCCACCGCGCGGACCGGGTGCAGATCGACCGCGTGCTGAAGAATCGCCGCGGGATCCCGCTGACCCTGTGCGCGATCTACGCCTGCGTCGCCGCGCGCGCCGGACTGCGCGTCGGACTCCTGCCGCTGCCCGGCCACGTGCTGCTGCGCCTCCACGGCGAGACGACGAGCCTGATCGTCGACCCCTACCACCGCGGCGAGGTGCGCAGCGAGGCGGACCTGAAGCGCCAGCTCAAGGCGCGCGGCCACGGCTACCAGGCCGCGTGGTTCCGCGACGCCGACGCGCGCTCGATGCTGCGCCGCCAGGTCGCGAACCTCGCGCGCAGCGCCGAGCTGTACGGACGCCGCGGGGAGCTGCGCGCGCTGCGCTCGATCCTGTCGGCCCTCGAACCGCGCCGCGCCCAGGGCGCCACGGCGAGCTGAGCGGTACCTGGCGTGGTCGAAGGCCCGAAACCGCCCGCGCGTCCCTGGTACGGCCCCACCGAGCTGCCGGTCTTCCCCCTCCCGGGCGTCTTCCTGTTCCCCGGCTGCGTGATGCCGCTGCACATCTTCGAGCCGCGCTACCGGCAGATGGTGTCGGACCTGCTCGACCGCCACGGACGGCTCGTGATGGGCACGATCGTCGACGGCCATTCGGACGCGGACGGCGCGCCGAAGTTCCACGACGTCGCCGGACTGGGCGAGATCGGCCGCCACGAGGAGCTCGCCGACGGACGCTTCCTGATCTGGGTGATCGGACTCGGCCGCGTGCGCACGACGGAGATCCCGAGCGACCGCCTCTACCGCCGCGTGAAGATCGAGCCGCTCGAGGAATGGGACGTGCCGAGCGACGAGGAATCCGGCCTGCGCGCGCGCGTGCAGTCGGCGCTGCTCGCGCGCTGCGACGAGTTCCTGAACCTGCCGGCGGGCGTGCCGCTGACGCACCTCGTCGATCTCCTGCTGCAGCGCCTCCAGTTGCCGGCGACGCGCATGCAGGAGCTCTTCTCCGAGACCGACCTGCGCGTGCGTGCCGAGGGCGCGCTGGCCGAGCACCTGCGCCGCGCGCTGCCGCCGCCGGCGACGAGCTGAGACGGACTCGGCCAGCCGCCGGGGCCGGCGCACCCGACCTGCTCACACGCGCGACGTCGTCATCGACGGCCGTGACGGTCAGTTCAACGCGTCCTTGGCGGTCGCCGACTCGACGAACTCCACGAGCGCCGAGCCCGAGTCGATCGGGTCGCCCGGGAATCCGCACTCGTAGTCCGCGGTGAAGTGGGTCTTGCCCTCGAGCGTCAGCGCCTTCCCGAAACCTCCGGCCGTCTGGATCCCGCGCGCCATGCGCTCGCTGAGGTCGCGCGACGCGGGATTGCCCTCGCCGGCGCTCACGAACAGGAAGCGCTGACCGGGCAGGACTTCCTCCACGTGGCGGATCGGCGACGCGTCCTCGAGCTTCGCCCGGTCCGTCCCGAAGTTCTTCTCGATGTAGGGCTTGTACATGCCGCCCGAGGCGACCTTCTCGGGCAGGTCGTACGCGCCTCCGCTCCAGCAGACGACGCCGCGCAGGACCGCGGGGGTGAGCCCGACCTTGGCCAGCGGGCGCCCGTCGAGACCGACCATGCTGACGATGTGGCAACCGGCGGAATGCCCCATGAGCACGATGCGGTTCGGCGAGCCGCCGTGCTCGGCGATGTGCTCGTGCACCCAGTTCACCGCGGCGGCGACGTCATCGACCTGCGCCGGGTGCGGAGCGACGTCGCTCAAGCGGTAGTTCACGCTGACGAAGACGATGCCGCGCTCGTTCAGGAACTTGGGCTTGTAGGAGACCTCGGATTTGTCGCCGCGCGCCCACTCGCCGCGGTGCGCGTAGACGACGACGGGCGCGTCGTGCGCGTCGGCGGGCGCGTAGACGTCGAGCTGCTGCTGCTCGTGGCCGTTCTCGACGTAGGGGATGTTCCAGGTGATCCGGCTGCCCACCGCGACGATCGGCACACGCGGCTGGCGCGCGTCCTCGGCGGCGGCGACGGATGCACGCGATGTCCAGGCCCACACGGCTCCTCCACCGGCGAGCAGTCCGACCACGAGGATGAGCAGGTGTTTCATGGCCGATTCAGAGGAGGACCGGGGCGATGGCGTTCGACAACCACTGCGTCGCGCCCAGCGGCGGCTTGACGCGGGTCTGGACGTGGACGGCGCTGCCGCGCAGGCCCGGCACCGACGTGCTCCACGGCGCTTGCGACAGGTCGAGCGGAACGTCGAGCACGCCCTCCGCCGGCACGATGCCGAGCGGGACGCGCGCGAACACCGTCGCGGGATCGAGGAACAGGGTGCCGAACGGCGTCGGCCGGTACGTCGACTCGCGCGCGAGGATCGCCGTGACGAAGCTGCCGGGAGGAGCGACCTGCGTGAGCCGCAGCGGGACCCCGATCGGCTGGAGTCGCGAGAACTCGGGGTAGCGCGACAGCGTCGAGAGCGAGCCGTGCGCCGCGTAGCCGTAGGCGTGCGAGTCCGTCAGGACGAAACCGGCGGCGTCGTTGGCGTCGAGCCTCGCGAAGTTCCCCTGCACGGCGGTCGTCTTCCACCCGTTCCCGAGCAGCGAGAACCCGACCGCCGTCTGGCCGTCGAAGCCGACCAGCGTCTGCCGCCACAGGTCGTGCGATTGGATCGGAGACGTGGTCTGGATCGTCGCCCAGCGCGCGAGGATCGGATCGAAGACGCGCGTGCGCGTCCCGTCGAACGCCGCGAACAGGTCGCTCGTGTTCGGTCCCGTGAACGCGAAAGGCGTCGTCGTCGACTGCGAGACCCACTCGCCCGTCCGCCCGGAGAAGGCGTGGTAGCCCTGCGCGTCGGCGAGCACGACGACGTTGCGCATGAGCACGGTCTGCACGGTCGCGCCCGGCGCGATCGGCGGCGCGACCCACTTGCCGGTGATCGAGCAGTACGCGCGCCGCTGGACCTGGTCGTCGATCCAGACCATCGCGTCGTTCGTCGACAGCGAGTACGTGCCCGGGACCATCGCGGAGAACGCGCCGGTCACGACCGAGAACGCCGTGACGCCGACCACGTCCGAGACCGCCAGGACCTCGTCGTCGACCGTGACGGCCGGCGTGGAAGCGAACGTGCGCAGCGCGAAGGTGTTCTGGCCGCTCGAGTAGCCGAGCACGTCGTTGCCGACGCGCACCGCGGCGACGTAGCGGCCCGGGGAGAACGAGTACCCGGCCGCGATCGGCCGACGCACGAAATCGCCGGTGCACGCGCTGAACGCGATCAGGTCGGACGCGTCCGCGTACATCGCGTAGCCGCGCTCGACCACGAGCGGGTTCGCGTTCGCGGCCGCGATGGACTCCCACCGACCCGTGTGCGCCGAGAATCCTGCGATCGCCGAGGCGGTGCGAGCGACCGCCACGTCGCCGCCCACGGTGAGGGTCGCGCCAGCCGGGATCGGCGCCGCGACGATCTCGCCGTGGTACGCGCTGACGCCGTACACGCTCACGCCGTCCGTGAACACGCCCGTGGTCGACGAGATCGTGACGTTCGCCGGAGGACCGGCGAGCTGCCGATGGTGCCACTGCCCGTCGAAGGCGCCGAACGCCCAGGCTTCCGTGCCCAGCACGGCGATCGACAACCAGTTGCTCGACGGTGAGCCGTTCAGGAGCTGCGGCGTCGCGGGCAGGCGGAGCGTGGCGACTCCCGTGCGCGTCGCGTACGCGTGCACGGTCGGCCCGTCCAGGATCGTGATGTAGTCGTTGAACTGCGTGACCTGCGCCGTCGCGGACACGGCTAGGACGGTCCACCTCGAGGTGATCGACGACCACAAGTACACGTGCGTCGGCGTCTGGAAGTACATCGAGGTGCCGAGGCAGTACACGCTGCCCGGACCCTGGAAGTCGGCCGGGAGCGCGAACTCGGACCAGCTCGGCCGCTCGCCCAGCGGTACGGGCGACCCGACCGCCGCAGCGTGCGGCCCGGTCGGGCTCGCCTGCGGCGACGCGTGAGCCCGCGCGAGGGAGATCGTGAGCCCGAGCAGGGCGACGAGCGAGGAACGAACGCAGAGAGACGAGGCCATCCGTGAGAGATTCCAGTGCGGAGGGTGAGTCGGAGCCGCGCGGTGCGGCGCCGTGAAGCCGTGGATGCTCCACACTGCAACCAAGCGCGACGCGCAGGCCCGCCAGCAACGCATTCGGGGATCTTCTTCGGCCCCGATCTCGCTCCCCGGTCACGTGTGGGCACCGGGCTCTCGGGCGAGAACTCTCGGTCAGACGCGACCCGGAGACGCGTGACCGCAAGAGACCTCCTGCGGCTCTCTCATCCGCAGAGTCGCTTGCGCGATCCCGAACCAGTGCTCGAGATCGCGATCGAGCCAAGCGATGGGGCAAGTGGACGCGCCGGCACCCTCACGATCCCGGCAACACGTCCGGGCCGGAGCAGAGCCGCGCGCGGCGCGCATGGATGCGCAGCAGGCCCTCCGAGCCGAGCGTGAAGAAGAGGTGATCTTCGGGCGCAGCCGTCTCTTCCTCGCGGATGAGGCCGGTCCACTCCTCGTTCGGACCGATGTAGCCGATGTCGCCCACGAGGCTGCATGGATCCGCATCCGGACGACCGAGCGTCAGGCTCAAGTGGTCGACCTCGTCGAGTTCGAGCGCCACGGGCTGACGCCCTTCGCCCAACTCCGCATTGGGGCGGAACGCGACGGTGATCGTTCCCGCGGTTCCGATACGGATCCCCGCGAAGTCGTAGCCATTGTGCAAGTCGAACCAGCGGTCGCCCTGCACGAGCTCGCACACCTTCTCCACGCGGAAGTCCTTCTCCATCGGGCCCCGACTCCTACGGGCGAGAGAGAGCCGGGAAGTACCGCCGCCTCGCCCACAGCGACACGCTCACGAGCCCGATCAGCACCGGCACCTCGACGAGCGGTCCGATGACGGCCGCGAAGGCCGCGCCGCTGTGGATGCCGAAGCTCGCGATGGCCACCGCGATCGCGAGCTCGAAGTTGTTGGATGCCGCCGTGAACGAGAGCGTGGCCGTCTGCTCGTAGGTGGCGCCCACGCGCCGGCTCGCGGCGAAGGTGAGCGCGAACATCACCAGGAAGTAGGCCAGCAGCGGCGCGGCGATGCGCAGGACGTCGAGCGGCAGCTGGACGATGGTCTCGCCCTTGAGCGAGAACATCACGACGATCGTGAAGAGCAGAGATGCCAGCGTGATCGGGCTGATCCGCGGCACGAAGACCCCCTCGTACCAATCGCGCCCCTTCGCGCCGATCAGCACGCGCCGCGTCAGGAACCCGGCCGCGAACGGGATGCCCAGGTAGATCGCCACGGTCTTCGCCACTTCGCCGATCGAGATGTCGATGACGGCGCCCTGCAGGCCGAGCCAGCCGGGCAGGAGCGTGGCGTAGAAGTACGCGTACGCCGGAAAGAAGAGCACCTGGAAGAGCGAGTTGAACGCCACGAGGCCAGCGCAGTACTCGCTGTCCCCCTGCGCCAGCTGGTTCCACACGATCACCATGGCGATGCAGGGCGAGATCCCGACGAGGATCAGGCCGACCATGTACTCCGGTTCGTCCGGCAGCATCAGCACGGCGAGCGCGAACATGAGCGTCGGCGCGATCACCCAGTTGAAGAGCACGGAGAGCCCGAACACGCGCTTGTTGCGGAAGACCTTGCCCAGCTCCTCGTAGCGGACCTTCGCGAGGGGCGGGAACATCATCAGGATCAGCCCGATCGCGATGGGAATGGAGGTCGTCCCGACGCTGAGCCTGTCGAGCGCGGACGTCAATCCCGGCGCGAAGGAACCGAGCGCGACGCCCAGCCCCATCGCCAGGAAGATCCAGAGCGTCAGGTAGCGGTCGAGGAACGAGAGCCGGCGTGCGAGCCCGTCGCTTCCGCGGTCCATGTCTCCCACCCGAGGCTCGTGCGCGCTCATACGACCCCGGGAGCTCCGTGCGCGCAGGCCGCGCTCGACGCCGTCTCGATCTGCACCGTCGCGTGCGAGATGCCGAAGCGGTGATCGAGCTCGTGCTCGAGCCCCGCGAGGAACTCCGGCGGCCCGTCTCCCCACGGCATCACGAGGTGCGCGGTCAGCGCGACCTCCGTCGTGCTCATCGCCCACACGTGCAGGTCGTGGACCTCCTCCACGCGCGGCAGCGCGGCGAGGTACCGGCGCACCTCCTCGAGCTCGATGTGCTTCGGCACGCCGTCGAGCGCGAGGTGCAGCGCGTCGCGCAGCAGGCTCCACGTCCCGAACAGGACGACCGCCGACACGACGAGGCTCGTCACCGGGTCGATCCAGGTCGAGCCCGTGCGCCACACCACCGCGCCCGCGACCACGACCCCGGCCGAGACGGCCGCGTCCGCCGCGAGATGCAGGAACGCGCCGCGCACGTTGGCGTCGGCGCGGCCGTGGCGGAAGAAGAACAGCGCCGACATGCCGTTCACGACGACGCCGGCCGCCGCGACCCACATCATCGTCACGCCGTGCGGCTCGACGGGCGTCCGGAACCGGCCGATCGCCTCCCACGACACGGCGCCGACGGCGGCCAGGAGCAGCACGGCGTTCGCGAGCGCGGCCAGCACCGTCGAGCGCCGCAATCCGTAGGTGTGGATGTTCGACGGTGCTCGCCGCGCGAGCGACGTCGCGCCCCACGCCATCGCGAGCCCGAGCACGTCGCCCAGGTTGTGCGCCGCGTCCGCCAACAGCGCCGTCGAGTGCGCGAGGCCGCCGCAGACGGTCTCGACGACGACGAACGCGACGTTGAGGCCGATGCCGACCGCGAAGGCGCGGTTCAGGTCCGGACGTCCCGTCGCGGCGTGCGGTGCGTGATCGTGCGCCATGACGCCAAGGTACAGGGATCGTCGCCAGGTGCTCGCGTCCATGCGAGCTGGGGATGATGCCGCTCGGACCGCCGCGCGCGAATTCGGGGCCGGAACTCCCGCTCGGCCGCGTCGTGCGGGAGGATTGGGGGATGCACCTCGCCCTCCTGCTCGCGCTGCAAGCGACCCCGGTCGCGCGTCCGATCGACCTGTGCGAAGTCGCCGTCGCCTCGCGCGCGGACGTCGCGCGGCTCTTCGCGGTGGCGCAGGATCCGGACGACCACGACCGCGCGGACGACGGCTGGATCCGCGTCCACGCCGACGCGGACGAGCAGGCGCGGCTGACACGCGCGGGCTTCACCCTGCGCGTCGTGCAGGCGGACCTCGCGCGCTTCTACGCCGAGCGCGCGGCGGCGGCGAGCTCGCTCGGCGCCGGCCCGGGCTCGATGGGCGGCTTCCGCACGCTGGCCGAGATCGGCGCGGAGCTCGACCGGCTCCACGCGGCGTACCCGTCGATCGTGTCGGCGAAGTACTCGATCGGCACGAGCATCCAGAACCGTCCGATCTGGGCCGTGCGTCTCAGCGACAACCCGTCCGTCGACGAGCCGGGCGAGCCGGTGGCGTGGTTCGACGCGCTGCACCACGCGCGCGAGCCGATGGGCGCCGAGGCGCTGCTCCTGCTCGTCGACTGGATCGCGTCGCGCTACCCGGCCGATCCGGTCGCGAAGCGCATGGTCGAGACGCGCCAGGTCGTCGTCGTGCCGTGCGTGAACCCCGACGGGTACGAGTACAACCGCTCGACGAACCCGAACGGCGGCGGGCTGTGGCGCAAGAACCGGCGCGCGAACACGGGCGGCAGCTTCGGCGTCGACCTGAACCGCAACTACGGCTGGGAGTGGGGCCCGGCGCACCCCGGTTCGTCCACGGTGCCGAGCGACGACACGTACCACGGCACCGCGGGGTTCTCGGAGCCCGAGACGCGCGCCGTGCGCGACGCGCTGCTCGCGCATCCGCCGGGCATGGCCGTCTCGGCGCACACGTACAGCGATTTGTGGTTGTACGCGTGGGGCTACGAGCAGGTGTTCACGCAGGACGACGCGCGCTTCCAGCAGTACGGCGCGCGCGTCGCGGGCCAGAACGGGTTCGCGTACGGCACGCCGTGGCAGCTGCTCTACATCGCGAACGGCGGCAGCCTCGACTGGGGCTATGGCGCGCTGGCGTGCTTCTTCTTCAGCCCCGAGATCGGTTCGCAGAGCGACGGCTTCTGGCCGGCGCCGACGCGCATCCCCGCGCTCTTCGAGTCCGTGCGCGAGCCGTTCCTCGACGTCGTGCGCTGGACCGGCGGCTGGGCCGAGAAGCGCGGAACGACGTGGACGCAGGTGCCCGGACTCGGCGACGGCGACGCGTATCCGGAACCGGGCGAGACGTGGGACCTCGACGTCGAGCTCGCGAACGGCGGCATGGCGGCCGTCTCGGGTTCGTTGACGCTCGCTTCGAACTCGAGCGACGTGCGCGTCGTCGCCGGCACCGTCCCGTTCATGATTCAGCAGCAGATCCTGCCGCTGACCGCGGCCCAGACGGGTCCGCGCGCACGCGCGACGCCCGTCGCGCTGCCGCTGCGCGTCGAGTTCGCAGCCGGCGCCGCGATCGGCACGCCCTACGCGCTCGAGCTCGGGATCGGCTTCGACGGGCTGGTGACGCCCGACGTCGTGACCGTGCGGCTCGGCGCGCCGCGCGTGCTCGCGGCCGACGACATGGAATCCGCCGACTTCGGCTGGACCGTCACGAGCACGGGCGCGAACTACGCGTTCCAGCGCGCCGTCCCGCAGCAGACGACGAGCGGCGGCAGCATCGCCCAGCCCGGCGCGGACGCCACGCCCGGATCGGGGACGCGCTGCTGGGTCACGGGCGCCGCGGCGGGCGCCGCCGCCGGGACGAACGACGTCGACGGCACGACGACGCTGACCAGCGCGCGCTTCTCGGCGAGCGGCTTCGCGGGCGTGGAGCTCGAGTACGCACGCTGGTTCGCGTGCCTGCCCGGCACGCCGCTCGACGACCACCTGCTCGTGCAGGTGTCGAACGACGACGGCGCGAGCTGGTCGCAGGTCGAGAACACGGCGAACGCCAATGCCTGGACGACGCGTGCGTTCGACCTGGGCGCGATCCTGCCGCTCACCGACCGCATGCGGCTGCGGCTCACGTGCGCGGACAATCCGAACAACGACCTGACCGAGGCCGCGTTCGACGACCTCGTGCTGCGCACGTACTCGAGCCTGCCGACCCTCGGCGCGTGGGGCGCGACGACGGCCGGATCCGGCGCGCGACTGTTCGTCGACGGGCCGGCGAACGCGCCGTTCCGCGTGCGGCTCGCGAGCGCGGAACAGCCCGGTCAGCCGAGCCCCGGCGCGCAGGGTCTCGTGTACCTCGCCGGCACCGTCGCCGACCTCGCGACCGGCACGACGGGCGCGGATGGACGCGCGGTCGTCCCGTGGACTCTCGCCTCCGGAACCGCGGCGTACCTGCAGGTCCTCGTCGACGAGGGCGGACCGCAAGCGGCGTGGTCGAACCTCTTGCGCGTGAACGCGCCCTGAACGACGAGGCCGCATGCAGGAGATCCCCGCCGTCCGCGCGCCCGAGTTCCCGAGCGGCCTCGACTGGGTCAACACGCCCGCGCCGGTCGCTCTGGCAGATCTGCGCGGGCGGTTCGTCGCGGTCGACTTCTGGACGTCGTCCTGCGTCAACTGCCACCACAACGCGGCACTGCTGCGCGAGGTGCGTACGCGCCATCCGCGCGAGCTCGTCCTGATCGGCGTCCACGCGCCCAAGTTCCCGGCCGAGCGACAGCTCGCGCACCTGCGCGCCGCGGTCCACGAACTCGGCATCGACCACCCGGTCGTCCAGGACGCGGACCACGCGATCCGCCAGGAATGGGCCGTGCGCGCGTGGCCCACGGTCGTGATCGTCGACCCCGAGGGCCGCATCGTCGGCTCGGCCACGGGCGAGATCGACGTCGGCCAGTTCGAGGAGGCGCTGGGCCGCTGGATCGCGCAGCACGACGAGCGCGGAACGCTCGTGCGCGCCGACCCGACGACGACGCCGGGCGCGGCGCGCTCGCGCACGCTGGCGCATCCGTCCAAGGTGCTCGTGACCTCGGGCTCGACGCTCTTCGTCGCCGACACGGGGCACGACCGCATCCTGCAGCTCGAGGTCGACGACGCGCACCGGAGCGCCCGCATCGAGCGCGAGATCGGCAGCGGGGTCGCGGGCTTCGAGGACGGCGCGCTCGACGCGGCGCGCTTCCGCGGACCGCGCGGCATGGCCAGCTCGGGCACGACGCTCTACGTCGCCGACACGAAGAACCACGCGGTCCGCGCGGTCGACCTGGCGCGCGGGCACGTGCGCACGATCGCCGGCACCGGCGCCATGGGCCGCGCGCCGCTCTCGGACGGCGGGGATCCGCGCGCGATCGCGCTGCGCTCGCCGTGGAGCCTGTGGCTCGACCGGCCGCGGCTCTTCGTCGCGCTGGCGGGCAGCCACCAGATCGCCGTGCTCGAGGACGAACGCGACCTCCGGCCGTTCGCCGGCGACGGCGCGGAGCACCTCGACGACGGCCCCGCGTTGCGTGCCGGGTTCGACCAGCCCAGCGACCTCGTGGGCGGCGGCGGAGCGCTGTACGTCGCCGACGCCGAGGCCAGCGCGATCCGCCGCGTCGCGCTCGTCGGGAAGCCGCGCGTGGAGACGCTGATCGGCGCCGGCCTCTTCGAATGGGGCGACGTCGACGGCTTCGGCCCGCGCGTGCGACTCCAGCATCCGACCGGGCTCGCCTTCGACGGGCTCCTCTACGTCGCGGACACCTACAACCACCGCATCAAGCACATGGACGTCGCGTCGCAGCAGGTCGCCGCGCTCGCGGGGTCGGGAGAGCCGGGCCACGTCGACGGAGGTTTCACGCGCGCGCGCTTCCGCCAGCCCGAGGGGCTCGCGGTGCGCGGCCGTCACCTGTTCGTCGCCGACACCGGGAACCACGTGATCCGCGTGTGCGACCTCGGCTCGCGCGAGGTCTGGACGCTGACGATCGCGGACTGATCCGCGCGCGGGGCAGTAGAGTGTCGCGCGCATGGCCCGCCCCCGCATCGGCATCACGACGCCCGGACGCGACCCGACCGACGGCAAGCTGCGCCTCACGTTCGACTACGTGGACGGCGTGCGGCGCGCGGGCGGGCTCGCGCTGCTCCTGCCGCCGGGCGAGATGGACGTCGCCGAGCTGCTCGCGGCCTGCGACGGGTTCGTGCTGACGGGCGGCGGCGACGTCGACCCCGAGCTCTACGGCGGGCGCGCCGGGCCCGAGATCTACGGCGTCGACCGCGTGCGCGACGACTCGGAGATCGCGCTCGTCCGCGCGATCGTCGCGGCCCGCAAGCCGGCCTTGTGCATCTGCCGCGGCGTCCAGGTCCTGGCCGTGGCGCACGGCGGAACGCTCGTCGAGCACGTGCCGGACGAGTACGGCGAGCGCGTGCCCCACCGCGGCGGCGACCGGTTCCAGGACCATCCCGTGCGCATCGACGCCGATTCGCGTCTCGCGCGCGCGATCGGCGCGAACTCATGCTCGACCGCGTCGTGGCATCACCAGACCGTGCGCGTTCCGGGCGATGGATTGCGCGCAGTCGCGTGGTCCGAGGACGGTGCGATCGAGGCGCTCGAGCACGCGGCGCACGACCGTTTGTGGGCCGTGCAATGGCATCCCGAGCACACGGCCGCGCGCCGGCGCGAGCAACAGGCGCTCTTCGACGCGGTCGTGCGCGCGAGCCGCTGACGAGAGTTGCGCCGGCACCCGGTCCGCACGCGACGCGCCCCTGGGACGAGCGGCCTCGACAGGGCAGACTCTTCGCCCCGATGAGCGACGCCTCCACGCAGGATCCCGCGCCGCGCCGCGCGACCGAGCCCACGCCGGGCGAGACGCGCGTGCTGTTCTGGATCTGGATCGCCTCGCTGGCGGTGCTCTTCGGCGGAGCGACCGCGTGGATCCTCCTCGAGCGGCCCGAGAACGCGGCCTGGATCTGGGTGCAGATGGTCGGGCTGGCATTCCTGCCCGGGAAGTACGTGATCTTCAGCGGCGTCGCCTCCGCGTCGCCGCTCGGGCCGTGGCCGCTCGCCGCGCTGGCCGTCGCCGTCGACCTGGCCGTGGCGGCGACGCTGGCGGTCGGGCTGGGCCCGCTCGGCCGCGTGCCGTGGATCGGCCCCGCGCTGCGCCGGGGGCACGACCACGCCGAGCAGGTGCTGGTCCAGTACCCGCGCTTGCGGCGCATGGCGTTCTGGGGCGTCGTGATCTTCGTGTACCTGCCGCTCCCGGCTTCGGGCTCGATCGGCGGCACGTTCGTGGGTCAGATGCTGGGCCTGCGCCGCGAGCAGGGACTGCGCGCGGTCGTCCTGGCCGGTGCGCTCGTGTCCGCGACGTTCGCGGCGCTCGCCGTCGCGCTGGGCAGCCAGGCCGAGACGATGCTCAAGAACCCGTGGGTCACCGTCGCCGCCGTCGCCGTCTTCGCGGTCGTCGCGTTCGTCGCCTATCGGGCGGCGCGGGACGCCCTGAAGAAACCCGCGTAGGATCGGGGGCATGTTCCCGATCCTCGCGACGGCGCTCATCGCGCTGTCCGCCCAATCCCCCGCGCCGCCGAAGATCCCGCTCTCGATCCTGTATGCCGGCGCGCCGGGCAGCGCGCGCGAGGCGGACTGGCTGGCGTACCTGCGCGAGAACTTCGCCACGGCCGACGCGGTCTCGCTGCGCGACCTGAAGGGCGGGGTGGCTCGCGGCTACGACGTCGTGGTCGCCGACTGGGCCTGGCGCAACCTGGAAGCACAGAGCCGCGCGGACGCCGACGGCGCGTCGCTCCTGGGGCTGACGCGGATCCCCGTGCTCCGCCCGGAGGACGCGATCGGGCAGCCGATGGTCCTCGTCGGCGGCATCGACGCCGAGATCGAGCTCCGGACCAAGCTGCGCGGGCATTGAATCTGCCTCGGCACGGAGGCGCACGGGATGCGCCTCGACCATCCGATCTTCCAGGGCCCGCGGCGCGTCGACGTCGAGCTCGTGCCGGCCTCGATCTCGGCGAACCACGCGGTGTATCCGCCGACGCTCGACGCGCGCGATCCGCGCGCGTGGATCGTCGAGATCGCGCCCAAGGACGCGCGCGCGAAGCCGCCCTACGGACTCGTCGTCGACGGCTACGGCTTCGAGGATTCGCCCGACTGCGAGTGGATCTCGAGCGGCGACAACACGAAGGGCCCGATGGCGCTCGCGATCGGCCGCATGGCGAACCGCTTCTTCTGGGGCTTCGCGGCGCCGCCTTCGCGCTTGACGGAGAGCGCGCGGGCGGTGCTCGTCAACGCGATCGCGTACATGGACCAGTTCGACGGCGTCGAGCCGCTCGTGGTCGCCGAGAAGGGCCGCGGGATCCTGGGCAGCCGCGAGCACGCGCTGGTGTCGGCGCACTACCTGGGCGTGCTGGCGAAGAGCGGCGACTCGATCGCGCCCGTGCTCGACAGCTTCCCCGAGCGCGTGCGGTCCGCCACGGGGCTCGACCCCGCGCGCACGCTGGCCTGGTATCGCGCGAACATCGAGTACCTGCGGCCCGCGGCCCAGGGCTTCGACGCCGACGACCTGTGCGTCGAGCTCGGCATCGGCAACCGGGATCCGCGCTTCGTGGCGGAGCTCGTGCGGCGGATCTCGATCGACCCGCGCGACGCGACGGCGCGCGCGCTGCTCGGCCGCTACGTGCCCTGCGCGCGCGACGTGGCGGCGGACGCGCTCGCACCCTGGTACGACGCCGTGCGGCCGTTCCTCTACTTCACGGACCGCGGCGGGTTCGAGTGGCGCGTCGACGAGCCCTCGATGCGCGCCGGAGCGCCGCGCGGACGTCGAGGACGCGCGTACTCGGGGCTCTGATCCGCGCGGTCCTCACCGTGTTCGAACCGAGAAGGCGAGCGCGCCGCCCGCGCGAGCGTGGCATCATCGGCGCATGGACGGTCATCGCGGCGGAACGGGGACCGGACTGCGCTCCGCGGCCGCCCTGGACCAGGCCGTGGTCGGGAACGGGCGCGTGCTGGCGCTGGTTTCGCCGCGCGGATCGCTCGATTGGATGTGCCTGCCGCGCTTCGACTCGCCCAGCGTCTTCGGCCGGCTTCTCGACGAGGAGCGCGGCGGGCGGTTCCGCGTGCTGCGCGGCGGCGTCGAGATCGAGGGCCAGCTCGCCTACCTGCGCAACACGAACGTCGCGCGCGTCGAGTTCCGCGACGGAACGGATGCCTGGGAGCTGATCGATTTCGCGCCGCGGATCCCCGAGGGCCTGGGCGTGCACGTGCCGATCGAACACGTCCGCCTCCTGCGCCCGATCGCCGGCGAGCCGCGCCTCTCGGTCGACTTCGACCCGCGGCCGGGGTACGCGGGCGATCCCGTCGAGCTGCGCGAGAGCGCCCGGGGCATCGAGGTCGTGAGCCCCGCCGGCCCCATCTCGCTGCGCACGAACCTGCCGGTCCCCTTCGTGCTCGGACGGCGCGAGTTCGCCCTGACGAAGCCGACGTGGTTCTCGATCGCGTGGGGAGCGCGCGACGAGCGCCGCGACACGGCCAGCGTCCTGCGCGACCTCGAGGTCACGATCGCCGGATGGCGCGCGTGGGCGCGCACGTGCGCGCTGCCGAGCTTCGCGCCCGCGGCCGTGCTGAGGTCGGCGCTGTGCCTCAAGCTGCACGCGTACCACGACACCGGCGCGATCGTGGCCGCCACGACGACCAGCGTCCCCGAGGCGCTCGGCACCGAGCGCACGTGGGACTACCGCTACTGCTGGCTGCGCGACGCGGCGTTCGTCGTCGAGGCACTGAGGCGCCTGTCGCACCTGGCCGAGGGCGAGCAACTGCTGCGCTACTTGCGCGACGTGGTCGAGGCCGGTCCGCTGCAGCCGGTGTACGGCATCGGCGGCGAGCGCGATCTCGAGGAGCGACTGCTCCCCCACCTCTCCGGGTTCGCCGGCAATGGACACGTGCGCGTCGGGAACGCGGCCGCGATCCAGCGCCAGAACGACCTGATGGGCGAGATCGTGCTGTGCTTCGACACGATGCTGGCCGACCCGCGCATCGTCGTCGAGGACCCTGAGAACTACTGGCCCCTGATCCGCAAGCTCGTCGAGGACGCGATCGCCGTCGCGCGCGAGCCGGACATGAGCATCTGGGAGTTCCGCACGCTCATGGGCCGGTACACGTTCTCGCTGGCGCTGTGCGCCGTCGCGGCGCACCGCGGTGCGCGCCTCGCGGCCCGCCTCGGTCACCACGAGCACGCGCGACGCTGGCAGGCGGCCGGCGACGAGCTGCGCGAGGAGCTCCTCGAGCGCGGCTACAACAAGGAGCTGGGCTTCTTCACGCAAGGGCTCGACGGCGCGAACCCCGACGCGTCGAACCTGCTCTTGCCGAGCCTCGGACTGATCGACGCGCGCGATCCGCGCTTCCTGTCGACGTTGCGCGCCTACGAGGATCGGCTCGTCGTGGCCGGCATGATGATGCGCTACCGCAACGACGACGACTTCGGCGAGACCACGAGCACCTTCACGATCTGCTCGTTCTGGTGGGCCGAGGCGCTGGCGCTGACCGGCGAGCTCGATCGGGCGCGCGAGGTCGTCCTGCGCCTCCTGGGCCACGCGAATCCCGTAGGGCTCTTCTCCGAGGACGTCGACCCTTCCAACGGACGCCTGCTGGGCAACTTCCCGCAGGCCTACACGCACGTCGGCCTCATCCACGCGGCCACGACGATCGGCGAGCTCCTCGACGCACGCGACGGGCGCGTGCGCGCCTGGTGTTCCGACTGAGGAGGTCTCCCGGATGACGCGCACCATCCTCGTCTCGAACCGCCTGCCCGTGACCGTCATGGCGCGGAGCGGCGCGGTCGAGGTCACGCCCAGCTCGGGCGGGCTCGCGACCGGTCTCTCGGGACCGCACGAGCGGGGCGACGGAGTCTGGGTCGGCTGGCCCGGTCCGACGTGGGCCGTGTCGCCGGCGGAACGCGCCGCGCTCGACGCGCAGCTCGCAGCGCTGCGCCTCGCGCCGATCCACCTCACGCGCCAGGAGGTCGAGCGCTACTACGAGGGTTGGGCCAACGGGATGCTGTGGCCGCTCTTCCACTCCCTGCTCGACCTGACGCCGATCGACGTCACCGGCTGGGAGGAGTACGTCGCGGTCAACCGCCGTTTCGCCGAGGAGATCGCGCGCCGCACCCGGCCCGGCGACACCGTCTGGGTGCACGACTACCAGCTCCTGCTCGTGCCCTCGATGCTGCGCGAGCTGCAGCCCGACGCGCGCATCGGGTTCTTCCTGCACATCCCCTTCCCGCCCACGGCGATCCTGCGCGCGCTCCCGTACCGCGAGCAGCTGCTGCGCGGCCTGCTCGGCGCCGACCTCGTCGGCTTCCACACGCCCTCGTACGCGCGGCACTTCGCGTCGGCGCTGAAGCGCGTGCTCGGCCTCGACGTCGGCGTCGACCGCGTGCGCGTCGGCGCGCACGAGATGCGGTTCGGTTCCTTCCCGATGGGCGTCGACGCGGCCGGCTTCGAGGTGACCGCCTGCACGCCCGCGGTGCTCGAGCGCGTCGCGGCGATCCGCGGAGCGGCCGCGCCGCGGCTGCTCGTCGGCATCGACCGGCTCGACTACACGAAGGGCATCCGACGCCGCCTCGCGTCGTACGAGCGCCTGCTCGAGATGCGCCCGGACCTGCGCGAGAAGATCCACCTGGTCCAGGTCGCCGTGCCCTCGCGTTCCTCCGTCCCGGCGTACGGCGACATCCGCGAGCAGGTCGACGCACTCGTCGGCCGCATCCAGGGCCGCTTCTCGACGCCGACGTGGTCGCCGATCCGCTACGTGCACCGCGGGCTCGACCGCGACGAGGTCGTCGCGCTGTACCGCGCGGCCGAAGTGCTCGTCGTGACGCCGGTGCGCGACGGCATGAACCTCGTGGCCAAGGAGTTCGCCGCCTCGCGGCCCGACGAAGACGGCGTGCTCGTGCTCAGCGAGTTCGCCGGCGCCGCGTCCGAGCTGGCCGGCGCCGTCCTCGTGAACCCCTACGACGTCGACGCGACGGCGCGCGGCATGGCGCAAGCGCTCGACATGCCGCGCGAGGAGCGGCGCGAGCGCATGCGGATCCTGCGCGCACGCGTGGCGACCGCGGACGTGCACGCCTGGGCGCGCGGCTTCCTCGACGCGCTCGAGCGGACCGATGCGCCGCGGACGGCGCGCGCGGACTTCGACGATCCCGCCGCCGTGGCCGCGCGCATCCGCGCCGGACGAGAGCGCGGCGTCGTCCTGCTGCTCGACTACGACGGCACGCTGGTCGGGTTCGCCGCGCGCCCGGGCGACGCCGTCCCCGACCCCGAGCTCATGACGCTGCTCGAGCGGCTGGCCGCGACGCCCTGGATCTCGCTGCACATGGTCAGCGGCCGCCCGCGCGACGACCTCAGCCACTGGTTCGGCGAGCTCGACGCCGCACTGCACGCCGAGCACGGCCTGTGGTCGCGGCCGCGCGGCGCGCGCGCGTGGAGCCGCCGCGCGCCCGCGGCGCTCCCGTCCGCGGACGTGATCGCCGCGATCCTCGACGACTTCGCCGCGCGCACGCCGGGCGCGTTCGTCGAGCGGAAGTCGTCGGTGCTCGCGTGGCACTGGCGCGCAGCCGACGTGGAGTTCGGCGCGCGTCAGAGCAACGAGCTGCGCCAGCACCTGGCCGAGCTGCTCTCGAACGTGGCCGTGGAGGTGCTCGTCGGCGACCGCGTCGTCGAGGTGCGCCCGCACGGCGTCCACAAGGGCCTCGCCGCGGCCGAGGCGCGCGTGGAGCACGGCCCGGACGCGCTGCTCGTCGCGTTCGGCGACGACCGCACCGACGAGGACCTGTTCGCGACGCTGGGGCCCGACGACCTGTCGGTGCAGGTCGGACCGCGCGCGAGCTCGGCCACGCTGCGCCTGCGCGGACCGGAACTCGCGCGCAGAGCTCTCGCCGTGTTGCTCGACCCGGCGCACGCCTGATCGCGGTCGGCGACGGTTCTTCCGGTCACCCCGGCGCGCCGGTCAAGACCCACGCGGCCCAGTCGCGCGTCGCATGGAGCGGTCGACCGTCCTCGTCACGAGCCTGACGCAGGCGGCGCTTCGCCTCCCACAGCGCGCGCGACGCGGGCTGCTTCTCGACCCACAATCGTCGGTAGAAATCGAGCATCAGCTCGCGGGTCGCCTCGTCGGGGACCTTCCACAGGCTGGTGATCGTGCTGCGAGCTCCCGCCATCTGGAGCGCGACCTGCAGCGACGCCATGCCTTGGCCGGCGCGGCGCTCGCCGACGTTCGTGTCGCACGCGGAGAGCACGGCGAGTTCGCATCCGGCCAGGTCGAACGTCGCGAGTTCCTCGGCCGTCACGAGGCCGGGCGCGCGACCGACCGCGTCCTCGGGCAGGTTCGCGCCGGCGAGCGCGAGTCCCGAGAGCAGCATCGGGCCGAGGCCGCGCACGAGTTCGAGTCCGCTCTGCGGCGCGCCGATTCCCGCGCGCGTGTCCGACGGAGCACCTTCCGCCCGGGAGCGGATCGACTCGGGCGCGTACCAGCCGTGCGTCGCGACGTGCAGCCAGCGCGCGCGCGGCGCGAGTTCCACGAGAGCGGCTCGCGAGGCCCGCCGCTTCTCGAGGAGGATCGCGCCTGTCTCTTCGCCGAACACCTCGGCGTGGAGTGCGACGATCTCGCGCGCTTCGAGGCCCGTGTAGGTGAGCGGCGCGAACGCCGGCTCCCATGCGCGAGAGCCCCGTGCGGCCTCGGCCTGCTGCGCGGGCCCTGCGGCAGCCACGGCCGGGACGTCCTCCGTGTCCGCGCCCAGCGGGCTCGAGTTGAAGGCGGCGCCGCCGAGAGCGATCAACTTGCCGGCGGGGAGCGCGGGACGATCCTCGGCGAGCAGTTCGGAGAGTGTGCAGCGCGTCTCCACGCTCCAGCGGTCGCCGACCGAGCCCGATGCCAGCTCGACATCCGACGGATCGAGCGGCAACGCGTCGAGCGGCACGAGGTGCAAGACGTCGTCGAGCACGATGACGAGCCTGCGCGCGTCCCCGATCGCCGGGAGCAACGGGTCGAGGACGAGCCGGCGCAACGCGCGTCCGCGCTCGAGCTCGCTCGCCCCGTCGCGCGCATCGGCGGCGAGACCGCGCTCGAGTCCGGCGCCGATCGCGGCGCGCCACGCGCGCACGGCGATCTCGATCGCGTCGAGGTCCCCGAGGTCGGCGCGTTCCAGCGCGCGCGTGGAACCGTCGGTACGCGGAGCGCGCACGACGTGCGCGCACAGGCTCGGCACCAGGCTCAGCCCCCCGGCCCGGAACTCGTGACGGTCGTAGCGCCGGAACGCCACCGCGGCCGTGTCGGGCGGGAGGCGCGCGACCAGCGCGTCGAGGTCGAAGCGCTCGCCGTCCGCGGCGTGCGACGTGCGTGCGAGCGCCTGCAGCTCGCGCTGCGCGGCCTCGCGGCGCGCGAGGGCCTCCTGGAACTCCGCGCCGGAAGTGCCCTTGCGCGCGAGCGCCGCGAGCGCGTCGCTCTCGGCACGCAGGCGTTCGCGCAACGCCGCGCGGTCGGGCGACGCGGCGCCGCGACGCATGGACTCGGCCGCGATCCAGGCGGCGCCGCGCGTCGTCTCGCCGACCTCGAAGGCGGCGCGCTCGAGCGACGGCGACCGTGCGATGCCAGCGGCGCCCGGGGCGAGCGTGAGCGCGAGAGACACGCCCTTCGAGAGTTCGGCGCAGCGCTCCGCCGCCTCGCGCGGCGCGCTCGTGAGGAGGATCCGCGACGCGGCCGCGGCTTGGACGCGGCACAGCTCGAGCAAGAGCTCCACGCAGCGCGCCGACGCGGCCTGTCGTGCGTCGGCTGCTCCGTCCCCCGCGGAGATCAGGGCCAGCGTCGTGGCGAGTCCCGAGCGCGCCATGAGCACGCCGGATTCGTCGGCCGGCATCGTGCGCAGACCCGCGGCGAGCACGGACTCCTCGAGCTTCGCCGCCGCCGCGAGCTCGCCCGCCGCACGCAGCGTGTGCGCGAGGTTCTGGCGCGCGATGCCCAGGTCGGCGTGGTCCTCGGGCAAAGTGCGTTCGCGCGCGGCCAAGACGGCTTCCGCCAGTGGGCGAGCGGCGGCGAGGTCGCCCAGCTCGAGGAGCACGATGGCGAGGTTCTGCCGCGCCGAGAGCAGGTCGGGATGGTCCGGCGGGAGCGCCCGCTCGTAGACCTCGACCACCCGTCGGAGCAGGTCGCGCTCGCCCTCGTGAGCACCCGTTGCGCCGAGCGCCGCGGCCAGGTTCACCTGCGCCAGCAGTCGCATCGGATCGTCGGCGGCCAGAGTGCGCTCGAATCCGGCGACGACTTCCTCGAACAAGACGCGCGCCCGCGCGATGTCGCCCATCTGCAGGAGCGTGACCGCGAGGTTGTGCTTCACCGTCAGGACCTCGATGTCGTCGGCGGGCAGCTTGCGCGCGAGCACCGCGAGCACGCGCTCCTGCAGCACGCGCGCGCCCTGCACGTCGCCCTGCATCTGCATCACGATCGCCAGGGTCGACCGCGCGAACTGCAACTGATCGTCGTCGTCGGGACGCGTGCGCGCACAGGTCTCGACGACGGACTCCATGGTCGCGCGCGCCCCCGCGAGGTCGCCGAGCTGCGCCTGGAATCCGGCCAGGTTCGAGCGCACGCGCAGCGCGGCCTCGTGATCCGGCGGCAGGGTGCGCGCGTCGACCTCGACGACATGCTGCAGGATCTCGCACGCCTGCTGCAGCTCTCCGAGATCGGCCAGCGCCACGGCCAGGTCGCCGCAGACATTCTGCCGGCGGCGATGTCCCTCCGGCAGCGTGCGCACGCGGTGGCGCACCTGCGAACGGCGCGCGGCGCAGTGCGCCTCGCGCAGCCCGAGTTCGGAGGCCTCGGATGCCAGCTTCTGCAGCCGACCGTCGATCCCGTCGATGTCCGCGGCGCGGGGCGCCGCGAGACGCGCCGCGATCGCGGCGTCCACCTTCGCGCGCGCGGCTTCCAGGTCGCCCGACTCGTGCAGGCGTCGCGCGTCCGCGAGCGCGAGCTCCGCCTCCGTCGCCGCCGTGCGCGTCGCGTCGGTCTCGGGAGCGGCGGCGAGCACCAACTCGAATGCGCCCAGAGCGTCGGGCTTCGACGCCGCGGCGAAGACGACGAGCTCGCGCCCGCGCACGACCTCGATGCGGGCGTACGGCGTCGTCCCTCCGCCGCCGTCCTCGTCCTCGGCGACGAGCGCGCCGGCGGCGTCCTCAATGCGCAAGCAGAGGTCGAGCCCGTCGGCACCGCGCGTCCAGACGTGGAGCGTGCCGGACCACTCGGCGCGGAGCGCGACGCGCTCGCAGGCTCCGTGCGCACCGAGCCGCGGATCGGCTGCGTCGAGCACGACTTCGACGACGCGATCGTTCGGCGACGGCGGTTCGGGCGCGAGCAGTTGCTGGAACAGGAACAGCAGTGCGAGCATGCGACGCCCTGGTCGGCGCTACGAGTCGAAGGATGGGCGGCCGGTACGCGAGTCGCCGCGTCACGCCGGTGCGGCGAGGATAGCGTCGGCTCGCGAATGCGCGGATCGCGGCGTCAGAGTCCGCACCCCGCGCACGCATGCGCGATCGTCTGCGCCGGCATCCCGTTCTGCATCGACTGCCAGAAGTACTTCGGCGCCGTGCCCGGCCGCCCGTCGGCCGGCGCCAGCGTGCGCGCGTCGTACAGGCGGCCGTCGAGCATCGTCCAGCGCATCGACTCGCTGTTCCGGATGTCGTCGAGCGGGTTCTTCTCCAGCACGACGAGGTCCGCGAGCTTGCCCACCTCGATCGAGCCGAGGTCCTTGTCGAGGCCGAGGTACTTCGCGCCCGACAGCGTCGCGCAGCGGATCGCCTGCAGGTTCGTGATCCCGCTCTGCTTCAGTAGCCACAGCTCCCAGTGCGCGCCGAGTCCCGCGAGCTGTCCGTGCGCGCCGAGCTGCGCCTGGCCGCCGGCGTCGAGGATGCTCTTCACGTTGCCCGCGGAGCGCAGGATGTTCTGGTCCTCGTCGGGCGCCATCGTGCGGCGGCGCGAGCGCGGCTCGACCACGAACTTCGGCACGAACGCCGCGAGCCGCTCGTCGCGCCACACGTCAGTGTGCTGATACCAGTAGTTCTCGCCCCAGATCCCGCCGTAGCCGACGATCAGGGTCGGCGTGTAGCCGGTCTTCGACGGGCCCCACAGCTGTTGCACGTCGGCGTAGACCTTCTCGACGGGCAGCGAGTGCTCCACGCCCGTGTGGCCGTCGACGACCATCGTGAGGTTGTGCTGGAGCAGCGATCCGCCCTCGGGCACGACCATCATCCCGAGCTCGCGCGCGGCTTCGATGACCTGTTGGCGCTGGTCGCGGCGCGGCTGGTTGTAGCTCTTCACGCTGAACGCTCCGACGGCCTTGAGGCGCCGCAGATGGCTCTTGGCGTCGTCGAGCGAGTCGATCGGCGCCTTGAAGTCGCCTTGCGCGCCGTAGACGATCGTCCCGGTCGAGAACGTGCGCGGCGCGAGCACGAGTCCGGCCTTCTGCATCTCAGACGCGGCGAAGATCGCGTTCGTGTCGTGCGACGGATCGTGGATCGTCGTGACGCCGAAGGCGAGGTTCGCGTGGCTGGCCCAGTTGCGCTGTGGCGTGATGCCGTTCACGGTCTGCGGGCCGTGCGCGTGCACGTCGATCATGCCCGGCATCACGGTCAGGCCGGCGGCGTCGACCACGCGTGCGCCGGCGGGAATCGCGATGTCGGCGCGCTTCCCGACGGCCGCGATGCGGTTGCCGTTCACGACGACGACGCCGTCCTCGAGCACCTCGTCGCCCTTCAGCGTGATCACGCGCGCGCCGACCAGCGCCATCGAGCCCTCGATCACCGGACGTCTCGCGTTGAACGCGATGTTGCGGCCGGACTCCGGCGCGTCGGGCAGTTTTCCGGGAGCGCCCTCCATGAACGCGAACGCGTCCTTCAGCTCGCGTTCGTACAGCTCGGGTCCGAGCGACCAGTGGACCCGCTTGGAATCGCCCGAGAACTGCAGGTTTTCGCCGGCGTCCTTGGTCAGGCGCGCCACCGGGAACGCCTTCGTCGCGGGGCCGATCGCGACCTCGCGGCCCGTGGCTTCGAACGGCGCGAGGTAGGCGTTCCAGCGCTCGGTGAACGCGACCCACTTGCCGTCGGGCGACAGCGCGAACTGCGTGGCCCACTCGCTGGCGAAGTGGATGCGCTCGTCGGAGCCGTCGAGGTCGACACTCCACAGCGTGCGGCGGTCGGCGTCCTTCTGCGATTCCTCGCTGACGAGGAAGACGCGCTGAGAGTCGGCGCCGAACTGCGGGCGTGCGCCCTTCTTCGTGACGAGCGCGGGCTCGCCGCCCGTCGATGCGACGCGGTAGATGCCCGGATCGCGCGACCACAGCGGCGAGACGAGCCCGCCGCCGCCGGTCTTGCGGTACACGACCTGCTGGCCGTCGGGCGTGAACACGGGCTCGACGTAGTGGCCCGGCTGCGGCGTGAGCACGCGCTCCACGCCGCTGGCGAGCTCGCGCACGACCACGGCGCCGAGCCCGTCGTCCGTCCACGTCGTGAACACGACGCGGCGTCCGTCGCGCGACCAGGACGGCTCGAACTCGAAGCGCGCGTCGTCGCTCGCCATGCGCGCCGGCGCGCCGTCCGGCAACGGGCGCAGCCACACGTGGCCGAGCGCCTGGTACGCGACGCGGTCCGCGGCCGGCGACACCGCGACGGAGCGCAGCGCCTTCACGGCGAACTCGGCCGGCGCGACGTCGACCGGGAAGCGCACGGCGTCCTGCACCTTGCGCGTGTCCTTGACGTGGAACGGGATCTCGCGCGCGACCTTGGTCTCGACGTCGATGCTGCGGATGCGGCCTTGCGCGTACGCGACGATTTCCTTGTCGCCGCGCGTCCACGCGAACGACGGGTAGACGCCGTGGATGGCCCACGTCTCCTGCATGTCGCGCTCGAGCGGCGCGTAGAGCGGCTTCGACTCGCCCGACGCCGCGTCCATGACGAAGAGCGTCGTGACGAACTCGACGCGCCGCACGAACGCGAGCTTCTTGCCGTCGCGGCTCGGCACGGGCCGGCACGCGCCGCCGGGGCCGTCCACGAAGCGCGTGCGATCGCCCGTCTCGCGATCCAGGCGGTCGATCGCGTAGATCCCGGGCGTGACGTCCTTGCAGTACTCGAAGCTGTCCCCCGGCGTCGCGTCGAAGCTGAAGTACACGTAGCGCCCGTCGGGCGAGAACGCCGGCTCGCCCAGGTCCTTCTGCTCGTTCGCGCGCGTCGTCAGCTGCAATCCGTCGCCACCCGACACGTGGTAGAGCCAGATCTCGCCCGCGCCGAGCGATCGCCGACCGGTGAAGTGCTTGTGCGCCGCGATCCACTGGCCGTCGGGCGACCACGTCGGGCTGTTCAGCAGACGAAACGACTCCTTCGTGACCTGACGCGCCTCCGAGCCGTCCTTCTTGGCGACCCACACGTTGTCGCCGCCGCCCGCGTCGCTCGTGAACGCGATCCACTGCCCGTCCGGCGAGTAGCGCGGCTGCATCTGCCACGCGACGCCGCTCTGGATCGCGCGCGCCTCGCCGCCCTCGATCGGCATCGTGTACAGGTCGCCCAGCAGGTCGAAGCAGATCTCGCGGCCGTCGGGCGACACATCCAGGTTCATCCACGTGCCTTCGCGCACGTCGATCGCGAAGTCCTTCGTGGGACCCGGCGGCGCCTGCACGTCCCACGCCGGGGCCTTGGGTTCTTCGGGGCTCGCCGCGGCGAGGATCGCGCTGAAGAGGAGCGTCGTCGTGGACATCGTGGCGCAGAGACTAACGGCTCGAGCGCCGACGGACAGGTGCTCACCGCGGACATGCACCGCACGCAGCGGCCCGAGCGTCACTCGCGGAACGGCTGGCCGATCGCGTACAGAGCGCGCCGCGTGGCGAGGCTCGCGGCCAGCTCGGCCGGGGCGATGCGCTGCGCCTCGTCGAGCGCGCGCAGCGCTCCCGCGAAGTCCCCGGTCTCCGCCAGCGCCGCCGCCAGCGTGTCCAGCCGGTCCGCGTCGGCGCGTCCGAGTCGGCCGATCGCGAACTGTGCGAGCTCGACGGCCCGCTTCCCGTCGCGCAGCGCGTCGTCCTCGGCCGTGGCCAGGATCCAGGCCGCAAGCAGCGCGTACCCCGGTTCGTCCCCGGCCCGCTCGAGGCCGTCGAGCACGATGCGCGCGGCCTCGCTGTCGCGGCCGTCCTCGCGCAGCAGCCGGTAGGCGTCGACGCGGTACGCGACGCGCTCCGGAACGCGCCGGATCAGGTCGCACAGCTCGTCGATCGCCGCCGGACGCCGCCCCAGCGCGACGAGGACGCGCGCGACGCGCTCTCGATGACCCCACGCGCGCGGAGCCGCCGCCACTGCCGCGCGGTATTCGACCAGCGCCTCTTCGAGGCGTCCCGCGCTCTCGAGCAGGATTCCGAGGTGGAAGTGCGCCAGGTCGAACGTCGCGTCGCGCGCGATCGCGTCGCGGTACGCGCGCTCCGCATCGGCGCGTCGACCGACCGACTGCAGCGCGAGCCCGAGCTGGAAGTGGAACGCGACCGCGTCCGGCGCGCCGCGCACGGCCGATTCGAGCAGCGGCACCGCTTCCGCGCCGCGGCCGGACTGCGTCAGCGTGAGGGCCTGCGTGTAGGCATCGACGAGCGCGATGCGGTCCGCGGGATCCACGCCGCGGTCGGGCGACCGCGGATCGAACGCACGGCCCGAGCTGGCGTACCCGAGCGCCTGCAGCCGCTCGAGCAGCCGCGGATCGTCGGGCGCGAGCCCCGCTTCGCGCGGGACGAGCCCGGCGCGCAGGCGTTCCAGGCTGGCCCCGAGCGCCGCCGCGTCCGCCGGCCGCGCGCGCGCGAGGTCGTCGAGCTCCGCGAGGTCCGTGCGCGGATCGTAGAGGCGCGCGTGCGGACCCTGGACGAGGCGCAGCTCGGCCGCGGTGATCGAGTGCAGCGCGCTCCAGCCGAAGTTGCGCGCGGCGTACTCGGACTCGCCGTAGATCGAGGCCGCGGGCACCGATCCTCCGCGCAAGAGCGGCGCCAGGTCGCGCCCGGTCGGCGCGAGCGCGCCGTCCCAGCCCAGCAGTCCGAGCACGGTCGGCGCCACGTCGACGAGCTGCACGGGCTCGAGGCTCGCGCCCGGCTGGACATGCCCGGGCCAAGAAATCCCGAGCGGAATGCGCATGGTCGACGCATGGATCAGCGTTCCGTGGCCCGATTCGCCGTGGTCGCCGAGACCCTCGCCGTGGTCTGCCGCCGCGACGACGAGCGCGTTGCCGCGCCGCGCGCGGAACGCCGCGACGAGACGGCCGACGTGCTCGTCCATGTAGGCGATCTCGGCGTCGTACGGGCTCGCGAAGCGCGAGCGGTACGGCTCGGGCGCGTCGTAGCTCGCGTGCGGATCGTAGAGGTGCACCCACGCGAATGCCGGCCGCTCGCCCTGCTCGGCGAGCCAAGCGATCGCCGCGTCGACCGTATCCGCGGCGCGGCGCATCGGCGGCCGTCGCGAACCGATCTCGTCGTCGTAGCGCTCGAACCCGCGCCCGAGCCCGAACGACTCCTGCAGCACGCTGGCCGACACGAAGGCGCCGGTCGCGTACCCGCGCCGGCGGAATTCCTCGGTCAACACGGGCACCTCGGAGCCGAGCCCGACGCCGCCGTTGTCGTGGATCCCGAGCTCCGGAGGGAGCAGCCCCGTGAGCAGGCTGGCGTGCGCCGGCAGCGTCAGCGGCACGTGCGTCCAGGCGCGGTCGAAGCGCACGCCGCTGGCGAACAGCTCGTCGAGGCGCGGGCTCGTCGGCTCGCGGTAGCCGTACGCTCCCAGGTGATCGGCGCGCGTCGTGTCGAGCGTGATCAGGAGGACGTCGGGTGCCGCCGGGCCATCGCCGCACGCGGGCAGCGCCGCGCAGAGCACGAGCACTGCCGCGAGACGGCGCGCGGTCATAGGTCCGCGATCACCGGCGCGTGATCGCTGGGCCCCTGCCCCTCGCGCGCGGCGAGGTCGATCGTGCACGACTCGAGCGCGTCGTAAGCCGGCGGCGTGACGAGCAGGTGGTCGATGCGCAGGCCCGCCTTGCGCTGGTAGCCCTTCGTGCGGAAGTCCCACCACGTGTAGTGGCCGCCTTCCTCGTGGAACTTGCGGAACGCGTCCTTCAGCCCGAGTCCGGTCAGGCCGCCCAGCGCGCGCCGCTCCGGCGTGCTGCACAGGATCTTCTCGTGCCACGCGGCCGGGTCGTGCACGTCGCGGTCGTCGAACGTGACGTTGAAATCGCCGCACACGACGCCCTTCTCGTCGAGCGGGCAGCGGCGCGCGGCGAAGTCGCGCAGGCGCAGGAGCCAGGCCAGCTTGTAGTGGTAGCGGTCCGCGCCGACCTCCTGGCCGTTCACGACGTAGGCGTTCACGATCATCGTGTCCCCGACCTGGGCCGAGATCACACGCGCCTCGTGGTCCTCGACGCCGTCGTCCATGCCGCGAACGATGTCCTCGATGCGGCCCTTGGCCAGGATCGCGACGCCGTTGTAGGTCTTCTGGCCGTAGGTCGCGCACGACCAGCCCGCGTCCTCGAGCGGCTCGAGCGGGAACGCCTCGTCGAGACACTTCGTCTCCTGCAGGCAGACCACGTCGGGCCGCGCGCGCTCGAGGAACTCGAGGAGTCGCGGCAGTCGAGCGCGGACCGAATTCACGTTCCAGGTGACGATGCGCATGCGCGGCGTGGTCTCGGCGGTTCGGGACGAACTCGCGCGCATGCTACTCGGGCGGTCCGGGGAGCGCAGGCACGCGGGCCACGGACGCCGCCCGGGGGAGTTTCCGGCTGCGCGTCGGAACCCGAAGCAGGCGGTGACGGACGCGCGTTCCGCCCAAGGGCCCGAGTTTCCCCATCGGTCGCCTTGTGGACAGGGCCCGAGGCTCTACCCTACTGGGGTTCCATTCCATCCAGCTGAGATCGATTCCAAGTTGACACCCCAATTCCACGGCGGCCGCGGCGGATCCTCGCGCGGTCGCAGCCACAAGCCGGCGTCCGCCGCCGCGAGCTCCAAGAGCTCCGAAGCCATCCGCCCGCTCGACCCGACCCTGACGCCGCCCGACATCACGACGTTCCGCCACTGGGAACTGGGCGAAGAGATCCAGGGCGCGATCGAGGGCATGGGCATCACCGTCCCCTCGCCCATCCAGCGCCTCGCGATCGGACCCGTCCTCGCGGGCAAGGACGTCATCGCCAAGGCCGAGACCGGCACGGGCAAGACGCTCGCGTTCGGCGCGCCGATGATGTCCAAGATCGACCCGCAGCGCGCGTCCGTCTTGGGCCTCGTCATGTGCCCGACGCGCGAGCTGGCCGAGCAGGTCCAGAAGGTCCTCTCCGACCTGGGCAAGCCGCGCGGCATCGAGGTCGCGCTCATCGTCGGCGGCGAGCCGATGGAGCCGCAGATCAAGGCGCTCAAGCGCGGCGCGCAGGTCGTCGTCGGCACGCCCGGCCGCATCCTCGACCTCTACAAGCAGCGGTTCCTGTCCTTCCCCTGGACGGAGTTCGCGATCCTCGACGAAGCCGACGTGATGTTCGAGTTCGGCTTCATCGACGACGTGAAGGAGATCCTGTCGTACACGCCCGAGGAGCGGCAGACGCTGCTCTTCTCGGCGACGTTCCCGGTCGAGCTGTTGAAGCTCGCGCGCGAGAACACGCGCGACCCGGCCGAGGTCGCGACCGCCGCCGGCGTGAAGACCGTCGACAACATCGAGCAGAGCGTGATCTTCCTCGACGACGAGGACCGCACGCTGGCGCTGATGCGCCTGATCGAGAACAGCGATCCCGAGGACACGTTCCTCGTGTTCTGCCCGCGGCGCACGGACGTCGACAAGCTGATCCGCCGGCTCGAGCGCATGCCCTTCTCGATCAAGGCGCTGCACGGCGGATACGACCAGGCCGCGCGCTTCCGCGTGATGGCCGCGTTCCGCACCGGCGAGGTCAAGGCGCTCATCGCGACCGACGTCGCGTCGCGCGGGCTCGACGTCAAGCACGTGTCGACGGTCGTGAACTACGGCTCGCCGCACGACATCACGGACTACACGCACCGCATCGGACGCACGGGCCGCGCGGGCCGCAAGGGCCGCGCGATCACGCTGGTCGGCGGCGTCGACCGCCGCAAGTGGTCGCAGATCGAGCGCGACGCCACGTGGAAGATCCCCGAGGTCGACCCGCCGCTGCGCGGCGAGCGTCCGCGGCCGCGGCGCGACGAAGTGCCGGTGGGGCCAGGATGCGCCGGTCGCGGAGTCACGCGCGCCGCGCGGCGATCGCGCCCGCTCCGACCGTCCGGTGCGGGAGGAAACGTCCGCGGCGCGAGGAACGGTCCGCGCCGAGCGCGGCGGATCGGGCGCGAGGAGCGCTCCGCGAGGAGGACGACCCGCGCGATTCCGTGCGCGCGCCGGCGCGCGCTCGACCGTCGACCGCGACGAGCCGCGCCGCGAGGCGGTCGGCCCGAGCGTGTGGCCGCGCGACGAGCGCTCGCCCGTGCGCGCGGATGCGCCCGTGGCCCGAGGTCCCGTGCGCCAGATCGAGCCGCGCCCGGACGATCCCATCGACCGCCGCGACCGCCCGCTGCGCCAGCGCGCGGAACCGCCGCACTGGCCGGCCGACGACGACGCACCGCGGCGCGAAGCCGCGCCGCGCGCGGAAGCTCCGCGCCGCGCTGTGCCGCGCGGCGACGCGCCGCGAACGGCGCCCAGCGAGGCGAGACGGTTCGCGAGGAAGCACCGCGCGGTGAGTTCGCGCGCAGCGACGCCCATGCGCGCGCACAGCGGGACCAGACGCAGCGGGGTCAGACGCCGCGCGAGGCCGCACCGCGGGGCCCGATCCAGGGCGGAGCCGCGCCGCGAGGCCGAGCACCGCGCGACGCCGAAGGTCGCGCGCCTGCGGAATCGCGGCCGCACGGCCGCGACGCGCGCTCCGAACGCCCGGCTCGTCCGGACGCCGGTGCCGCGCGCGCGAGCTCGCGCCCGGTCGAGCCGGCGCGCGCACCGTTCTTCGCTCCCGACGAACCCGCGCCCGAGCACGACATGCGCCCGCGCGGCCCCGACTCCGCGCCGCGCCGCGCCGCTCCGCGCGCCGAGCCCGGTCGCACCGCTCCCGTGCGCCGCGATGCGGAGGTCTCCGCGCGCTCGCGAGGCGCGGGGACGACGAGGCTCCGCGGCGCGCGAGCCGCACACACGCCTCCGGCGCGGATCGCGCCGAGCCTGATCCGCGGCGAGCGGCGCCGCGAGCCGAGGGCGGCGCGCGCCCGGCACCGCGCGAGGAGCGTGCTCCGCGCGCTGCATCCGCCGCGCGCATCGAAGCGTCGGCGCGCGTGCCGGTCGAGCCGCCGCGTCCGATCGCTCCGCGTCCGGCTCCGCGCCGGCGCGTCGATTCGTCGCAGGTGGACCCGGGCGAGGTGCGTCCGATCCAATCCCGTCGCCGTGAAACGCGACCGGACCGCTCGAGCTGAGGCCGAACGATGGGCGGGCAGAACCCCTTCCTGAAGAGCCAAGGCGCGCCGAAGCCGACGAAGCCGTACTCGATCACGTTCCTCCCGAACAACGTGACGGTGCCGGTCGACCCGGCCAAGGTCCCGTATTCGCGCGACGGGCTCCCGGGCTCGGTGCTCGAGATCGCGCTCGCGCACGGAGTGGACATCGATCACGCCTGCGGCGGCGTGGCTGCCTGCTCGACCTGCCACGTGATCGTGAAGGAGGGCTTCGACACGATCCCGGCCGCGAGCGAGGACGAGGAGGACCAGCTCGACAACGCGCGCGGCCTGAAGCCGACGTCGCGCCTCGCCTGCCAGGCCGTGCCGAACGGGGCGAAGGACGTCGTGGTCGAGATCCCGAGCTGGAACCGGAACCTCGTGGCGGAAGACCACCACTGACGGCGCGCGGCGCGTCGGGGGAGCGCGCGGCGGAGGAATTCCGCGATTCCGCCGATGGCGGCGGTCCGAGGCCTCCTCCAAGTCCGCGATGAGCACGATCTCGGACTCCTTCCAGCGCCCGGCGTACGACCCGCGGCGCACCCTGAACCGGTATCGCTGGGCCAAGTGGGTCGCGTTCGGCAACCTGCTCGGCCGCGCGGCGCTCGTCGGCTGGGCGGTCGCCGAGGGCAGCTGGGGCGTGGCGATCGTCGCCGGCCTGCTGTTGCTGCCGGATGCCTGGATCGGGTGGCGCGAGCTGCCCGACGCGAACGCGCTCGACGCTGGCGGCGACTTCCTCGAGGCCGAGCGTGAGGCGCTCGAGAACCGCTTGCTGCGCCACCGCGCGCGCGCGGTCACGTACTGCTGGATGGCCGCGGGCCTCGCCTGGCTGACGACGCTCGCGAAGGACGGGCACCGGCCGCTCCTGTGGTGTCTCGTCGCGTTCCTGATCGTGCAGGCGATCGTCCGAGTGTTCGTCGTCTCCCCCGCGATCGTCCGCGAGCTGCGCGATTTCGGCATCCCGCGCCCGAGCTGGACGCCGGCCGTCCTCGCGTCCCTGTTCGTCTTCCTGGTCCCGTTGCTCGCCGTCGGCGCGCTCGGACGGCTCGTGTACCGAGACTTCCGCCGCATGATCGGTCGTCCGCTGCCCGTCGAGAAGGACGACGACGAGGGCGGAGCGTGATCGACCCCGCGATCGAGACGCGCCTCGTCGCCGTGCTGCGCGGCCGCGACGCGCGCGCACGCGAGGCGGCGCTGGCCGAGCTGTTCGAGCACGTCGGCCGTCCGCTGCGCGAGCTCTGCCTGCGCGTCGCCGGCGACGCGACGGACGCGGACGACGCGGTGCAGGAGGCGTTCTGCGACGTGCTGCGCGGGATCGGCGGCTTCCGCTCGGACGCGCGGCTCTCGACGTGGCTCTTCCGCATCGCGATCCGCGCGGCGCTACGCGTGCGCAGCCGGCGCGGGCGCACGGAATCGCGCGAGACGCCCGCGATCGACGGCGTCGCCACCGATGGCGCGCAGCGCTGCGGTGGCGACGCGCAGGATCCCGGCGACGTCGCGATCGAGCGCGAGAGCACGGCCCGCGTGCGCGCCGCGATCGAGCGCCTGCCGGCGGCGCAGCGGACCGTGCTCGGCCTCGCCGCGCTCGAAGAGATGCCGCAGGCGGAGATCGCGGCGATCCTCGGCATCCCGTTGGGGACCGTGTACTCGCGGCTCGGCGCGGCGCGCGAGAGCCTGCGCCGCGAGCTGGCGCGTTGAGTGTCCTCCCTGCAAAGACGCCGAGCTCGCTCCGTGGTGCGAAAAGGTGCGGAATCAAGATCGGGATGGACGCTCGACGCCGGGCCGGTCCGGGTCGCGACGAACGACATGAACGTGTCGAGGCCCCGCGCCCGAGACCGCTCCCACCGTGGCGCGCGCGGAAGACGCGCAACCCGTGCCGCGGTGACGAGCCCGACGTGCTCGCCGTCCATTCCCTCTCCGGTTCGCCCGCGAGAGCCCGCCGGCGAACATGAAACCGTCGAGGTCGTTCCAGGCACGGTACGCGTGCGCCAGAATGGTCGGCCTCATGGACGTCCGCCTCGCCAACCCCCGCGGCTTCTGCGCCGGCGTCGACCGCGCGATCGAGATCGTCGAGCGCGCGCTCGAGCTGCACGGCGCGCCCGTCTACGTCCTGCACGAGATCGTGCACAACCGCCACGTCGTCGACGACCTCTCCGGTCGCGGCGTGAAGTTCGTGGACGACCTGACCGAAGTCCCGCCCGGTTCGGTCACGATCTTCAGCGCGCACGGCGTGTCCGACGTCGTCGTCCGAACGGCCGAAGAACGCGGCCTGCGCGTCATCGACGCCACGTGCCCGCTCGTCACGAAGGTCCATCTGCAAGCGCAGAACTACGCCGGCAAGGGCCACGAGGTCGTGCTCATCGGCCACCCCGGCCATCCCGAGGTCGAGGGCACGCGCGGCCGCATCCCCGGCCCGGTCTACGTGCTCTCGACGGTCGAGGAGGTCGACAACCTCGTCGTGCGCGACCCGGAGCGGCTGGCGTACGTCACGCAGACCACGCTGTCGATCGACGACACGCGCGGCGTGATCGACGCGCTCGTCGCGCGCTTTCCGGCGATCCAGGGGCCCGAGCTCAAGGACATCTGCTACGCGACGCAGAACCGGCAGAACGCGGTGAAGCGTCTGGCGGACGAAGGCATCGACCTCCTGCTCGTCATCGGCTCGAAGAACTCGAGCAACAGCAACCGGCTGGCCGAGCTGGGCGGCCGACGCGGCGTGCCCTCGTTCCTGATCGACGACGCGCGCGAGATCGAGCCGGCGTGGCTCACGGGCAAGCGCCGCGTGGGCGTGACGGCCGGCGCGTCAGCCCCCGAGAGCCTGGTCCAGCGCGTGCTCGCGCGGCTCGAGGAGCTGGGCGCGACGGACGTGCGCGAGATGCAGAGCGTGCCCGAGAACGTCGAGTTCAAGCTGCCCGAGGAGCTCGGGCAGAGGCACTGACCGGGCGCGGACCGCGGATTCCGTGCAACGGCCGGGGCGGGCGGAGACAATCTCCGGGCGGAGGTTTCGATGCTGCTCTCACTCGCGCTCTCCGGGCTGACCACCATCCCCCTGCCGGTCCTCGGGACGACCTGGGTCGTCGACGATCAGGCCGGACCCGGCGTCGACTTCACGACGCTGCAGGCTGCGTTCGACGCCGCGCAGGCGGACGACGTGATCCTCGTCCTCCCCGGGACGTACCTGAGCAGCGTGCTGTCCAAAGGAGTGCGCGTGATCGGACAGGGTGGCCCGGTCGTGAACGGCTACATGCGCGTCCAGGACGTGCCCGCCGGCGCCCTCGCCATCGTCAGCGGCTTCCGATCCCAGCCGTTCACGTACACGTTCTATCCCCAGGCGTCGAACTGCGCGGGCACGGTCGTCTTCGAGGACCTGGCCGTCGGCCGCGTCTCGATCACGGGCTCGGCCGACGTGCGCTTGCGCGGCGTCGTGCCCTTCAGCACGCGCGCGACCCTCGAGATCACGCAGGCACGCGTCGAGGCGGTCGAATGCTCGTTCCACGCCTTCGACGGGCTGGATCAGTGGTGCGGCAGCCCGCTCGATCCCACCGGGGACCCCGCGGCGCAGCTCTTCGCCGGCGCCGTCCTGCACGCCGCGCGCTCGAGCTTCCAGGGCGGCGACGGCGGGGATTCAGACTGTCCCGACATCGGCTTGATCGAGCCGGGCGGCGACGGCGGCAGCGGGATCGGCGTGTGGGGCACGCCGGCCGCTCCGGCGAGCGCGCTCGTCACCGGGATCGCCGCGAACCAGCTCGCGGGCGGCATCGGCGGTTCGGCCCCGTACTACGGCCAGGCATCGCCGGGATACGGGATCCAGCTCTGGTACGGCAGCGCGCGTGTGTCCGGCGTCACCTGCTCGACGACGTCCGCGTACCTCCCCGGCTCGCTGGTGCTCCCCGCCCCGCCGGATCCGACGCTGCGCCTGCTCGAAGTGCCTGCGCCGGGCGTGAACCTCACCTTCCGCCTGAACGCGCCACCGGGATCGACGGCGGAGATGCGCATCGGCGCGGTGCCGGTCGTCGTCCCGACCGCGGGCGTCGCCGAGGACGTGCTGGTCGCGCGCGCGAAGTCGTTCCCGCTGGGCGTCGTACCGGCGAACGGCATCGTGGGCTTCAACTTCGCGATCCCCGCGGCGTGGCCCGTCGGCACGACCGTCTTCGCGCAAGCCGTGACGACGTTGCCGGGCGGCGAGGTGCGCCGCACGCACTCGATCCCGCTCGTCGTGCGCTGAACGCGTACGAAGTGCGTGCGGTCGGACGCGACTGGCGGGAGCAGCCCTAGAATCCGGGACCCATGCATCCCGCAGCCTGGACCCTCCCCTTCCTGCTCGCGTTCGGCGGCGCCGAGGACGAAGCCCGCGCCGCGCTCGACAAGGCCGAGGCGACCGCGCGCGCCGGCAAGTTCTCGGAGGCCAAGGCGGCCTACGAGCGGCTCGCGAAGAAGTCGCCCGAGACGGAGGCCGGCAAGATCGCCGCGCGCCGCTCGACGCCGTCGTCCTACCTGTGCTGGGACTGGGTCGTGCAGCACGGCCCGTCGGCGAACCGCGTCGACTTCGTGCTGATGGGCGACGGCTACGAGATGGAGAGCCTGAAGGGGTTCACGAAGCTCGCCGCCGACATCCCGCCGCTCTTCGAGCGCCAGCCCACGTTCCGCGAGTACTGGAACTACCTGAACTTCCTGCGCTGCGACCTCGTCAGCGCGTCGAGCCAGGTCGACGGGTTCGGTCGCGAGGAGGACACCGCGCTGAACGCGAAGACCGGCGACACGTACGCGGGCCACGTCGTCATCGACCGCGCGCGCGTCGCGGCGATGTTCGCGGAGATGCCCGAGCACGACAACCTGGCGATCTGCTTCGTGAAGAACGGCGTGCTCGGCACCGGCGGCGGCGGCATCGCGACGATCGGCGGGCGCGACTACACGACGACGGTTCACGAGTGGGGCCACGCGTTCGGTTGGCTCGGCGACGAGTACGAGACGGCGCAGTCGGCGCACCAGGGCGCGACCGGGCGCTCGGCGAACGTCTCCGACACCGCCGACCCGGAGAAGGTGCCCTGGGCGCACTGGCTCGAGGCGAAGCACCCCGGCGTCGGCGTGTACGAGGGCGCTGCGGCGCGGGCGAAGGGCGCGTGGCGCCCGACGACGACCGGTTGCACGATGGCGAGCGGCGAACGCTTCTGCCTCGTGTGCCAGGAGGCGCTCGTGCTGCGCATCTACGCCTACGTCGATCCGATCGACGCGTGCACGCCGCCCGCGCAGCCGAACCGCGGCCAGCCGGCGCTGGAGGTCGGACCCGACGGGCTGACGATCGACGTGCAGGTCATGAGGCCGACCTCGCACGCGCTCGACGTCACGTGGTGGATCCTGCCCGAAGCGCGCTTCCCCACGACCGGCGGCGGTTCCACGCCCGGAGGTCGCGCGGGTTCGAAGGACCGCGCCCGCCGCGGCGCGCTGATGCCGATCACCGACGCGCCGCTGCGCCCCGCGCGCGGCGAGACGGACGGGAAGCACCAGCTGAAGATCGCGACCAAGGACCTCGAGCCCGGCAAGTACCTGGTCGTATGCCGCGCCAAGGACTCGACGAAGCTGCGCGGCGAGAAGTGGCCGTGGGTGCTGAAGGACGAGAACGGCCTGCTCGAGTCCGAGCGCGCCTGGTGGATCGTCGTAAGGTGACGTCGGCGACGCGCGTTCAGCGCGCCGTGCCGCACGCGATGCGCACCGTGGACGGGAACTCGATCGAACCGTCGGCCCCGCGCCGAGCGGCGAGCACGCGCCCGAGCTCCTGGGCGAACCGCGCGCGGTCCTCCGGGCCGCGCGCGTCGAGCGCGCGCCGCACTCCGCCCGAGACGTCGGTGAAGTAGCGCACGCCCTCCTCCACCGAAGCGAAGCGCGGCTCGATGCGCAGCGCGTGCTCCTCGACGTCCGCGAATCCGCCGCCACGCAACACGTCGCCGATCGCGCCGGGCTTGCCGAGCCGCACCGGACCGGGAGCGTCCGGCGCCGCGGGCTCGACACCCAGCGCGCGCTGGAGCGCGAGCGGCACCGCGCCGCAGAACGGGACTTCGTGCCCCTCGCCCCACACGCACGCGGCGAAGCGCGCGCCCGGCCGCAGCACGGATCGGATCGAGCGCGCCGCGGCGACGGGGTCCGGGACGAGCATGATCGCGAAGCGCGACACGGCCGCGTCGAAAGGCCCGAGGCCGGAGAGGTCCTCGGCGTTGCGCGCCGCGAACGTCGCGTTCGCGACGCCCGCGGTGCTCGCGCGACGCCGCGCGTTCTCGACCATGGACTCGGCCAGGTCGACGCCCAGGACGCTTCCAGCGGGCCCCACGATCCGCGCCAGCGTCAGCGACGGCTCGCCGTTGCCGCAGCCGACGTCGAGCACGGCGTCGCCGGCCTCGACACGCGCGTGGCGCGCGAGCTCGAGGCTCAGCGGCCCCACGAACGCCTCGAACATGTCGAAGCCGCGGTCCCAGCCGGACGCGGCGGCGGTCCAGGACTCGCGCTGGAGCCGGAGGAACTCGGCCAGCTCGGCCGGCGTGCGCTCGACAGCGCTCACGGCGCGAGCCTGGCGCGCACGACCTCGATGCGGCCCGCGCCGACAGCGACGTCGAGGCTCCGGCCGGTGAGCGTCACCGAGCCCAGCGGGTTGCCCACGAGGTCGACGCGCTCGGCCGCGAACGGCTCGCGCGCGAACGCCACGTCGACGTGCCCGGCTTCGCCGCGCGTCTCGAGCAGCCGCACCTCGATCGTCCCGGCCGGACCGGGCTCGACCGACAGCGCGACGATGCCGCTCGCGGGCCCCACGGTGCGGCGGCCGTCGCGTTCGATGCGCGCGATGCGCACGAGCGGTTCGCGCGGCGCGGCGGGCTGCGCCGGCGCCTCGAAGGCGACGCGCACGGGCTCGAGCGCGCGCTCGAGCACCGCCGCTTCGAGCCCGGCGGACTTCCAGCCGCCCGGTCGCGCGAGCACGCGGAACGAGCCTTCGCGTGCAGCGCCCGCACCGGCCTCGGCCAGCAGGACCCCGAACGTGCGCTCGGTCCAGCGCCAGGCCGATCCGTTTTCCCCGAGCAGCGCGAACGTCGCCGCGCCGTCGGTCGCCGCGGCCCATCCGTCGAGCGCGCGCAGGGCGCTCGCATCCGGCTTGACGGCCGTCGAACCCAGCGGAATCGACGTGAGCGCGCTGGCCGTGGCGTGCGTCAGCGGGAACTCCAGCACGACGTCGCCGGAGCGATCGAACAGCTCGACGCGCGTCTGGACCTCGAGCCCCGACGTGCCCGACGTGACACGGATCTCGGTCTCGACGCGCGCGCGCGGCGATGAGCGCACGCTGCGCACGATCGCGCGCAGCGGTCCGCGCTCGACGAACTCGACCTTCTCGAGGCGGTCGATCGGCTCGGGCGTGGAACCGGGCGCGGCCCAGGACAGCACGTCGCCGCCGTCGCGCAAGAGATCGAGGTCCTTCGCCGGCAAGCGCAGACGCGCGATGCGGCCGGTCGTCGGGTCGATGGCGACCTCCAGGTCGTCCGTGCGGATCGTCCAGCCCTCGAGCCGCACGCGCACCGGCGCCTTCGTCTCCGCGAGCGGATCGCGGCGCACGCGCAGCGCCGTGGGCGTCGTGCCCGTGCCGGCGAACTCGACCAGCATCCCGCCGCTCGCCGTCGCCTGCATCGGAAGGTCGCCGTCGCGGTTCGCGATGCGCAGCTCGCCCTCTTGGACCTCGACGAGGCTGCGTCGCGCCCACGGGATCGGATCGAGCACCGCCAGCGGCACGCCCGGACCGGATGGCGGCGCCGCGGCCTGCATTCGCGCGAGCCGCGCGAGCGCCGCGGATCGTGCGCGTTCTGCCACCGCCTGGGCGACGCGCGCGGCGCGGTCGGCTTCGGATCCCGCGGCTCCGTGGAGTTCCTTCCACGCAGAGGGCAGCGCGCGACCCGGCGCGGCGGCGCCGTCGAGCACGGCCAGCGCTTCGACGACGGCGCAGCGCGCGATCTCGCGCTCGGCCGCGCGGACCGCCGCGAGCGCGGCGAGCTCCGCGCGCAGACCGTCGCGCGAGAGCGACGCGAGGTCGGGCGCATCCGTGCGCTGCGCGCGCGCGCGCGCGGCCTCGGCGACGTCGTCGATCGAGGCCCAGACGAGGTCGGGCGCCATCTCCGAGCCGTCGAGGTCCGCCGCGAGCGCCAGCGTCTCGCGCGCCGACGTCGCGGAGACGTCGCACAGGATCGGGATCGGCGGCCGGCCCTTCGCACTCGACGCCGCGGTCATCCAGCCGCGCCAGATCTCGGCGTCGAAGCGCAGCGGACCCTCGACACGCACGGACGGCGCGACAGCGACGAGCTCCGCGCCGGCCGAAGCCCAGCGTGCGAACGCCGGACCGACGCCCTTCGACGAGCTCTCGAGCAGCACGGTGCGTGCGCCGACCGACGCCAGGAGCTGCGGCAGGTGCTCGAGCCGGCCCAGGTCGCCGTCGACGCGCGCCAGGCCGCTGACCCGATCGCCGGCGCCGGTACCCATCAGGCGCTCGAGCGCGCGCTTCTCGGCGGCGAACTTGCGCGCCAGCCCGTCCGCGCCGAGCCGCGCGGCGGAGCGCCGGTCCAGGCTCGCGCCGAACGGGTGCCACGCGCCGCTCTGCACGCGCCCGACGAGCCGCGCCAGCGCCGCGGGATCGCGCGCCGCGAGAGCCTCGATCGAGCTCGCATCCCCGCCCGCCACCGCCAGGTCCGGCGGCAGGATGCCGTCGGCGAGCGCCGCGGCCAGGTCGTCCTCGGGGCGCGGGCCCGTGCCGTCCGCGGCGCTCTCGCCCTGCGGCAGCGTCGCGATCAGCTCGATGCGCGCCGACTTGCGCCCGCGCGCGGCCTCCGTCTGCGCGGCCAGACGCTCGGCGAGGCGCGCGCGGAAGCCGCTCATGTCGCGCGCGAGCAGCGTGTCGAACATGCCGCGCTCGGCCTCGCCTTCGCCTTCCACGCCGCCGAAGATCGCGCCGGCGCGGCGGTTCGCCAGGTAGCGGCCCAGGTCGGCGCGGTCCGACGTGGAGAGCTCGGGACGCGCGGCCGCCGCGCGCTCGAACCAGCGCGCGCGGAAGCGCGCATCGCTCGCGCCGTCGCGTCGCCAGGCGATGGTCACGGCCAGGACGCGCAGTCGCGGATCGTCGGGCAGTTGCAGCGACGCGAGGCTCGTGGGCGAGGCCACGTCGATTTCGAGCAGGGCGAAGCCGCGCGCCGGATAGCCCGCGCCCTCCGCCGGCGTGTAGCCCTCCGGACCGCGCGCGGGAATGCGCAGCGGGATGCCCGTGCGCTCGCGGTCGACGCCTTGCACGGCGAGGCGCGTCACGATCTCGGCATCGGTCGTGTTCACGACCGCCAGCCACAGCTCGTAGAAACGGCCGCCGTCGAGCGGATCGAAGCCGATGCGCTGGCCGCGCGCGGCGAACGAGACGCGGGCGGCATCGCGCGAGAAGCGCAGCGGCACGCACGGGCCGGTCCACACGAGCCCCCGGGGCACCTGCGCGGCGTCGGTCGGATCCGGCTCGCGGTCGAGCGCCCGCAGCGCCGACAGGTCGATCGCGGCCCACGGGTCGCTCACGTCGGCGCTCGGAGCGAGCACGGCGGGACCGCATTCGTCCTCGATCGCGACGACGACCGCGCCCGCGGAGGTCGCGAGACCCGACGCGCGCCGCAGGCCACCGGCGAGCTCGTCGCGGAACACGTCGATCGCGGTGCCGTCGGCGCGTTCGACGCGCACCTCGTCGACCTGGTACGCGATCTGGGTCCCGGCGCCGCCGCGCGCGACGAGCTCGATCCGCTGGACGATCGCCCCGGCGCGCAGCGGCACGCGCACGGCCTTCCACGTCCCGGCTGCGGCGGCGGCCGGCGCGAGACGGCTGCGCCGGCCGTCGGCGTACTCGACCTCGAGGCCGCGGTCGCCCGGCCGCGCGTCCGGCGCGCGCAGGAAGTAGGCCAGGACGTCGCCGGCGCGCGCTTCGAACGGTTCGCACGGCAACGCGACGGTCGGGTCGGCCGCCTGTTGCGCCGAGGGCGCCGCCAGGAAGGTCAGGACGCGGCCCGAAGGTGCCGCCGAACCCGCCGCGCGCGGAGGTTCCCCCGCGGTCTCCGGCGTCTGGATCGGGCCGGCGAACGCGCACGGGACGCCGAGGGCGAGGAGGAACAGGCTCGTGGGTGCGCGCGGCATGGGAATCCGGGAAGTCTACTGTGCCCGCGCGTGGAAGCGGTTTCCTGCTGGCCGGCGGGACGAAGCTCCGGGACAAGGACGCGATGGCACTCACGGCGCAGGCGCTCTACGAACGAACGGTCCAGGACCCCCGCCGCGCCGCCGAGCTCCTGCGCGCGCTGCACGGCGGCTCGCCCGCGGTCCTGGGCGAGGATTTCGCCGGATCGGCCGCGCTGTCGCGCGCGTGGGCCGAGCTCGTGCCGGGAGGTCGCGCGATCGCGGTCGACCGGGACCGCGCGAGCCTCGCGCACGCGCCGCATCCGCGCGTCGCGACGCACGTGCTCGACGTGCGCGCGCCGGAAGTAGCGCGGCTCGGTCCGTGTGACATCGTGCACGCGGGCAACTTCTCGCTGGGCGAGCTGCACGAGCGCGCGGAAGTGCTGGGCTGGGCGCGCGCGGCGCGTGCACGGCTCGCGCGCGGCGGCATCGTCGCGGCCGACACGTACGGCGGCGAGTCGGCGTGGCGCGTCGGCGCGCTCGAGCGGCGGCGCGTCGAGCCGGACGGCAGCGAGGTGCGCTGGCTGTGGGAGCAGCGGTCGGCGGATCCGCGCACCGCGGAGGTCGTGAACGCGCTCTCGTTCCGGGTGTTGCGCGAGGGCGAGGTCGTGCTCGACCTGCCCGATGCGTTCGTCTACCGCTGGAGGTTGTGGTCGATCCCGGAGATCGTGGACGTGCTGAGCGAGGCGGGATTCGGCGAGGTCGAGGTGCGCACGCGGATCGAGGGCGGCGGAGAGGACGACAGCGAGGCGGGTGCGCTGCATCCGGGCTGCGTCGCGCTGATCGTCGGCCGGTAGCGAGCGGGGTCGTCGCCGCGGCTCCGGGACAAGAAACGGGCCGCCCGCGAGTTCGGACTCGCGGGCGGCCCTCTCGTCACCGGTGGCACTGCGCGCGGGCGCGCAGTGCTGGGGTCACATGCCGTCGATCGTGAACGGGAACGTCATGAAGACGTCGCCGTGCGCGTCCGTGAACGTCGCCAGGCTCTGGTGGATGCCGTTCAGCGTGTCGAACAGCTCGCCCTGGACGATGTAGCCCGGGAGGACCGTGACGCGCAGGCGCTGCGACCACTGCGACGCGTTCGTCGGGAAGGTGGTGGGGTTGTACATGAGCGTCTGCATCGAGAAGTTCAGCTGACCCGTGGTCAGGTTCGGGATGCGCAGGTTCGGACGGTCGGTCATCGTGACCGGCCACGCCTGGCGAACCGAGGTCAGGTGCGTCGCGTAGGTGTGGCCGAACAGCGTGATGTTCGAGCCCGAGCCGCCGCGGCCGACGAGCTGGTGGCATTCGGCCACGTTCACGCACACCGTCAGGTTCGAGCTGGCCGGCGGGATGAAGTTGTCCGTGGCGACGAACACGAAGTTCGTGATGCCCGTCTGGTTCGCCGCGGGGGTGAAGGTGCACGTGATCGAGGCCGGGTTGCCCGGCGTCGGCACGCACACGAGGTTCGGCGTGGCCGAGGTCTCGACGATGTTCACGATCTGGTTCGCTTCGGGGCCGATGGCCTGGACGACGAAGACGAGCGGCACGCCGACCGACCCCATGAGGCAGCCCGTGGGCGTGTTGATGAAGATCGGCGGGGTGTTCTGGACCGTGCCCGTGGCGAAGCACTGGCGCGTATTGTCGAGGAAGTCGACGCCGTCGCTCGCGCCGCCCGGACCGTCGTAGGCCGCACCCGGCTGGTCGAACTGGCCGAGTTGGAAGAAGTTGATGCCATCGCCCGCGTTGATGCCCACGGTGGCCGGCACGCCGCCGAAGCCACCCGATCCGCTCGAGGCATCACCCGTCGTCCACTGCATGTCGCCGTAGCAGAAGCAGACGTTCTGGCCGAGGCCGACGAACGGGTCCGTGCCGTCGCTGATGATGACCTGGAAGGTGCTGAGGAGGTCGGCGTGGCTGCTGTAGTACCCGACGTGATCCCACGTCACGGTCAGGCGATTCGATTCGAGCTTGTAGTAGACGACGCCGCTCGTCGTGTTGCGCGTGTCGACGTCGGCCCAGAACGGCGCGATCATCGGGAACCCGTTCACGGGGAATCCGGTCGAGGTGAACGTGCTGAAACCGCCCCCGAACGAGAGGTTCCCGTTGTTGTTGATGAACACCTGGTTCTGCGGCGAGCCGAACAGGTCGAAGTTGAACGGCAGATTGATCGCCAGGGTCGTGTCGTCGTCGTTTCGCTGGCACGCATCGCCGGGGTTGGCCGGACCGCTGCCGCCGAGGTTGCCGTCGAACGTGACGACCGTGTGGCTGGCATCGACCGGGATGCACAGGTTCGCCGTATTGCCCAGGTTGCACGAGCCTTCGCTGATCGGCCCCGGCCCCTCGTAGGGCTTGGTGCCTTGCGCGAGGACGAGCGGCGAGAGCGCTGCGATCGCGAGGAATGTGGAGACACTCTGCGGACGAATCATCGGGAGACCTCGATTCGAGTGACTTGGGAATGAGCTGACCGTCCGAATCCGGGGGGCCGGGGGGGGGCAGCGACGCGTGTATTGACCACCCAGCCCCCGACGGCGTCAAGCCGCGGCACTGCGGAGCGGGATTCAATTCCCGATGAGCGCCCGGATCATAGGAAGTCTCAATTCTGGCGGCATCCTGAGAGTCCGCTCGCCCGCCAGACCATGGGTGGCAAGCGCGATCGACGAGCGGATCGTGTGCGCGCGAGTTCCGGGGGCCGCGAGGATGTCGGCCCGACCCGAGGCCATCCACATCCTGGACGAGGCCCGTCCGATTCCTGGATCGTGGAGCGATGCGGACCGGATGGCGAACCTGCGACGCTGGGCGCGCCGAGCACGCGGGACTTTCGTTCTCGCACGGAACGAAGCTGAAGGCCACGTGCGATTCCGGCCGAACGCTTGTGTAGCGCTGCGTGTGGCCGGCGTCCGGTCCACCGCACTCGCGCGTGTCGGCACTGCGCTTGCTTGGCGCGATTTCCTTGGTCTGGATCCTGCTCAGTACGGTCGTACTCGGTCTCGCGACCGCGCTCGCGCTCGCCGCGGTCCGCCGCGCCGCGAGCGGTCGCTTGCGGGAGACGCTCGCGGAGCGCGACAAGGCGCGCGCGACCGGCAGCCATCGCGCGCGTCTCCAACACCCCCACGTCGACCTGTCGCGCTGCATCGGATGCGGCACCTGCGTCGCCGCGTGTCCCGAGGAGGGCGTGCTCGAGCTCGTGCACGGACAGGCGGTCGTCGTGCACGGAGCGCGCTGCGTCGGCCACGGCCGGTGCGCCGCCGAGTGTCCGGTCGGCGCCATCGCGCTCACCCTGGGCGACATCAGCGACCGACGCGATCTGCCCGTCCTCAAGGAGAACCGCGAGTCGGCGCACGTTCCGGGCCTCTTCCTCGCGGGCGAGGTCACGGGCTACGCGCTGGTCCGCACGGCGATCGCCCACGGGACGGCGGCCGCGGACGAGGCCGCTCGTCGCGCACGTCTGCACCTGGCGCCCTCGATCCGCCGGCGCGTTCGCGCGGAAGCCGGTGGCGGGGTCGCGGTGGCGGAGGCGGCCGAGGAGTCGGCGGCGATCGACCTCGTCATCGTGGGCGCGGGCCCGGCCGGGATCGCCTGCTCGCTGCGCGCGAAGGAGCTCGGGCTCTCCTTCACGACGCTGGAACAGGACGAACTCGGCGGCACGGTGGCGAAGTACCCGCGGCGCAAGCTGGTCATGACGCAGCCCGTCGACCTGCCGCTGGTCGGCCGCCTGTCGCGCACGAGCTACTCGAAGGAGGAACTCGTCGAGATGTGGCAGCGCGTCGCGCGCGAGCACGACCTGCCCATCAACCACGGACAGCAGTTCCTGCGCGTGGAGCGGCTCTCCGAGGGCACGCTGCGCGTCCACACGCAGACGGGCCACCTCGATGCGCGGTCGGTCGTGCTCGCGCTCGGCCGCCGCGGGACTCCGCGCCGGCTGGGCGTGCCGGGCGAAGACCTGCCGAAGGTCGCGTACTCGCTGCTCGACGCGCACTCGTACCAGGGACGGCGCATCCTGGTCGTGGGCGGCGGCGACAGCGCGGTCGAGGCCGCGCTCGGCCTCGCGGAGCAGCCCGGGAACCGCGTCGCCATCTCGTACCGCAAGGATGCGTTCTTCCGCCTCAAGTCGCGCAACGAGGCGCGCGTCGCACAGGCACTGGAGAACGGCTCGCTCGTCGCGCTGTTCGGCAGCGAGGTGCTGGCGATCCAGCCCGACTCCGTGTCGCTGCGGCTCCGCGACGGCAGCGCGACGTCCCTCGCGAACGACGAGGTCTTCGTCTTCGCCGGCGGAACGCCGCCGACCGAGGTGCTCGAGGCCTCGGGCGTCTCCCTCGATCCGGCGCAACGCGACGTGGAGCCGCAGATCGCCGAGCAGGGCACCGGGCTCGTGCCCGCGCTGTGCGTGGCGCTCGCGCTGGCCATCGTCGTCCTCGGCTGGGTCCTCGTGCACGCCGACTACTACATGGCCTCGAGCCTGGAACGGCCGCACCACCCCGATCACGCGCGGCTCGCGCCGACGGGATCGGTCGGCCTGTGGTGCGGAATCGTCGCCGCCGCGCTCGTGCTGGCGAACCTCTCGTACCTCGCGCGGCGCTCGCCACGGTTCGCGTGGATCCCGGGCTCCTTGCGCGCGTGGATGACGTCGCACGTCGTCACCGGCATCGGGGCGCTGCTCCTCGTGCTCGTGCACGGAGCGATGGCTCCGCGCTCGACCGTGGGCGGTCACGCGGCGTGGGTCATGGCGTTCCTGGTGCTGACCGGCGCGATCGGTCGCTACCTCTACTCCTTCGTGCCGCGCGCCGCGAACGGGCGCGAGCTGGAGCTGGACGAGGTCCGCACCCAGCTCACGGCGCTCTCCGCCGAGTGGGACCGCGGCCGCGGCGGGTTCGCCGAGGCGCTGCGCGCGGAGGTCGAGCGCGTCGTCGGCGAGGAGCGCTGGAACGGCTCGTTCCCGGCGCGCATCCGCGCCCTCTTGACCAGCCAGCGCGCGGCCGGCCGGCGCATCGCGGCGCTGCGCGCAACCGCTCGCGCCGAGGGCATCGCGGCCGACCACATCGAGCGCATGACCGAACTCGCGCGCCGCGCGCAGCGCACGGCGCTCATGGCCTCTCACTACGAGGACCTGCGCGCGATCCTCGCGTCCTGGCGCTGGTTCCACCGCTGGGCCGCGCTGTTCATGGTCTTGATCACCGCCTGGCACGTGTACCTCGCGCTGCGCTACGCGCACCTCTTCGCATGAAACCGCGCAAGGCCGGACTCTGGATCGGGATCGCGTCGGCGTGCCTCGCCATCTCGCTGGCGCTGTGGGACACGCAGGCCGCGTCGCCCGGCGCGATCAGCGCGGTGCACGCCGACTCGGCGCGCATCGACGGCGACGACTGCGAGGTCTGCCACGGCGGATCGCCGGCGGAGCTGCGCGCCGCGTGCGCAGCGTGCCACGCCGACGTCGAGGCGCAGGTCGCGAGCTCGACCGGATTCCACGGCCGACTGGACGACGCCGCGCGCTGCGGCACGTGTCACCCCGAACACCACGGCGCCGAGTTCGAGTTGGCGGGCGCTGGCGCCTTCGCCCTCGCCGGCGTGCAGGATCGCTCGACCTACGCGCACGAAGCGCTCGGTTTCGAGCTGGCCGGCGACCACGTGAGCGGCCTGACGTGCAGCGCCTGCCACGAGCACGCCGACGACGCGCTCCTCGCCGACGGCACGCAACGATTCCTGGGCGAGACGCAGGCCTGCGCGAGCTGTCACGAGGATCCCCACGGCGGGAAGCTCTCCGACTGTCGCTCGTGCCACGGGGAGACCGAGCCGTTCGCGGTCGTCGCCGAGTTCGTGCACCCGTCCTCGTTCGCGCTGGAGGGTGCGCACGCCCGCGCCGGCTGCGTCGACTGCCACGCGAAGGGCAGCGCGTTCGCGATCGAGGCCGGCGGCAGCGAAGCCGCCACGCGACCGGCACGCACCTGCGAGGATTGCCACGCATCGCCGCACCAAGCGCCGTTCGTCCAGGCCGTCGCCGCGCGTGTCGCCGTGCAGTCCGGCGCGTCCTGCGCGACCTGCCACCCGGTCGAGGGCGGCCCGTTCGCGCGTGCGCTGCCGCTCTCCGCGGCGGACCACGCGGCCACGGGCTTCCCGCTCGCCCCGCCGCACGCGCAGGCGTCGTGCACCGACTGCCACGCGCGGCCCCACGCGCCGGCCGCGCACGACGCCGCGTTCGCGGACTTTCGCGCCAGCCATCCCGGGCGCTCGCCGGACGACTGCGCCGCGTGCCACTCCGATCCGCACGGCGGACAGTTCCGCTCCGGACCGTTCGCGCAGGGCGGGTGCCTCGCGTGCCACGAGCGCGAGCGCTTCGATCCGCCGCGATTCGACGGCGCGGCGCACGCGCGCACGAGCTTCCCGCTGACGGGCAAGCACGCCGACTCGACCTGCAGTTCGTGCCATACGCAGGTCGCGGAAGAGCCGCGCCAGTTCCACGGGACCGATGCGCGCTGCTCGGCGTGCCACGCCGATGCGCACGCGGGCTTCTTCGCGCGCGCGCCCATCGAGGCCGCGGCGCGCGCCGAGGCCACCGACTGCGCCGCGTGCCACACGACGACGAGCTTCTCCGCGCTCGCGAGCGCGGACTTCGACCACGCGCGCTGGACGGGCTTCGAACTCGTCGGCGCGCACGCCGCGTCCGACTGCGCCGCGTGCCACGGGACGCGCGCGACGCCCGACGAGCACGGCCGGACCTTCGGCACGGTCGCCGAGTCCTACCCGGGATCGCCGGACGATTGCGCCACGTGCCACGTCGACTCGCACGGCGGCTTCTTCGCGCGCCGGCCCGACGCGCCCGGGTGCACCGCGTGTCACGACGAGGGCGGCTTCGAAGCGGCGGCCGCCGGCTTCGATCACGCGCGCTGGACCGGGTTCGCGCTCGACGGCGCGCACGTGCAGGCCGCGTGCGAGACGTGTCACCCGACGCGAGCGCCCGACCCGGACGGGATCGCCCTGCGGAGTATCGCGCCGGCGCTGCGCACGACGGTCCGCAAGACCTCGGGCTCGTTCCAGGACTGCGCCACGTGCCATGCCGACGTGCACGCCGGCGCGTTCGACAAGCCGGGCCGTCCGCGGAACGTCACGGGGCGCGCGGGGTGCGCGCGCTGCCACTCGACGCAGTCCTTCGACGAGCTCCTCCCGGGCGGCTTCGACCACGCGCAGTGGACGGGCTTCGGCCTGACCGGGGCGCACGCGCAGGCCGAGTGCGCGAGCTGCCACCCGCCGGAGGGCGGCGCGCCGGCGGACGCGCGCAGCTTCGCGCGAGCGGCCGGCTCGCGCTGCCAGGACTGTCACTCCGATCCGCACGCTGGCCAGTTCGCGCGCGGCTCCGCGACGGACTGCGCCGATTGTCACGCGACCGCTCCCGACTTCCTCGCGCTCGACTTCGATCACCAGCGCGACTCGCGGTTCGCGCTCGACGCGACGCACGCGAAGCTCGCGTGCGACGCCTGCCACGTGCGCTGGCCGCTCCCGGGCGGCGGCAGCGCCGTGCGCTACAAACCGCTGGGCGTCGTCTGCGGCGACTGTCACGACGCGCGCGGAGGAGGAGCACGATGAAGGCATTCCCCTACGGAGCCCTCGCGCTCGTCCTCATCGGCGGGTTCGCGACGGCCGGCGACGTGCGCGTCGAGGTCCGCGTCACGAGCTCCGCCGGATCCGCCGTCTACGTCGACCGCGGGTCGAGCAGCGGCCTCGCCGACGGCGACCGCGTCGAGTTCCGGCTGGACACGGGCGCGATCGCGCACGGCACGGTGCGCTCGGTGACGGCGAACGGCGCGCGTGTCGAGCTGGATCCGCTCTCCGCGCGCCGAATCCCGGCTCGCGCGGCGAGGTGACCGTCCCCGATTCTCGGCCGGGCGCCGCGCAAGCGAGCCGCGACGGCGCGAATGCTGCGCCCGTCGACCACCCGCCTTGGACGCAGCCGCCCGAGGCCTGGAACAAGGACCGCCCGCTCCTCGCGCCCGCGTTCGGCATCGCGCCCGAGGAGCGCGAGAGCCGGCTGCGCGGACGCGCGTGGCTGCGCTACGACGGGACGTGGGACGTGGAGGGCGATCGGAAGTACGCGCTGACCGCCGTCGGCACGGACATGACGCTCGAGAACCCGTTCGGCGACGGCGGCGCGCTGCGCCTCGACGTCGAGGCGTTCGCGCGCACGAGCGACGTCGGCGGCGACGACGGCCTGTACGACTACGACGACACGCGCGTGCGCCTCGACCGCCTCGCGTACCAGTTCGGCGGCACGGAAGGCCGACCGAACCGGTTCCTGGTCGGCCGCTTCATGCAGGACGGCGTCCCCGAGCTCGGCCTGCTCGACGGCGCCGAGTGGAACCACATCGCGGACGGCGGGTCGGAATTCGGCGCGTCGTTCGGCTGGCTGCCCGAGCCGTTCCCGGACCGCAACTCCTTCCACGACATGCAGGCCGCGGTGCACTACCGCCACGCGTTCGACGCGGGCCGGCGCAACACGGTGGGCGTCGCGTACCAGAACACGTGGCACGACGGCCAGCAGGACCGCAACCTCGTCGTCGTCGACGCCGAGGCGCGGCCAGCGGACGAGCTGTCGTTCCGCGCCGCCGCGTGGGTCGACCTGTACGACTCCGCCGACACGATCAAGGGATCGGGTGCCGAGCTGACGCAGGCGCGCGTCTCGGGCACGTGGTCCGTGCAGCAAGGCGCCGGCCTGGGCGTCTTCCTCAGCGAGCAGCGCATCCCCGAGCTGCTGCGCTACGAGTTCCTGGCGCGCAGCGCCGCGGACGTGCAGGGCAGCGTGATCGACCGCATCGGCCTGAACGGCTGGACGACGGTCGGCGAGCGCACGCGGCTCGACGCGCGCATCGAGCAGTGGAGCGACGAGAGCGACGACGGCGTGAACGGCGAGATCGGCGCCTCCTTCCTGGAGCTGTTCGGCCCGCGCAGCTCGGTCTCCGCGGCGATCCAGTACGCCGACGGATCCTACAGCTCCGGTCCCGGCGCGCGGCTCCAGGCGCGCGACACGTTCGGGTCCACGAACGTCGGACTCGGCGTGCAGTCGTTCTGGTTCACGCAGAAGGACTACGGCGGCGAGGACGACCAGATCGCGCAGCACTCGCTGTTCGGCACCGTCGACGTGCCGCTCTCGGACCGCTGGGACCTCTCGTTCGCCGCCGACCGCTCGATCGGCGACGATCTCGACTCGTGGACGGTCGGCTTCATGCTCCAGACCCGCTTCTGAGATCCGCCATGCAACCGCGAAACGTCTTCGGAATGCCGCGCGCGCACGCTGCGATCCTGTCCCTCGCCCTCGCGCTCGGGCTCCTCGCCTGCGCGATCGACGGTGGGGCACGGAACACGTGGGATCCGGTCGCGCCGCAGGAGTGGCAGAAGGAGCGCGGTCCGGTCGTCCCCCACGACACGTTCCCGCGCGACTGCTCGTTGTGTCACGAGGGCGCTTCGTGGCACGCGATCCGCAAGGACTTCGCGTTCGACCACGCAGCCGAGACGGGGCTCGCGCTCGTCGGTCGGCACGAGAAGGCCGAGTGCCTGCGCTGTCACAACGACCGCGGTCCGGTCGAGGTTTTCGCGCAGCGCGGCTGCGCTGGCTGCCACGAGGACGTGCACCAGGGCGAGCTGGGCCTCACGTGCTCCGTCTGCCACGAGGAGTCGTCGACCGACTGGCGTCCCAAGGCCGCGATCGCCGAGCACGCGACCACGCGCTTCCCGCTCGTCGGCGCGCACGCGTCCACCGCCTGCTGGGCTTGTCACCCCGGCGCGCAGGTCGGAAACTTCGCCAACACGACCACGAACTGCGTCGATTGCCACGCCAAGGACCTCGCGGTCGCGAACGAGCCCGACCACGCGATCCAGGGCTGGACGGACTCGTGCCAGCGCTGCCACCTGCCGACCGACTGGTCGCGCGCCGGCTTCGAGCACCGGTTCTTCCCGCTGCAGGGCGGACACTCGAACCTCTCGTGCAACGCCTGCCACCCCGGGAACGACTTCGGCGGCCTGGACAGCGCGTGCATCGCGTGTCACGCGGACGACTACGCTTCGGCGCGCGACCACGCGGCGCAGAACTACTCCACCGACTGCACGGTGTGCCACACGATCTATGGCTGGGAAGGCGGCAACTTCCCCCACACGGGCATCACCTCGGGTTGCATCCAGTGCCACGCGGACGAGTACGCCACGGCGCCCGAGCACGTCTCGCAGAACTACTCGACCGAGTGCGGGCAGTGCCATGGGTTCGACACCTGGAAGGGCGGCAGCTTCCCGCACACCGGCATCGTCAACGGCTGCAACCGTTGCCACGCGGACGACTACGCGGCCACCACGCAGCCGAACCACACGACGAGCGGCTTCGGCACGTCGTGCGAGCAGTGCCACAACACGCGGACCTGGGGCGACGGCCACTTCGACCACGCGGAGTTCCCGATCGCGAACGGCAACCACTCCCAGCTCTCCTGCCAGGACTGCCACCCGGTGCCGGGCGCGTTCCGGCAGTTCACGTGCATCAGCTGCCACGAGCACTCGATGCGCCAGACCGACAACGACCACAACCGGGTGCAGGGGTACTCGTACCAGAGCTCCGCCTGCTACAGCTGCCACCCGAACGGACAGAAGGACTGAGTCCCCCGACGGACCGACCGGAAGGGAAGAGCGTTGCGACGGAGGCGGGCGGCAGCGCATCCTCCGGCCCCATGAAGAAGCCCGGGCGTCTCGCGATCCTCGGCCTCGCGTGCGTGGCGCTGCTCGCCGTGCTGCTCCTCACCGCGCTCGCGCTGCGCGGGTACGGCGCGAAGCAGCGGGCGGACGAGCTCCTCGCGCTCACCGCGGCGGCGCGTCCGGTCATGCCGCGCGACCTCGGGCGCATCGAGGATCCGCGCCCGGAACCGACGCCGTGGCTCGCCCAGCTCGTCGCGGCGCGGACGCGCTGGGCGCCGACGGAGCTCGCACAGGCGCCGCAGTTCGACGCGCTGCGCGCGCGTGCCGCGCGGGGCGAGCTGGGCGCGGAAGCCGAGTTGGCGTTCGGGGCGCTCGAGCACTGCGCCGGCGCGAACTCGGCGGCCGTCGTGCAGAGCGTGCTCGACGTCCTCGCGGCGCACGACGGGCTCGTCGATCCGCCGGCCTGCGGGATCGAGGCCGTGCGGCTCCTCGCGCTCGGCACCGCGGTCGACACGGGGGTCGTGGTCGCCACGCTCGAAGGCAGCGGCGAGCCGTTCCCCAGGTTGCCCGTTCCCCAGTCGGTCGCGCTGAGCGACGCGCTGGAGATCGAGGCGCTGCGCGCGCTGTGGTCGGACCGGCCGGAGCTCGTGCCCGACCTCCTGCGTGCCCAAGCCGACGTGGTGCGGATCTTCGACGGCGCGCAGATCCTCATCGGCGGGCTCGCGACCATCTTCGCCGAGCAGCGCCTGCTCGGGATGCTCGAGCTCGCCCTGCCGCGGCTCGAGCGCGGGACGGACCTCGCGTGGCTCGAGAAGGAGCTGGAAGCCGCGCGCCCGCGCGCGCGCCTCGCGATCGCGGCGGCGGGCGAGTGCGCGCTCGGGAACGGCGCGTTCGAGCGCCTGCGTGCCGACCCGGACGCGAAGCTCACCGGCATGGACTCGATCCTGCCGTCGCGCCTCACGCTGTCCTACGACCAGGCGCGGAACATCCGCGCGTGGCGCGAGCGCATCGACCGCTTGAGCGAGCCCGCGTTCCGCCGCGCGAAGCCGGACGCGCCGGGCTGGTTCGATGGTGCGCTCGCGCCGGTCACGCGGAGCCTCGCGCGCGCCCCCGAGGCGGCGATGGCGAGCGCCGATGTGCTCGAGGCCCGCCTCGTGCTCGCGCGCGCGGCGCTCGTCGCGTTCCGTTCCGACGCCAAGGAGCTGCTGGAGTTCGTGGCCAAGACCAGTGATCCGTTCGACGGCAAGCCGATCCGCTGCGGATTCGCGACGGGCGGCGTCGTGCTCTTGTGGTCCGTCGGCCCGGACGGGATCGACGACGGCGGAACGGACGACGAGCGCGACCTGGTGTGGCGCTTCAGACCGCGTTGAGCGCCGAACGCGCGCCCTCGATGCGCGAGACGGCGTAGTCGATCCCGGCCGGCGTGCGCGAGCCGTGCCACGAGAGGTACTCGCCGTCGGCGATCTCGAAGCGGTGGCGCGCGAGGCCCGTGAGCTGCGCCAGCTCGTCGGCGTGACGTTCCTGGAAGGGGAACGGCTCCGTGCACAGGAGCACGACGTCGGGAGCCGCCGCGGCCAGTTCCTCGGCAGTGATCTCCGGATAGCGCTGGCCGCGGTCGGCGAACACGTTCGCGCCGCCGGCCAGCTCGAGCAGCGCGCTGGCGTATGTGTCGCCGTTCACCGCCATGTAGGGCTTGCGCCAGATCAGGTAGGCGATGCGCACGCGCGGCTTGCCCTCGGCCTTCGACCGCGCCTCCGCGATCCGTCTCTCGATGTCGAGCGCGATCGTCTCGCCCTCCGCCGGGCGCTGGATCGCCGCGGCGATCGAGCGCACCATCGCGGCCGTTTCCGCCGCGTCGCGCGGCATGGACACGTGACATTCGAGGCCGGCGCGGCGCAGCGCCTCGGCGTCCTCGCGCCGATTCTCCTCCTCGTTCATGAGGACGAGGTCCGGAGCCAGCTCCACGATCCGCGCGACGTCGGGCGACTTCGTGCCGCCGACCTTCTCGACGCGCGCGACGCCCTCCGCGGGATGCACGCACCAATCCGTGACGCCGACGAGGTCCGCGCCGCGCCCGAGGGCGAAGACGAGCTCGGTCAGGCTCGGGCAGAGGGAGACGATGCGCATCGTGCGACCTCGTGAAGAGTACCGTACTCTTGCGCGCGCATGGCACGATTCGATGCAGCGGCGGAGCTCGACGAATTCCAGCGGGGCGCCGAGGACGTGGTCCGACTCCTGGCCTCCGACGCGCGCCCGGCGAGCGCGCGCGCTCCGGCCGTGTCGGGATGGTCGGCGGTCGAGCACGCGAGCCACGTGACGCTCGCCAACGAGCTCGTGCTGCGCAACCTCGTGAACCTCGCGCGCGGCACGGGACTCCTGGTCGTCGCCGACGCGGCGCAGGACGAGCGCGCGCTGGAGATCCTCGCCTCCGGTCGGCTGCCCCGCGGTCAGGCGCGTTCGCCGCGCATGGTCGTCCCGCCGACGGACGTCGACCTCTCCACCGCGCGCGACTGGGCCGATCGCTTCGTCCTCGACCTGGCTGGCTTCCGACGCGGGTTCGACGCACGCGCGGAACGAGCGCGGCTCTTCGTCCCCCACCAGGTCCTCGGTCCGCTCGACCTGGCCGAATGGACGCGCTTCGGCGCGGTGCACACGCGCCACCACCTCGCGATCGCGCGCGAGGTCCTCGCGGCGCTGGGTTGAAATGCAGGCGGGGCGAACGGTCGTGCGACCGATCGCCCCGCGTTCACCGAGCCACTTCGATCAGAGCGGGCAGTCTTGCTCGTTGTACGAGGCGAGCAGGAGGTGCGCCGGCTCGTAGTCCCCGCTGAGCACCGCATTGCGCACGAGGGTGATCACGTCGTTCGGCCCGAGCGGGTACGCGACGCCGGGGTGCGTCGAGCTCAGGAGCGCCGCCACCGCGTGACGACCGAGGGCCTTGATCCCGCCGCCGCCCTGACGCAGCGCCTGCATGAGCGTGAGGTTCGGAGTGAAGGCGTTCACGCCGAAGACCGCGTCGAAGTCCATCGTCGTCGCGTATCCGGTGACCGGCCAGTCCTCGGGATGGTTCTTCCAGTACCCCGGCGTGCAGCCATTGAAGCCGCCGCCCTGGTCGCAGTCGTCCGGGATGCCGTCGCCGTCCGAGTCGAGTTCGCAACGATCCGGCGTGCCGTCGTTGTCGCAGTCGGGCAGCGGCTGGCAGGAATCCGGGATGCCGTCCGGCGTGCAGGTCGTCGGGCCGTAGGTGTCGCGCGCGCCGGCCTGGATCTCGCAGACGTTCGGGATGCCATCGCTGTCGCAGTCCGGCTGGCAGTCGTCCGGGACGCCGTTGTGGTCGCAGTCATTGTTGGCGAGCTCGCAGCGGTTCGGCAGGCCGTCGTCGTCGCAGTCGGCTTCCGGCTGGCACGAGTCCGGGATGCCGTCCGGAGAGCACGTCGTCGTGCCGTAGCGGTCGGCGGCGCCGGCCGCGATCTCGGCCGAGTCGGGGATGCCGTCGTTGTCGCAGTCCGGCTGGCAGTTGTCCGGGATGCCGTTGCCGTCGAGGTCGGTCGCGGTGCCGTTCGCGATCTCGCAGCGGTCGGGCGTGCCGTCGTTGTCGCAGTCGGCCTGCGGCTGGCAGACGTCGGGGATGCCGTCCGCGACGCACGTCGTCGAACCGTAGACGTCGCGCGCGCCGCCCTGGATCTCGCAGGCATCGGCCAGGCCGTCGCCGTCGCAGTCGGGCTGGCAGTTGTCCGGGATGCCGTTCGCATCGCAGTCGTTGTCCGCGAGTTCGCAGCGGTCCGGCAGGCCGTCGTTGTCGCAGTCGGCTTCGGGCTGGCACGAGTCGGGGATGCCGTCAGGAGAGCAGGTGCCCGGGCCGTAACGGTCCGGGGCGCCAGCGGCGAGTTCGTCGGCATCGGAGATTCCGTCGCCGTCGCAGTCGGGCAGGTAGTCGTAGCAGACGGTCACGTTCGCGCCGGCGTCCGTGAGGATCTGCGACACTACATTTCCGGGTCCGCTCACGATCGAGACGCCCAAAGCGATGGCGCTGAAGGGAACGGTTCCGTTGCCGACGTAGGCCGCGAGGTTCGCGGGCGTCAACGCCGGGGCGTAACCGCCGTTCCCGGCCAGCGCGATGCCGCCGTGGAAGACCCCGGAGGGGCCGGCGAAGTCGATCGACCCGTCGAAGCTCGCGAGCTGGTCGGAGAAGTTCGCCGAGGGCGAGAGCGCCACGACGGAGGCGCCCGTGTAGTCGATCAGGACGATGTTCGCACCGTAGGTCGAGGTGGTCAGCGCGGGGGCGGCGTCGAGGCTCTCGATGGCGAGCGAGCCCTGGACGTCACCTTGGAACGTCACCGTGATCCCGGTCAGGATGCCGAGCGCAGGATCGAACTGCGGCACGGACGCCATCTGCTTCCAGTTCGTGGAGCTCTGGCTGAAGTTGCCGGGGTAACAGACTTGGTTGGCGTTCGCGGAGGTCGTCGCGGCGAGACACGCGGCGGCCAGGAGGAGTGCAGAACGGGAGTTCATGGAGTGAGACGTGGTGCGGATGGGGGCGTGCGGCCGAAGAAGCTCGAGCGCGATCCCGCAACGTACCGAAACTCCCGGGCTCCGCCAGATCAGGCCTGGCCCGGACTCTCGAGGATCTCGGCCAGCCGGGCCAGCGAACGGTGCAGCAGCACCCGGACGGCCCCCTCACTGCGCCCCATCTGCTCGGCGATCTCGAGACGCGAGAGTCCGGCCACGTGGGCCAGCGTGATCACCTCGCGTTGTTCCTCGGTCAGCTGCTCGAACGCCTTCTCCACGCGTTCGACCTCCTCGCGCACCATGGCGTGCTGACTGGGGCTCGAGAACGACCCATAGCGCTGCAGGAGCCCCGCGTCGCCCTGTGAGGGATAGGCCTGCTCGCGGCCGGCATCGCGCTTCTGTGCGCGCCAGTGCTCGGCGCGGTCGGAGATCTTGCGCAGCGCGGTGGTGTACAGCCAGCGCCGGAACGCGGACTCGCTCGGGTGCTGGAATCGGTGCGCCTGCTCGAGGATCTCGCGGCACACGGACTGGACGAGGTCGGAGCTCGATTCGCGCTGGCGCAGCTCGGGCCCCGTGCGCAGCCGCACGAAAGCGCGCAGTCCCTCGAGGTGCATCTCGAGCAGGGTCTGCATCGCGCCCGCGTTCCCGCGCGCGGCCTGCTCGGCGAGATGTGCGCTTTCGTCGGGCATCGGCGGCGGGACTCCCCTCGACGATGCTAGCACCGCGCGCCCGCCAGCCCGCGGCCGCGTCGCCATGAGCCGCCCCTCATGCGCAACGACGCGCCCGCGCGGCCGGGCGAGCGGGATCCCGCCGCCCGGGCGGGCGGTCGACGG
>JBGAOR010000090.1:0-20285 GCA_044221705.1 Planctomycetota bacterium
CCGGCGGGCGACCGATGGGGCTCGCGTCGACGACGACCACGCGCGTGCCGGGCGGCGTCGCGAGGCGCTTCCAGCGACCCTGCGGCACTTCGCCCTGCAGCGCGGGGACGAGCACCTCGAGCACGGCCGTGCTCTTGCCCGAACCCGACGGACCGCACACGCCGGTCATCTCGCCGAACGCGAACTCGAGGTCGACGCCCTTCAGGTTGAAGAGCTTCGCGCCCACGAGGCGCACGACCTCGCGCGCGCCCTCGCGCACGATCGGCTTGCGCGAGAGGTCGATCTCGCCGCGCATCGCGGCCGCGGTCAGCGACGTCGGGTGGTCGAGCACGTCCGCCGGCGTCCCGTTCGCGACGACCGTGCCGCCGAGGCGCCCCGCGCCCGGTCCGATGTCCACGATCCAATCGGCACGGCGCATGATCCCGGGGTCGTGCTCGACGGCGATCACCGTGTTGCCGCGCGAGCGCAGCTCGAGCAGCGCGTCGGTCAGGCGCGCGACGTCCTGCGGGTGCAGACCGATCGTCGGCTCGTCGAGCACGTAGCACACGCCCACGAGCTGCGAACCGAGGCTGGCGGACAGGCGCACGCGGCGCGCCTCGCCGCCCGAGAGCGTCGACGTGTGGCGGTCGAGCGTCAGGTAGCCCAGCCCGACCTTCACGAGCAGGTCGAGGCGCGACGCGATCTCGTGCACGACGGGCGCCAGCTCGTCGGCGAGCGTCTGCTTCTCGGTCAGCTCGGCCGCGAAGCGCGCGGCGTCGACGACGCTCTTCTTCAAGAGCTCCGGCAGCCGCAGCGCGCCGATGGTGGCCGCGCGCGACTCGGGCCGGAGGCGCTCGCCGTGGCACGTCTCGCACGTGCGCTTCTCCATGACGCCCTCGAGGATCGCGGCCCACTCCGGGTCCTCGGTTTTGCGATGCCACGCGTCGACGTGTCCGCACAAGCCGGGCCACGAGGCCGTGAACGTCTCCTGGATGCTGGCGTTCTCCGTCGAGCGCTCGATGTCGACCTTGTACGACGGCTTCGCGCCCGTGCCGTGCGCGAGCAACGCCCTCTCGGAGTCGGTGTACTTCTGCCAGGGGACGTCGAGGCGGACCTTGTGCTGTCGCGCGACCGTGCGCAGCAGGTTCTCGTAGTAGCCCTTCCCCTTGACGAGGTAGCGCGAGAGCTTCGGGTGCAGCGCGCCGTCCTCGAGCGACATCTCGGGATGCGCGACGAGCAGCTCGGGCACGCACTGCACGTTCTCGCCCAGGCCGTCGCAGGCCGGGCACGCGCCGACGTGCGTGTTGAACGAGAAGTGCCGCGGCTCCAGCGCACCCTCGACGTGGAAGCCGCACACCGTGCAGGCGCCGGTGGTCGAGTACGTGCGCCGCGCGCCGACGTGGCCGCCCTCGCCGCGCAGGACGATCGCGACGCGTCCGTCCCCGGCGGCCTCGGCCTCCTCGACGGCCTCGGCGATGCGCGCGCGCGAGCCGGCATCGAACTTGAGCCGGTCGATCACGAGGTCGAGCCGCGTCCCCTTCTCAGGAGTCGGCAAGTCGCCGTCGATGCGGAACTCGGCGCCCTCGAGCAGGACGCGCAGGAACCCCGCGGCCTTCCAGGCCGGCGCGCGTTCCGCGAGGAGCGGCGCGACGTCCTCTTCGTTCCCGCCCGCGACGATCGGGGCGACGAGCCAGCCGGTCTTGCCCTCGGCGTCGGCCACGATGCGGCGCGCGACCTTCGCGGCGTCGGCGCGCTCGAGCTTCTCGCCGTGCACGGGACAGCGCGGCGTGCCCGCGCGCGCCCACAGGACCCGCAGGTGGTCGTGGATCTCCGTCGTCGTGGCCACCGTCGAGCGCGGCTGTCCGTGGCCGGATCGCGCTTCGACGGCGACCGCCGGACCGAGGCCCTCGATGCGCTCGACCGGCGGACGGTCCTTCGTGCCCAGGAACTGGCGCGCGTACGTCGAGAGCGACTCGACGAAACGGCGGCGGCCCTCGGTGTAGATCGTGTCGAGCGCCAGCGAGCTCTTGCCCGACCCGCTCGGGCCCGTCACGACGATCAGCTTCTCGCGCGGGACCTCGATCGTGACGTCCTTCAGGTTGTGCGTGCGCGCGCCGATCACGCGCAGCTTGTCCGTTCGCTCCGTCGCCACGCGCGCCAGGTCGCGCCTCTCGACCGTGTGCTTCCCCGTGCGGAACGCGCGCAGCGCGGCGCCCGTGTGCGAGGCCGCGACCTTCTCGACCTCCTCGGGCGTCCCCTCGGCCAGGATGCGGCCGCCCGCGGCGCCGCCTTCGGGGCCGAGGTCGAGGATGTGGTCGGCGGCCAGCGCGAGGTCCAGGTTGTGCTCGATGACGACGACCGTGTTGCCGCGGTCGACCAAGGCCTGCAGCGCCTTCACGAGCCGCGCGACGTCCGACAGGTGCAGTCCCGTCGTCGGCTCGTCGAGGATGTAGAGCACGTGGCCGGCCGGCTTGCGCTGCAGCTCCGTCACGAGCTTCATGCGCTGCGCCTCGCCGCCCGAGAGCGTCGTCGATGGCTGGCCTAGGGTCACGTACCCGAGTCCGATGTCCACGAGGATCGACAGCGGCCGCGCGATCTTCGGGTGGTCCTTGAAGAGCGCCAGCGCGTCCTCGGCCGTCATAGCCAGGACGTCGGCGATCGAGCGGCCCTGGTAGTGCACGTCGAGCGTCGTGCTCTGGAATCGGTGGCCGCCGCACTCCTCGCACGGCACGGTGACGGGCGCCAGGAACTGCAGCTCGACGTACTTCGCGCCCGCGCCGCCGCACGCCTCGCAGCGTCCGCCGGCCACGTTGAACGAGAAGCGCGACTTCGTGTAGCCGCGCAGCTTGGCCTCAGGCATCCCCGCGAACAGGTCGCGGATCCAATCGAAAACCCCGGTGTACGTGGCCGGGTTGCTGCGCGGCGTCCGTCCGATCGGGGCCGCGTCGATCGTCACGAGCGACTCGATGTGCTCGAGACCCGTGACCTTCTCGTGGGCCTCGGCCGCGGGCCCCTCGAGGCCCAGCTTGCGCCGCGCGGCGCGCTCGAGGATGCGGTTCACGAGCGTCGACTTGCCCGATCCGCTGACGCCGGTGACGACGGTCAACGTGCCCAGCGGGAAGCGCGCGTCGACGCCCTTCAGGTTGAAGGCGCGCGCGCCCTTCACCACGATCGACTTGCCGCTGCCCTTGCGGCGCGTCGCGGGCGCCTCGAGCGCGATGTCGCCGCGCAAGAGGCGCGCGGTCGGCGTGTCGAGCCTCGCGACGTCGGCCGGGGTGCCCTGCGCGACGATGCGCCCGCCGTGGCGGCCGGCGCCGGGCCCGACGTCGACCAGCCAATCGGCCGCGCGCAGCGTCGCGTCGTCGTGCTCGACGACGACGACGGTGTTGCCCGCGTCGCGCAGGCTGCGCAGCGCGCCGAGCAACCGGTCCTGGTCGCGCGCGTGCAGGCCGATCGAGGGCTCGTCGAGCACGTACAGCACGCCCTGCAGCCCGGCGCCGAGCTGCGCCGCGAGCCGGATGCGCTGCGCCTCGCCGCCCGACAGCGTCTCGGCCGAGCGGTCGAGCGTGAGGTAGCCCAGGCCCACCTGCAGCAGGAAGTCGACGCGCCGGCGGATCTCGCGCAGGAGGTCGACGGCGATGCGCGCCTCGCGATTCGTGAGGTCGAGTGCCGCGAGCGTCGCCGGCAGAGCCTCGATCGGCTTGCGCGTCAGCTCGCCGAAGCCGAGCGCGCCCAGCATCACCGCGTTCGCGGCCGGATTCAGGCGCGAACCGTGGCACGTCGGGCACTGCTCGCGCGCCAGGAACTTCTCGGCCGTCTTCTTGTGCGCGCCGGACTTCGCAGCCTTCTCCACGGCCGGGAGCACGCCCGTGAAGGGCCGCATCCACTTCACCTTGCCGGCGTACTTCTTGCCCGACCACGAGGCCTCGGCCTCGAAGCGCTCCTCGCCGGTGCCGTGCAGCATCACCCGCTGCGCCGCGCGCGGCAGGTCCTCCCAAGGCGTGTCGAGGTCGAAGCCCGACGCCTCCGCGACCTGCTCGAGGAACGCGAAGTCGACGTGCGGGAACGTGAGCGCGCCGCCCGACGCGCGCGTGACCGCCAGCGCGCCCTCGCGGATCGACAGCGACGAGTCCGCGACGACGGCGCGCTCGGACGCGGTCGTGCGCTCGCCGAGCCCCTCGCAGTCGACGCACGCGCCGTGCGGCGAGTTGAACGAGAAGAGGCGCGGCTCGAGCGGCGGCACGTCGCCGCCGCAGCCCGGACACGTGCGGCTGGTCGAGTAGGAACGGTCGTCGCCGTCGCCCGCGACGATCACGTCGCCGCCCGAGAGCTCGAGCGCCTGCTCGAGGGTCTCGCGCAGGCGCTGCAGCTTGTCCGCGCTGGGCTGGATGCGGTCGACGACCGCCTCGACGGTGTGGCGCTTGTAGCGCTCGAGCTCGGGGACGTCCTCGATGCGGTGCACCGCGCCGTCGACGCGCGCGCGCACGAAGCCCTTCTTGCGCAGCGACTCGAAGAGCTCCTTGTGCGCGCCCTTCCGGTCGCGCACGAGCGGCGCGAGCAGCATCACGTTCTTGCCCGCGCTGTCGCGCAGCACCGCCTGCACGATCTCCTCGGGCGTCTGCGAGCGGATGGGCAGCTTGCAGTTCGGGCAGTGCGGCCGTCCGGCGCGCGCGTAGAGCACGCGCAGGTGGTCGACGATCTCGGTCAGCGTGCCGACGGTCGACCGCGGCCCGCGCTGGATCGACTTCTGGTCGACCGCGATCGCCGGCGAGAGCCCCTCGATGCTCTCGACGTCGGGCTTCTCCATGTCGCCCAGGAACTGGCGCGCGTAGGCCGACAGCGTCTCGAGGAAGCGCCGCTGCCCCTCGCGGAACAGCGTGTCGAAGGCCAGGGACGACTTGCCCGATCCCGAGACCCCCGTGACCGCGATGAGGCGGTTGCGCGGCAGGTCCACGTCGACGCCGACCAGATTGTTCTGGCGCGCCTTGCGGATCCGGATCTGGCCTTCGGTCATGCTTCGGGAAGCCTGCGGGGGCCGCGCGGCGGGCCGGCGCCGGGGCTCCCTCTGGAGGGTTCCCGGCGCGCAGGAACGCATGGCGGCAAGCCAACCAGGATAGCCGCGCGTCGGGATCGCAGGAAGGTGCGGTGCACGGGGCGAGGTCGTGGAACGGGGATCCCGAGACGTCCGACGGCGCCGGTCCAGGCCCGGGTCGTGACCCGGGTGTCCGGCGTGCGCCCGGGTCAGGGCCGGACGCGCGCCCGCAGTTCCTCGAAGATCCCCGCTCCCGACGCGACCACGTTCTTCCCGCGCAGCCAGTCCTCGCCGCCGGAGACGTCGCGCACGATCCCGCCGGCCTCGCGCACGAGCAGCGCTCCCGCGGCCACGTCGTGCGGCGCGAGGTGGAGCTCCCAGTATCCGTCGAGCCTCCCCGCCGCGACGTAGGCCAGGTCCACCGCGGCCGAACCCATGCGCCGGATGCCGCGGATCTCGAGGATCAGCGCGTCGAAGTTGGCGACGTTGTTGTTGGCGAGCTCGTTGCGCCGGTACGGGAACCCCGTCGCCAGCACGGCCTCGGCGAGCCGCGCGCAGTCCGACACGCGGATGGGCCTCCCGTCCAGGTACGCGCCGCCGCCGCGGCGCGCGGCGAACGTCTCGGAGAGCTTGGGCGCGTGCACGACGCCGACGAGCGGTTCGCGGCCCAGGTACAACCCCATCGACACCGAGAACACGGGGATCCCGTGCACGAAGTTCACGGTCCCGTCGAGCGGATCGAGGAACCAGCGCGGCCGCGCCGCGTCGGTCGGGGCGTCGAGCGCGTCGCGCACCTCCTCCTCGGCCTCGATCGCGTGGCCCGGGAACGCGCGGCGCAGGCGCGCGACGAGCTCGCGCTCGGCGGCCACGTCGGCCTTCGTGACGAGGTCGCGCGCGGCCGACTTCGAGGCGACGTCGGCGCGGTCGATGCGGCCGTAGTGCGCGAGCAGGATCTCCCCCGCCGCGCGCGCCGCGGCCTCGGCCTCGCGCAGGATCGCGTCGAGGCCGGCGGGCGTGAACTCGCCGCCCATCACTCGCGCACTTCGGCCAGGATGCGGCAGATCCGGTCCTGCATCGGCTTCCACACGCTCGTGTTCAGGCCGTCGACGACCGGGTATTCGACGAGGATCGAGAACGCGAGGCTCTTGCCGCCGCCGTCCTCGATCAGGCCCGAGAGCGCGCTCGTCCCGCCGATGAAGCCCGTCTTCGCGCGCACGCGGCCCTCGAGCCCGGCCAGCCGGTCGTCGAGCGTGCCGTCGGCCCGCGGCGCGGCCATGGACTCGAGCAGCGCCTCGCTCGCGCGCCCGCCGCGGCGCACGACGCCGGCGAGCAGCGCCGTGATCTGCCGCGCCGACACGCGGTTGTCGCGCGACAGGCCCGAGCCGTCGACCTGCTGGAAACCGTCGTCGGGGACGCCCAGCCGCTGCAGCGCGAGCGACGTCGCCTTCTGCCCGCTCGCGCGGTCGCCGGTGCCGAACTGCGCGTTGCCCAGCGCCAGGAAGAGCTGGTCCGCGCAGGCGTTGTTCGAGTGCGCGTTGATGGGCTCGAGCACGGACAGGATCGGCGTCTCGATCCGCGCCAGCGGCCGGGCGCCGGGCTTCGGGGCCGTGCGCGCGCGGCGCACGGTCCCGGCGACGGCGATGCCGCGCGCCGCGAGGGCTTGCTTCAGCGCGCCGCCGAACAGCGCGACCGGATCGGGCGCGGCGAAGCGGCACTCCCACTCGGGGACGTTCGCGGGCAGGCTGCCTTCCACGATCACGGTGCCGCCGATCGCCGAGACGCGCACGTCGAGCTTCGACCTCGCCTTGCCCGTCTCGACCGCGATGCGCGTCGGCAGGCCGTGGCCGAGCGGCCGGACCTCGACGCGCGCCGGTTGGCCCACGCGCGTCGGCGTGATGCGCGCTGTGAGGCAGCCCGCGTTGGCGTTGAAGCCGCCGGACAGCGCGCAGAAATCGCTCCAGCGCTGCCCGTCGGCCGGCCACGCCGGGCCGGGTCCGGGCTCGAGGAAGCGGCCCTCGTCGAGCACGAGGTCGCCCGCGACGCGCGCGATGCCGGCGGCCTTGAGCTGCTGGATCGCGGGCTCGAGCAGCCGCGCGACGTCGCCCGCCGCCGTCGGGTCGTAGAGCGGATCCGCGCCCCCGCGCACGACGAGGTCGCCGCGCAGCACGCCGGCCTCGACGGGCGCGTCGCTCGTCAGGACCGTGCGGAAATCCCAGTCCGGGCCGAGGAGCACGAGCGCCGCGGCCGTCGTCACGAGCTTGAGGTTCGACGCCGGGCGCTGCGCGCGGTCGGCCTGGATCGACGCGACCTCGGCGCCGTCGGCCGCGGTGCGGACGTGCACGGCGACGCGCATCTCCGACCGCGACGCGCGGCCCTTGCTGCCGGCCTCGGCCTTCGCCAGCGCGTCCCCGATCGCGGCGCGGATCCCTCGAGCGCGCGGTCGCGGCGCGATTCGAAGACCGTCGCCGCCGGCTCGGCGGGCGGCAGCGCGAAGCCGGCGAGTTCGGGGGCCGTCGCCGCCGCGAACCCGGCGGTCGCCGCGCCGGCCGGCGGAGCGGGATCGACCGCGCGGTCGCGCGCGAAGAGTCGCGGCGCGGCCACCTTCCACAGCACCGCGACGAGCACGAAGTTCAGCGCCAGGAGCAGCGCGATCCGCACCGCGCGCGTCCCCGCGGCGCCGCCCTTCCGCGCTGCGGCCTTCCGCGGCTCGCCCTTGCCTGTGCCCTGCCCCGCGCCCTTCCGCGACTTCCTCACGCCCGTCCCCGCATCCCCGACCTTGTCGCAATCGCGCGCGGCCGGTTCAAGGCTCGACGTCGCCGTTCGGATCGCGCGCGGGTTCCGCCTGTCGAGATCCACGACCCGTCGGATCCGGGAGAGCCGCACGGGATGCAGGCCATCGAGCCCGCGATCTCCGCCTCCGTCGGGGACGACGACTCCCGCGTTGGCGGCGGTCCGAGCGGAAGCTGGATCCGCGCCGCGGACGAATCGGCCTCGGCGCGGGATCGGAGCCGGCCGGGATGCACGCCGGGACCCGCGGCTCGAAGCGGCAGGCCGCGCGACGTGGCGAGCCCGGCGCTACGCGGAGCGAGCGCCCGCCGTGCGCGGACCTACGGAGTCCACGTGACGACCAGGCCGTTGCTGGCGTTGAACGTCGCGGGACTGCAGAACGCCGCGGCATTGCGGTAGCTGACCTGGTAGAAGCGCGTCCCGCCGGTCGGGGGCAGCGCGCCGCGGACCGAGACGAGTTCGGTCCCGGGCACTCCGTAGCCGATGCTCGCCGAGCCGGCGCTCGACGGTGGCCCCCCCAGGCGTTGGATCGACCCGACCACGCAGCGCAAACCGTCTCCGAAGACGGTCCCGGAGCCTCCGTTCGCTTGCAGCGTGCCTTGGAAGAACGTCGGCGCGTTGCCCGTCGGCGGGAGGCCGGTGACCTGGAGCACGAGCGTGTCGTACACGGTGCTGGCGTCGCCCGTCGCGACGAGTCGGCCGGGAGTGCCGTACGAGTTCGTGCATCCGGCTTGCGCTCCGGGCGCGCTCGCGTTGCCGCACGGGCAGGCGGTGCCCGAACCGTCACCGAAGCAGAACGGAGTCTTCGGGCCGCCGTGTACGCCCTCGTAGAGCGCACCGCTCACGGCGAAGTTGGCGTACACCCACACGATCGCGTAGCGCAGGTCATGCGTTCCGCCGAACTGTTCGCGGTGGCGGTATGCAGCGATGCGGGGGAGCGGCACAGGTGACGCCACCGAGCCCAACGAGTCGTGCGCCACGATCGCGAGCGTGTCGCCCGCGACGGCGACCTCGGTGGCCAACCGATACGACCCCGATGCATCGGAGTGTTCGTACACCACGGTGAAGTGCGCGCCGTTCGTGTCGACACTGGGTCCGCGCTGGATTCCCGCGAGGCCGAGCGCCGAGCCCAAGTCCAGGGTCTGCAGCACCACGCCCCCGCGAACGGCAGCGAGTTCGACGTGAGGAGTCCCCCCGATGAGCTGGGTCGATGCGGCCACGAATGTCGCCGTTCCGGAGGGCTGGACGAGTGCGCTCGACACCGAGTGGGTGGATGTGAACGAGCTGCTGGACGAGACATCGAAGGCCGTGCCCAGTAGCGAGCCGCCCCAGTGCACGCGGCGTGCCTTGATCGTGGCCGGGTCCGTCGCGAGCACGGCGTCCTTCCACGTCACGAGCCACTCGTAGAAGGTGCACGACTTCGAGATCTCGGGCTCGGGATCGACGTAGCCCCAGGTCGTCGCGATGACGACCGGCGCAGCCACGACCGCAGAGGTGACGCGTCGATGCACGATGTCGCCCGAGCTCGCGCCGATCCCGCGTTTGTACACGACGAGGTACACGTTGTTCGTCGGGCCACCGTCCGTGGCGTCGCCGCCCACGACCGGCTCGTTGCAGTCGCCTTCCGAGAACTCGCTGATCGTCAGCTCCGGCCCCACGGTCAGCGTGCTGCCGGTGACGCGACGTGCGCGGATGTTCCAGACATTCGGGATCTCGTCGACGCGCGCCACGACGAGGAACTGGTCCGGACTGCCGTTGGCGCAACGCGCGCTGTCCCAGACGTTGGGCGAGTTGTCGATGTAGCCGAACGAGCGCGGTGAGCCGTCGGGATTCAGGGTCACCGCGTACACGTCGCGGTCGTTCGATGCCGGGGCTTGCTCGAATACGACCAGCCAGTTGCCGGAGGCCGCGTCGACGGCCACGTCCGCCACCTCGTCGGTTGCGAGCCAACTGATCGGGAAGGTCGCGATCACCGGATCGATCACCAGCGGCAGTTCGGCGCCGGCGGCGAATGCGCGGTCCACCCGCAGCGTGATCGAGCCCTGGCTGAACTCCGTCGCGGCGCTCGCCCGTCGGCCGGCAGCGTCGATCGCGACGGCGCGGCCGTACGACACGTGCCCGCCTTGGCCGTGGAACTCGAGGGCGGCGCTCGTCGCGCGCGGAGCGAGGGAGGTGGCGACCGGGATGTGCACGACGACGTCGCCCCCGCCGGGCAGCGCGTCGAACACGAACGACTGCTCGACCTCCGTCGGGCCGAGGTCGTACACCTCGCGGAACGCGCCGCGGTCGATCTCGACGCGATCCTCGACGCGTCGGGCGAGAGCAGCGTGGTCGAACGGGATCGGCGTGCCCCCCACGCTCACGACGTCGGGAGACAGCGCGTGGGGAGCATGCGCGTAGCTCGAGCCGAAGAGCGGGTAGTACGTCGCACCGCGCTCATCGAACCCCATCTTGTAGCGCGCACCGCGCGCATACAGTGCTCCCGCGCGGGGTGCGTCGTACTCCACGCGAGACTCGTCGCGCGGCAGGAACGCGCGCGCCTGCTCGATGCGGTCGGCGCGGGTTCGAGTGGCGACCGCCGCCGACTCCCCCTGTGCCGGGGGTGCAGAGCACGCCTCCCCGGAGCACGGAGCCGCGACCGTGCGGGCCGACAGGAGTCCGGTGAGCATCAGCAGGGCCGACGTGATCGACGTCTTCATCGTGGGGCGCTCCAGGAGGGACAGAGATCGGGTGACGCCAGAGGACTGCGGCACGAGCGTTGGGCGCGGCGGCACTCTGGCCAGCACTGAACTCGCAGGGCAGGCTGCGACACCGACAGGATTTCGGACTTTCCAGACCGGCGAGGCGGTGGCCGGGCCCGACACCCGCACTGGGGTGCTGCTTCTCCGTTACGTCCGGACTTCCGGGCGCGACGCCGCCCGCAGGACCTGCTCGAGCGCCGTCGAGTTCACGCGCCTTCGGCGTAGCCCTTCGGATGCGCGCGCTGGAAGCGCCAGGCGTCGGCGACGATGTCCGCGAGGTCCGGACGCGCCGGGATCCAGCCCAGGAGGTCGCGCGCGCGCGTCCCGCCCGACACCAGGATCGGCGGATCGCCGGGCCGCCGCGGCGACACCGCGGCCGGGATCGCGTGGCCGGTCACGCGCCGCGCCGTCTCGATGACCTCGCGCACGGAGTAGCCGTGGCCCGTCCCCAGGTTGACGGCCAGCGGCGACCCGCCCGCCTGCAGCTTCGCCAGCGCGCGCAGGTGCGCGTCGGCCAGGTCCTCGACGTGGATGTAGTCGCGCACGCACGTCCCGTCCGGCGTCGGGTAGTCGTCGCCGAAGATCTGGATCCTCTCGCGCTGCCCCAGCGCCACCTGCAGCACGAGCGGGATCAGGTGCGTCTCGGGCACGTGCACCTCGCCCAGGTCGCCGCGGCGCGACGCGCCGGCGGCGTTGAAGTAGCGCAGCGCCGCGATCTGGAAGCCGTAGGCGGTGGCGTAGTCCTGCAGCATGTGCTCCATGTGCAGCTTCGTCCGGCCGTAGGGCGAGATCGGGTCCTGCGGGTGCGCCTCGTCGAGGGGCACGCGCAGCGGGTTGCCGTAGGTCGCGCACGTCGAGCTGAACACGATCTCGCGGCAGCCGGCCGCGCGCATCGCCTCGAGCAGGTTCCAGGTGTGGAACACGTTCTCGCGGTAGTAGATCGCCGGGTTCTCGACCGACTCGCCGACGTACGTCTTCGCGGCGAAGTGGATCACGGCGCGCGGCCGGTGCCGCGCGAAGACGGCGTCGAGGCGCGCGCGGTCGCCCAGGTCGGCCTGTTCGAACGGCGCGCCGACCGCGCGGCGCCAGCCCGTCGACAGGTTGTCGAGGACGACCACGGGCACCGACCGCTCCTGCAGGAGGCGCGTCGTGTGGCTGCCGATGTAGCCCGCGCCGCCCGTCACGAGGACGGGGCCCGCCGGCAGTGCGTTCGCGTCGGTCATCCGCGCAGTCTACGGCGCTGCGCGCTCGACCGAAGCGCCCGCGCGCTCGAGATCGTCCCAGAATCCGGGCCAGGACTTGGCGACGCAGCCGGGATCGGCGACGCGGACGCCGTCGACCGACAGGCCGAGCAGCGCGAACGCGAACGCCATGCGGTGGTCGCCGTGGCTCGCGAGCGGCGCCGCGGGGGCGCCGACCTTCCCGAGACCGATGGACAGCGCGTCGCGGGTCGCGCTGGCCGCGAAACCGCAGGCGGAAAGTCCTGCGGCGAGCACGTCGATGCGCGAGCTCTCCTTGCCCGGCAGGGTGCCGAGGCCGGCGAGGCGCGACGTGCCGCCGCACTCGAGCGCCGCGCGCGCGGCCACGGCCGCGATCACCGGCGCGAGGTCGGGTTCGCCCGCGAGGTCGACGTCCGCCGCGCGGACGGGCACCCCGCGCGCGCGCAGGGAGTCGTCGCTCGCGCACGCCTCGCAGCCGAACGCCGAGAGGTGCTCTACGATGCGCGCCGCGCCCAGCAGCGAGCGTCGCGTGACGCCCGCGAACGCGACCTCGCCGCCCGAGAGGCAGCCCGCCGCCAGCGCGACCGCCGCCGCCGACGCGTCGGGTTCGACCGCGAGCGGCGCGTCGGGCGCGCGCAGCGGACCGCGGACGTGGAAGCGCGCCACGCCGTCCGCGGCTTCCTCGACGACGTGTGCGCCGAACTGCGCCAGCGCCGCGACCGTGAGCGCGAGGTACGGGCGGCTCGGGATGTCGCCGCGCACGACGAGCGTCGCCTCGCCCGGCCACGCGGCCAGCGCGACGAGGAGCGCGCTGACCTCCTGGCTCGACGACGGGTTCGAGAGCACGACCTCGTGCGGCGGACCGATCGGCGTGATCCGGACCGGCCAGCGCGCGGCGTCCGCCGGATCCGTGCGCACGCCCGCGCCGCGCAGGGCCTCGAACAGGGCCGGGCTCGCGCGCTTCGAGAGCGTGCCGCGCACCTCGATCGTCCCCGCGCGGCCGGCGTCGCCGCAGAACGCGAACGCGGCCGTCGCGAGCCGCGCCAGCGTCCCCGATTCGCCGGCGGAGAGCGGCGGATCCGCGCGCCAGCCGCGGTGCGGTCCGGGCGGCCGGCCGTCGATCGCGCGCGCGGCCGGGGCCAGCCGCTCGACGCGCGCGCCGGCGGCGGCGGCGAGCGACAGCGCCGAGACCACGTCGTCGCCGTCGGGCAACCCGGCGAGCCGCGTCCGTCCGGGGCACAGCGCGGCGAGCACCACGGCGCGCTGCGCGATCGACTTCGATCCGGGCACGCGCACCGCGCCGCGGACGACGCCGCGGCCGTCGCGCGGCGGTCGCAGCCCGAGCGTTCTCGAGGACCCGTCCGGCATCCCGTGGAGTGTACGGGCTCCTTGCGTAGACTCTCAGCCCTCATGGCGACGGACACGATCCCGGGCGACATCTACCTCGGACGCACGAGTGGCCCGCCGGGCTACGCGCTCGTGCACTCGGGCAAGGTGCGCGACGTCTACGCGCTCGACGCGCAGCACCTGCTCTTCGTCGCGACCGACCGCGTGTCGGCCTTCGACGTGGTGATGCGCGAGGGCGTGCCGCACAAGGGCCGCGTCCTGTCGGCGCTGTCGGCTTTCTGGTTCGAGAAGACGCGCGACGTCGTGCCGAACCACATCGTTTCCACGCGCGTCGAGGACGTGCCGCGCCTCGACGCGGCCTGGCGCGAGACGCTGCGCGGTCGCGTGCAGATCGTGAAGCGCGCGAAGCCGACCCCGGTCGAGTGGGTCGTGCGCGGCTACGTGGCCGGCTCGGGCTGGAAGGACTACCAGAAGACGCGCTCGATCTGCGGCGTCGCGCTGCCGGCCGGACTGCTGCACGCGGCGAAGCTCGAGCAGCCGATCCTGACGCCGACGACGAAGGAGGCGGCGCACGACCTGCCGCTCACGCACGAAGAAGCGCGCGCGCGGGTCGGTGCGGCCGTCTTCGACGAGGCGCAGCGCGTGGCGCTGGCGCTCTTCCGGCGCGGCACCGCGGTGCTCGAGCCGCACGGCATCCTCCTGGCCGACACGAAGTTCGAGTTCGGCGTGATCGACGGCGGCCTCGTGCTGATCGACGAGGTGCTGACGCCGGACAGCTCGCGCTTCTGGCCGCGCGAGACGTGGAAGCCGGGCGAGAACCCGCCCAGCTACGACAAGCAGATCCTGCGCGACTGGCTCGAGACGACGGGCTGGAACAAGGAACCGCCGCCGCCGCCGATCGACCCCGCGGTGCTCGCGCGCGTCGCGCGGCGCTACCTCGAGATCTGCGAGCGCATCACCGGACGGCTCCCCGACGGCGTGGCGAGCGCGCGCTGAGCACCTCCGTGACGAACACCATGAAGAACGCCGTCTCGAACGCCGTCTCGAAGCCCGTGGTCGAGACCCTGCGCTGGGTGGGCGACCGCCCCGGCTTCGTCGAGATGGTCGACCAGACGCGGCTGCCCGAGGAGCACGTGCAACTCGCCGTCCGCACCGTCGACGAGATGCGCGACGCGATCCGGCGCCTCGCCGTCCGCGGCGCGCCGGCGATCGGCGTCGCGGCGGCGTACGGCGTGCTGCTCGGCGTGCAGGAGCTCGACGAGACCGACGCCGCGAACGTGGTCGGCGTCGCGCAGGAGGTCGCGGCCACGCTGGCGAAAGCGCGGCCGACGGCCGTCAACCTGTTCTGGGCGCTCGACCGCATGAAGCGGCGCGCGGAGCGCGAGTTCGTCGCCAAAAGGAGCGGCGCGCAGATCGTCGCCGCGCTCTTCGAGGAAGCGCGCGCCATCCACGCCGAGGACCGCGCGCAGTGCCGCGCGATGGGCGAGCACGGCGTGGCGCTCCTGAAGGACGGCTGCACGGTGCTGACGCACTGCAACGCGGGTGCGCTGGCGACGGGCGGCATGGGCACCGCGCTCGCTCCAATCTACGTGGCGCGCGAACGCGGCATGGCGGTCCAGGTCTACGCCGACGAGACGCGGCCGCTGCTGCAGGGCGCGCGGCTCACGGCCTGGGAGCTCGTGCAGGCCGGCGTCGACGTCACGCTGATCACCGACAACATGGCCGCGAGCCTGATGGCGTCGGGCCGCGTCGACCTCGTGCTCGTCGGATCCGACCGCATCGCGCGCAACGGCGACGTGTGCAACAAGATCGGCACGTACGGCGTCGCGGTGCTCGCGCGCCAGCACGGCATCCCGTTCTACGCCGTCGCCCCGCTCTCGACGTTCGACGCGTCGATCGCGAGCGGCGCGGAGATCCCGATCGAGGAGCGTGGCGCCGAGGAGGTCACGCACGGCTTCGGGCGCTGCACCGCGCCGAAGGGCGTGAAGGTCTGGAACCCGGCCTTCGACGTGACGCCGGCGCGGCTCGTGACGGCGATCGTCACCGAGGTCGGCGTCATCGAACGGCCCGACGCGGCCAAGGTCGAAGCCGCCCTGGCGCGCGGCGGCGTGGCGATCCCGAAGCGGAAATAGGCGCTCCCGCGCGCGCGGCGCGGGAGTTCCGCGGGTCGCCGAACGGGCTTCAAGAACGGCCCCGCCGGCTGCCGATCCTGGGCTGTCGAGACGGATCTGTTCCGCCCCGGACCCCGCACCAGGCACGCCAGCGAGACCCCCACGGATGGGCACCCCGAAGAGGAAGACGAAGACCACGACGACGCTCGGCGAGGACGAATCCCCGCGCACCGGGACCCTGCGCCCGGACGAGATGCCGCCCGACGTCATCGAGTTCATCACCGCGATCGACGACTACAAGCGCGTGAACCGCCGCCCCTTCCCGACGTGGTCGGAGGTGCTCGAGATCGTCAAGGGCCTCGGTTACGACCGCAAGCCGCACGGATCGCGCGCGACTGAAAAGCCGCACTGAAGGGCTGCACTGAAGGGCCGCACTGTACGCGCGCGACCGGATCCAAGCTCGGACCGCCCCACCCCGGGCGGTCCGATCGCCTTTCGGGCCGGCGCGCGGACCTTGCGCGGCGCGCGGCGCGAGCGGATCCTCCCGCGCATGGCTCCCGACGGCTCCCCCGCCGCCGCGCCCGCGCATCTCGCCGCGGACCGGTTCTTCGAGCGCACGCTGCGCGTCGCGGCCTGGTCCGTCGCGCTGGGCATCGGGCTCGAGGTCGCGCAGCTCGTGATGCTCGCGTTCCAGGGCAGCCTGCCGAGCGCCGCGCGCATGGTCGCGGAGACGCTGGGCAAGGTCACGTGGTCCGTGTTCGTGTGCCTCTCGATCTCGTGCGGGCTCGCGGCGGGCAAGGCGCGGCCGCAGGCGATGGCGCTGCTCGGCCTGCTCAGCGCGCCGGCCGGCTTCGCGATCGCGCGCTCCGTGCACAAGGGCGTCGGCTCGGCGCTGTCCGTGGCGCCCGGCGCGCCGGAGTCGCTGACCCCGTTCGTCCTGGCCGCGATCAAGGCAGTCGAGTACGGCGTCTTCGGCCTGATCGTCGCGCGCATCTCGAGCCGTCCGACGATCGCGCTGAGGAGCCACCTCCTGGCCGGGCTCGTGATCGGCGCCGTCGCCGCCATCGTGGTGTGCCTGCTCGTCGTGCGCGCGCAGCCCGAAACGACGAGCGTCGTCCTGGCGTCGCGCGCCGTCGCCGAGATGCTCTTCCCGGTGGGCTGCGCCGCCGTGATCTACGTGACCGAGCGCGCGTCGCGCCTCGCCCGGCGCGCGGCGTGACCGACCGGCTCGACTTGCTCTGGCCGGAGCCGCGAACTCTCGAGCGGCGCGCGGGCTCACTGCGCTGCTCGCACGGATGGAGCGCGGACCTGGGCGAGTTCGCTTCCGACGTCGTGGCGCCGCCCGGACCGCACCCGATCCTGCGCGTGCGCCGCGCGCCGGGATCGCCGCGCGGCGGCTACGAGCTCGTCGTCGACGCGACCGGAGCGCGTGCGACCGCCGGCGACGCGGCCGGTGCGCGCCACGCGCTGGCGACGTTCGCGCAGCTCGTCGACCTGCACGCGCGCGACGGCGCAGCCGAGATCCCGTGCGTCGCGATCCGCGACTTCCCGGCCTTCGCGACGCGCGGCGCGCTGCTCGACGTCTCGCGCGGCCGCGTGCCGACGACCGCGTCGCTCGACGCGATCACGGCGCGACTCGCGGCCTGGAAGGTCGACCACCTGCAGCTCTACACGGAGCACGTGTTCGCCTACGCCGGCCACGCGGACGTGTGGCGCGACGCGAGCCCGCTCACGCCGGCCGAGGTGCGCGGGTTCGACGACGCGTGCGCCGCGCGCGGCATCGAACTCGCGCCGAACCAGCAGAGCTTCGGGCACTTCCACCGCTGGCTGAAGCACGCGCGCTACCGCCACCTGGCCGAGGTGCCCGAGGGCGTCGAGCACGCCTTCAGCCTCGACCGCGAGCCGTACTCGCTCGACCTGGGCGATCCGCGCGCGATCGCGCTGCTCGAGGACCTCTACGACCAGCTGCTGCCCTGCTTCCGTTCGCGCACGTTCAACGTCGGGCTCGACGAGACGTTCGACCTCGGCCTGGGCAAGTCGAAGGCCGCGTGCGCCGAGCGCGGCGTCGAGCGCGTCTACCTCGAGCACCTGCTGCGCGTGCACGCGCTCGTGACCGCGCGCGGACGCCGCATGCAGTTCTGGGGCGACGTGATCCTGCAGCGTCCGGAGCTCGTGCCCGAGCTGCCGCACGACCTCGTGGCGCTCGAGTGGGGCTACGACGCTGGCCATCCGTTCGCCGAGCACACCGAGAGGTTCCGCGACGCCGGCCTCGAGTTCTGGGTCTGCCCGGGCACGTCGAGCTGGCAGAGCTTCGGCGGTCGTGCGCACAACGGCATCGCGAACCTGCGCGAGGCCGCGACGCACGGCGCGCGCGCCGGCGCGGCGGGGATGCTGGTCACCGACTGGGGCGACCGCGGTCACCACCAGCCGCACTGCGTGCGCGACTGGGGGCTCTTCGCCGGCGCGGGGTTCGCGTGGAACCCCGACGCGGCGCTCGACGAGGAGCGGCTCGCGCGGCTGCTCGACGCGCACGTCTACCGCGACGCGGCCGGAGAGCTCGGCCTCGCGGCGATGGAGCTCGCGAACGCGTACCGCGAGACCGGTTCGCCCGCGACGAACGGCTCGGCGCTCTTCTTCCTCGTGGCGTTCGCGCCGGACGCGTTCCCCCACCCGCGGACGCCGGGGCTCGCGCGCGCGGGGCTCGAGCGCGCGCGCGCCGCGATCGCACGCGCCGTCGCGCGCGTCGATCGCTCGCGCAGCGCGCGGGCGGACGCGGAGATCCTGTGCGCCGAACTGCGCTGGATCGCCGCTGCGCAGACGCTGGCGGCGGACCTCGGCCTCGCGCGGCTCGAGGCCGGCGCGGGCGTGCCGCTCGGCGGACTCCCGGCGCGCGCGCGCAGCGACCTCGCCGAGCGATTCCGTGCGGTCGAGGACGAGCACGCGCGCCTGTGGCACGCCCGCGACCGGCCCGGCGGCCTCGACGAATCCCTGCGCTGGTTCCGGCGCGTGCGCGCGGAGCTCGAGGCGGGAACGCGCTGATCCGCGCGCGCGACGCCACCGCCCCCGGCGGCGATCACGCCCCGTCGGACTCGAGGATCTCCGCGATCCGCGCCCGTCGGTGCGCGAAGATCCGCGACACGAGCCGGCCGACGAACAGGTGGTGCGCCAGGGTCCCCACCGGCCCGAGCGGCGCGCGGAAGTCGACGCGGTCGAGCATCCACGTGCCGCGCGGGTGGCGCCGGAACTCGTGGGTGTGGTGCCACAGCGCGAACGGCCCCGACTCCTGCTCGTCCACGAACGCGCGACCCGGCTCGTGCCGCACGATGCGCGTGCGCCAGCGCAGCGGGACGCCGAAGAGCGCCAGCCGGTAGTCGATCCGCGCGTCGACGTGCATCGGTACCGGACTCGGCGTCAGGATCCGGAAGCGCAGCCAGGGCGGGGTGATCGACTCGAGGTTCTCGGGGCGCTCGAAGAACGGGAACACCTCCTCCAGCGGCCGAGCGATCACCTGCACGTGCTCGAGCCGCCAGCCGCGCTCGATGCGCGACAGGTTCGAGCCGTTGGACGGCAGCGTCGTCGCGGCATCGAGCGTCATCCCCCGGGCTTCGCTCGACCGGCCGCCGCGGATGCGGCGAGGCGGCGATGGATGGGAGGAACCATCGAGCGGACGGCCATGGAACGGACCGATCCGCGCGTGCAGACTGCGCGCGTGTCCGCACCGCCCGCATCCGCCGCCCGCATCCCGGCGAAGGCCGAGGGATGTCCGTGAAGGAGCTCGCCCCGAATCCGTCGCTCGGCGCCGCGGCATCGATCGCGGCCATCGCGGGCGCGTCGAAGAGCTACGCGCGCGGGGTGGCGGCGGTCCCCGCGCTCGTCGGGGTCGACGTGGAGGTCCGTCCGGGCGAGATGGTCGCGCTGCTCGGGCCCTCGGGGTGCGGGAAGTCGACGCTCCTGAACGTGCTGTCGGGCGTCGATCGGCTCGACGCGGGCTCGGCGATCGTCGCCGGCATCGACCTCGCGAGCGCGCGCGAGAGCCAGCTCGTCGCGCTGCGCCGCGAGCGCATCGGCATCGTCTTCCAGGCCTTCCATCTGGTGCCGAACCTCACGGCCGAGGAGAACGTGGCGCTGCCCCTCGCCCTGGCGGGGAAGCGCGACCCGGCCCGCGTCGCGGCGCTGCTCGCGCGCGTCGGCTTGAGCGCGCGCGCGCACCACTTCCCGGCCGAGCTGTCGGGCGGCGAACAGCAGCGCGTGGCCCTGGCGCGCGCCGTCGTGCACCGGCCGCGGCTCGTGCTGGCCGACGAGCCCACGGGCAACCTGGACTCGGCCTCGGGCGCGGCCGTGCTCGCGCTGCTCGACGAGTTGCGCGCGGAGGCCGGCGCGGCGGTCGTGCTGGCCACGCACGACGAGCGCGTGGCCGCGCGCGCCGACCGCCGGATCCGCATGCGCGACGGCCGCGTCGTCGCGACGGATTGAGGGGCCGACGGTGCTCGCGCGGATGCTCCTGGATGCGCTCTTCCTGCGGCCGATCCGCCGGCGGCCGCTGCGGTTCTGCGTGACGGTGCTGGGCGTCGCGGCCGGCGTCGCCGCGGTCGTGGCCACGCTCGCTTCGAGCCGCGCCGCGGTCTCGGCGCTCGAGGAGGGCGTGCTCGAGCTGTCGGGCCGCGCGCGGCTCGAGGTGCGCGCTCCGGGCGGCCTGGCCGACGCGGTGCTCGGCACGCTGCGGCCCATCGCGGGCGAGGCGCTGCTCGTGCCCGTCGTCGACGAGGTCGCGCTGAGCCCGGCCTCGCGCGCCCCGATCCGACTGTTCGGCATCGATGCGCTCGTCGACGGCGGCGCGCGCGACCTCGGCGCGGGGCTGGCCGTCGAGCTCTCGGCCGCCGACGCCGGCGACCGCTTCCTCGAGTTCGTGCGCGGCGACGGCGCGTGGATCGGCGCCGGCCTCGCGGCCGAGCTGGGTGCGGCGCGCGGCGCCGACATCGTGCTCGACGTGCGCGCGCGGCCCGTGACGCTGCGCGTGCTGGGCGTGCTCGACGAAGCACGCGGCGCGGCCTTCGCGCGCCTCGTGCTC
>JBGAOR010000091.1:0-20818 GCA_044221705.1 Planctomycetota bacterium
ACCTCCGCCGTCCCGACGAGCACGAGATCGTCGCGCGCGTCGCAGCGGTAGGCCTGCTCCTCGCCGCCCGGGAAGTAGCCCGTGCCCACCATGACCTCGCGGCGCACGAGCGTCGGCACGGACATGGGCACGAAGCCCTTCTTGACCATGCGATCGAGCGCGAAGCGCATGACCGCGCCCTCGAGCAGCGACAGATCGCCCTTCAGGAAGTAGTTCCGCGATCCGGCGATGCGCGCGCCGCGCTCGACGTCGATCCAATCGTGCAGCTCGCCGAGGGAGATGTGGTCGCGCGGTTCGAAGTCGAACTTGCGCGGTTCGCCCCAGCGCTTCACCTCGACGTTCTCGCTGTCGTCGCGGCCCTCGGGGACCTCGGGCGCCGGGACGTTCGGGACGCGCAGCAGCATCTCCTGCAGGCGCGCCTGCAAGGCGGCGTGCTCCTTCTCGCGCTCCTGGAGCGCGGCCTTCTCGCGCTTCTGTTCCTCGGCCAGCTTCGGGCGGTCCGCGGCGGCCGCCTCGCCGATCCGCTTGCTGGCGGTCTTCTGGCGGTTGCGCATGTCGTCGATCGCGACGCCCATCTCGCGCACTTCCTTGTCGAGCGCGAGGATCGCGTCCACGTCGCACGCGATGCGCTTCTTCGCCGCGCCGGCCTTCACGGCCTCGGGTTCCGCGCGGATGTACTTGATGTCGAGCAACCCCTCACTCCTTCCAGGCCGATTCGACCTTGCCGAACAACTTGTGCTTCTCATCGACGAGCTGGATCTCGACGTCGCCCGCGCCCTTCGCGTCGATCTCCGCGTCGAGCGGGAACCACACGTCCAGCCAGCCCTGGTTGCCGCGCTTGTACAGCGTCTCCTGGTCGGAGATGGCCGGCATCTTGACCGGCGTCGAGCCCTTCTTCGTGCCCTTCTTGCGCCACGACACCTCGGGGCGCGGCACGCAGTTCCAGGCGCGCTCGTAGCGCTCGCCGCCGGCACCGGTCACGACGACGCTCGCGCCCACGATCGTGATCTTCCCGTCGTCGTTGCGGGCGGTGAAGTCGAAGTCGTACGGCGCACCGAGCTTCACGACCGTCGTGCCTCCGGCCGTCACGTCGTAGTTGCCCGCGCCGCGGCCGGGCAGCATGACCGCCTTCACGACCTGGCGCTTCTTCCCCTTGCGTACCTCGCCGTAGTACAGCGTGTAGCGGCCGGCCGGGACCGCGACGCCCTTCGCTCCGCCCTCGACGAGGTCGAAGAAGCAGTCCTTGAGCTCGTTCGAGCCGCGCACGACGACGTAGGTCGGCGCCACGCCCTTCGCGTCGAGCTTGAGGATGCCCGTCTCGAGCTTCGCCGGCGTGGCGTGGAGCTCCTTGCCCTTCGAGCCGCCGTCGAGCTTCCACCACGCGCCGCCGATCTCCTGGTACTGGCTCCAGGGGCGCGCGTGCTTCGAGGCGCCGACCACGATCGAGTCCATCTCGGGCTGGAACGAACCGTTCGCGAGCCCGCCGTAGCCATACGTCAGCACCTCGCTGCCGTACACGCCGTCCATCGAGTCGTCGATGATCCGGATCGGCGTCGCGCCGATGGTGCCGAGGACGCTGGCCGCAGACAGGGTGTAGATCGGCAGCGCCGCGTCCGTGGGCTGCAGGTTGACCTGGATGCCCTGGAAGAAGTCCTGCTCGATCCCGGTGACGGCGAAGAAGGCCCACGGTCGCGCCGTGTCCCCCTTTCCGATCTGCAGGCGGAACGGCGACATCGTGCCGGTCAGCGCGATCTTCTGGTCGGCCGCGCCGTCGCCCTTGCCGTCGTAGTCGAGGTCGAAGCGCAGGTCGCTCGAGCCCAGGCGGAACAGCGCCGGGCTGTCGTTGCCGAGTCGGTCGAACCTCCCGCTCGAGCCCTTCGCCGCCAGGGGCAGCGGGTTCCACAGCGCGTAGATCTCGTCGGCCTGGTAGCACGGGCGCGCGAACGCCTCGGGACCGGCCAACGCCTCGAACGTGAGCGCCACCGTGACCGGACTCCCGCCGTCGCTCGGCGGCGCGGCCGGACCCGGCGGAGTCTCCCCGCCCTTCCCGCCGCCGCCGCCCTTGTCCGGTGCCCCGCCCTTGTCGGGCCCGGCGGCCGGTCCGTCGGCCTTGTCGGCGCCCTTCTTGGCCAGGTCGGCGCGACGCTTCTCGGCCTCGGCGAAGCGCTCGTCCTCGAGCTCGATCTTGGCGCGGAACTCCGCGGCGCGCGTCCAGTGGAGCCAGGCCTTGTGCGGCTCGGCGTCGGTCCCGCGCAGCGGCTCGTCGAAGCACGTCGCCAGCGCCACCTCGGCCTCGGAGGCCGAGTACAGATCGCCCTCGCTCTCGAACGCGCCGGCGAGGATGTCGAGCTCCTCCGCAAGCTGCACGAACATGAGCCCGTCCTTCTGCGACCGGTTCTGCTCCAGGTCGTTGAACGACTGCGTGAGCCGCTTGCGCAGGTCGGCGCGCGTGCGGCGCTTGGCGTCATCGAGCGTCTTCAGGTACTCCTCGAGCTTCGCCGGGACCGTGGTCTTGATCGTCGCGTTCCAGCCCTCGACGAGCGCGTCGCGCAGCGCCTTCTCGTTGGGATCGTCGCGGTCGAGCAGGATCTCCGACAGGCGCAGCATCCAGGCCGCGGCCTGCGTGCTGTCGCCGCGCACGAGCGACTCGACCTCGGGCTTCTTGCCCGAAGCGACCGCCTTCTTGAGCTTCTCCTTGTAGGCGACGTCGGGCAGGTCGAAGGCCGGCGCGCTCGCAGCCGGGATCGGAGCCAGCGCCGGCAGGGCGCAGGGCACGGGATGGGCGCGGCAGGGCGCGCCGCCGGCCGACGCGAAGGCGGCCAGCGCGAGGAGGTAGGCGGATCGCATGGTCGCGGAGCCGCGCAGTGGAGATCGCGACCGGCTCGAAGGAGGCGGCCGGGAATACGCGGGCCCCGGAGTCTAGCGGTGCCCGCCGGGCCGTTCCAACCGCTCGACGCGCGCCGGACGGCGTCCGCGACGCCGCGCGGCGCGCTCACGGACCGGCGATGCGCGCGAGCTGGGCCTCGATGTGGCGCACGCGTCCCGGCGCGCGCTCGCGGGCCAGCTCGAGCGCGCGCGCGAGGCTCTCGCGGGCGGAAGGTTTGTCCCCGAGCGCCTCTTCCGAGAGACCGATCCCGAGCCAGGCCGCGACGTCGCGCGGCCGGAGGGCGCGGCCGGCCTCGAAGTCCGCGAGGGCTTCGCGCGCGCGACCCTGGCGCAGGTGGACGTTGCCCAGCGTCGTGCGCATCGTGGGATCCTCGGGGGCCAGCTCGACGGCTCTCCGCGCGCTGGACTCCGCCTCGTCGAAACGCCCCAGGTTCCCGAGGATCGCCGCCAGGTTCATGTGCGGCCGCGCATAGCGCGGGTCGGCCTCCATCGCGCGGCGCACCAGCGCTTCGCCCTCGGCCGCGCGACCGCGCTGCACGAGCAGGATGCCCAGGTTGTTCAGCGCGCGGGCGTGGTCGGGCTTCGCACCGATCGCGGCCTCGTACTCGGCCTGCGCTCCGTCGAGGTCGCCGGCGGTCTGGAGGACGAGCCCGCGGTTCGTGTGCGCGATCCAGCTGCGGCGGTTCACCTCGAGCGTGTGCGCGAAGATCCGCTCGGTCGAGCGCCAGTGCGCCGACTGCGCGAACGACAGCGCGGCGAGCACGAGCGCGACGGCGCCCGCGCCAGCCCACGCCGCACGGCGCGCCTCGACCGGCCAGCCGCGCGCGACGAGGAAGGCCGGGCCGACGAGCGCCAGGTACGCGTAGCGGTCCGCGACGGTCGAGAGGTCCTGGTGACCGAACGGGACGAGCCCGAGCACCGGCGCGAGCGCCGCCGCCGACAACGCGATCGGCACGAGCGCGTGACGGCGCAACGCCGGCACCGCGAGGCAGATCGCGATCGCGGCGACGGTCGCGGCGAGCGAGCCGTCGATCCCGTGCTCGACCACGAGCGAAGGTCTGCGGCCGTAGTCGGGAGCGAGCGCGATCGGCGCGAGGAACTTGCGCGCGTAGAACTCGAGCGCGTCCAACGCGACGAGCGGCCGTTGCAGCACGGGCACGACCTCGCGCACGCTCGCGTCCTGCTGGAGCCCCTTCGTGATCCACAGGCACGCGCACGCGGCGACGAAGCCGAACGCGAGCCGCGGCGCGGCGTGCCGCGTCCCGCGCCGCAACACGGCGGCCTCGAGCACGAGCGCGAGCGCGGGCACGACGACCGCGGACGGCTTCGCGAGGAGCGCCAGGACCAGCAGGATCGCGGCGACGGCGTCGTCGCGCGGTCGCTTCGCGGCGCCGGCGTACGCGCACAGCGCGCCGAGTCCGAACAGTGCCGCGAGCAGCCCGCGCTGCTCGCTGATCCAGGCGACGGACTCGACCTGGAGCGGGTGCAGCGCGAAGAGACACGCACCCAGCGCCGCGGCGAGCGGCCGAGCACCGAGCCGCGCGAGCAGCACGACGACCAGAGCCGCGTTCGCGGCGTGGAGCAGCACGGACACCGCGTGGTACACGCGCGGATCGGGACCGTTCGTGATCCACGCCTCCAGCCAGAACAGCGTGTAGCTGGCCGGCACGTACAGGGCAAGGAAAGGCGCGCGCCAGAAGCTCGCCAGCGAATCGAGCGTCGGCGGATCGAGCCGCACGTTCGCCGACACGTGCTGGTCGTCGTCCCAGACGAGGAAGCCGAACGCGGTCGTGCGCGCGAAGACGACGATGACGAGCAGCGCGACGAGCAGCGCGAGCCGGCGGACGGTGAAGCGGTCCGAGAGCGGAGCGCTCGCCGCCGTGTCCGGCCGGCCGGCGGCCGCTCCACGCCGGCCGCCGCGGCGGTCGGCGCCGGCCTCGGACCGATCGGCGGCGCGGTTCATGTGGCTGCGCGGTTCATGTGGCGACGCGCGTCCTGAGGCGAAACGGGGTGCGCCCGCGCGCGCTCACCCGTGGATCAGCCCTTCTTCGCCGGCCGTTTCCAGCCGCGGATCGCTTCCTGGAGGAACGGGACGAGCTCCGCCCGCTTCACCTTGTCCTGCAGCATCGTGTCGCGGTGTCGCACCGTGACGACGTCGTCCTTGAGCGTGTCGCCGTCGATCGTGACGCAGTACGGGGTGCCGACCTCGTCGAGTCGTCGGTAGCGGCGGCCGATGGCCGCGCTCTCGTCGTAGAAGGTCGCGAGGCGCGCGCGGCGCAGCTCGGACTCGATCTCGTGCGCCTTCTCGGGCATCCCTTCCTTCTTCACGAGCGGGAGGACGCCGACCGTGATCGGCGCGATTTCGGGGTGCAGGTGCAGCACGACGCGCTTCTCGCCCTCGACCTCCTCCTCGTCGTAGGCGTCGATGAGGAACGTCAGCGCGGTGCGGTCGACCCCGGCCGCGGGCTCGATCACCCAGGGGAAGTACTTCTCCTTCGTCTCGGGGTCGAAGTAGCGCAGGTCCTTGCCCGAGGCCTCGCTGTGGCGCTTCAGGTCGAAGTCGGTGCGGCAGGCGATGCCCTCGAGCTCGCCCCAGCCGAACGGGTACTCGTACTCGACGTCCGTGCAGCCCGTGGAGTAGTGCGCCAGCTCGTCCTTGGCGTGCTCGCGCATCCGCAGCTTCGCCGGATCGATGCCGAAGTCCGAGTACCAGGCGTGGCGCTCCTTGCGCCAGAACTGGTACCAGTGGTCGTTCTGCGCGGGCGGGATGAAGAACTCCATCTCGGCCTGCTCGAACTCGCGCGTCCGGAACACGAAATTCCCGGGCGTGATCTCGTTGCGGAAGCTCTTGCCGATCTGCGCGATGCCGAAGGGCGGCGTCTGGCGCGAGCTCTCGAGCACGTTCTTGAAGTTCAGGAAGATCCCCTGCGCCGTCTCGGGCCGCAGGTAGGCGATCGAGCCCGCGCCCTCGACCGCGCCGACGTTCGTCTTGAACATCAGGTTGAAGGCGCGCGCCTCCGTGAGCTCCCCTCCGCACTCGCCCGGTCGCTTGCTCGGCCGCTCGGGGCAGCTCGCGTCGGCCAGCTTGTCGGCGCGGAAGCGGCCCTTGCACTTCTTGCAGTCCACCATCGGGTCGGTGAAGCCGGCCACGTGCCCCGACGTCTCCCACGTCTTCGGGTTCTGGATGATCGCCGAGTCGAGGCCGACCATGTCGTCGCGCAGCGTGACCATGCGCGTCCACCAGGCGTCCTTGACGCGCCGCTTGAGCTCGACTCCGAGCGGGCCGTAGTCGTACGTGTTGCCGATCCCGCCGTAGATCTCGGACGCCTGGAACACGAACCCGCGGCGCTTGCAGAGGGACACGATCGTGTCCATGAACTTCGTGTCTTTGGTCGTCGTCATGTCGTCTCGGCTCGCTCGGCGCGGTCCAGGCCTCGGCCCCGTCTCCGGATCCAGAGGGGGCCGGCGACCGTGGGGAGGAACCGCACGGGGCGCGGAAGGGTAGCGCGCGAACCGCGCGACCGCGACGGGCCTACTTCCCGGGAAGGGCGCGTTCCGCTTCGGCGGTCAGCTCGGTCGCGATCCGGGCCAGCTCCGCGAACGGCCGGTTGCGCGCGCGGATGACGCCCTGAGCGTCGACCACGAGCGTCGCCGTCGGCTTCCGGCGCGCGAACAGGGTCGTGAGGTAGGGGTGGTTGGATCCCTGGAGGAGCGCGCAGCGCCACGTGACCCCGAGCTTCTCGAACGACGCCCGCGCCTGAGCGACGGTGGTGCGGCTCGTGCACAGCCCCACCAGCTCGAACGGCCGGCCGGCGAGGCTCTGGCGCAGCCGTTCGCGGTCGGCGACGAGCGCGCCGAACTCGGTGTCCTGCGCGTCGAACACGTCGACCATCAGGACGCGGCCGCGGTAGCCGGACAGCACGACGTCGAGGTCCTCGATGTCCTTGAGCGCCCACTCCGACGTGCGCGAATCGGGCAGCGGCGAGCCGGGCATGACGGCGCGCAACGCCGCCGCGCGCGCGGCCGCCTTCTCCACGAGGCCGATCATGTCCTTGTGCTTCTGACCGATCGCGTCGAGCGCCTCGACCGCGCGCGCGCACTCGGCCTCGGAGCCCTCGATGATGCGCGTCTGCGCCTCGATCCAGCGGGCCTGCGCGCGCGCCTCCGAGCTCTTCGAGAGCTCGATGACGGCGTCCGTGAACGGCAGCGGCGCGAGCGCGACGAGTTCGTCGACCTCGGCCACCGTCGTGTTGACCGCGCCCAGGATCCAGGGCGCGTCCCCGCTCGTGCGCACGGCGAGGCCCAGGATGCGCATGCGGATCCGGCCCCAGTTCGGATCGCGCAGCGGATAGTGGCGCACGAGGTCGCGCGACAGGGCGGAGAGCGCCAGCGCCGGCTCGAGCTTCTCGGACTGCGCGAAGCTCCCGTACAGGTTCTCGATCCACGTCTTCGCCGCCGGCAGCTGCGCGGCCGCGAGCGGCTCGAACTGCGCCTTGAAGGCGTGCATCGGGTTCGCGGGCCACTCCGTCGGCGGCTTGCCGGCCGCCTGCAACTCGGTGGCGCGGTCGAGCCAGGCGTTCATGGCGGCCACGAGCTCGCGCTGCACGACCGTGTTCAGCGCCTCGGCCGCCTCCTTGCCCGCGCGCGTCGTCGGGAACGCCAGCAGGACCGAGCGCTGGATCTCGAGCGCGCGCGCCAGCTTCGCCGGATCCGTCGAGCGGCCGCGGTCGGAGACGATGTACGACTGCTCGATCAGCGCGCGCGACTGCACGTCGGGGTTCGTCGAGCCGTCGGCGATGCGGTCGAGGTGGTGCAGCGACTTCTCGACGCCGAACACGGACGCCTGCGACTTCAACGCCAGGATCGGCGCGAGCAGCGCCGTGTCGCCCGCGCAGCACGCCAGCAGGGCGTCGAGCTCGCGCTCGAGGATCGGCAGTCGTCGCGCCGGATCCGTGACGCCGTCGCCGAGGTGCTCGCACAGCCACTCGCGCGCGTGCGTGCTGCCCTGCTGCGCGAGCGCCTCCATGCGCGGCCAGAACACCGTGGCGGGGTGCGTGGTGGGCGCGGGTCCGCGCCCGCGACCGGCTTCGACGCGCGCGGCGTCGTAGACCTGGAGCTCCGTGCGGTAGGCCGCCTCGACCTCCGCGAACGCGGGGTCGTCGGCCGTCGCGCGCGCCGCTCCGCGCTGGGCGCGGGCCGGGCCCTGGACGGGGACGAGCAGGCACAAGAGTCCGACGATTGGGAGCGTGAGCATGCGCGCGATCCAGTTCGCAGGGCGGGAGTTCGGGCTAGCGCGGAGTCGGCGTCTTCGCCGCGCGCATCTCGTCGAGCAGGGTCTTCACGGCGCGGTCCAGATCCTCGCCGCGGACGTCGACGAAACGGACCACGCCTTGCGCGTCGAGTACGTACACGGTCGGATAACGTTGGACGCCCCACGAGGTCGGCCAGGTTCCCATGGTTCCGCCGGCCCAGGCGTTGCGCCAGGAAACGCCGTTGTCGCGGGCCTTGCGCTGGAATTCGCCGAGCTCCTGGTCCGTCGCGACGCCCACGAGGGCGAAGGGGTCCGATGCGTGGAGCTTCACGAGCTCCTTCAGGTGCGGGAGGCCCCGCACGCACGAGCCTCACCAGAAACCCCAGAACTCGAGGACCAGCACCTTGCCGCGGTAGTCCGCGAGGCGCAGCGGCTTCCCGTCCGTGTCGACGGCCTCGACGTCGGGCGGCGCCTTGCCCGGAACGAGGTATTGGGCCTGGAACAGACGCCCCTTCGCATTCGCGCCGGCCGGCGTGTCGGCGTGCTTCTCGGCCAGCTCGCGCACGATCCGCTCGTACTCGGTGCGCGACGCCGGATCGGTGCGCACGGAGAGCAGCGCCGAGCGCGCCGCGAGAGCCGAGGCGCGCGTCGCCTGGACCGTGGTGCCGTCGGCGAGCGCGCGCAGGAGATCGTCCGCGCGCTCGAAACCGATCCCGCCCGGCGAACCGTCCGACTGGATCCAGCGCGCGACGTCGCTCATCCACGTCAGGTCGGGGTGGATCACGACGAGGCGCGCGTAGATCTCGGCCTTGCGCTCCGCCACCTCCGATGCCCCGATCCCGATCTGCCCCAGCGCGGCGAGACACCAGCGCAGCGCGTCGGGTTGGTCCTGGAATGCGAGCTCCTCGAAGCGCGAGTAGTACGGGATGTTCGGGTGCGGCGGCCATTGCTCGCGCGGGACGCCCTTCTGCTGCAGGCCGGAGATCTCGGCCTGGAAGCCGGCGACCGCGGTGCGCAGATCGGACGCGATGCGGTCGAACTCGGCCTTGAGCCGCGCGGCCTCGGCCGCCTTCGCGGCCGCGATCGCCGCCGCGTCCGGCGCGGGCTTCGCGGGCGCGGCGCCCTTCTCCCCCGGGGTCGGTTCCTGGCTGCCGGAGCCCGCACCGCGCTGCCCGCCGCCGGCCGGCACCTGCGCCGCCCGCGCGGAGTCCGACGCGAGGACGATCGCCAACCCGAGCGCGAGCGCCCGGAGCGAACCGCCGACGCGCGAACGCGGAGCCGGCGCGGGATCGGTGGATGCGGAATTCGGCTTCATGGTGTTCCGACGGGACGGCACGGAGAGTCCCGAGCCGCTCACTATATCGGCCTCGGAGCCCGCTCTAGACTGTGGGATCGTTCCGGCGGCCCGAAGGTTTCCGGATCCCCCCCACCCTGCGGACCTGACGCCGTGCCGAACCCCGCCGCCCTGGATCCCGTCCCGTCCGAACCGCGGAGCCCGGGCTCCCCGCCGCCTGCTCGCGAACCGGCCGCGCGCCGTGAGAGCTCGGCCCGGAGCGGACCGCGCGCGAAGGAGATCGAGCGCGTGGCCGGCCGCGTCGAGGACGGCCTGCGCATCACGCCCGAGGACGGGCTCCTGCTGCACGACCACGCCGACCTGGCGACGCTCGGCCGACTCGCGGACCTCGTGCGAGTCCGCAAGCACCCCGACGCGCGCGTCACCTACATCGTCGATCGCAACCTGAACCCGACGAACGTCTGCATCACCGACTGCGGCTTCTGCGCGTTCTACCGCCGGCCGAAGCACGACGAGTCGTACGTCCTCCCGCGCGAGGTGATCCACCAGAAGATGGACGAGCTCCAGGCGCTGGGCGGACGGCAGGTCCTCATGCAGGGCGGACACCACCCCTACCTGAAGAGCGACTGGTGGTGCGACCTGCTGGCCGACCTGCGCGCGCGCTATCCGCAGATCAACCTGCACGCGCTCTCCGCGCCCGAGATCGACCACCTCTCGCGCCTCGAGAAGCGTCCGGTCGAGCTCGTGATCCAGGACCTGATGGCCGCCGGACTCGGCAGCGTGCCCGGCGCCGGCGCCGAGATGCTCGTCGAGCGCGTGCGCAAGATCATCGCGCCGAAGAAGACCTCCACGGACCGCTGGCTCGAGGTGCACCGCCGCGTGCACGAAGCCGGCCTGCGCAGCTCGGCCACGATGATGTTCGCGCACGTGGAGACCGGCGCGGAGCGCATCGAGCACCTCGAGCGGCTGCGCGTCGCGCAGGACGAGACCGGCGGATACACCGCGTTCGCGTGCTGGACGATGCAACCCGACGGCGTGCCCGAGCAGCACCTCTACCCCGAGCGGGCGACACCGGGCACCTACCTGCGCGTGCAGGCGCTCTCGCGCATCTACCTCGACAACTTCGAGAACGTGCAGACGAGCTACGTCACGCAGGGCCTGAAGATGGCGCAGATCACGCTGCGCTTCGGCTGCAACGACTTCGGCGGGACGATGATGGAGGAGAACGTGGTGTCGGCCGCCGGCTGTTTTCACCTGTCCCCCATCGAGGCGATCGAGCGCCAGATCGTGCGCGCCGGCTTCGCGCCGCGCCGGCGCAACTCGTGGTACGGGATCGTCGACGAGCGCCACACGGGCCCGCGCGGACCCGAATCGCGCGAGGAAGCCGCGACGCATCCCGCGGCGGGCCCGAAGCGCGTCGCGCGCCGCGAGGTGCGCGCGTGAGCCTCGTCGCGAACTCCGCGACCTCCTCGGCGACCGAGCACCCGCTCCAGCGCCGCGCCGCGCGCGCCGGCATCGGCGACATCGCCGCGAAGGTGCTCGCCGGCACGCGCATCTCCGCCGACGACGGCCTGCGCCTGTACGAAGCCGACCTGCACGTCGTCGGCGCGCTGGCGAACCACGTGCGCGAGCGCCTGCACGGCGACCGCGCGTACTTCAACGTCAACCAGCACGTCAACTACACGAACATCTGCAACAAGCTGTGTCGGTTCTGCGCGTTCCAGCGCCTGCCGAACCAGCCCGGCGCCTACGTGATGTCGCCCGACGAGGCCGCCGCGAAGATCACCGCGCAGCTCGGCGAACCGGTCACCGAGGTGCACATGGTCGCGGGCATCCACCCCAAGCTCGAGTACCAGTACTACCTCGACCTCCTGCGCGCGGTGAAGCGCGCGCGCCCCTCGATCCACGTGAAGGCCTTCACGATGGTCGAGCTCGACCAGATCGCGAAGAAGGCCAAGAAGCCGCTCGCGCAGGTCCTCCCCGAGCTGATCGATGCCGGCCTCGGCTCCGTGCCCGGCGGCGGCGCCGAAGTGTTCGCCGACCGCGTGCACAAGGAGAGCTACCACCTCAAGATCTCCGGCGACGAATGGCTCGCGATCGCACGCACCGTCCACCAGGCCGGCCTGCGCAGCAACTGCACGATGCTGCACGGCCACATCGAGACGAAGGCCGAGCGCGTCGACCACCTCGACCGACTGCGCCGCCTGCAGGACGAGACGCACGGCTTCCAGACCTACATCCCGCTGTCGTTCCACCCCGACCACACCGAGATGTCCGACGTTCCCGGACCGACGGCCGTCGACGAGCTGCGCGAGATCGCCGTCGGGCGCCTGATGCTCGACAACATCCCGCACATCAAGGCCTACTGGATCCTGATGGACGTCGCGGTGGCGCAGACGGCGCTGTCGTTCGGCGCCGACGACGTCGACGGCACGGTGGTCGAGGAGAAGATCTACCACGAGGCCGGCGCGACGACGCCGCAGAAGGTGCAGCGCGAGGAGCTCGTGCGCTGGATCCGCGACGCGGGCCGCGTGCCGGTGGAGCGCGACACGCTCTACAACGTGCTGTGGAGCGGGGACGAAGCGAGCTGCGCTGACTGACGCGCGCCGCGGCTCGAAGCCACCACGGCGGGGTCGTCCACCGGTTTGCGCAGCTGCCAAGCGAGGCGGCGCGAGGCTGTGGACACGGCGAGGCTGCTTCCACGGCATCCCGAAGCCCCACTTCTCGGGCCGGCGTACAAGTGTGCCCGGCACTGGAGAGGGCCCACGTCGGATCCGCGAGGCTCTCGCAAGCGTCTCCGATCTCGGAGCCGCCATGCCCGAGATCAGTCGCTTCTTCGGAATCGTGATTCGCATGTATCACAACGATCACAGGCCCCCGCACTTCCACGCGAGCTATGGCGAGCACGAGGCGACCATTGCGATCGCCACGCTCGAACTCGAGTCGGGCTCCCTGCCGCGTCGAGTGATGAGCTTGGTCTTGGAGTGGGCGGTGGAGCATCGCCGGGAGCTCCATGTCGACTGGGAGCTCGCCCGCAGTGGTCGCCCATTGGCGCCGATCGAGCCCCTGGGCTAGGTTCGTCGTCCATGGCTCTCCTGCGCATCCGTTCCGCATCCGCGATCGGGGATACCGCGCTTCGACTCGTCTTGACCGACGGCTCCATCGTCGAGCGCGAGCTCGGGTCCGTCCTGTCGGGACCGAGCTTCGAATCGCTGCGCAAGAGCCCGGCCGAGTTCTCGCGCGTGCGCGTCGAGAGCGGATCGGTGTGCTGGCCGAATGGCGCGGACCTGTGTCCCGACGTCCTCATCTGGGGCGGCCGTCCGCCAGCGGACGGCTCCGCGCGTCCGGCAGCGTACCTGCTGGTCCCGGCGCAGGACTCGCGTCAGGGCGAGCAGTACGTAGCCGAGGGCCCGTGAACAACGGCCCCGCCACAGCGCAGGGATGCGCCTCGGCCCGATCGCAGTGAAGCGCGCTCTCCTCGTCCTGATCGCGCTCATCGTCCTCTTCCTCGGCTGGCGCATCACCACGTTCGCGGGGCTCGAGCCGGCCGTGGACCTCGACGCCCCGGTGCACCCCGCCCGGCTCGTCGCGGAGCGGCTGCCGCCGCTCGACGTGGAGGGCGGGCGCACAACACGCACCTCGGTCGCGATGGAAGCGGGCTCACCACCGCGCGCAATCGACGGCTGGCTTTCTGAGCGCGCTCTCGCGCTCGAAGCACGCTGCGTCGACGTCGACGGGACTCCGCTCGCGGGCGTCGAGGTCATCGCGTCCCAGGCGGGGCTCGCATCTTCGAGTGAATCGGACGCGGATGGACGCGTGCGCATCGATCGCAACGTCGCGTGGATCGACTGGGGGCTCTCGATCGAATCGTTCGTCCTCGGCCGCAAGCGTCGCCCGGTCGAGCTGTTCGACGAGGGCGAGATGCAGGTGCGCATCGTCGCGCGGCGCGCCGGGCATGCGTCGGCCGAAACGTGGGTGCAGGCGATCCTGGGCGAGACGGTCCAGGTGGGCGAGCTCGTGCTGTTCCCCGCGGGCACGGTCTCGGGTCGCGTCGTCGACGAGTCCGGGATCCCCGTGGCCGGCGCGCTCGTCGGGGTGAACTCCGTGCACCTCGCCAGCGGGCCGCGTCCCGGTGCAGTGCGGACTTCCGGGCCACGGAGGATCGAGGCTCCGACCGACGACTCCGGCGCGTTCGCGTTCGACGATGTGGCCGCCGGGACGATCGCGCTCGACGCGCGCGATGCGACCGGCCGGCGCGGTGAACTCCGCCGCGTCGCGGTGCGCGCGGGAGAAACGACGGAGGTCGAGCTCGTCCTCGCGGCGAAGCCCGCGCGGCGATCGATCGTAGGTCGCGTGCTGTCGGCCGCGGGCGACCCGGTGGCGCAGGCCGTGGTCGTCGCACGCCGCGTCGAAGCACGCGACGAGATCGAGCAGCGCTCGTCGGCCGACGAGCTCGGCGCGTTCCGTTTCGCGTGCGACGGCGAGACCCACCTCGCGATCGATGCCTGGGATTCCCGCGGCCTCCACGGCGGCACCCGCGTCGAGGACGTCGCGCCCGGGACGACCGACCTCGTCCTTCGACTCGACGCCGCGCGCACGCTCGAGCTCGACGTCGTGCGCGCGGACGGCGCGGTGATCGGGAGTTTCGGCGCCACCGTGTACCTGCCGCACGCCGAGGGATCGACGGCGGATGACCGATTTCAGGCGCGCTTCCTGGCGGACGAGCCGGCCGGCACGATGTACACGAGCCTCCTCGTCCGACGCGGGCTCGCCGGGCCGCACCGGATCGCGATCCCGCGCACTCCCTTCGTCGTCCGCGTCGCGAGCGACGGACTGCGCGCGCAAGTGCTGGGTCCGTTCGATCCCGACCGAGCGCCCCAGGTGCTCAGGGTCGAGCTCGCCGCGATACCGACACTGCACGGTCGCGTGCTGCGCGACGGCGCACCCGTCGCGGGTGCGCAGGTGACGGTGTGTGCGCCTCTCCCCCACGGCGAATCCTGGCTGCGCGACGGGTTTCCGAGCCGTTTCCTGGATGGGGCGCCGCGCGCGCGCACCGACCGCGAAGGCCGTTTCGCGCTGACCATCGATCTGCCGGAGGGATCCTGCCTGCGCGCGGAAGCGCGGGGATCGGCTCCCGCCGAGAGCGCGCCGCTCGCGCCCGGTGGTCCGGATGCGCCCGCCGAGATCGTGATCGAGCTCGCGCGCGGCGGCGACTTGGAAGGCCATGTCGTCGTGGATTCGGGACGCGATCCCGCCGGCATCGTCGTCGGCCTCACGCGCGGCGACGGCTGCGCGCGCACGCAGCGCACCGACCGCGACGGGCGGTTCCGCTTCGAGTACCTGACGCCGGGCCCGTGGTTCGTGCACGAGCACGACACCGAGATCCAGCCGCGCATGTGGGGCTCGAGCTCGGAGGCATTCGGACCCGACCGCGTCTGGCCGACCAACACCCGCGTCGCCGAGGGCCGCACGACGTACCTCGAGCTCGACCTGCGCGAGCCGTCGTTGCTCGTCGTCGAGGGCCGCGCGCTGGCCGACGGGCGCGGGCTCGGCGGCTGGTCCGCGCTGCTGCTCGCCGATGCGTACTCGGCGCGGACGCTGCAGCGCGAGAGCGCGACGACGATCGTCGGCGAGGACGGCTCCTTCGCGTTCGCCGTGCACGAGCCGGGGACGTACCAACTCCGGCTCCGTCAGGACGTGGACCAGGAGTCCGGGCGCACGATCCACGACACGCTGCGGATCGACGCGGCGCGCACCGTGTGGAACTGCGCGTTCGCGACCGGAACGCTGACGGGGGTCGCTCCGCGGGACGGTCGCCGCTTTCATCTCCAGACGAAGACCGTGGCGGGCGCGCTGTCCTGCGTGCCCGTCGTCCTCGACTCCGAGAACCGCTTCCGCATCGAGGGCGTGGCCGCTGGTCCCGTCGCAGTCGTCGTCGAGCCGGCAGACTCCGTGGGGACGGATCGCGCGAGCTGGGTCCAGCTACACGAGGTCGAGGTACCAGCGGGCGGCATCGCCCATGTCGAGATCCGCTAGCGCGTGATTTCCAGCGGGAATGCCACGCAGCCCGGCGGCGCGCCGGTCCCGATCAGCCGCCCCACACGACCTGCACGCCGTTCGTCAGGTTGAACGTCGAGCTCGTGCAGAACGCGGCCGCGTTGCGGTACCAGACCTGGTACGTCCGCACGTCGCCGGACTGGACCGCGCCGCGCACCGAGATCGATGGATCGCCCGCTCGCGGATACTGCGAAGCGCTCGCCGCGTTCGCCGTCGTCGCGAGCCGCACGATCGAACCGCCCGCGCAGCGCAGGCCGTCGCCGAACGCGGCACCGAAGCCGCCGGCGGTCCTCGACGTGCCCTGGAAGTAGAGCGCCGACGAATCGGGCATGCCGTCCGCGGCCAGCACGACCGTGTCGCTCGCGATCGAGGGCACGCCCGAGGCCGACAGCCGCGCGCCGCTCGCGTTCACCGAGTTCGCGCAGCCGCGGCCGCTCGCGCCGGAGTTCGCGCACGGACACGGCGTGGCGTTCAGCACGCCGTCGCCGAAGCAGTAGGCGTGGAAGACGTCGCCCTGCGGCCCGCGGTCGCGCAGGAAGATGTCGCGCTGGCCGTTGACGTCGCCCGGCACCAGGTTCGTCGCCGCGCCGTCGAAGGCGATGTAGCGCCCATCGCTGGAGATCGACGGGTAGAGCGCCTGCCCGTCGGCGGCGTCGCCGGCGAAGCCCTGCGTGACGATCTCCGTCGTGCCCGTGAGCCGGTCGTGCAGGAAGATGTCGTACACGCCGTTCAGGTCGCCGGGCGCGAGGTTGATCGCGCGGCTCGGGAACGCGACCCAGCGGCCGTCGGCGGAGATCGAGGCGTCGTAGTTGTAGCCGTTCGCCTGCACGCCGGCGGAGCTCGTGCTGACGCGCTCGGTGAGCCCCAGCACGAGGTCGCGCACGAACACGTCGCTGGCGAAGTTCGTGTCGCCGAGGACGAGGTTGTCGGCGTCGCTGTTGAACACGACGAACCGGCCGTCGGCGGAGACGTTGGGCAGCTGCGCGTAGCCGTTCGCGCCGGCGCCGGAGCTCGACACGCTGACGCGCAGCGTGATCCCGAGCAGCCGGTCGCGCGCGAACACGTCCAGCGTCCCGTTGGCCTCGCCCGGCGCGAGGTTCGACGCGGAGCTCTCGAACACGACGAAGCGTCCGTCGTGGGACAGGACCGGGTTCGAGCAATCGCCGTCGGCCTGCGAGCCGTCCGTCGCGACGCTCACGAGCTCCATCGCGCCCGTGGCGAGCTCGCGCAGGTAGATGTCGCGCTTGCCGTTCGTGTCGACCGGGCCGAAGTCCGTCGCGACGCTGTGGAACGCGACGAAGCGCACGTCGCCCGAGAACGCGGGATAGCGGCTGCCGCCGTTCGCCGCCTGGCCGGACGGCGCCGCCGAGAGCAGCGTCGTCACGCCCGTGGCGAGGTCGTGCAGGTAGCAGTCGGGTGAGGCGTTCGTGTCCTCCGCCGCGAGGTTCGTGGCGTAGGAGAAGAACGCGACGTAGCGGCCGTCGCTCGAGATCACCGGGTCGTGGCTGTTCCCGTTGCCCTCGACGCCGGCGCTGGAGACGCTCGCGCGGACCGTCGTCGCGGCGACGCGGTCGCGCACGAAGACGTCCGGCGCGGCGTTCGTGTCGTTCGGCACGAGGTTCGTCGCCGCGCTCTGCCACGTGACGTAGCGGCCGTCGCGCGACATCGAGGTGTAGAGCGAGATCGCGTCGCTCTGCGCGCCCGCGGTCGAGACGCTCAGGATCTCGTTCGACTGTGCGGCGGCGACTGCGACGGGCGCAGCGACGACGGCTGCGAGCAGGAGGCGTTGGAGCACGACGGGTTGGAGCGAAAGACGGCGCATGGGCAGCGACCTCGGACCGATGGGGACCGACGCCCTTATCCCACCACGCCCTCCCGTTGCGTGCGGAGGAAGCGCCGCACCCGACCGCTCGCGAGGTCCTCGTGCACGGCCTCCCACCCGCCCGCGAGTGCATCCGATCGGCGCACGAAACCGATCTGCGCGCGGCCGTAGGGCGCGCCCAGCCCGCCGGCGTTCAGGCACAGGCAGCGGCCCAGCTCGACGGCTCCGGGCGACTCGTGGATGTGCCCGCACACGAGCACGCCGTCGTGCGCCAGCGCGCGCTCGCGGATCGCCTCGGAGCCGACGTGCTCGGGCCGCGACGCGAGCCGGTCGAGCGCCGTCCGCGCCGGCGGCGCGTGCACGAGCAGCACGTCGCACTCCGGGACCGTGCGCGCGCGGATCTCGTCCTCGCTCCACTCGTAGGCGAAGCCGAAGCGCTGCGGCCCGGCGCCGCCGATGCCCGCGACGCGCAGTCCGGCGACGTCGAGCACGCGGCCGTCGGCGTTGCGCGCGTGCGCGAGCCCGGGCAGGTCGTGGTTGCCGGGGACGAACGCGTAGGGCACGCGGCAGCGCTCGACGCGCTCGATCAGGATCTCGATCGAGGCGTGGTAGCGCGCGTCGCGCTGCGGCGTGCGCCGCGCGACCTGCGCCAGCTCGTGCGAACCGAGGTCGCCCACGAGCAGGATCCCGTCCGCGCGCGCGGCGACCGCTCGCGCGAGGACGCGGTCGAGGAGCGTCCAGCTGGCGTGCACGTCGCCGACGACGGCCAGCAGCGTGTCCGGGCGGGATCCCATGGGTCCGCGCATGCTAAGCGCGGGCCGCGAACCGACGCAGTTCCGCGGATCCGGCCGGGCCGACCCGAAACCTCGCGACCGGGGCGCGGTTCCACGTCCTCGAAAGGCAGACACCACCGACCATGAAGATCCATCCAAAGACCGTCCTCCTCGCGTTCACCGGAACCACCCTCCTGGCCTCGCTCGCGATCGCGCAGGGCCAGCGCGAAGGGCGCGCGCGCGGCGCAGGCGACCCGGCCGACGGCCGGCGCGGGGGCGGAGACGCGCACCGAACGGCGCGGACCGCATCGAGCGCCGCCTGGAATCCGGGAACGCGCGCCGTTTCGTGCGCGAGCTCGACCTCACCGACGCGCAGCGCGCGCTCGCCCGGCAGGAAGCGCAGGCCCTCGCGCCGGCCGCGAAGGCGGCGCGCGAGGAAGCGCGCGGGATCCTGGATGCGGCCCGCGAGCGCCGGCGCGGCGGCGACCGCGAGGGCGCGCGGGAACAGGCGCGGGAACAGCTGAAGGGCCTGCGCGAGCGCACGCGCGCCGAGTTCACGCCGCACGGCCGCGCGCTGATCCAGAGCCTGACCCCCGAGCAGCGCGCGCGCATCGAGGCTCGCCTCGCCGAACGGGAAGGACCCGACGCCGAGCGCGCCAGCGAGCGCGTCGGCCGCCGGCCCACCGCGCGGCGGCGTGCGCGCAGGGCCAGCTCGAGCAGGGCCAGCGCGACGAGCGCCCGAACCGGACCCGCTGAACGATCCGCGCGCGCGGCCGGCCGTTTCCAGGCCGGCCGCGCGCGATTTCGGCGCCGGTGCGGCCCGATCCGCCTGTCCACCGCCCGGAGTCGCGCGGGGCCTGTAGCATCTCCTTGTGAGGCTCCTCCCCGTCCGGAAGCACTTACGGTTCCTGGCCGCCGCGTTCGGCGCGGCCCTCGGCACCGCCGCGCCGTCGTTCGCGCAGGGCTCGACCGCCGCGCCCAGTTCTTCGGCACCGGCGCGAACCAGGCCGACCGCTCAGGATCCCGGATCGACGACGACGCGCCCGGCGCGGACGCGAGCTCGCCCTGCGACGTCGGCGCGGCCGGCTTCACGTTCGAGTTCTGGGTGCGCGGCACCCTGGCGGACAACCCGGGGTCGTCGAGCGGAGCCCAGGGTTCGTACCCCGACGCGCGCTGGCGCCAGGGCCGCGCGATCCTCGACCGCGGTGTCGCCAACGGGACCGGCCGCACGTTCGGCGTCAGCTTCGCCGGCGGACGCGTGCGCTTCGGCACGGGCACGGGCGACGGACCCGTGTTCGACGCGGAGAACACGCTCGAGGGCGACATCCTCGTCCTCGACGGTGCCTGGCACCACGTCGCGGTCGCGCGCGACGCGTCGAACGGGCGCAAGACGATCTACGTCGACGGCGTGCTCGACATCACGAGCGCGCTGGGCGTCTCGCGCGCGGATCTCTCGTACCCGGACGACGGCGTGCCCGCCTCGGGCACGTCGTTCGGACCGTGGCTCGTCGTGGGCGCGTCGAAGGACGACGTCGGTCCCGCGCAGCCGTGCTTCGCCGGCCGCGTCGACGAGCTGCGCGTGTGGAGCTTCGCGCGGCGCGGGTCCGAGATCGCGGCCGACATGGCGCGCGTGATGCCGCCCGGCACGCAGGGCTTCGTCGGCGCGTACCTGTTCGAGGAGGGCGCGGGCACCGTGGTGCACGACTCGAGCGGCGCCGGCTCGCCCGCGGGAGTCCTCGTCGCGGGCCAGCCGGGCAACGGCGCCTGGTCGCTCGCGAGCGCGGGCCCCGGCTCGGTCGCGACCATCGCGTCGGCCGGACTGCCGGCCGGTTTCACGCGGCAGGAGATCGCCGATCACCTGGACGAGCCCACGTCGATGGCGATCGCGCCCGACGGGCGGATCCTCGTGACGCTGCGCCTCGGCGCGTTGCGCGTCGTGCGCAACGGCGTCCTGCTGCCGACGCCGGCGATCACGGTCCCCGTGAACGGCAGCGACGGCGAGCGCGGACTGACCGCGATCGCCTTCGACCCGGACTTCGCGACGAACGGCTGGTTCTACGTCTACGCGACGTCGACGGAGCCGCGGAACCGCGTGGTGCGCTACACGCTCGCGGGCGACGTCGCCGATCCGGCCAGCGCGTTCGTCGTGTGGCAGAACCCGGCGATCGCCGGGCAGTACCACCACGGCGGCGGGCTGTGTTTCGGCGCGGACGGCTACCTCTACCTCTCGACCGGCGACCAGTTCTCGGGGCCGAACTCGCAGTCGCTCGCGAACGAGCACGGGAAGCTCCTGCGCTTCGCGAAGGACGGCACGATCCCCGCCGACAATCCGTTCGTCGGCGTGCCCGGCGCGCGGCCCGCCATCTGGAGCTACGGGCTGCGCAACCCGTTCCGCCTCGTGATGGACCCCGCGGACGGGTCGCTGTGGATCGGCGACGTCGGCGGGAACTCGGACGTCTCCTACGAGGAGCTGGATCGCGCCGCGCGCGGGGCGAACTACGGCTGGCCCGACCAGGAAGGGCCGGTCTGCTACGCGGCCTCTTGCGCCGGCATCGCCTTCCCGGCCTGGCACTACCAGCACAACGACCCGGCGAATCCGGTCCCCGAGAACGGCGGCTGCATCATCGCCGGCGCGTTCTACCGCGCGACGCAGTTCCCGGCGGAGTACCGCGGCAACCTGTTCGTCGGCGACTATGCCGGGCGCTGGGTCCGACGCATCGTGTTCGATGCCGCGG
>JBGAOR010000092.1:0-19918 GCA_044221705.1 Planctomycetota bacterium
GCTCCTTCCGCTCCTGGCTGTACAAGATTGCCACCAACCGCGCGTACGACATGTTGCGCGCTTCTGCCCGGCGGCCGGCTGGCTCGCTGGAGGCCGAGATGGTGGAGATCGAGCCAATCTGGAGCGCCAGTCCGAGCGGACACGCCGTGCCCGCGTAGACCGCGACCTTGGTCGCATACGACTGGGTCTGGCACGTGGTGATCACCGCCTCGCCCGAGTAGGGCGCCGTCCAGGCGAACCAGACGTCCTTCAGGATCCCGGGGCCGCACCCCGAGTCGGCCTGACCTTCGGCGCCGGTCGTCGCGTTCGTCGTGTCGTACTGGAACGGCCCAGCGCCGGCGATGACCACGGGCGCTCCACAGTCGTCGACCGGCTGCGGGCTCGCGATGCGCAGCAGGCCGGTGCCGTCGCCGGATTGGGTCGCGACCTGGATCGCGTACGTGCTGCCCTGGACCGCCTGGAAGCGGACGATCGCGCCACCGCCGGCCGCGCCGCAGCCGTCGTCGTTGCACGCGATCACCGGCGCCGGCGGGCATCCGCCGCCGCGCACGGCGACCTTCGTGTCGCCGCTCGACTGGCACGTGTCGACGACCGCGGTGCCCGAGAACGTCGCCGTCCACGTGAACCAGAGGTCGCGCGGCATGCCCGGCCCGCAGCCGGCGTCCTGCTGTCCTTCGACACCGGTCGTCGCGAGCAGGGCGTGGAACGGGAACGAGCCGGTTCCGAAGATCGCGGTCGACGTGGCGCACTCGTCGTTCGTCGGGGCGAGCGCGCGCACGAAGCCGTCGTCCGCTGCGTTCGAGTCGCCCGCGACCAGGTTCGTCGCGGAGCTCGTGAAGACGGCGACGGCGCCGCAGGAGGCGATCTGGACGCTCCCGCTCGTGCCGTCGCCCTGGCCGCCCGCCGAGCCGACGCTGAGGCGCGTCGTCGTCGCGAGGAGGCGGTCGCGCAGGTAGACATCGTTCGCCGCGTTGGTGTCCTCGGGCACGAACACGCGGCTCGTGGAAAAGCCGACGTAGCGCCCGTCGAACGACAGCGACGGCTGGAAGCTCGCGGTCCCGCCCGTCCCGGGGAGGCCGGCCGTCGTCACGCTGATCCGGTCGAACTGTCCGGTCGCGAGCGTCTTCACGTAGACGTCGGCGTCGAAGGCGGTGTCGCCGGGCGCGATGTTCGCCGTCGTGCGGAAGGCGACGTACCGCGCGTCGGAGCTCATCGCGGGCTCGAGCCCGCCGAAGTACACGGTTCCCTGCCCGGGGACCGGCCCGGCGCTGACGATCGTCGTCGTGCCGAGCTGACGGTCGCGCAGGAAGACGTCGAACTCGCCGTTGACCTCGTTCGCCAGGTTCGACGCGAAGCTGGCGAACAGCACGTAGCGACCGTCGGCGGAGATCGAGCCCTGTATGCTGATGTTGTTCGCCTGCGCGCCGTTCGAGGCGACGCTGGCGCGCTCGGTGGTCCCCGCGACCATGTCGCGGACGAAGACGTCCCAGGTGCTGTTCGTGTCGCCCGCGACGACGTTGTTGGCGATGCTCTCGTAGACGACGAAGCGCCCGTCGAGCGAGACGGCCCCGGCGCGGGTGAGGGCGGCTCCGTTCGGGCTCCCCGAGATCGCGGTCGTGACGCGCGTCGTCGTCCCGGTCTCGAGATCGCGCAGGAACACGTCGCTCGCGTTGTTCGTGTCCGAGCCCCCGACGAGGTTGGTCGCGAGTGACGTGAACGCGACGTAGCGTCCGTTGCCGGAGAGAGCCGGCTGGCCGTAGCTCAGCCCCTCGGCGGAAGGTCCGTTGCCCGTCACGCCGGACAGGGTGAGGCTGACGCACGTCGTCACGCGGCTCGGGTACGTGGTGACGAAGCAGTCGATGAAGCCGTTCGTGTCGCCCGGGACGAGGTTCGACGCGGCGCTGTAGTAGGCGACGCGCGACCCGTCGCCGGACACCGCGAGGGCGTCGCTGGCAGCGTTGGCCTGCCCGATGGCGTCCGGAACGGTGATGCGGGTGGTCTGCGCCGAAGCCAGGGCGGGACCGAGCAGGGTGAACAGGATCGTCGTCGTCTGCGTCCTCACGGTCGAACCTCCGGGATCGGGCTGTCCTCGGCCGCCGCCGCGAACCGTCGCGGAGCCGGTCTCTCCGAGGTCGCAAAGCGTCGGGACGGACCGACACGAATTCCCGAACTCTCGCGCGCGGGCCGGTCTCACGGACCCCGCGCTGGCATCGCGCCGTGCGCACCCTGCTTCCCGGAGCCCGCACCTGGATCCTCCTCGCGAGCGCGCTGGCTGCTTGCGGTCGCGGCGACCCCGCGAGTCACTCGCGGCCGTTTCCCCCGAATCGAACCCGCTGCAAGTGAGCCAGGCACCGCGCGGAGGAGTTGGACCGGCGCGGTGGTGTTCGGCGGGCTAGGGGCCCGGGCGCGACGATTGGGAGGCGCGCACGAGCGCCCACGCGACCGCTTCGCCGACGAGCCGGCAGCCGTGCGGCGTGTGGTGTTGCTCGTCGTACCACGTGACGAAGTCGGCGGGCAGCAGCGGCATCAGGTCGACTTGCGGGATGCCGAGGCGCGTCGCGACTTCGTCGGCGCGGCGGTCGACGGCGCGCAGCAGGGACCAGGCGGCCTCGTGCGCGAAGTAGGTCGTGCACTTCTGGTGGTAGGGGCGTCCGACGGCGTAGCTCCACAGCCAGCGTTCTTCCTCGGGCGTGAAGCGCTTCTCGAGCCACGGTTGACGCACGGCCAGCACGAGCGGCGCCTTCGCGCGCGCGCGCACGAGGCAGCGTTCGAACCAGCGGCCGAAGTGCTCGATCATCGGCGCGGGGTCGGGCGGCGTCGTGACGAGCGTCGTCGCGTTCGAGCGCATCGCGCGCACGTCGGCGAGCCGCTTGCCGGCGCGCTCGCGGACCTCGACGGGCTTGAGCAGGCGGCGCTTGGCCGACGACGCGATGCGGCGCAGCGCGGCCTTCTTCGGCGTCCACGCGAACGGCGGCTCGGGGTGTTGCGCGAACACCTGGCTTGCCGGGATGGGGGAGTCGTCGATCTTCGCGGGCGTGCCCTGCTCCATCCACGTGACGACGTCGCTCGCGCCGACGAGGAACACGATCGCGTCGAGCTTCTTGTAGCGCTCGAGCGTCTTCTCGAGGATCCGGTCCACGTGCCGGCACGTGACGAGCGAGCGCGCGATGTTCCCGACGTGCACGCGTCGTGCGCCGAGGCGCGCCAAGTTGTCGGGGCGCGAGAGCACTTCCTCGAGCACGTGCGGCCACTGGCTCTTCTGGTCCAGGTAGTAGCACTCGGCCGCGCTGCCGCCGACGACGAGCACGCGGTAGGTGCCTTCGTCGGGCGGCGCTTCGCCCCCGCGCTCGCCGTCGGAGTTGATCGCGTGCTCGGCGACCGGTTCGAGGGTCGGCAGCGTCGTCGTGTCGATCTCGAGCCGCATCCGCGCGCCCGGCGCCCACACGTAGTAGCGGCCGCGGCGCGCCAGCCAGGCTCGCGCGGCGAGCTCGGCCAGGACTCCGGACAGCACGGCGGCGGCCGCGCCGCCCGCGATCCAGCCCAGCACGCTCAACGCGACCCTCCCGACCCGTTGAGCCCGACGCGGCCGAGCAGCCCGCGCACGTCGACGTGCGGGTCGTCGCGGTACACGAAGAGGACCCACGTCAGCGCGAACACGACGACCATCGCGACGCCGGACACGACCAGCATCGGCATGTCGCGCGGATCGAATCCGAAGCGCACGAGGAGCAGGAAGCCCAGCGGTACGAGTGCGCCGGCCGCGGCCTTGCCGACGACGTACGAGCCGTACTCGCGCAGCGGGATGCCGATCTCGCGGCACGCCAGCACGAGGACGTAGAGCGCGAAGACGACGTTCGGGACCGCGGTGCCCAAGGCGACGCCGAGGATCCCGAGCGGTCCGACGAGCGACAAGCTCACGCCCAGGTTCACCGCGCCCATCAGCAGGAACGCGATGGCTGCCGCGCGCGGCTTGCCCAGACCGAAGAGGATCGCGATCGCGACGCCGCGCACGGGCAGCCAGGCCAGGAACGACAGCATGAGCACCTGGAGGACGCGCCCCGAAGGCTCGACGAAGCGCTCGCCGACCCACGCTCCCAGGAACGACGGCCCGAGCACCAGCAGGTACAGGCCGATCAAGAGGACGAGCGAAAGGCAGATCTTCGACCACTTCAGGAAGACCGCGCGCAGCTCGTGCGCCTGACCGGTGGCGTGCAGGCGCGTCGCCATCGGCAGGACGACGGCGCTGACGGCGACGACGAGGCTCGTGAGCGGGTCGAAGAACTTGTTGCCGACGTCGAACTGCGTGGCCGCCTCGGCCGGCAGGTACGCGCCGATGACGAGCGCGTCGATGCGGAATGCGAGCAGCGCGCCGACGTTGAGTAGCAGCGCCCACGTGCTGAACGCCAGGATGCCGCGCACGAGCGTCTTGTCGTAGGCCGCGAGCGAGAAGCGCACGTCGGGATGCCGGCGCTTCAACACGACGTACGCCGCCGCGAACTCCGCGAGCGACGACGCGATCAGCACGACCGCCAGCGCCGGGAGCGTGGGGGACCAGTGCAGGACCGCCATCGTCAGCGCGAAGCGGAACGCGATCTCGCCCGCCATCACCGCGTTGCGCGCGACGAAGTCGCCGTGCGCGTCGAGGATCCCGTGCGGCAGCCGCAGCGCGAATCCGAGCGCCACCTGGACGACGACGACCGCGAACGCGATGCGCGCGCCGGCGATCGTGGCGGAGTCCAGGCCGACGGCCAGCTCGCCGGTCAGATACCGCGCGTCGAAGGCCCACCACAGGCCCGCGCCGACGAGGAGCGCGCCGCCGCCGAGCAGCAGGCAGATCGCGAGGCAGGTCGAGACGGCCGCGTCCTTGCGTGCCTGGTCCTGTTTCGCGATCGCCTCGGCGACGAAGCGGACGGACGCCATCGGGATGCCCAGGATCAGGAGCCCGAGCAGGCCCGTGAACGAGACGATCGTGACCCACAGCCCGTTCGGACCGTCGCCGAGCTTCGCGATCACGTACGGCGACAGCGCCAGCACGGACGCGATCTGCAGCACGTTCAGGATCCAGGTGCTGCCGACGCTCTTGAACACGCTGTGGGGGTCCTCGACCCGTCCGCGATTGTGCCGCGCGGAGCGCCGCGGGGCGACGAGTTCGGGGACGGGGAACTTCCTTCGACCGGGCGGGCGGCGCGGCTGGACCGCGTTCAGCCGGCGAAATCGCTGGCGAACGGCTCGGGCGCGGCTCGCAGCCGTTCGGCCAGGATCGCGTAGCCCGTCGCGTCGAGGTGCAGTCCGTCGGTGGAAATTGCTTCCACGAGCGCGCCGTCCGGATCGACCAGCGCCGTGCCGCGGAAGTCGACGTGGGCGAAGCCGTGCTCGAGCGCGATGCGGGCGATGCCGCGGTCGATGCGCCGGAGGGCGTCGGCCTCGGCCCCGCGGGTCCGCGTCGAGGGCAGGAGCCCGAGCAGCAGCACCGGCGTGTCCGGCGCGCGCTCTTGGACGGCGGCCGCGAGCGCGTCGATCGCACCCAGCGCCCCGTCGACGTCGAGCGGCGCCGCCACGCGGTCCGGTCCGCCGGCGTAGAGCACGATCGCGCGCGGTTCGACGCCCGCGAGCAGCCGGTCGACGTGCTGCGCGAGCTCGCGCGCCCGCGCGCCCGCGCGCCGCCGATCCCGCGGTTCAGCGCGTGCAGGGCCGGGAACGCCTGCCCGAGATCGCACCGCTCGATCGTGGAGGACCCCAGGAAGACGACCGCGCCGCGGCGCGTCCGCGGGTCCTCGCGCTCGAACTCGCGCAGCCTCTCGACGAAGTGCAGCGCGCGCTCGCGCGCCTCCCGGATCGCGTGCGGCTCCGCCAGTCCGCGCAACCGCCAACCGCCGGGCAGGACGTCCGCCCAGGCCAGCGCGAGCGCCGCGCAGACGGCGATGCCGCCGACGGCCGTCGCCATCGCCGCCCGTTCGCGCCACGCGGGTCGAAACATGGTCCCCAGGTCGAATCGTACCGCCCTGCCGGGCGAGCGGCCGCGATAGACTTCTCCGCCCGCGTCCCTCTGCATGTCGACCTCGAACGCCCAGGCCCAGATCGACCTGCACAAGGCGCTCGCTCCGCGCTACGCGTACCGCTACGGCTTCGAGTTCTCGCGCCTGTTCCAGCAGGACTGGCACGCCGAGATGATCGGCCACGCGCCCGCGGGATCGCGCGCGGTGCTCGACATCGGCTGCGGGACGGGCTTCTTCCTGGCCGAGCTCTCGCAGAAGCTGCCCGGCGCCGTCGGGCTCGACATCAGCCACGACATGCTGCTCGTCAGCGAGCAGTACGTGCCGGGCGCACGGCTCGTCACTGGCGACGCCGAGAAGCTCCCGTTCCAGGACGGCGCGTTCGACGTCGTGTTCTGCAAGGGCAGCCTGCACCACACGCGCGATCACGTCGGCTTCCTGGCGAATTGCCGGCGCACGCTGAAGAGCGGCGGCGTGCTCGTGATGAGCGAGCCGTGCAACGACAACCCGTTCATCCGGCTGGCGCGCTGGGTGCTCTACAAGAAGAGCCCGCACTTCGACGTCGGCGACAAGGGTTTCACGAAGAAGGGCATCGTCGAGCTGTGCGAGAAGGCCGGCTTCCGCGTCGACGTCGTCAAGAAGTACGGGTTCCTCGCCTACGTCTTCGCGGGGTTTCCCGACCACTTGGGGCTCCTCAAGTACGTGCCGGGGAACGCCTGGATCACGCGCGCCTTCCTGGCCGTCGACCGCGTGGTGTGCGCGGTGCCGGTGCTCTCGCTGCTCGGGTTCCACGTCGTCGTGGTGGGGCGCAGGCCGTAGCATCAGGGCGTGCGTCGGAGCACGCTCCTCCTCGTCCTGGTCTCCGCCGCGGTCCCCGCGACCGCGCAGGTCTGCGTCATCGAGCGCATCAGCGTCGACGCGAACGGCGTCGAGGGCGACGCCGGATCGACGCAGGCCGCGATGACGTCCGACGGACGCTACGTGGCGTTCACCTCGGTGGCGACGAACCTCGTGCCCGGCGACACGAACGCGGTGGGCGACATCTTCGTGCGCGACCTGTTCCTGGGCACGATCGAGCGCGTGAGCACCGGCGCGGGCGGCGTCGAGTGCGACCAGCCCTGCTCGTACCCGGCGATCTCCGACGACGGTCGCTACGTCGCGTTCAACACGTCGGCCGCGACGCTCGATCCGAGCGACACGAACGGCGCGCTCGACGTCTATGTGCGCGACCGCTGGAACGGGACGATCGAGCGCGTCAGCGTCGGCGCGGGCGGCGCGCAGGGGGACGGGCCCTCGTTCGGTGCGACGCTGGCCGCCGGCGGGCGCTACGTGACGTTCGTGAGCTGGGCCGGGAACCTCGTGCCCGGCGACACGAACTCGACGCGCGACGTGTTCCTGCGCGACCGCGTCGCGGGGACGATCGAGCGCGTCAGCGTCTCGAGCAGCGGCGCGCAGGGCGACGACATGTCCGGCTCGGGGACGCTTCTCTCCTTCGTGACGCCCGACGGCAGGTACGTGGCGTTCGGCAGCGTGGCCTCGAACCTCGTCGCGGGGGACGCGAACGGCTCGATGGACGTCTTCCTGCGCGACCGCGCGCTGGGCACGACGGCGCTGCTCGTGCACGCGACCGGCGGCGGCGCGCCGACGGGCGACACGGAGCTCCACTCGATGACGCTCGACGGACGCTTCGTGGGCTTCGCGAGCTCCGCGCCGGACCTCGTGCCGGGCGACACGAACGGCACGACCGACGCGTTCGTCCTCGACCGTGCGAGCGGGCTGGTCGAGCGCGTGAGCGTCGCCAGCGGCGGCGTCGAGTGCACCGGCGATTCGTGGGCGACCTGCGTCTCGGCGGACGGTCGCTTCGCCGTGTTCTCGAGCGCCGCCACCGACCTCGTCCCGGGCGACCTGAACGGTCGCCGCGACGCGTTCCGGCACGACCGGCTGGCGGGGACGACGGATTCGTTCCTGCTCGCGGGCGGCTTCGCGTTCCCGCACGCGGACGTGTTCTCGGTCGTGCTCGCCGCGAGCGGGGATCGCGCGGCGTTCGCCTACGGCGGCGACGACTTCTACCCGCTCGACTTCAACATGGAGAGCGACGTGTTCGTCGGCACGTGCCCGACGGGCCGTCCGTTCTGCGCGGGCGACGGCACGAGCGCGACGTGTCCGTGTGGCAACGTCGGCGCGTGGAACGCGGGCTGCCCCAATTCCGCGGGGTCGGGCGCGATCCTCACCGGCGAGGGACTGTCGCTGGTCTCGAACGACACCGTGGCTCTGCTCGTGCGCGGCCTGCCGCAGAACTCGACCGTCCTGTTCCTGCAGGGATCGATCCAGCAGAACGGCGGGAATGGCAGCCCGTTCGGCGACGGCGTGCGCTGCGTCGGCGGATCCGTCGTGCGCCTCGGCACGCGCACCGCGCCCGAGGGCCGCGCGACGTGGGGTTTCGGAGCGCCGGGTTCGCCGCTCCTGTCGGTGCAGAGCAACGTGCCGTCGGGCGGGGACCTGCGCCTGTACCAGGCCTGGTACCGGAACGCCGCGCCGTTCTGCACGTCGGCCACCTACAACCTGACGAATGGGCTCGAGATCAGCTGGCTGCCCTAGGCGCGCGGTGTCGACGTCGCGATGGTGACCCAGGCCGAACGCGTGCTGCGCGCCCACGGCGTGGCGTACACGGAGCATCCCTACCGCTACGAGGAGAAGGGCGGCACGGCGGTGTCCGCGCGCGAGCTCGGCGTCGACGAGCACGCCGTGATCAAGACGCTCGTCATGGAAGACGACGCGCGCAGTCCCTTGATCGTGCTGATGCACGGCGACCGGCAGGTCAGCACGAAGAACCTGGCGCGTCAGATCGGCGCGCGCAGCGTGCAACCGTGCGCGCCCGAGGTCGCCGACAAGCACTCGGGCTACCAGGTCGGCGGGACGAGCCCCTTCGGCACGAAGCGCAAGATGCCCGTGTACGTCGAGCGCACGATCCTCGAGCTGCCGCGCGTGTGGCTGAACGGCGGACGGCGCGGATTCCTGGTCGCGCTCGACCCGAAGGAGATCGTGCGCGTGCTCGGCGCGACGCCGGTGGACGCCGCGACCGACTAGATCAGGTCTTCGGCGATCGCGCGGGCCAGATCGAACGTCGAGACGACCCCGACGAGTTCGCGCCCGTCGACGACGAACACGCGGTGGATCTTCTCCTTGACCATCCGCGCCGCCACCGCGTGGATCGAGAGATCCGGGGCGACCGTGATCACGCCCTGGCTCATGCAGTCGCGCACGCGCTCGGCGGCGGCGTTGCCGGGCGAGTAGTCCTCGGCCATCGAGATCTCGTCCTCGACGGCGTCGCCGGTCTGGAGGTCCTCGTCGTCCCAGCCCTTCCCGCGACCGGGCTCGGTCTCGGCGAAGCGCGCGCGCTGCGCGAGGTCGCGCAGCGAGACGACGCCGATCAGCTTGCCGCGGGCGTCGATGACCGGGGCGCCCCCGATGCCCGCGTCCTCGAGGCTCGCGGCCGCCTCCTCGATCGTCGCGTCGGCGTCGATGCGCACGACGCGCTTCTGCATCAGGTCGGCTGCCGTCAGTGCCTTCTGCTTCTTGGTCTTCATCGGTTTCGCCTCCACGGCCGGATTGTGTCACCGCGGCGGGGGGGCCGACATGCGCACTACGACGCAGTCGGGGCGGGTCGCCGGACCACCTCGGAGCGAAGCCGGCGCCTGCCCGCGGATCCGCCGACGCGCGGGGCGCGATCGCGCTAGCCTCTCGCGCATGGAGCTGAAGAACGCACGCGTGCTGGTGACGGGCGGGGGATCGGGGATCGGGCGCGCGACGGCGGAGCTGTGCGTCCAGCGCGGCGCGCGGGTCGCCATCTGCGGCCGGACCGAGGCGCGGCTGCGCGAGACGGCGACGGCGATCGGCGCGGTCCCGTTCGCGTGCGACGTCTCGCGCGAGGACGACGTGAAGCGGCTCGTCGAACGCGTCACGGCCGGCCTCGGCGGCCTCGACGTCCTGGTCAACAACGCCGGAGCGGGCAGCTTCGCGCCGCTCGTCGAGACGTCGGCCGAGGACTTCCGGCGCACGTGGGAGACCAACACGCTGGGCGCGTTCCTCGTCGGTCGCGAGTGCGCGCGCCTCTTCGTCGCGCAGAAGCGCGGCTCGATCGTGAACGTGGGCTCGACCGCCGCGCGCCGCGGTTTCGCGGGCGGATCGGCCTACTGCGCGTCGAAGTTCGCGTTGAGCGCGCTGACCGAGTGCTGGCGCGCCGAGTTGCGCGGCTCCGACGTGCGCGTGATGCAGGTCGATCCGAGCGAGGTCCAGAACGACTTCGGCGTGCACGCCGGCCGGCCGGCGCGCAAGGCGTCGAATGCGTCGAAGCTGGTCAGCGAGGACATCGCGCGCGCGATCGTGGCGCTGCTCGAGCTCGACGACCGCGCGTTCTCGCCCGGGATCGAGGTCTGGGCCACGAACCCGCGCTGACTACTCGCGCAGGCCGGCGATCGAGATCGTCTCGATGCCGTTCCGGTGCAGCAGCTCGGCCGTGACGCCGCGGCCTTCGACCAGCACGCCGCCGACGTGCGTGTCGACCGACCCGCAGGACGGCGAGCGCGACTTCAGGTAGGCGCGCGCGATGCCGTGCGCGCGGCAAACGTCGAGCGCGCCCTCCGCGCCACGGACGAACTCCGCGGTGACGTCCGCTCCGGTGCTCGCGATCACGCGGTCCCGCCCGTCGAGCACCGCGGCCGCGGACTCGCGCTCGATCCACGCCGACGGACGCGGCGTGCCGAGGCCGCCGTGCTCCTCGGGACAGAACGCCACGGGCTCGAGGTCCTCGCGTTCGAGCTCGCGCGCCAGCACGCGATCCGTCTTCGCGCGGCCGTCGTGACGGCACTCGCGGCCCAGGAGGCAGGCGGAGACGAGCACCTTGCGCGCAGCGGTCACTTGGGCGCTCCCGCGCGCTTCGTCCAGGCTCCGATCAGCGCCGCCGACGCTTCGTCGCAGGCCTTCGCGGCCGCATCGCCGCCCTGGTTCGTCGCGACGAGCACGCCGAAGCCCTTCTCGGGCGCGAGCCACGCGACGCAGAACCACATCGTGTTCGAACCCGAGTGGGTGAGCACGCGTCCGCCCCAGGCGCGCTGCGCGACGCCCCAGCCCATCGCGTACGCGTCGAGCCCGTCCGCCGGCGGCGTGTGCATCCGCACGAAGTCGGCGGCGGGGATGTCGAGCCCGCCCTCCTTCTCGCCGCGCAGGTGCAGCGCCGCGTACTTCGCCCAGTCGCCGAGCGAGGCGTGCACGCGCCCGGCCGGCGCGATCGCGGGCGGATTGTCGGACCCGAGGCCGGTGCCGACCGGCTTGCCGTTCGCCCGGTGACCGACCGGCTCGCCCGACGCTTCGGTCGACATCGGCGGCCCGAAGCCGGAGCGCACCATGCCGAGCGGCGTGAAGAGCTCGTCGCGCAGGAGCTCCTCGAAGTCCGTGCGCGCCGCGCGCTCGGCCATGAGGCCGGCGATCGCGATGCCGGCGTTCGAGTACTCGAACTTCGTCCCGGGCGGCGTCTTCGGCGGGTTCTTCAGGATCCCGCGCGCCAGCTCCTCGCGCTGCGCGCGCGGTGCGGCCTTGGACGAGAAGAGCTTGCCCCAGAGCTTGGGATCGACGTCGCCCGGCACGCCGCCGCGATGCGTGAGGAGCTGCTCGAGCGTCACCGGCTTCCAGGCCGGATCCACGGCGTCGCCCCAGTCGGCGAAGTGCTCGCCGATCGTGGTCTTCCAGTCGATGGACGCCTTCGCGACGAGCCGCGCGCACAGCGTCGCCGTCATCGACTTCGTGCACGAGCCGAGGTGCATCCGATCGTGGATGGTGAGCGGCGCGCTGCCGCCGCGCTCGCGCACGCCGCACGCGCCGATCGCGACCGCGCCTTCGCGGTCGACGATGGCCGCGACCAGGCCGGGCAGGTCGTGCTGCGCGCGGATCGGCTCGAGGAGCGCCGCGACGTCGATGGGCGCCGGCGTGCTCGCGCCTTGGACCGGAGCCGCGGGGACCTGCACGAGCAGGAGGGGGATCAGCGCGAGGAGCGAGGCCATGACCACGAGGCTAGCAACCCCGCCCAGGCCTCGGGGCGGAGGCGCGTCGGCCCTGCTCCCGCGTGCGTATTGCGCCCTGCCCGCGGCGGCCGGACGATCCGGCCATGAAGCCCGCGCACAAGATCGCCGTCCCCCTGGCCGAGGGTTTCGAGGAGATCGAGTTCACGACCATCGTAGACGTGCTGCGGCGCGCGGACCTCGACGTCACGGTCCTCGCGCTGAAGCCCGGTCCGGTCCGCGGCGCGCACGGCATCGCGATGCTGGCCGACGCGGAGTGGGCGAAGGCCGACACGGCGTCGTTCACGGCGATCGTGCTTCCGGGCGGTCAGCCGGGGACGAGGAACCTCGCCGCCGATCCGCGCGTGCTCGAGCTCGTGCGCCGGCTCGAAGCGCAGGGCCGGCCCGTGGCCGCGATCTGCGCCGCGCCGACCGTGCTGCACGCGGCCGGGATCCTGGAGGGCCGCCGTGCGACCGCGTTCCCGGGCGTGCGCGCGTCGCTCTCCGGCGCGACGGTCGTCGAGGACGAGCCCGTCGTGCGCGACCGGATGGTGACGACGAGCCAGGGGCCGGGCACGGCGTTGGCGTTCGCGCTCGACCTCGTCGCGCAGTGGGTCGGCGAACCGCGGGCCGCGGAACTGCGGCGCGCCATGATCGTGCGCTGACGCGTTTCCGCGCGTTCTCCACGGGGACCCGCGCACGAGCGCCGCCGGGCCCGGTTGCCGCGCGCACGCGTCGTGCGGATGGTCGAGCGCCAGCGGGCGGACAGTTCGCCCCGCTCCGCGATTCGCGGAGTCCTCCCCGGCGATCTCGCGCAGCAGCGAGCGCAGGGCCCGCACGCCCACGTCCGGGAGGTTTCGCGCTGGCCGGAGCGACGAGCTCGCGCCCGCGCTCCCCGCTCCGCGCGCCGGGCATCGCACGCACCGGTGTCCGGACAAGCGCGTGGAATCGGCATGGATGTTCGTTCGCGCGTCTCCTCCTCGCCTGAGCGGCGACCCGAGGACCCCGTGCGAACCCTGCATCGAGACGCGACGAGCTGGAACGGACTGTGCGACCTGCGTCCGCTGGTCGTGGGCTACCTCGGCCGATTCCTGCGCGACGACGCGGAGATCGAGGACACGGCGCAGGAGACGCTGCTGCGCGCGGCGCGCTTCCGCCTGCACCTCGTGGATCCGGCGCGGCTGCGGCCGTGGATCCTGCGCATCGCGCTGAACGTGCTGCGCGATCGACGCCGGCGCGAGTGTCGCCTGCCGCGTGCGAACGCCGACGAGTCCCTGCTGGACGGCATCGAGGGGCGCGAGGAGATCCCCGGCGACGACCCCGACGACACGTGGATCGAGCTGTCCGGCGTCGTCGTGGAGCGCTCGGCCGTCGTCGGTCACCTGGACGCGGCGATCTCGTGCCTCGACCCCGACGACCGCGGCGTGCTGTCGGCCTGGTACTTCGACAGGCCGTCCGTGGGAGCCCCCGCGGACCGCGTGTGCGACGCGGGGCGCGATCTGCCGGCGAAGCACCGCGTCTTCCGCGCGCGGAAGAGGCTCACGCGCGCGCTGCTCGCGCGCTTCGTGCTCGACGACGAACTCGGCTGGCCCGTCCACGAGGGTCCGCCGTCCGAACCCGGGCCGGTGGCGGGGGCGGTGTGCGCCCGTGCGCGGTCCCGGACGAAGTCCCAGGGCGCGCCCAGGCGCGCCGGAGGTCGGTCATGATGTGGATCCAACTGCTGTGCGTCCTGCCGCTGTGCGGCGGCGCATCCTCGAACGAAACGGCGCCCGCTGGCACGGGGACCGCCCGGACGGAGCGCGAAACAGCGCCGCCCGTCCCGAAGCTCGAGTCAGCCCGCGCCCAGATCGACTCCGCCGACGAGCTCCGTCGCGCGCTGCGCGGGATGGACGAGCCCGCGCGCAAGGACGCGCGCCTGCGGGCTGCCGCGGCGTACCGCGCCGTGCGCGAGCACTTCCCGGCCGACGCGGCTGCGTGCGCCGAGGCGGCATTCCGGCGCGCGGACCTCGTGCGCCAGGCCGGCGACGTCGAGTCGGCGCGCGCCGAGTTCGCGGTCGCGCGCGAGCGCGGAGCCGGGACGCCCTGGCGCGTGCGCGCGGCACTCGAACTGGGCCACCTGGAACGGCGCGCCAAACGGCTGCCCGAGGCGTTGGCCGCGTACGAGGCGGTCGTCGCCGACCCGGCCGCCGCTCCCGGCGAGCGCGACGACGCGTCGCTGTGGACCGGGCGCGTGCTCGCCGACAGCGGCAGGTCCGACGACGCCGTGCGCACGTGGACGCGCGTCGCGGATCAGGGGGACGACCCGCTCGACCGCATCCGCGCGTTCGACCTGTGGGCGCAGGAGCTCGTGACGCGCGCGGACCTCGAGGGCGCGGCCGGCGTGCTCGAACGCTGCCGCGAGAAGCTCGCCGACGCCGCGCAGGAGGAGTCGCGGCTCGGCGAGCGCGTGCGCGCCGCGCTGTCGAACCTGCGCGCGATCGAGGAGCTCGCGCGCGCGGTCGAGAAGCGCGAGCGCGAGCGCAAGGAGGCCGGGAAGTCCGGCAAGTCGGGCTGACGGGTACGGAGCCAGAGGCACAACTCCGCCGTTTTCCCGGCGCGCGCTCAGCGCGCGCCGGGAAAACGGCGGAGTTGTGCCTGGCTCCGTACCGTCAGCAGCCGATCCCGTAGTAGGTGAACCCGAGCCGCTCGAGCGTCGCGCGGGTGTAGATGTTACGACCGTCGAAGACGACCGGCGTCTTCAGCGCGGTCTTCACCGCCTCGAAGTCCGGACGGCGGAACTCGTTCCACTCCGTCACGAGCACGAGCGCGTCCGCGCCGTCCAGCGCGGCCATCGGGACCTCGGCGTAGTCGATGCGGTCGCCCAGGTGGCGCTTCTTGCACTCGGCCATCGCCTCGGGGTCGTACGCGGTGACCTTCGCGCCGGCGGCGAGCAGGCCCTCGATCACCACGACGGCCGGCGCTTCGCGCATGTCGTCCGTGTTGGGCTTGAACGCCAGGCCCCACACCGCGATGCGCTTGCCCTTCAGGTCCTTGCCGAAGTGCTTCTGCACCATCTCGACCAGGAGGTGCTTTTGCTTCTCGTTGACCGACTCGACGGCCTTCAGGATCTGGAAGTCGTACCCCAGCTCGGCCGCGGTGCGCACGACGGCCTGGACGTCCTTCGGGAAGCACGAACCACCGTAGCCTACGCCCGCGAACAGGAACCGCGAGCCGATGCGCGCGTCCGAGCCGATGCCCTTGCGCACGTGGTCGATGCTAGCGCCGACCTTCATGCAGATGTTCGCGATCTCGTTCATGAACGAGATGCGCGTGGCGAGCATCGCGTTGGCCGCGTATTTCGTGAGCTCCGCCGAGGCCACGTCCATGTGCAGGATCGGGTTTCCGGTCCGCACGAAGGGCGCGTAGAGCTCCTCCATGACCTCGGCCGCGCGCTTCGACTCGGAGCCGATCACGACGCGGTCGGGCTTCAGGAAGTCGTCGATCGCCGCGCCCTCCTTCAGGAACTCGGGGTTGCTGACCACATCGAAGGGCTGCTTCGAGGTCTCGCGGATGGCGGCCGTGACCTTCTTGGCGGTGCCGACCGGCACGGTCGACTTGTCCACGACGACCGCGTACCCGCTCAGGTGGCGCCCGATCTCTCGCGCGGCGCTCAAGACGTACTTCAGATCTGCGCTGCCGTCCTCGCCCGGCGGGGTGCCGACGGCGATGAAGACCACCTCGGCGCGCGGGATGCCCTCGGCGTAGCTCGTCGTGAACGACAAGCGCCCGTCGCGGACGTTGCGCTCGAGCAGTTCCTCGAGGCCCGGCTCGTAGATCGGCACGACGCCGCGCCTGAGGCCGTCGACCTTGGCCTGGTCGATGTCGATGCAAACGACGGAATTTCCGCTCTCGGCGAAGCAAGTGCCCGCGACGAGGCCGACGTAGCCCGTTCCGACGACGGCGATGCGCATGGAGGAGGTGTTTCGAGTGGGGTCCGAGGTGGGTGAGCGAGCTGGCCGGGGAATCAGGACTCGCCGGCGTCGGGCGGGCTCGGCAGGATAGCGGTCCAGCGCGCGCTTCGCTCCGGGCGATTGACTCAGCGGCAGAGTGCCTCCCTTACACGGAGGAAGTCGGGGGTTCGAATCCCTCATCGCCCACCAGCGCGCTCCTCCGGGACGCACCGTGGCCGTGGATCGGTCCGAACGGGATCGCGGCCCCACGCGTCGCGGGACCCGCGCGCTCAGGCGAGTCCCGCAGGGAGAGGCTTCTCACGCTGCGGTCGCGGAAGTAGTCTCGCGCTGCGGAAAGAGAGCGCTCCGTCGTCGCCTTCCCGACGCACCGCCGTCCTTCGCACCGTGCACGCCCGCTGCACGACTGCTCTCGAGGAATCCCCATGGGTCGCTTGCTCGTGATCGACGAGGACTCGGGCCGCCGCCTGATCCTGCGCAGCCGGCTGTCGGAGGCCGGTTATGAAATCGTGGTCGCCGAAAATGGCGCACGCGGCCTGATCGAGGCCCGGAACGGCGCGTTCGACGTGATCCTGGTCAACGCCCGGCTCGCGACGGGCGTCGACGGCTGCGAGGTCTGCCGGCGACTCAAGGCGATCCCCGAGCGCGTGCTCGTGCCCGTCGTGATCTACGTCGACGACACCTCGAGCGGCGAGGAGATGGTGCGGGCCCACGAGGCCGGATGCGACGCGTTCGTCGCGCGACCCGACCTTCCGGCGCTGGAGCACGTGCTCCGCGGGCTGGGGCGCCAACGGGCACGCCTCGAGGAGCTGCACAGCATCGTCCAGGCCCTCACGGCCGCGAAGGCCGGCGCGATCGCGCCGAGCGAAGTGCGCGGCGCGGACAGGCCGGCGCGACGCGGGGCACTCGGAGAGCGTGGTGACGGCGACGCGGCGCTCTCCGCCGAACAGGTCGCCGCGCTGCGCGAGTTGGCCGGCGGGCGTCCCGACGGCGTGCTCGTCGTCGACGCGGAAGGCCTCGTGCGCCACGCGGATCGCGGCGCGTGCGAGTTGCTCGGGAGCCGCGTCGAGGGCTCCCACCTCGGCAGCCTGATCCCGGCCAGCGGCCTCGAGGCCTTCGTGCGCGATGCGCGCGTCGAGGTGCGCGAGGGGCTGCGCTTCGACCTGCCCGCCCGAAGGGGTCGTCCGGCGCGCCCGATGACCGCGGTGGTCGTCCCGTTGCTGGCGCAGGCGCGGGACGGCGGACTGCCGCTGCGCGTCGTCGAGCTGCACGATGGCCTGCGACGTCGCATCGCGGGCGAGGTGCTGCGCGTCCACGAGCCTTCGATCTCGCGCGCCGAGGCCGCACCGATCGTCGAGGCCGCGCGCGAGGTGTACCGGCCGTGCGGGCTGCTCGGCACCAGCGCGGTGGCCGCGAAGCTGCGCGGCGAGGCCGCGCGTGCGGCGACGCACCACGAGCCCGTGCTCCTGCGCGGCGAACGAGGCACCGGCCGCGGCCGCGTCGCGCGCACGATCCACTGGTCGGGGACCTCGACCGGGCCCCTGATCGAGGTGCGCTGTGGCGCGCACACGGAGGAGCACCTCGAGGAGGAGCTGTTCGGTACGGCGCGCACCGCGTCCTCGATCGAGCGACCGGGCCACTTCCACGTGGCGCACGACGGGACGCTGATCCTCGAGGAGATCGGAGAGCTCTCGCCGGCGCTCCAGGCCCGCATCCTGCGCTTCCTCGAGACGGGCCTCGTCGAGCGCCGTGGAGCGCAGCGCGGCGAACGGCTCGAGGTGCGGCTGATCGCGTCGAGCAGCACGGTGCTCGAAGGGGCCGTGGCCGAGGGACGATTCCGGGCGGACCTGCTGGAGCGTCTGTCGCGCAACGAGATCGACCTGCCCCGGCTCGTCGACCGCCTGGGCGATCTGGAGGAGATCGCGCTGTCGTTCGTGGCCCGCTTCGGGGGCGGGCGCGGGATCGAGTCGATCGGCGCGGCGGCGCTCGCGGCCATGCAGGCGCATCCCTGGCCGGGCAACCTGGCCGAGCTCGAGTCCTGCCTCGAGCGCGCGTGTGCCCGCGCGCGAGCCCCTGCTGTCGCGCTCGACGACCTGCCGCGCACGATCCGCGACCACGCCGCTCCCGGAATCCGCGACGAGATCACGCCGCGCCCCGCGCCGCGGAACGAACCCGTCGCGGGAACGCACGCGGTCCCCGGGCTCCCCGCGCACGAGATCACTCCCATGCCGCGCACGTCGAGCGCGCCGGCGCCCTGGGACATCCCGGCACACGAGCCGGTCAGCCTCGAGCTCTACGAGAAGCACGCGCTCCTGCGCGCGATCGCGCAGTGCGACGGCAACAAGCTCGCCGCCGCGCACATGCTGAAGCTCGGCAAGAGCACGATGTACCGCAAGCTGAAACGCTACGGGATCGCCTGAGGGCCCGTGAAGACATCGAGCCTACGGGCTCTCGGCTGCTCTTGGCGGCGCTTCCGCGGCGCGTCGGCTGTGAATTCTCCACAGCCTCGGAGCCGGGACTCGCGCGGATCAGCCCTGGCCCTTCTTGTCGCCGAAGAGCGCGCGCTCCTCGGCGGTGCTGACCGCGGCGCTGGTCCCGACGGGCGCGTCGAAGCTGTGGCCCAGGTAGACCTCGCGCACCCGCGGGTCGCGGACCAGCTCGGCGGACGTGCCTTCGCGCAGGATGCGGCCTTCGACGATGATCGCGGCGCGGTCGGTGAGCTGCAGCGTCTCGCGCACGTTGTGGTCGGTGATCAGGATCCCCAGGTCCTTCTCGCGCATCTGCCGCACGAGGCCCTGGATCTCCTGGACGTTGATCGGGTCGACGCCGGCGAACGGCTCGTCGAGCAGCAGGATCGTGGGGCGTGTCGCCAGCGCGCGGCACATCTCGAGGCGGCGTCGCTCGCCGCCGGACAGCGTGTCGGCCATGTTCTTCGCGAGCCGCGTGAGCTCGAGCTCGCCCATGAGACGCTCGGCCTCGAGCTTCCGCTCGCGCCGGTTGAAGGGCATCGTCTCGAGCACGGCCAGCAGGTTGTCGCGCACGCTCATGCGCCGGAAGATGCTCGCCTCCTGCGGCAGGTAGCCCATGCCCAGGCGCGCGCGGCGGTACATCGGCAGACGCGTGCACTCGGCCCCGTTCAGCATCACGGTGCCCGCGTCGGGCAGGACCAGGCCGACCGTCATCCGGAAGCTCGTCGTCTTCCCGGCGCCGTTCGGGCCCAGGAGTCCCACGATCTCGCCGGCCGCGACCTGGTAGTGGACGCCGTCGACGACGCGGCGGCCACGGTACGCCTTGACGAGACCTCGGGCCTCGAGCAGGAGCTCACCGCGGCGCGGAGCACGGAACACGACCATCCGTCGCACTCTAGCAGCCCGCGGATCCGCACGGATCGCGGCGGATGGCGCGCCCTCGCGGCGTCGAGCCGCGCGGGATCCCGGCCGGACCCGCAGGCGGCCCGCGTCGATTCCGCATGCTCGTCCGCGCCGCCACGGCCCCCGAGGAGACTCGGACGCGCACGGGCGGCATCGAGCCCGGGATGCCCCCGAACGAAGTCGCATTGGGTCGGCGGGTGCGGCCGCGCGACCCACCCGGCGCGTGCGACGTGCCGGGCGGCGCCCGAGCTCGGACTTTGCGACCTTCCGCGTTGTGGAGAACGTGTGGGGAGGCGGTCGCGGCCCCCCCGCGTCAAGCATCATCTGCCGGACCTCGCGCGAGCCCGCGTCCGTGCCGTCCCGCGGGCGCGGCTGGAGCCCGAGTGCCGCCGGGCTCCAAGTCCCCTTGCTCCATGGGGTTGCGATCGTTTTTCCGAGGCGATTCGCGGGGCTCCCGGAGCCCCTCCACGGCGTCCCGATCTTGGGAAGCGGTACCCGCGCGGGTATCTGGCCGGGGTGCGGACCGGCCCCGCGCTGTGGACAAACGGCCGAAG
>JBGAOR010000093.1:0-19737 GCA_044221705.1 Planctomycetota bacterium
GACCTGGGGGCCGCGCCAGCACGCGCGCACGGCGGCGATCGTCGGCGCGACCGGCGCGACGGGCGTGGAGCTGGCGGCGATCCTGCTCGACGCGGGACACCCGCCCGAGCGCATCGCCTGCTTCGCGCGGACCGACGGCGCGCTGAACGTGCACGGACGCCGGCTGGCGGTCGCCGCGATGCCGCACGATCCCGGCGCGCTCGCGGCGCACGACGTCGTGTTCCTGTGCACGCCGACCGAGGTCTCGCAGGCGCTGGCTCCGCGCCTCTCCGAGCTCGGGACGCGCGTCGTCGACCTCTCGAGCGCGTTCCGCGAGGACCCCGCGATCCCGCTCGTCGTCCCCGAGATCAACGCGCGCGAGCTCGAGCGCGGTCCGAAGCTCGTGGCGAACCCCAACTGCACGACGGCGATCGCCTGCATGGCCCTGGCCGTGATCGACCGCCTTGCCGGGCTCGAGGAGGTCCTGATCGCGAGCTACCAGGCGGCCTCGGGCGCCGGCGCGGCCGGCCTCGACGCGCTGCACGGCGAGATGCGCGAGTCGGTCGGGCTGCCGCGCGGACCCGGCCGGCCGACGCCGTTCCCGGCGGCGATCGCGTTGAACGTCATCCCGGCGATCGCGACGGTCGGCGAGGACGGCACGAGCGGCGAGGAGCGCAAGATCGCCTCCGAGACGCGCAAGATCCTGGGCCTGCCGCGCCTCGTCGTGGAGTCGACGACGGTGCGCGTGCCGGTCGAGCGCTGCCACTCGGTGGCGGTCCACCTGAAGACGCGGACGCCGCTGGCGCCGCACGCGCTCGTCGAGGCCCTGCGCGGCGCGCCGGGCATCGAGTGGACCGCGGATCCGCACGGACCGCGCCCCAAGGAGTGCGCCGGGCGCGACGCCGTCTTCGTCGGGCGCGTCCGGGCCGGAGCGCGCGGTCCGACCTCGCTGGCCTACTTCGCGGTGGGGGATCAGCTGCGCAAGGGCGCGGCCCTGAACGCGGTCCAGGTCGCCGCGGCCCTGTTCCCGGCACGCTGACCCGCGAATCTGGGATCGCCGATCGGTATCCTGCGCCGCGCGCGAACGAGGCCGATGCGTGCGCTGCCCGCGCGCGCGCCCAGAGTCCGCTCCGTCGACGCCCCCTCCGCCATGGACCTGAAGCTGATCCAACGCCTGATCGCGATGATGAAGCGCGCCGGCGTCGCCGAACTCGACGTCGAGGACCCCGCCACGGGCCTCAAGGTGCGCCTCGTGCGCGAAGGCGCGCCGGGCTCCGCCCAGGCCCCGGTCGTGCACGTGCTGCAGGGCGGCGGCGTTCCCGGACCGGTGCACCCCGGCTACGCACCCGCCCCGGGATCGACCGCGGCTGCTCCGGCCGCCGAGCCGGCGAAGCCCGCCCAGCAGGGCACGCCCTTCCAGAGCCCGATGGTCGGCACGTTCTACCGCGCGAACGGGCCGGACGCGGAACCCTTCGTCTCGGTCGGCTCGCGCGTCGGGCCCGACACGACGCTGTGCATCGTCGAGGCGATGAAGGTCATGAACGAGATCAAGGCCGAGACGTCGGGCGAGGTCGTGGCGATCCTCGTCGAGAACGGCGAGCCGGTCGAGTTCGGTCAGCCCCTCTTCCTGATCAAGTCCTGATGTTCCGCCGCGTCCTGATCGCGAACCGCGGCGAGATCGCGCAGCGCGTCATCCGCGCCTGTCGCGAGCTGGGCATCGAGACCGTCGCCGTCTATTCGACCGCCGACGCCGACGCCGTCTACCTGCGCCAGGCCGACGAGACCATCTGCATCGGTCCCGGCCCGAGCGCGAAGAGCTACCTCTCGATCCCGGCCATCATCGCCGCGGCGGAGGTGGCCGACGCGGACGCGATCCACCCGGGCTACGGCTTCCTGTCCGAGAACGAGCACTTCGCCGAGGTCTGCCGCGCGTGCAAGATCTCGTTCATCGGGCCCGAGCCCGAGACGATCGCGAGGCTGGGCGACAAGGTCGCCGCGCGCGAGCTGGCGAAGGCGGCCGGCGTGCCGATCGTCCCCGGTTCCGACGGGCCCGTCGAGGACGAGCACAAGGCCAGCCAGATCGCGCAGCAGCTCGGGTACCCGATCATGATCAAGGCCGCGGCCGGCGGCGGCGGGCGCGGCATGCGCATCGCGCGCAACGAGCCGAGCCTGATCACGGGCTTCCACGCCGCGCGCAGCGAGGCGCAGGCGGCGTTCGGCGACGGCACGGTCTACCTCGAGAAGTTCGTCGAGAACCCGCGCCACATCGAGGTGCAGATCCTGGCCGACAAGCACGGCCACGTGGTGCACCTGGGCGAGCGCGACTGCTCCATCCAGCGACGCCACCAGAAGCTGATCGAGGAGTCGCCCTCGCCGTCGGTGACGCCCGAGCTGCGCGCGCGCATCTGCGAGTCGGCGGTCAAGGTCGCGCGGCAGGCGAACTACAGCAACGCCGGCACGGTCGAGTTCCTGCTCGGGCGCGACGGGCACTACTACTTCATCGAGGTCAACGCGCGCATCCAGGTCGAGCACCCGGTGACGGAGCTCGTGACCGGCATCGACCTGATCCAGCAGCAGCTGCTCGTCGCCGCGGGCGAGAAGCTGGCGTTCGAGCAGAAGGACATCCAGTTCCGCGGGCACGCGATCGAGTGCCGCATCAACGCCGAGGACCCCGACAAGGACTTCCAGCCCTCGCCGGGCCGGATCGACCTCTTCGTCCCGCCCGGCGGCCCGGGCGTGCGGCTCGACAGCCATTGCTACAGCGGCTACCGGATCCCGCCGAACTACGACTCGATGATCGGCAAGCTCCTCGTGCACCGCCCGCGCCGCGACCAGGCGATCCGCACGATGCTGCGCGCGCTCGACGAGTTCGTCATCGAGGGCCCGAAGACGACGATCCCGCTGCAGCGGAACATCCTCTCGCACTCCGACTTCCGCGCCGGCGACCACGACACGGGCTTCGTCGAGCGCTACTACGGCCACCACCCGGGCATCCCCGTGGCGAGCGGGGAACCGCGATGAACGCCTGCGCGCGCAGCGTCCTCGCCGCGACGGTCGCGATCGCGTGTTCGGCGTGCACGACGTACGGCCGCTGGCCGTTCTGGAGCACGCAGGAACACCCCGGTCCGATGGTCGACGCCGAGGATCCGCTGCCGCCCGGGGCCCAGGCCCTGTACCCGGAAGGCCCCGAGGAAGTGCTGGTCGTGCGCCACGCCGACCCGGTGAAGGTGCGGCCCGCGGGGCGCACCGGCGGCTTCCCGCTGACGTTCTACGAGAAGACCGTGCGCGTCCACGCCGGCTCGTCCCTGTCGGTCGCTCCCGGCGGACGCGTCGAGATCCTCTGGAACGACGGCACGTCGATCCTGATGTCGGACCGCGGGTTCGGTCTCGTGGGCTCGCCGTCGCGCGGCGAGAGCATGTTCACGTTCCTCGAGGTGGCGACGGCGCTGATCGACCTCTCGGGCGAGGAGCAGATCGATCTCGTCGGCGGCGCGCGCCTGTCGGCCTCGTCGGGCCCGATCGCGCTCGAGCGCGTGCGCTCCGACATCGTGCGCGTGAAGAACCAGTCGAAGACGTCGAGCCGCATCGCGTTCCGCGAGGACGTGATCGAGCTCGATCCGGGCCAGGCCGTCGACCTGCCGCTGCTGACCGCCGGTGGCCGTCCGACGCGCAGCGCGACCAGCGCCGACCTCGTCGCCGGCCCGGGTTTCTCCGTGCGCGCGAGCGGCGCGGTCGAAGCCGACGCGGACGCGGCGCGCATCCGCGTGCAGGCCGTCGGCGAGCACGAGATCCAGGGTCTGGGGCAGCGCGTGCGCCTCGACCGCGGCGAAGAAGTCGACTTCCAGGGCCTCGGGCCGCGTTGAGTTCGGAGGCAGTTCCATGGCGCGTCCGCGGGTCCTGATCACCGGTGGTGCCGGCTTCCTGGGCAGCCACCTGTGCGAGCGCTTCCTGGCCGAGGGTTTCGAGGTCGTCTGCATGGACAACCTCATCACCGGCGACCTGCGCAACGTGGAGCACCTGTTCCGCGACGCGGCGTTCCACTTCGAGAAGCGCGACGTCACCGAGCACATCCACGTGCCCGGCGCCGTGGACGCGGTGCTGCACTTCGCGTCGCCGGCCTCGCCGATCGACTACCTCGAGCTGCCGATCCAGACGCTCAAGGTCGGCTCGCTCGGGACGCACAAGGCGCTGGGCCTCGCGCACGCCAAGAAGGCGCGTTTCCTCCTGGCCTCGACCAGCGAGTGCTACGGCGACCCGCTCGTCCACCCGCAGTCCGAGGACTACTGGGGCAACGTGAACCCGGTCGGTCCGCGCGGCGTCTACGACGAGGCCAAGCGCTTCGCCGAGGCGATGACGATGGCGTACCACCGCTACCACGGCCTCGACACGCGGATCATCCGGATCTTCAACACGTACGGGCCGCGGATGCGCCTGCGCGACGGGCGCGCGCTGCCGGCGTTCATGAGCCAGGCCCTGCGCGGCGAGCCGCTCACGGTGTTCGGCGACGGCTCGCAGACGCGCTCGTTCTGCTACGTCGACGACCTGGTCGAGGGGATCTGGCGCCTCCTGAACTCGGAGGAGCACCTGCCCGTGAACATCGGCAACCCGGCGGAGATGACGATCCTGCAGTTCGCGCACGCCGTGCTCGAGGCGACCGGATCGAAGTCGGGCATCGAGTTCCGCCCGCTGCCGGTCGACGATCCGAAGGTGCGGCAGCCCGACATCTCGAAGGCGCGGCGGCTGCTCGGCTGGGAACCGAAGGTCGCGCTGAAGGACGGGCTCGCGCGCACGCTCGACCACTTCCGCGCGCGCGTCGCGCTCGGACCCGAGCCGGCGCGCGGGCACCAGAGGAACTGACCGGACATGTGCGGCATCGTCGGCGCGATCCAGAAGGACGGCGGGGTCGTCGAGACCCTGCTCCAGGGCCTGAGGCTGCTCGAGTACCGCGGCTACGACTCGGCCGGAGTCGCCGTGCTCGACGCGGGCTCGATCTCGATCCGCCGCAAGGCCGGGCGGCTGGAGCGGCTCGAGCACGCGCTGTCGGACGGATCGCTTGGGGCTGCTCGCGCCGGGATCGGCCACACGCGCTGGGCCACGCACGGCCCGCCGAGCGACGAGAACGCGCACCCGCACACGGACCAGGAGGGCCGCGTCGCCCTCGTGCACAACGGCGTCGTCGAGAACTGGGCCGAGCTGCGCGCCGAGCTCGAGGCGGCCGGCGTGAAGTTCCTCTCCGACACGGACACCGAGGTGCTCGCGCACCTCGTGGGACGCCAGATCTCGCGCGGTCAGAGCCTCCCCGATGCGCTGCGGGCGAGCCTCGCGCGCGTGCGCGGCTACTACGCGGTCGCGGCGATCGCGCAGGGGCCGAACGGACCGCAGATCGCGTGCGCGCGCTCCGGCCCGCCGCTGGCGGTCGCGGCCGGCCACGACGGCGTGTACCTCGCGTCCGACGTGCTGGCGCTGATCTCCCACACGCGCGACGTCGTGTTCCTCGACGACGGCGACGTGTGCGAGCTCGAGCTCGGCCGCCCGCTGCGCGTGACGCGCATCGACGGCACCGTCGTCGCGCGCCCCACGCGGCGCGTCGAGTGGGATCCGGAGTCGGCCGGCAAGGGCTCCTTCCCGCACTACATGCTCAAGGAGATCCACGAGCAGCCCGACGTCCTGGCGCGCACGGCGTTCGACCGCCTGCGCCTCGACAAGGGCGACGTGGACTTCGGCGTGCCCGGATTCGGCGACCACGAGCTGCGCGCGATCGACCGCATCCAGATCGTCGCCTGCGGGACCGCGCTGCACGCCGGCTGGATCGCGCGCTACCTGATCGAGGGACTCGCGCGCATCCCGGTCGACGTCGACTACGCGTCCGAGTTCCGCTACCGCGACCCGGTGCTGGCGCACAACACGCTCGCGCTGGCGATCTCGCAGTCGGGCGAGACGGCCGACACGCTGGCCGCGCTGCGGCTCGCGAAGGCGCTGGGCGCGCGCACGGCCGCGATCTGCAACGTGATCGGCAGCACGCTCGTGCGCGAATCACAAGCCACCATCCTGACGCACGCCGGCCCCGAGATCGGCGTCGCCAGCACGAAGGCCTTCGTGGCGCAGGTGGTCGCCGCGTTCCTCTTCGCGGTACGACTCGGCCGCGCGCGCGGCGTGTTGTCGCTCGCGCAGGGCAAGGAACTCGTCTCCGAATTGCGCCTCCTGCGCCCGAAGATGGAGAGCCTGCTGGGCGAGCGCATCGTCTCCGAGGTGCGCGATATCGCCGCGAAAAACCGCTCGCAGCGCGGCTTCCTCTTCCTCGGTCGCGGGATCAACTACCCGATCGCGCTCGAGGGCGCGCTGAAGCTCAAGGAGATCAGCTACGTGCACGCCGAGGGCTATCCCGCCGGCGAGATGAAGCACGGACCGATCGCGCTGATCGACCCGGAGATGTCGATCCTGGTCGTGAACAGCGCCGGCCCGCTGGCCGAGAAGGTGCGCTCGAACCTGGAGCAGGTGCGCGCGCGCGGCGGCCACGTGATCGCGATCGGATCGGACAAGGAGAGCATCGCGCAGTCGGACGAGCACGTGCTGGTCCCCGAGTGCTCCGAGTGGCTGTCGCCGATCCTGAACGTGATCCCGCTGCAGCTCGTCGCGTACCACATGGCCGACCTGAAGGGCCTCGACATCGACAAGCCGCGGAACCTGGCGAAGTCGGTGACGGTGGAGTGACGCGATGCCGCAGAACGTCCTGATCACCGGCGGCGCGGGCTTCATCGGCAGCCACGTGGGCGAGGCGCTGCTCGCGCGCGGGGACCGCGTGACGGTCCTCGACAACTTCAACGACTACTACGATCCGGCGATCAAGCGCGCGAACCTCGCCGCGCTGCCCGGCGCGACGGTGGTGACGGGGGACATCCGCGACCGTGCGCTCGTCTCGCGCCTCTTCGCCGACGGCCGCTTCGACGCCGTGATCCACCTGGCGGCGATGGCCGGCGTGCGGCCGTCGATCCTCGACCCGCTGCACTACGAGGACGTGAACGTGCGCGGCACGCTGCACTTCCTCGAGGAGCTGAAGGCGCGACCGAAGATCCGCTTCGTGTTCGCGTCGAGCTCGAGCGTCTACGGCGACCGCGCGAACACGCCGTTCCGCGAGGTGGACGACATCCATCATCCGGTGTCGCCCTACGCCGCGACGAAGCGCGCGGGCGAGCTGCACTGCTGGACGTACCACCACCTGTACGGCATCCCGACGAGCTGCCTGCGCTTCTTCACCGTCTACGGCCCGCGCCAGCGGCCCGAGATGGCGATCCACAAGTTCGTGAAGGCGACGCTCGAGGGGAAGCCGATCCCGTTCTACGGCGACGGCTCGACGCGGCGCGACTACACGTACGTGAGCGACATCGTCGACGGCGTGGTGCGCGCGCTCGACAAGTGCGCTGGGTACGAGATCTACAACCTGGGCGAGTCCGCGACGACGTCGCTGCAGGAGCTCGTCGGGATCATCGGCGAAGCCTGCGGGAAGACGCCGATCCTCGACCGTCAGCCGATGCAGGCCGGCGACGTGCTCGTGACCTACGCGGACATCACGAAGGCCCGCGCGAAGCTCGGCTACGACCCGCATACAAGCGTGCGCGAAGGGGTCGAGCGGTTCGTGCGCTGGTACCGCGGCCGCTCCTGATCTCTCGCGACGGCGGCTCGACAGCGCGGATCGTGCGTGGATCGGGGCGATGTCGGACGGCAGGGTTCAAGCGGACATCCACGCCGGCCGCGAGCGCAGCTTCACGCGCTCGGACGTCGCGGGATGCACGAACCCGATCCCCGCTGCGTGCAGGTGGTAGCCGCCCGTCCCCGGCGGCACGTCGCTCTTCGCGACGCCGCCGACTCCGAACAAGGGGTCGCCCACGATGGGCGCGCCGAGTGCCGCGAGGTGGATGCGGATCTGGTCCGGCCGGCCTGTCACCGGTTGCGCGGCGACGAGCGATCGATCGAGCATGCGATCCCGTGACAGCACGCGCACGCGTGTCAGCGACGGCTTCCCGCCCGCGCGCGCGACGTGCAAACGCATCGGTCCGTGTGCGACGTCGCCGATCGGGTGGCGGGCGTGGCACGAGTCGGGCAAAGCGCAGCCTTCCACGAGCGCGAAGTACGTCTTCGTCGGCGTGCGCTCGCGGAACTGGCGCGCCAGCGACTCGCGCGCGAGCGCCGTCTTGCCCACGAGGATCAGGCCCGACGTCCCGCGGCCGAGCCGGTGGATGGGGGACGCGTCGGCGCGGTCGGGCGCGCTGACGCGCACGAGGTGGAAGAGGGTCTTCTCGAAGAACGGGCCGGCGGGGAGCACCTGCAATCCCGCGGGCTTCTCGGCCACGAGCACGTGCTCGTCCTCGTACGCGACGCCGAACGTGGTCGGCGCGTCGGGCTCGCGCCACGGTGCGCGGTGGTAGGTGACCGTGTCGCCCGGCGCGAGGACCCGCGCGAGATCGGCGACCTCGCCGTTCACGCGCACGTCGCCGGCCTCGATCGACGCGCGCCAGTCGTCGGCCGTGCGCTTCTGGAAGCGGCGCACGTGGTATGCGAGCACGTCGAGGCCCCTCTCCGCCGGCCGCACCTCGCTCGTGTAGACGTAGCCGCGGTTCACGCGCGCGCAGCCTCGGCGGCGAGCAGCGCGCGCTTCGTCGTCTCGCCCCAGCGGTAGCCGCCGAGCGCGCCCGTCTCGCGCAGCACGCGGTGGCAGGGGATCAGCACGCCGACCGGGTTCGCGCCGATCGCGCGGCCGACCGCGCGCGCGGAGCGCGGGACGCCGAGCGCGCGCGCGAGCTGGCCGTAGCTCGCGACGAGCCCGTCGGGGATCGCGAGCAGCGCCTCCCACACGCGCAGCTCGAAGTCGGTGCCCTTCAGGAGGAGCGTGATCGGCCGCGACGGATCGCGCTCACGGCCGGCGAGCCGGTCGCGCAGCACGGCGGCGGACGGGGCGATCGCGCGCTCGTCGCGCTGGAAGTCGGCGCGCGGCCAGCGTGCGCGCGCGTGCTCGAGCTCGGCCTCGAGGCCGCGGCCCTCGGTGAACGCGAGCGCGCACACGCCGCGCGGCGCGGCGCACACGAGCGCGGGGCCAAAGGGCGTCGCGACCTCGTCCCAGGCGATGCGCAGCCCGGATCCGCCGCGCGCGTACTCGCCCGGGGTCATGCGCTCGATCCCGACGTAGAGGTCGTGCAGGCGCGCGGGGCCCGAGAGTCCGGCGCGGAAGCTCGTCTCGAGCACGGGTCGCGAGCGCGCCAGCCGCTCGCGCGACGCCGCGATCGTGAGCGCCTGCACGAAGCCCTTGGGCGTGATGCCGGCCAGCTCGCGGCACGCGCGCGAGAAGCGCGTCTCGGGGAGCCCGGCGGCGCGCGACAGGTCCGCGACCGCCGGTTGCTCGCCCTGGTGCTCGGCCGCGTGCCGCAGCGCGCGCGCCACGGCCGCGAAGTCGTCGCGGGCCTCCGGTCCGGCTCCGCGATCCTTCGTCTCCAGGTCCAACGCCGCCCGAGTCATGTCGATCATCGTTCTACCTCCCGGCGCCCGGTGTAGGCGCGAGGGGCGGCGCGATCGACCCGATTCCTGCGCCGCGCGGGGTGGCGGGCGCGCGCGGGCTTCGCCGGAGCTTCATGGAAAGTTCCGCACGGTCTGCTCGCGCTGGGAGACCCTCGCGGTCGATCCCGGAAGCCCGCCAAGGGACCTTGGCGGCCCATCCGGGACGCGGCTATTCTCTCCCGCCCCGCGTCGCGCCCCACCCCGTCCCAAGACCTCCCACCAGGGCGCTCCCGCGCGTCCGCACCCAGCACCCATGAAAGGCGTCATCCTGGCCGGCGGCCTCGGCACGCGGCTCTTCCCGCTCACGAAGATCACGAACAAGCACCTGCTGCCGGTCTACGACCGGCCGATGATCTACTACCCGATCGAAGCGATGGTGAAGGCCGGGATCACCGACATCATGATCGTGACCGGCGGCCGCAAGTCGGGCGACTTCCTCTCGCTGCTCGGGAACGGCAAGGACTTCGGCCTCAAGCACCTGAACTACACGTATCAGGAAGGCGAGGGCGGCATCGCGGAAGCGCTGGGCCTGGCCGAGCACTGGGCCGCCGGCTCGCCGGTGTGCGTGATCCTGGGCGACAACATCATCGAGAAGAACATCGCGAAGGCCGCAGCGGACTTCCGGAAGCAGGGGAAGGGCGCGAAGATCCTGCTCAAGGAAGTGCCCGATCCCGAGCGCTTCGGCGTCGCGACCGTCCAGAACGGCAAGGTCACGCGGATCGTCGAGAAGCCCAAGAACCCGCAGTCGAACCTGGCCGTCATCGGCATCTACATGTACGACGGGCGCGTCTGGGAGATCATCAAGACGCTCAAGCCCAGCGACCGCGGCGAGCTCGAGATCACGGACGTCAACAACTGGTACATCCAGGACGGCTCGATGACGTTCGAGGTCCTCGACGGCTGGTGGACGGACGCGGGCACGTTCAAGTCGCTGCACTCGGCGGCGTCGCTCGTCGCCGAGGGCGGCGCGAACAAGGACTGACGGACGCGCGATGCGACGCGTCCTCGTCACCGGTGCTTCCGGCATGCTCGGGAGCGAGCTGTGCCTGTCGGCGCCGAAGGGGATCGCGGCGATCGGCTCGGACCTGCGCGAGGGGCCGGGCGTCGCGGCGGCGGGCTTCGACCTGGCCGACCGCGCGCGCGTGGACGAGCTGTTCCGCGCGCACGGCCCGTTCGACGGCGTGATCCACGCCGCGGCCTGGACCGCCGTGGACCTGGCCGAGGAGCGCGAGGCCGACGCCGCGCGCGCCAACGTGGACGCGTCGCGCGATCTGGCGCGCGCCTGCGCCGCGCTCGACGTTCCGCTGGTCGTCGTCAGCACGGACTTCGTGTTCGACGGCGCGGGCCAGCGGCCCTACCGCGTCGACGACGCCACGCACCCGCTGTCGGCGTACGGGCGCACGAAGCTCGCGGGCGAGATCGCCGCGACCGAGGCGCATCCGCGCGGCACGCGCATCGTGCGCACGCAGTGGCTGTACGGTCCGCGCGGGAAGCACTTCCCGGGCACGATCCTGGGGCTCGCCAAGGACCGCACCGAGCTCAAGGTCGTGCACGACCAGGTCGGATCGCCGACGTCGACGCTGGAGCTCGCGCCGGCCTTGTGGGACGTGCTGCGCCGCGGCGAGGCGGGCGTGTACCACGCGGCCTGCGGCGGCCAGGCGTCGTGGTTCGACTTCGCCGTCGCGACGCTCGAGCTCGCCGGCGTGCGGCACGTCCGCGTCGTGCCCTGCACGACCAGCGAGTTCCCGCGGCCGGCGGCGCGCCCGCGGTACTCGGTCCTCGACTGTTCGCGCCTCACCGCGCTGCGCGGCGCGCCGCTCGCGCCCTGGCGCGACGCACTGCAACGGTTCCTCGCGCTCTAGGCCCGCTCCTCCGCCAACCCATGCACCAAACGATCCTCGTCACCGGCGGCGCCGGGTTCATCGGCTCGAACTTCGTCCATATGCTGGCCGAGATCCGTCCCGATGCGCGCGTGGTGAACCTCGACGCGCTCACCTACGCGGGCAACCTGGAGAACCTCGAGCCGGTCGCGAAGAACCCGAAGCACCGCTTCGTCCACGGCGACATCACGAAGGCGGAGGACGTCGAGAAGGCCTTCCAGGAGGCCAAGGGGTTCGGCGGCCAGCTCGTGGTCGTCCACTTCGCCGCCGAGAGCCACGTCGACCGCTCGATCGTCTCCGGCGCGCCGTTCGTCAACACGAACGTGCTCGGCACCCAGATGCTGCTCGACGCGTCGCGCCGCCACGGCGTGGCGAAGTTCGTGCACGTCTCGACCGACGAGGTCTACGGCTCGCTGGGGGACACGGGCCTCTTCACCGAGGAGACGCCGCTGGCCCCGAACTCGCCCTACTCTGCCAGCAAGGCCGGCAGCGACCTGCTCGTGCGCGCCGCGGTCCACACGCACGGCTTCCCGGCCTGCATCACGCGCTGCTCGAACAACTACGGGCCGTACCAGTTCCCGGAGAAGTTCCTGCCGCTGATGATCGCCAACGCCACCGAGGGCAAGTCGATCCCGGTCTACGGCGACGGGATGTACGTGCGCGACTGGCTCTACGTGCGCGACCACTGCGAGGCGATCCTGGCGGTGCTCGAGCGGGGCCAACCGGGCGAGGCCTACAACATCGGCGGGAACAACGAGCTCGCGAACCTGGTGCTCGTGCGCCACGTCCTGCGCGAGCTCGGGAAGCCCGAGAGCCTGATCACCTACGTGAAGGATCGCCCAGGTCACGACCGCCGCTACGCGATCGACGCCACGAAGATCCGGCGGGAACTGGGCTGGAGCCCGCGTTTCACCTTCGCCGAGGCCCTGCCGCTGACCATCCGCTGGTACGCGTCGAACTCCGGGTGGTTGCAACGGGTTCGCAGCGGTGCGTACCGTGAGTACTACGCCCGCCAGTACGGCTCCCACTGAGGCGCCCGCCGGGCCGCCGCACCGAGCGCCCCGCGACCGCCGAACCGACCTTCAACCCGGAAGCCCTTTCTGCCGATCAGGTTCGGATGGGCCCGCTCCTCCCCGGAACGCGACCGAAGCCCATCCCCCGATGACCCCCGCCAGCCCCGTGCACCGCGCTCGCCCCGCCACGCGCCAGAGCCTCCTCGCGAGCACGCGCTGGGTCCTCCTGGGCCTCCTCGGGCTGTGGCTCGCCGGCTGCAACGCCACGCCGGACAAGCGCGTCCTCCAGTACCTGAACACGGACGGGTTCGGGAACCGCTACTCGGGCAACGCCGAGGAGGAGAACTGGGTCGCGATCAACGACAACATCGGCATCGACGATCCCTACCAGCCCGAGCTGAAGATCGACCGCACGCCGGTGGACATCGACGGCACGGTGATCCTGCCCGAGCTCGGCGCGGTGGTGGTCGCCGGCCTGACGCGCACGCAGATCGAGGCGCTCTTGATGGAGAAGTACGCGCCGTACTACGACCTGCTCGACATCAAGGTGCGCATCTACACGAACAACAAGAAGTACTTCGTCTTCGGCGAGGTCGAATCGCCCGGCGAGAAGGACTTCCCCGGCGACCTGACGCTGTTCGAGGCGATCATGCAGGCCACGCCCAAGACGGACTCGGGCAACCTGGGCCGCATCAAGCTGATCCGCGCCGACCCGCGCGACCCGTTCATCCAGTACTTCGACATCTCGGACATGTTCACGCGCGGCGATGCGACGTTCAACGTGCACGTGCGCGAGCGCGACATCATCTACGTCCCGCCCACGATGCTGGCGGAGTTCGGGTACTTCCTGGACACGCTGCTGTTCCCGGTGAAGTTCGTCCTGGAGAGCCTGTCGTCCGCGATCTTCTCGTACAACGCGCTCGCCAACGGCCGCTACTACGGCGGCTACAACAACAGCAACAGCAACGGGATCTTCTAGGAAGCAGCACGCGGTGGCCGTCCAAGTCGAAACCCGTGGCCAGCTCCAGGAGTTCCTGGGGCTCCTCTCGCGACGCAAGTGGCAGGTGCTCCTGCCGCTCGCGATCGTGCTGAGCCTCGGGATCTTCTTCGCGGTCGTCGTGCCGAAGAAGTTCGTGGTGAAGTCGCAGGTCGAGCTGCGCCCCGTCGGCGTCTCGGTCAGCCCGAAGGAGGCGGCCAACGCGCAGTTCCAGATCAAGAGCCGCGAGCGGATCAAGAAGGTCACGCAGGAGCTCCAGAACCGCGAGTACCTCGGTCTGCCGCCGGCGGACCAGGAGGACTGGCTCGAAGCCGCGCAGAAGGCCGTGAAGGTCACGACCGTGCAGGGCACGAACCAGGCCACGAGCTTCGTGAACCTCGAGTACGCCGACGTCAACGTCGAGTGGGCCGTGGACTTCCTGCGCGCGCTGCGCAACGACTGGACCACCGACGTGATCGAACGCGACCGGCGCAAGGTCGAGGACGAGGCCAAGCGCTTCAACGAGTCGCGGCGCCGGATCGAGAAGCAGTACCAGCGCGAGGAGCAGGAGCTCACCGAGGTGCTGCGCGCGAACGGCCTGTCGGCCACGCAGCCCGTGCCCGGCGCGGACGCCACGCGCACCGAGGACCCGGTCTTCGAGCGCCTGCGCCGCAACGAGGCCGACCTCGAGAAGGTCGAGGCCACGATCGAGGAGTCGAAGGTCCTCCGCGACGAGCTCAAGCGCCGGCTGGAGGAGATGCCCGCGCGCCTCGACCTCGAGGAGACGGTCGTGGGCGGGTTCAGCAACGAGGAGGAGCTGGCCCGGGTCGAGCTCGACATCCTCGCCGCGCAGGAGCAGCTGAAGGGCATCCGGCCGACGCACTCGCGCTACAAACGGGTCCAGCAGGAGCTGCGCGCCCTCGAGACGCGCCGCGACCAGCTCACGCGCATGGTGTCCAAGGGCGAGCTGCAGCAGCGCTCGCAGCCCAACCCCGAGATCGAACCCACGCGGACCCGGCTCGAGGCGCTGGCGATGAACCTGCGCGTGTCCGAAGCGCGCCGCGTCAGCCTCCAGGCCGACATCGAGGCCGACCAGCGCCGCGTCGCCGAGCTCCAGAACGTGTACCGCGACGTGCGCGAGCGCAAGGACAAGATCGTCCGCCTCTCGGCCGAGCTGGCCGTGGCGGAGGCCCAGTACCAGGCCAAGTCGCGCGAGGTCGAGCTGATGTCCTCGCCGCTCGCGAACCCCTTCGAGATCACGCAGGAGGTCACGGCGCCGAGCAAGCCGACGGAGCCGAACCCGTGGCTGATCGTCAGCTTCGCGCTCGTGGCCGGCATCGCCATCGGGCTCGGCATCGCCGTCGTGGCCGAGTACTCGAAGAACTGCTTCCGCACCGTCGCCGACATCGGACGCGTCATGGCGATCCCCGTGCTCGGCAGCGTGGACCGCATCGTCACGCGCCGCGAAGTGCGCCTCCTGGCCGTGCGCCGCGTGGCGGTGGCGACCGCCAGCATCGTGTTCGTCGGCGCGGTTCTGTTCGTCACGTGGGCCTGGGCCAACGACGCCAAGTACCTGGCCCAGGACGTGCGCGACGCGATCGAGGGCCTGCGCGCCCGGCTGAAGTAGGGGCCCGGCCGTGCGCGACCTGATCGTCGCCGGGTTCATCGTCGCGACCCTGCCGACGTGTTTCCGGCGGCCGTTCATCGGCCTGCTCGTGTTCACGCTGCTCGCGTACATGCGCGTGCAGGACCTGACGTGGGGCTGGGCGCGCTACGAGCGCTGGTCGTACTACGTGGCCATCGTGACGGCGGCCGGCTTCGTGCTGGGCTCGGGCGAGCGGCGCTTCATGCTGCCCGACATCCGCTGCTGGATCATGGTCGCGCTGCTCGCGATCGTCGGCGTGAGCCTGGTGTCGTCGAGGTTCTTCCAGCCGTCGGACCTCACCGGCTACACGGAGTACTCCAAGGTCATCGCCGTCGCGCTCTTCACGACGGGCGTCGTGCGCAACCGCGAGTACCTGCGCATCCTGGTCTACGTCGTCGCGCTGTCCTTCGGCTTCTTCGGCGTGAAGAACGGCGTCGCGTTCATACTCTCGGGCTTCCGCATGGAGATCATCCAGGGACCGGGCGGGATGCTCACCGACCGCAACGACTTCAGCCTCGCGCTGTGCATGGGCATGCCGCTGCTCCTGCACCTGGGCCTGTCCGAGAAGCGCCAGATCCTGCGGCGCGTCCTGCTCATGACGATCCCGTTGACCGCGCTCACGGTGATCTCGTGCCACTCGCGCGGCGCGTTCCTGGCCATGGGCTCCATGGCCGCGGCCGTCGCGTGGCGATCGCGCAACCGGTTCGCCGGCTTCGCGCTGCTGGGGCTGTGCGCGGCGGGCGCGTGGATGGCGGCGCCGGCCTCGTACAAGGAGCGGATCTCGTCGATCTCGGAGTACGAGACCGAGGGCTCGGCGCGGGGGCGCATCGAGGCCTGGAAGGTCGCCGGCAACATGATCGCGGCCAAGCCGATGCTGGGCGTCGGCTACAACAAGTTCCAGCAGGAGTACGTCACGTACGACCCGAAGCGCGGCGTCGAGTCGGACGGCAACCCCAAGGCCGAGGGCACGCGCGTCGCGCACAACAGCTACCTGCAGATCTGGGCCGAGTGCGGGACGCCGGCGTTCCTGCTCTACATGCTGCTCATCGCGCTGACCTTCTACGACCTCGCGCAGGTGCGCCGCGAGGCCGAGCGCCGCTACCACTCGAGCTGGATCCTCTCCTACGCGAACATGTTCGAGGCCGGGATGGTCGCGTTCGTCGTGGGCGCCCTGTTCTTGAACCGCGCGCAGTTCGACCTCTTCTACCACTACGTCGCGATCGTGGTCGTGTTCGGCAAGGTCGCGCGCGAGGCGATGGTGGAGGAGCCGCTGCGCAGCGGCGGCGGCGAGGAACGCGGGCGGCTCGTGCTCGAGAAGCCCGCCGGATTCGGGCGCGCCGCGCCGCCCTCGGGTTTCGATCGCGAGCGTCCGCACGGCGGCTTCGACCGCCGTCCGGCTCCGGGGACGGTCTGACCGCGCATGTGCGGCTTCACCGGCATCGCCCTCGCCGATCCGCGCCTCGCGGTCGACGTCGACCTGCTCACGCGGATGGCGCGCACGCTGGCGCACCGCGGGCCGGACGACGAGGGGATCTTCGCGCGCAGCGGTTTCGGGCTGGGATTCCGGCGCCTCTCGATCATCGACCTGGCCGGTGGGCACCAGCCGATCCTCGACGAGAGCGAGCAGATCGCCGTCGTCTGCAACGGCGAGATCTACAACTTCGCCGAGCTGCGCGCCGGCCTCATCGAGCGCGGCCACCGGTTCCGCACGGGGTCCGACGTCGAGACGATCGTGCACCTGTACGAGGAGCACGGCGAGCGCGTCGCCGAACACCTGGTCGGCATGTTCGCGTTCGCGATCGCGGACCTGCGCGATCCGGCGCGGCCGAAGCTCGTGCTGGGCCGCGACCGCCTGGGCATCAAGCCGCTGTACTGGGCGCTCACGCCGAGCGGGCTCGTGTTCGGCAGCGAGTGCAAGGCCCTCCTCGCCAGCGGCCTCGTCCCGCGACGGATGCGCGCGACGAAGCTCCTCGACTACCTGGTGCAGGGCTACGTCTCCGGACCCGACTCGGCCTGGGAGGGGATCCAGCGCCTGCCGCAGGCCTCGACGCTGGCATGGTCTCCCGGTTCCGAGCCGCGCATCGCGCGCTACTGGGACCTGCCGCTCGACGGACCGCGCGAGCCGGCGCCGGCGGAGGAGATCCTCGCGTGGATCGACCGCGTGGTGAAGGACCACCTGATCGCCGACGTCCCGCTGGGCGCGTTCCTCTCGGGCGGCATCGACAGCACCGCGGTCGCGGACGCGATGTCGCGCCTGCACGAGGACCGCGGATCGTCGAAGGAGCTCGTGCTGTGCTCCGTCGGCTTCCGCGAGAAGGAGTTCGACGAGCTCGATCGCGCTCGCGCGACGGCCGCGCGCCTGGGCGCCGTGCACCACACGCGCGTCCTCGAGCCCGACCCGCGCCTCGCCATCGACGAGCTGCCCTGGTTCTTCGACGAGCCGCTCGCGGATCCGTCGACGGTGCCGACCTACCTCGTCTCGCGGATGGCGCGCGAGCACGTCACGGTCGCGCTGACCGGCGACGGCGGGGACGAGGTGTTCGCCGGCTACCGGCGCTACGTGTTCGACGTGGCCGAGAACCGCGCGCGGTCGCTGCTCGGCCGCCCCGGCCGGCGCGCGGCGGCGTTCGTGGGTCGCCACTATCCGAAGCTCGACTGGGCGCCGCGCGTCGTGCGCGCGAAGAGCACGCTCGAGAACCTCGGCCGCGATCCGGCGGCGGCCTACTGGGCGAGCCTCACCCAGATGTCGCGCGCGGACGCCGCCGCGCTGCTCGCGCCGGAGCTGCGCGACGCGCTGGGCGAACACGATCCGTTCGACGCGTTCGCCGACATCTACGCGCGGCCGCGGATCGCGGACTCGCTGTACCGCGCGCAGTACGCCGACGTCTTCCACTTCCTGCCCGACCAGATCCTCGTCAAGGGCGACCGCGCGTCGATGGCGGCGTCGCTAGAGGTGCGTCCGCCGTTCCTCGACCACCGTTTCGTCGAGCGCTTCGTGAACCTGCCGACCCGCGAGAAGGTCCATGGCGGACGCGGCAAGCACGCGCTGCGCGAAGCGCTGCGCGCCCGCATCCCGGCCGACGTCCTCGACGGCCGCAAGATGGGCTTCGACGTGCCGCTGCGCGCCTGGTTGCGCGGCCCGCTGGCGCCGGCCGTGGCCGAGGCCGTCGAGACCCTGCCCGCGCGCTGGTTCGACCGCACCGTGCTGCGCCAGCGCTTCGCCGAGCACCAGAGCGGCGCGCGCGACCGCTCGAACCTCCTGTGGAGCCTGCTCGTCCTGGAGCACTGGCGTCGGCGACACTCGGCAGCCGATGATCTCGCCTGATCCGCCATGGCGACCGCGAACCGCACCGACGTCCTGCACGCGCTCTCCTTCGACGTCGAGGAGTACTTCCAGGTCGCGAACTTCCGCGGCGCCTTCGCGCGCGACGAATGGGAACGCGTCCCGTCGCGCCTCGACGTGGGCATGGACCGCATCCTCTCCCTGCTCGACCGCCGCAACGCGCGCGCCACGTTCTTCTGGCTGGGCTGGGTCGCCGAGCGCCATCCCGCGCTCGTGCGCCGCTGCGTCGACGCGGGCCACGAGATCGCGAGCCACGGCTACGAGCACCTGTTCCTGCAGGACCTCGGCCGCGCGCGCTTCGTGGAGGACCTGGCGCGCACGGAGCGCGCTCTGGTCGCCGCCGGCGCGCCGCACCCGATCGGTTTCCGCGCGTCGACGTTCTCGCTGTCGCGCTCGACGTGGTGGGCCTTCGACGTGCTCGTCGAGCGCGGCTACCGCTACGACTCGAGCGTGCACCCGGTCTCGCATCCGACGTACGGCGTGCCCGACTTCGAACCGGGCATCTCGCGCGTCGAGGCCGCCGGCGGGAGCATCGTCGAGTTCCCCGTGGCGACGTGGCGCGCGCTCGGCCGCAACTGGCCTGTCGGCGGCGGGGGGTACTTCCGCCTGCTGCCTTTGTGGGCGACCCGCGGCGCACTGGCGAGCCTCGCGCGGGAGGGGCGCCCCGCCGCGCTCTACCTGCATCCGTGGGAGCTCGATCCCGCGCAGCCGCGCGTCGACGCGCCGCTCGGCGCGCGCTTCCGGCACTACCTGAACCTGGACCGCACGCTGCCACGCCTCGAGGCGCTGCTCGGGCGCTTCCGCTTCGGGTCGATGGCCGAGGCTCTCGAGCAGAGCGGCTTCGCGGTCACTTCTCGACCGTAGCGTTGCGCGCGAGTCCGCGCAGCGCGCGCAGGAAGTCCTCGTCCACGCGCGACCGTCGCTCGGGCTCGATCTCCGCGAGCAGCGCCGCCGCCTCGGGGAGCTCCGCGTCCGCGCCGCGCGCCAGGATGCCGATCGCGGCGAGCAGGGCCGCGGACTGGCGCTCCGCGCTGGTCGCGGCCGGATCCACGCGCGCCGCGCGCGCCATGTCGAGGGCCTGGACGATGAGGCGCGGACCGAGGTTCAGGTAGCTGCGCGCGGCCAGGACGCGCAAGGCCGGATCGGGCGCGGCGCGCTCCTCCAGGGCCTGGATCGCGTTCACGGTCGCCACGATCTCGTTGGGGTCCATGTCGGATCGAGCGCGCATCCGCAGGATCTCGCGCGACACGTCGCCGCGGTCGGAGATGCGCGCGGCGAGGCGCAGCTCCGCGACGGCGCGCACGCGGTCCCCGCGAGATTCGTGCACGCGCGCCGCCGCGATCCACGTCGCGAGC
>JBGAOR010000094.1:0-19661 GCA_044221705.1 Planctomycetota bacterium
CACCTTGCGCCAGCCGAAGTCCGGGAAGCGCCGCTTCGTGCGCACGATCTCGGCCCGCACCGCGGGCGGCTGAGCCGGGAAGCCGCCGCTGCCCTTCGGACGGCCGCGGCGCTTGGGCTCGAGGCCCGCCGGCCCTTCGCGCTGGTAGCGCGTGAGCCAGTTGCGCAGCGTCCACTCCGAGACACCCCACGTGCGCGCGAACGCGCGCAGCGTCAGACCCGCGCGCTGGAAGGCCTCGATCACCGCGCGCCGTTCCTCGGGCGAGCGCGCCGGGCCCGTCACGCCGTGCGCGTTGCGCTTGGAGGTCTGCGGCACGAGGCCGGGCTCGCCGCGCGCGGCCAGCGCACGACGCCAGGCGCACAGCGTCGCCGTGCTCACGTGCTGCGCAGCGCAGAACGCCTGCATGGTCTGACCGCTCGCGGCATACGCCGCGAGCAGCGCACGACGCTCATCCGGTCCGTACCGCCGCGCACTCGCTGCGCGCGACGACGCCGGGTGCGCTCCGCCCGGCAAGCCGGGCTCCGCGCGCCCGGCGTCGTCCGTCTTCTTCCGCTTCGACATCGACTTCTCCTGCCCCGTGGGGCTGTGGGAGACGGCGGCGTCGGTCCTGGAGGGCTACATCAAAGCGGAAGGGATTTCGTTACGCCCAACAGGTACCTGAGCCGATGCGTGATTTCCGTAGCTCGCGATCCCCGCGACGCCACCGCCGGGTCCGAACCCGTCCGTGCCCACACCGGAGATCGGCTGGCCGCTGCGGAATCCGCCCGGGCCCGGCTCGGTGTGGGCCCCTCCAGAGAACGAGCCCACGCCGTCGAGCACGACTTGCCCGCCGGCCTCGACCACGACCGAGCCCGCGACCAGCCACACGACCGGAGCGCGTGATGGATGGTTCGCGAACCGGACGGTCTTGCCCGCCGGCATTGCGATCGCCGAGTACTTGAAGACGACCGCCCAAACGAACGGGTCGTAGACGCCGCGACCGGCGACCGGACTCGGCGTCTGCCACGTGATCGGTTGACCCTGACCATCGAGCCCGCTCGCCGCGAGCGCGAGGTCGATTGTCATCGTGTTCGCCTGTGCGCCCGGCCCCGTGTCCTGCACGAACACGAACGCGCCGTCGGACCCGTCGGAGCCAGTGACGATCTGCGCCATCGCCGGGCTGCCCGCTGCAAGGAGTGAGTACACGGCGACGACCGCAGCGTGCCACCCAGCCACGAATCGCGAGAGTTCCCGACTCACAGCACAACCTGCACTTGGATCGCATGGATGCCGATCGTGAGCGGCACGGACACGGTCGCAGTCGAGAGCGCAGTCGTCCCGGTCAAGGGCGTCGAGTTGTAGGCCGTGACTGCGCCGTAGACGTCCGCTACCCGCACCCAGCATGTGCGCCCCAGAGCAACGTTCCGGGCTTCGATCGTGAGAGTCGCGGAACCCGAACCCGTACAAACGACATCGGCCTGTTGCATCACGAAGCTCGACTGCGGATCAGCGGGGACCGACAACGACTGCGTTCCGAGAAGGATCGAGCTGACGCGGACCATTGCAGTCGTCGCATCCGGTAGGAGTGGACCCGGCACCATGGAGAGCATGGGAGCCGGGGTGACGTTCATCATGATCGGGCCCTCGAACGTGAGCCCCTCGAAACGAATGCGACCGTCCAAGTAGGACGCCCCGCCCGAGGCCGTCACGGTCGCCGCCAAGGTCTTGGCCACGACATTCGCAACGAGGCGGATGCCACCGCCGCTGCCGCGTATCGATGTGCCGTTCGCGAAGCCGCCTTGGGCACGTATCGACCCGGTCACATCGATGCGTGAACTCGCTGCGATCAGGATCGCGCCACCTCCAGGGCCGCCGTCCCAATTGTTGCTCGTTCCGCCGAGCGCGCTCCCCGATCCACCGATGAGAGGAAACAACGAGGGCGATCCGTACGCTCGACCCGACGGCCACGTCGTGCCATCGACGCCGAAGTTGCCTCGGCCCTGCAATCCGGCTGCGCCACCGATACCGAAACCCTTGGCGCTCCGCAGACCAGCGCGGAACCCACCTGGCCCAGGCTCAAGCCATGTCTGAGGCTGAACACTCGACGTCTCTCCATCCAGGCTGACAGTTCCGCTGATGAAGACCGAATCCGACGCGAGCCACACGACAGGTGGGCGTCCGCCGCGGTTCGCGAATTGCACCGTCTTGCCCGAAGGCACGATCACCGACGTGTACTTGAACACGACAGCCCACGCGAACGGGTCGTAGACGCCGCGACCAGCGACCGGACTCGGCGTCTGCCACGTGATCGGTTGGCCCTGACCATCGAGCCCGCTCGCCGCGAGCGCGAGGTCGATCGTCATCGTGCTGCCGCCCGGTGTGTCGGGCACGAACGTGAACGCGCCGTCGGACCCGTCCGAGCCCGACACGATCTGGGCCGACGCAGCCCGCGGGAATGCGAGCGCGAGCGTCGAGACCAGAGCGATCCGGAGGAACAGCCCAGCGAGCCTGGGGACACGAACCATGCGAACTCCTGCGCGCCGGTGAACGGGGGGGCTCCCGGCCCTGGGATGAGATCCGGGAAGCGAGGGACACGAACGCGCAGCCCGAAGCTAACCGAGCCTCGCGATCCTGGGTAGGAGTCGGCCACGGGGCCGCACCGCCGCGGATCAGGTGTCCAGTCGGCGCACCGGGCGGAGCCCGAGATCGTTGTCGGAATTGACACGCGAGTACGAGCGGTAGCGCTTCGCGGAGCGCGCTTCATAGGCCGGGTTGAACCAGCTACCGCCGCGCAACGCGCGCGCCTGGGTCTTCACGGGCGGGATGCTGAGGCCGTCCCCGGGCCGCGGGTTCCGGAACTCGGCTGGATCGTCGAGGCACCATTCCCAGACGTTCCCGTGCACGTCGTGCAGCCCGAATCCGTTCGGTGCGAACGAGCCGACCGGCGCGTGCACGACGAATCCGTCTTCGATCTCGATCGAGATCTCGCTCTTCGCATCGTTGGGCTTCACCTCCATGAAGGTCTTGTCGAGCACGTTGGCGAACCCCTGGAGCGATGCGATCTCCATCCCCGTGTGAAAGGGTGTTTCGGTTCCGGCGCGACAGGCATATTCCCACTGTGCCTCTGTCGGGAGCTGGAGATCGAGCCGTGCCAGCGCCTCCACGCACGCGTCCCAACTGACCGCTTCGACCGGGTGCGACAGATCGGGGAACGCGTTGCCGCTGGGATTCGAGCCCTGGATCCGCAACCACTGCCCCTGGGTCATCTCGTATTTCGAAGCAAAGCAGGGATCGAGCGTCACGGGCCCGACCAAGTCTTCGTCGGCGCTGCGCCAGGGATCGAAACGCGGCTGCCCCCAGTCCGTCGACCCGCGGAGGTACTCGACGACGTCGGACCACGTGGAGAGTGGTCCCGTGGGTGGACCGGGCCGGCTCATCTCACGCGAGCCGATCGAAGTCACGGCGCCCGGGAGGAGCACGAGGACGATGCCGGTGTCCCCCGTGATGCGCCATCGTTGCGTCGCGGGATCGCGCTCGGGCGGCGATCCCGAGAGCACGTGCCAGAATTCGAACAGCCCGCTGCTTGGATCCGTGCCCAACGGCACGAGGCCGAGCTGCGGCACGATGCGCAGTCCGCCGTATCGCGGCGACGCCGCGATGCCGGCGATCGCCGCGTCCCAGGCAGCGCGCGCTTCCAGCCCGCTGACGGTGTCGTGCTCCAGCGTGTCCGCGCGGCGCTTGCGCGCCTCGAGTCCCTCCACGAGTTCCGGCAGGAGCCCGAGCCGCTGCGCGAGGTCCCGCAAGGCGGCCTCCTGCGCGGCGTCCGCGAAGTCGCCGGTCTCCAGGGCGTTCACCGCGTCGGGCCCCCGCGCGAGCACGGCGCGACCGGCGGCGATCGCCTCGCCGAGCGCGGCTGAATTCCGTGGCGTCGCCGGGTACAGGCCCTGGTGGGCCTCCTCGACTTCGCGCGCGAGTCGCAGGTCGAGCATCCGCTGCACCCGCGCGCGACCCGCGATCTCGGCGCCGGCGCGCTGCTGCTCCTTCCAGGCGAAGGCGCCGGCGCCAGCCAGGGCGAGGGCCAACGCCACGAGCAGGGTTGCGGCCAGCGCGCGATTGCGTTTGACCCACTTCGAGAGCTCGACCCAGGCGCCAGTGCGGTGTGCGCGGACGACGCGGTCCTCGAGGAATGCCCGCAGGTCCTCCCCCAGCTCGCGAACGTCGGCATAGCGCGCTCCGGGGCTGCGAGCCATCGCCTTCTCCGCGATCGCGGCGAGTTCAGGGGCCGCCTTTGGTGCGAGCAACGAGAGTGCTGCAGGCGGCCCGTCACGGATCGCGGCGACGATCTCGGCTCCATTGCGCCGCGCGCCTGCCGATGCGTACGGCGCACGCCCGGCTAGCAGCGTGTAGAGCATCGCGCCGATCGCGTACACGTCGGATCGTGCATCGAGCTCCTCGCCTCGTGCCTGTTCGGGGGACATGTACGAAGGCGTGCCGACGATCGCGCCGTCCTCCGTGACGATCGACTGTGACGGCGAGCGAGCCGCGGCTTCGGACCGATCCGTGCGCAGTGCGCGCGCAGCCTCGTCCTGTCGCGTTCCGACGACGAGCGCCAGCCCCCAGTCCATCACGTAGACCTCGCCGAACGCGCCCACCATGACGTTGGCTGGCTTCAGATCCCGGTGGACGATTCCGCGCGAATGTGCGTAGGCCATCGTTTCGCACACGCGCTGAAGGACACCCAGGACCCGCGTCGGCGTCCAACCCTCATCGGCCTCGCGGGCGAGCTCGAATACACGCTCGAGCGTTCGTCCCTCCACGAGCGCCATGGTGAAGAAGACGCGGCCCTGCGCGTCGATCCCCAGTTCGTGCACGGGCACGATGCCGGGATGGACCAGCTGCGCGGTCACCTGCGCTTCTTCCAGGAACCGGTGGAGCCGCGCGCGTTCCTCGACTGCGTCAGCGGCCTTCCGGTCGCCGCGCATGACCTTCATGGCGATGCGTCGTCTCAGCGCGACGTCCTCGACCTCGAGGATCGACCCCATGCCTCCCCGATCGACCTCGCGCGCGATGGAGTGCCTAGGCTCCGCCGGGGTGAGGCGGACGAGCCGCGCTAGGACGTTTTCGAGCGTTGACCTTTCGGAGGGCGAGGAGTGGCTCACGGGCGCGCTCGATGGGATGCGAGTGACAGCATTCGACGCAGCGAGCTCGCGCCGCGCAACCACCGAGACGAGCGGCAGGCAGGACCCTTGACCCCCGATCGAGCGTCCACGCCCCGTGTCGGGCACCTCCAGTTGGGCGTCGACATCCCGCCCGGTTTCGGGAAGTTCCCTCCCCGCCTCAGTTCTTGTCGCGGTTCAGCGCCTTGCGCGCGACGTTCGGGCGCGGGTCGTACACGCGGATGGGCTCGCGGATGCCGTTGAGCAGCGCGTGGTTGCGCAGGCGCTCCATCGTCACCGAGTTGATCCGCGTCCCCGCGGCGAGCAGCGGGCGGCCGTCGGCGACCTCGATCGGCGCGGCGAGCACCATCGAGGGCCGCAGTTCGGCGAGCAGGAGCTCGAGGATCGCCGCGGACGAGGCCAGGTCGTCGGGTCTCACGACGGCCTCGGCGACCGCCTCGAGCACGCGCTCGTCGTGGGCCGGGCGCGCGAGGCGCAGGGCGGTCAGCGCCGCCGACGGGCCGGCGTTCCCGGCGCGCGCGTGCACGTACTCGTTCCCCGCGCGCAGCAGCTTGACCTCGAGCGAATCGGACGGCGCGGCGGGCGCGGCCAGAGTCTCGAGGATGCGGCTGACCTCCTCGAGCCGCGGGATGTGACCCAGGAGACGCGCGCTGATCTGCGGGATCGAGGCCGCGACCGCGCGCTCCTGCGGCGAGAGCATCTCCGCGCGGAGGTAGCGCCGCGCGACGTCGGCCGGCAGCGTCACGACGCCGAGGTCGAGCACCATCGCGGCCAGTTCCACGCGCCACACGGCGTCCAGCTTCAGTGCGGGGCCCGCGCGCCCCACGACCGAGCGGAGCTCCGACGCGCGCTCGAACGCGGCCGGGTCCATCGCGGCGATGATGTCGGTGAGAACGTGGATCGCGCCGTTCAGCGTGCGCTCGAGCAGGTCGAGCTCCAGCTTCTGCGCGCGGTGGTGCTCGAGCCCGGCGCGCAGCGCAGCGGTCAAGACGTCCGGCGCGCACGGCTTCGAGAGGAAGCGGAAGATCTGCCCTTCGTTGACCGCGCGCGCAGCGGTGGCCTGGTCCGAGTTGCCGGTGAGCATGATGCGCACGGTGGTCGGGCTGCAGCGCCGGAACTCGTCCAGCAGTTCGGCGCCGTTCATCTGCGGCATCTGCATGTCGGCCACGAGCACCGCGATCGGCCCCCCCTTCGCGGCGCGCTCGAGCGCGGAGGCACCCGACGCGGCGGTCTCGAGCTGGAACGTGCCGCGGAATTGGCGTTGGAAGGCCGACAGCACGGCCGGTTCGTCGTCCACGAAGAGGATCGTCTCGCTGTCCGTCACGTGCGTCCTCCCAAGAGCGTGCCGATCTCGTCGATCCGCTGGCCGATCCCCGTGCGCGTCACGAGCTCGGCGTCGAGTGCGTCGCGCCACGCCGCGCTGTCGCCGTGGTCGGCGAGGAGGCAGGCGACGTGCACGAGTCCGACGGGGCCGAGCGCGTCGTCCGCCGACGCGGGCGGCTCGCGGTGATCGGCGACGACCTCGATCACCGTTCCGGGCAGGCCCCACAACCCGAGCAGGTAGGCACCGAGCGCGGTCGCGGTGGCGCCGAAGACGCGCTTTTCAGCCTCGACCGGCGGCGTGCCGGCCTCGAGCTCGGCCAGGAGGAGCGGGAATCGCTGCGGATCGCCGTGCGCCAGCACGACGTAGCCGACGCCGGAGAGGAGCGCGCCGGTGAACGCCGGGTCGACGACCGCCGTGGGCAGGCGCAGTCGCTGGCCGATCCGCCGCGCGAGCGTCGCGGCGACGGTCGAGCGCTCGTTGACGCGGCCGAGGCATGACAGCGTCTCGGTCGGACCGCTCACCTGCGCGAACACGCCGATCTGCAGCGCAAGCGCGCGCATCGTCTCGAGTCCGAGGTATGTCACGGCCTGGGCGGGCGACGTGACCTCGCGGGCGAGGCCGAAGAAGGACGAGTTCACGAGCTGCAGGACCTTGGCCGACATCGCGACGTCCTGACCGACGATGCGCCCGATCTCCTCGAGGGACGCGTCGCCGCGGTTCATCTCCTCGACGATGGCCAGGTACGTCGCGGGAATGCTCGGCAGCGCGCCGAATCCCGAGCACAGGCGCGCGACCACGGGGTCTCCGAGTATCCCGCCGAGCCGCAGCGCCTTGTGCAGCGTCCGCAGCATCAAGTCCGAGTCGCACGGCTTCGTGAGGAACTGGTGTGCGTACGGGATGGCCTTCAGGATCTGGTCGCGATCCGATTGGCCCGAGAGGATGACGCGCACCGTCGCGGGCGAGCGCTCGCGAACGGCGCGCAGGACATCGACCCCGCACAGGCCGGGCATCTTCATGTCGGAGACGATCACGTCGTAGGGATCGGCCCGCGCCAGGGCGATCGCCTGCTCGCCGCTGTCCGCGAAGTCGACGAGCCATTCGTTGCGCATCGGGCGGACGACGCGGCGGATCCCGTCCAAGAAGCAGCGCTCGTCGTCGACGAAGAGGATGCGCTTCACCGCACGGCTCCCGCACGCGCGCCCAGCACGGATCCCTCCAACGGAAGCCGCACCACGAACGTCGTGCCCTTGCCGACCTCGCTCTCGCATCCGATCGTCCCGCCGTGGCGGTCGACGACGATGCTGCGCGCGATCGCGAGCCCTTGGCCGGTCCCCTTCCCGACACCCTTCGTCGTGAAGAACGGGTCGTAGATCCGGCGGCGGATCGACTCGGGGATCCCGCAGCCCGTGTCGGAGATGCGGATCTCCACCCAGCCACCCGCCGCGCGCGTCGAGATCCCGATGCGGCCCTTCACCGCGGGGTGAGAGTCGCCCGGGCCGTGCAGCGCGTGCGCCGCGTTCACGACGATGTTCAGGAAGACCTGCGCCATCTCCGCCGGGAGGCACGGCACGAGCGGCAGGTCGGCCTGGAAGTCGAACACGACGTCGGCGACGTACTTCCATTCGTTGCGGGCGACCGTGCACGTGTTCTGGATCGCGGCGTTCAGGTCCACGAGCTCCTTCGATCCCGTGCCCATGTGCGAGAACTGCTTCATCGCGCCGACGATCTTGGCCACGCGTCCGAGGCCGGACAGGTTGTCCTCGAGCGCCTTCGGGATCTCGGCCACGAGGAAGTCGAGGTCGGTCTTGCGCACGATCGCGCGCAGGGTCTCGACGGAGTCGCGGGAAGCCGCGTCGGCCGACTCCGCGGCGATCGCGCGACACGCGCCGAGCAGTTCCTCGAGCTCGCGGAACGACGACTGCACGAAGCGCGTGTTGTCCGAGACGAACTGCGTCGGGGTGTTGATCTCGTGCGCGATGCCCGCGGCGAGCTGGCCGATCGACTCGAGTTTGTGCGCCTGCGCCAGCTGATCCTGCATCGTGCGCATCTCCGTCAGGTCGCGGCCGACGAGCAGGCAGCCGTTCAAGGCGCCCTCGCGGCTCTGGATCGGCGCGATCGTGAACGCGAGATAGCGCGTCTCGTCCTCGGTCTTGCGGAACGTGAGGTCGTCCACGCGCCGGGAGACGCGCTCGCGCAGAGACGATTCGATGGGGACGCGCATCGGTCCCGACAGGAAATCCAGGCCCAGCTCGTCGAACCTGCGACCCGCGACCTCCTCCGCCGTGCGCCCGAGGATGTTCTCGGCGTGGTGGTTCCACGTGCGGATGCGCAGGTCGCCGTCGATCACGACGAGGATCGAGGTGATCGAGTCCAGGATCATCCGGTTCTCGGCCAGGGTGCGGCGCAGGTTCTCGGCCTGCGTGCGGTTCTCGGTCACGTCCGTGAGGAACACGACGCGGTGCGTCGTCGCACCGGCCGGATCGAGCACGGCGGTCACGCTGGCCTCGGCCGTGCGCTCCGTTCCGTCCTTGCGCACGAACCGCTGGTCGGAGCGCCCCGTCCACGGCGCGCCGCTCACGGCGTCCCCCGGCAGCGGGACGAGGAAGTCCTCGATGTGACGGCCGGTGATCTCGTCCGGCGTGCGCCCGGTCAGGCGCCCGACGGCCGGATTCGACCAGCGCGCCGTCCCGTCGGGATCGCACACGACGATGCCCGTGTCGGCGGATTCGACCGCGGCCTGCAAGGTGGCGAGCCGGTCGATCATCTTCTGTTGACGCGCGTGCAAGAGCTGGAGGCGGGCGACCAGCCGGCGGATCGCGCGCGCGGTGCGCCGCGCCAGGAACGCGGACACGAGCAGTCCGAGGCCCAGGATCGCGTACAGCCAGGTCTCGATGCGCGCGACCGAGGCCTCGACCTCCGCGCTCGCGGCGGTGACGCGCTCGAGCGACCCCCGGTACACGTCCGCGACGCGAGACGCGAACGCGGCATGGGCGGCGCGCAGGCGCCGCTGGAGCAGCGGGCCCGCGCGCTCGGCGGCGCGTCGTTCCAGTGCTCCCGTCGCCTGCGCGGGCTCCGGGTCGGACGTCGATCGCGCGTCGAGGTCGGCGCGCCACTCGAGGCTGACCTGCGTCAGGTGCCGGAGCGCGTCGAGGCCGGCGTCGAAGTCCGGCGATCCGGCGTGAGCACCGTTCTCGCGGACCAGCTCCGCGACCGCGGGACGCATTGCGTCGAGCGTGCGCAGGGGTTCCGCGCCGGCTCGCGCGCCCGCCGCGGGCTGGAAGATCTCGTCGAGCTCGGCCGCGAGGCGTGCGTCGAGCCGCCGGCAGGTCTCGCCGCTCGCCTGGACGCGATCCCGCTGCTCCAGGATCTCCTGCCGGCGCGCGGACGCGGCGCGCGAACTCCACGCGACGGCGGCGATGCTGGCGACGAACCCGCCCACGCACACGCAGATCAGGATGCGCAGGTGGCGCGAAGCCTCGCCGCGGACCTCGCGATGCAGCCCGGTCCTCACGCGCGCGTCTCCCGACCCCGCACCGATGGCGACGCTGTCGCCGCCGGGTTCGCGATCGCCCGCACCCACGCGGCGCGCGCGGGGCGCGAGGGCGACGGTCCTTCGTGCGGGGACTCCATGGGGCGGCGGGGGGCGACGGTCCGCCGACCCGGGGCAGGGGCTGGAACCGTGCGTTGTCTCTGTCGGCCCGTCGGCGGTCGCGGTTGAGCGGCGCCGCGCCGGAGGGGCGGGAGCTCGCCGCGAGCCCGCGATCGAGGGCGAGCGCGAGGCCTCCGCCAAGTTGGCAGGGGCGCTCCCGGTCCGGACGGGACCCTGCCAGCAGGGCAGGCGGCGGGCTCGGAGGGCGGTCGCCACGCGCCGAGCGTGCTCCGTAAGCACCTTCTGGCACGTAGTTTATGGTTGCCCATCCGGGGCAGGATCGGTGGCACGCGCCTTGCTTTGGCGGGGAACCCGCCCGTCCGCCCATGCCCAACGACCACCGCATTCTGATCGCCGACGACGACCGGGACTTCCGTCTCGGGCTCGCGGACCTGATCGGCGGACTGCCCGGGCGGTTCGAGATCCAGCAGGCCGAGTCGGGCGCCGAAGCGCTGCTCTACCTGCGCCGGCAGCCGTTCGACCTGGCGCTGCTCGACATGCACATGCCCGGGCAGACGGGGCTCGAAGTCCTGGCCTGCCTGCGCCTCGAGACGCGCGCGGTCCCGTGCATCTTCATCTCGGGCGACGCCACCGACGGGGTGCGCGAGCTCGCGCTGCAGGAGGGCGCGTGCGCGGTCCTGCGCAAGCCCCTGCGGCCCGAACTCCTGCGCGCGGAAGTGCGCCGCGTGCTGCGCATCGACGCGGCCTGAACCCAGAGCCCCCACGAACACGCCCGCGCGGTTCCCGCGCGCGGCGAAGTCCAACTCACCGACTCTCTGACCCCCTTAGCCTTCGAAGAGAAAGCCCCATGGCCACGAAGACCACGACCACGACCAGCAAGAAGTCCGGCAGCATCCGTCCCCTCGGCGACCGCGTGCTCGTCAAGCGCGCCGAAGCCGAAGAGCGCACGGCCGGCGGCATCCTCCTGCCCGAGACCGCCAAGGACAAGCCGAAGGAAGGCACCGTCATCTCCGTCGGCGAGGGCAAGCAGCTCGACGACGGCTCGCGCTCGACGTTCGCCGTCAAGCCGGGCGACCGCATCCTCTTCAGCGCCTACGCCGGCACGGAAGTGAAGTACCTCGGCGAGGAGTTCCTGATCATGCGCGAGGAAGACATCCTCGGCATCGTCGGCTGATCCGCGCTCTCCACTCCCACCCCACACCCGAACACAGAACGAGAGCAACTCCATGGCCAAGCAGATCTGCTACGACGCCGCCGCGCGCGAGAAGATTCGCGACGGCGTGCGCAAGCTGGCGCGCGCCGTCAAGGTGACCCTCGGCCCCCGCGGCCGGAACGTCATCATCGAGAAGTCCTTCGGCAGCCCGACGGTCACGAAGGACGGCGTCACGGTCTCGAAGGAGATCGACCTCGAGGACGCCTACGAGAACATGGGCGCCCAGCTGGTCAAGCAGGTCGCTCAGCGCACGAACGACCAGGCCGGCGACGGCACGACGACGGCCACGGTGCTGGCCGAGGCGATCTTCGAGGAAGGCCTCAAGAACGTCACCGCCGGCGCCAACCCGGTCGCGCTGAAGCGCGGCATGGACAAGGCCGTCGAAGCCGCGATCGACTCGCTCAAGAAGCTCTCGACGCCGGTCAAGGGCCACAACGAGATCGCCCAGGTCGGCACGGTCGCGAGCAACGGCGACGGCGAGATCGGCGAGATGATCGCCAAGGCGATGGACAAGGTCGGCAAGGACGGCGTCATCACCGTCGAAGAGGGCAAGTCCCTCACGACCGAGGTCGAGTGGGTCGAGGGCATGCAGTTCGACAAGGGCTGGCTGTCCCCGCACTTCATCACGAACCCCACGACGATGGAGACGGTGCTCGAGAAGCCGTACATCCTCGTCCACGAGAAGAAGATCACGTCGGTCAAGGAGTTCCTGCCGCTGCTCGAGCAGGTCGTCCAGTCCGGCCGCCCGCTGCTCATCATCGCGGAAGAGGTCGAAGGCGAAGCCCTCGCGACGCTCGTCGTGAACAAGCTGCGCGGCGCGTTCCCGTGCGTCGCGGTCAAGGCGCCCGGCTTCGGCGACCGCCGCAAGGCCATGCTCGAGGACATCGCGATCCTGACCGGCGCGACGGCGATCATGGAGTCGACGGGCCAGTCGCTCGAGTCGATCACGCTCAAGGACCTCGGCACGGCGAAGAAGGTCGTGATCGGCAAGGACGACACGACGATCATCGAAGGCGTCGGCTCCAAGGACGCGATCAAGGGCCGCATCGCCCAGATCCGGGCCGAGATCGACGTCACGAAGAGCGACTACGACAAGGAGAAGCTCCAGGAGCGCCTGGCGAAGCTCTCCGGCGGCGTGGCGCAGATCAACGTCGGCGCGGCGACCGAGTCCGAGATGAAGGAGAAGAAGCAGCGCGTCGAGGACGCCCTGCACGCGACGCGCGCGGCCGTGGAAGAGGGCATCGTCCCCGGCGGCGGCGTGGCGCTCATCAACACGATCGAGGCGCTCGAAGGCCTCAAGTTCGAAGGCGACGAACGCGTCGGCGCGATGATCATCCGCCGCGCGGTCGAAGCCCCGATGCGCCAGATCGCGACGAACGCCGGGCTCGACGGCGCCGTGGTCGTCCAGAACGTGCGCGCCGGCAAGGGCAAGGGCTTCGGCTTCAACGCCGCGACCGAGTCCTACGAGGACCTGGTGAAGTCCGGCGTCATCGACCCGACGAAGGTCGTGCGCACCGCGCTCCAGAACGCGGCCTCGGTCGCGATCCTGCTCCTCACGACGGACGCTCTCGTGAGCGACCTGCCGGAGAAGGAGAAGGAAGGCGCGGGCGCGGGCCACGGGCACGCGCACTGAGCTCCGCTCCAGAGCCTCACGCGAGGGCCGCTCGGACGCGTTCCGGGCGGCCCTCGCTGCTTTGCCGCGCGGCACGGACCGCTAGGATCCGGGCATGCTCCGCGCGCTGCTCGCACTGGCCTTCACCACGGTCTCGGCCCTGGCACAGGACGCGCCCGCGGCGAGACGCATTGCGGGCGAAGCGGAGACCGCGCTCGCCGCGCAGGACTGGAAGGCCGCCGTCGAACGCGCGAAGGCGGCGATCTCCGCGGACATCGACTGCCTGCCGGCGTACATCACGCTCGGGCGCGGCTGGGAAGGCCAGGGCGAGTGGTACGAGGCCGCACTGGCGTACGACTCGGGCTACGGCGCGTACCTCACGCGCGGCACCGACGAGGACATGCGGCGGCTCCTCGACCTGCGCGCTCGCGCCACGGAGCGCTGCGGACCGCGGATCCTCGCGGCGGGCGAGCGCGCGCTGGCCGATCGGGACCTCGCGAACGCCGAGTCGGCGGCGCAGCAGGCGATCGCGCTTCCAGACATCGCGACCGAAGGGAAGATCCTGCTCGGGCGCGTGCACCACGCCGCCGGGAAGTTCGAGCAGGCAGTGGAGCTGTTCGCCGGCCTGATCGAGGACGTCGAATCGAGCCTGAAGCTCCAGCTCATCACGCAGGCCGAGGCGGATGCGCTGAAGGCGCCCGTGCAGCCGCTGCTCGACGCGGCTCGTCGCGAAGGCGTCGCCGCGCTGCTCGCGTCGGCGCGCGCGGCGTTCGAGCGCAAGGACTACGCCGCGACCATCGACGCTTGCGACCGCGTCCACGCGCTGGACGACGACGAGCCCGAGTCGTGGCTGCTCGCGGGCCGGGTGCACCTCGCCGCGCAGGAGTGGGCCGAGGCGGTGGACGCGTTGCGCAGCGCGCGCCACCGCGCGCGGGACAGGGAGGCGGTGCAGCCGATCCTCGAGCAGGCCGTCGCCGGCCGGATCGCGAGCTTCCCGAGCCTCGTGGCGGCCGAGCAGGCCGAGGAGGACCGGGAACGGCAACGCATCGAGCTCAGGATCGAGGAGGCCGGCCTCCGCGAGCTGTTGGGCCAGCACGACGCGGCGCTCGCGATCTACGCCGAGGAGTTGCGCCGCTATCCGATCGGCGGCTACGCCCAGTGGCTGCGCGGCGCGCGCGCGGACCTGCACATGGCGCGCCACGAGCCGGCGCTGGCGATCGCCGACCTCCGCGCCTGCCTGAACCTGGCCGAGCGCCCGACCGAAGGGGGCCTGTTTGCGCTCGTCGAGGCCGTGCGCGCGCTGGGTGGCGCCGCCGCGGACGCGGAGCTGACGCTGGCGATCGACCAGCTCGGCGCCATGCTCTCCGGCTACCAGGCGGCCATACTCCTGCGGGAACGCGCGAATCTGCGCGTCGCCGCCGGCCGGCGCGACGAGGCGCTCGCGGACTACGACGCCGCCTTCCGCCTGTGGAAGCAGGACGCCGACCTGCTGCGCGAGCGCTTCGCGCTGCTCGTCGCGCTGGGCCGGCCCGACACGGAGCCCGAGAGCGTGAAGGCGATCCTGCCCGCCGACCCGGCGCTCGCGTTGGCGCGCGGCGCCGAGGCCCTCCGCGTTCTCTCCGCGGCGAACGACCGCGCCGGCCTGCTCGCCGTCGGCGACGCGATCCTGAAGGCCGCGCCGGACAGCGCGCTGGGGCACTGGATGCGCGCGCTCGCGCTCGACGACGCGTACGCCGCGATCGAGGCGGCCGAGCGCGCGCTGCGACTCGGTTGGGACGCCGCCGAAGCCCACGCCGAGCTCGCCGTCCTGCGCGCGAAGGCGCACCAGTTCGACCGCGCCTGCCTGGACATGGACGCCGCCACGCCGGGCTCGCCGCGGCTGCGCGCCGTGATCCCGGAGATGCGCGACCTCGTGCAGGAGACGAACCTCTCCCTCGACATCGTGCGCTGGTTCGAGACGCTGGTGCGCGCGCTGCCGGATTCGGCCGAGGCGCGCATGCTGCTCGGCGCGGCACGCTGGAACCGGCAGAGCGCGAGCGAGGCGCTGCTCGACCTCGAGCGCGCCACGCAGATCGACCCGACGTTCCGGGAGGCGCACGCGGTCTGCGCCCGTGCGCGGATGGCCATCCTGGAGATGGAGAAGGACCGGCTGCTCGAGACCGACGGCGGCGGCGCGCAGGTCAAGGCGCTGTGCGACCGCGCCATCGCGGACTTCGAGCGCGCTGGACCCGCGGTGGCGGACGAGCTCGCCGCGGCGCGCGAGCGGCGACGCGCGCTCGACGCCCCGCGCTACCGCGGCGCGGACGTCGCGGGCGCGCGCAAGGCGCTCGCGGACGCACGCAAGCTCGCGCCGGACGGACCGGCCGAGGAGATCGTGCGCCTGTGTGACCAGGCCGTGTCGGTCTCCCCGAGCATCGGGAAGCCGGACAGCGTGGAGAGCGAGGCGCGCCTCTTGCGGGCCGCGCAGTACGTCCGGCTGGGCCGCTACGCGGCGGCGCTCGATGAATGCTGCGACGTCTGGCTCCGGGACGAGGACCCGGCCGTCGACGCCGCTGCCGAGCAGCAGATGAAGGACGCGTTCCGCATCGGCGAGCGCGCGCTCGAGGCCGCGCTGCGCGCTTCCACCCAGGAGGTTGCGACCCTGCTCGAGCGGGCGCGCTTGCACGCTCGGGCCGCGGACAAGTCCTACATCGTCCGGGACGCTTCCCCGGAGATCGCGCTGCAGCACGCGCAGGCCCTGCTCCGCGCCGCGCCCGACCTTGCGGAAGCGCACCTCCTGTGCGGCAAGCAGGAAGCGGCGCTCCACCGCAACGTGCTCGCGTGCCAGCACTACGACCGCGCGGCGGAGCTCGGATCCCAGGACTGGCAGGTGGCCATGTACCAGCGCGGAATGCACTCCGCGCTGGGCGACGTCGACTGGATGATCGCCGACCACACGCGCACGCTGCGGACCTCGCCCACGGACGTCCGCGCGCTGCTCCTGCGCGCCGAGCTCCACATGACGAAGCTCGACGGCGCGAGCGCGCGCGCGGATCTCCAGCGCGCGCTCGAGCTCGATCCGGACTCCGCGCCGCCGCTGCTCCTGCGCGCCGCCGGCCTGCTCACGGACCCGGCCGCTGCCGCCGCCGCGCTGGCGGAAGCGGACCGCGACCTCGAGCAGGTTCCGGACGACGTGCAGGCGCTCACCTTGCGCACGTGGGCGCTCTACGGCACAGGCGACTTCGCGGGCTGCGTCGAGGCTTGGAAGCGCCTGCCCGAGGAGCGCGGCACGACACGCATGGTGGCCTCGCTCGCGTACGAGGCCGGCCTGCGCGCCGACCTGCCGTTCGCCGTCAGCGTGGCCGAGCGGATGATCCTGAAGGGCCTCGAGGGGATGGTCTCGGCGTACCTGCGCGTGGACGGCATGACCCGCGAGCGCGCGATCGAAGAGCTCTACCCGGGGGTCTGCGACCTGTTCTGGATCCGCAGGCGCCTCGTGGCCGCGGAGGGGCTGGGCGACTGGGACCGCGCGCTGCGCGCCGCCGACCTGCTGCACAGCGTCGTGCGCGGCACGGACGAGGAGCCGGCCGCTGCGCGCCGGCTCGCCGTCGCGCTCGCGCACGCGGGACGGATCCAGGATGCGCATGCGCTCGTGACCGGGAACGGCGCGAACGACCTCGTCACACGCTCCGAGATCGAGCGCGCCGCGCACCGGCTCGAGCCGGCGCTCGCGCTGGCGCAGTCGGCCGTCGCGGCCGCGCCCGATGCGGCGGCACCCCACGCGCAGCAGGGACGGATCCTGCTGCAGCTGCGCCGGTTCGAGGAGGCCAAGACGAGCTTCCAGCGCGCGCTCGCGCTCGACGCGCGCTGCGCCGGAGCGCTGCGCGGCCTGGGGTGGCTGTCCCTGACGGTGGATCCCGCGCGCGCGGACGCCGAGGACTTCTTCACGCGCGCGATCGCGCTGGAGCCCGCCTCGGGCGACGCGCGCATCGGCCGCTACCTCGCGTGCGCCGCGCGTGGCATCGAGGCGCGCGCGGCCGCTGACTTCCGCATCTCGTTCGGCGTCACGCACGCGGACTCCCTCTCGGACCCGCGCCCGCCGCGCGAGAAGCTCGCCACGACGATGACGCTGGTCGGCCAGGGCACGCGCGCGATCGAGTGCCTGACGGAGTGGCTGGACCTCGACCCCTCGGCCGCCGCGGAGCTCCTGCCGCGCCGCGCGTTCCTGTACGACCGCCGCGGCCGGCGGGACGACGTGGGCGACGACCACGACCGCGCCGAGAGCGACGTGCGCACCGCGCTGGCCCTGAAGCCGAACGACGCCACGTTCCACTACTGGGCCGGCGTGCTGTTCCGCGACCGCGCCGAGAAGCTCGCCGCGTTCGCGCGCTGCATCGAGCTCGAGCCCGACAACGCGCAGGCGAGCGTGGGTCGCGCCTGGGCGCTCGCGTCGAGCGGCGAGCGCGCGGACCTCGAGGCGGCGGAGCGCAGCGTGCGGCGCGTCTTCGAGACGGAGCCGGCCTGCCTGGCCGCCTACTGGGTCGGGATCGACGTCTCCGACCGCCTCGGCGACTACGACGGCGCGCTGTGGTGGTTCGAGCGCGCGCGGCGCTACGACCCGGGCTTCCCGCGGCCGGATCTCTCGCGCTCGCTGGCGCTGAAGTACGAGCGCGAGGAGCAGCGCCGGCGCGACGAGGCGGAGCGGGCCGCGCGCGAGGCCGAGGAGGCCGAACGCGCTCGCCTCGCCGCCGAGAACGGCGCGCGCGAGGACTCGTTCGAGGACGAGTACATGCGCCAGCTGCGCGAGTGGAAACCCGACGACAGCCTGACGCGCATGAACCAGGAGTTCTGGGCCAGCCGCGGCTCGTGGGGCACGAACTACCACGACTACCAGGGCGAAGCGCAGGTGCGGGCGCTCGACCGCGCGTTGAGCCGCTACGGTCCGCGCTGAGCGCGCACGAAGCCACTGGGGCCCTCGGTCGTTCGCGGCGCGCGCTCGGCGCGCTACGGCGTCCAGGCGATCTCGTATCCGTTCGTCAGGTTGAACGTCGCCGGCGTGCAGAACGGGGCCGCGTTGCGGTACCACGCCTGATACGTGCGCGTTCCGGGCACCGTCACGTGCCCGCGCACCGAGACCCGCGGATCGGCGCCGACCGGATATCGCGCCGAGCCCGCGGCCGGGGTCTTCGTGCCGAGGCGGTTCGCCGCGCCCCCCGCGCAGAGCTTGCCGTCGCCGAACACGACGCCGGCGCCGGACGATTGCCGCGTCGTGCCCTGGAAGAAGAGCACACTCGCTTGCGGCGTGTCCGTCGTCACGAGCACGACCGAGTCCGCCGCGATGCTCGCCGTGCCGACGGCCGCGAGGCTCGTGCCGCCTCCGAACTGGGAGTTCGCGCAGCCGCTCCCGTCGAGGCCGTTGTTCCCGCACGGACAGCGCGTGCCCGCCCCGTCTCCCGAGCAGAACAGGACGCCCGGGGCTGCGCCGCAATCGAAGAGCGGCACGACGCGATCGATCGACGTGGAGGCGACCGCGAGATCGATCCGCCCGTCGCCGTCGAGGTCGCCGACGTCGAGCGCGAACGCGCTGCCGCCGACCGCGAACTGCGTCTGCGGCCCGAGCGCTCCCCCGCCGAGGTTGAGCCGCACGACGGCGGTGCTCCCGTAGCTCGCGGCGACGACGTCGAGCGATCCGTCGCCGTTCAGGTCGGCGCAGCGCGCGGAGTGCGGCCCCGAAGCCGTCGGGTACACGACCGCGGGGGCGAACGTCGCGTTCCCGTGGTTGACGAACACGGAGAGCGTCTGGGAGCCCGTGATGAAGTCGGCGGAGGTGACGACGAGGTCGATCGCGCCGTCGCCGTCGAGGTCGCCCGTCGCGACCGAGCTCGGCTCGTTGCTCAACGGGATCGAAGCCGCCGGCGCGAACGTCCCGCCGCCCTGGTTGAGCAGGATCGACAGCGTGCGGCTCTGGTTGTTCGCGACCGCGAGGTCGACGTCGCCGTCCCCGTCGAGGTCGGCGGCCGCGCTCCAGAAGGGCCGCACGTCGACGGGATACAGCGCTTGCGGACCGAACGCGCCCAGGCCGAGGCCCGGGAAGATCGAGACCTGCGCGGTCGAGTAGTCCGCGACGACGAGATCAGGACGACCGTCGCCGCTGACGTCCGCGCTCGTGACGTGCCGAGGCATGCCGCTCGTCGCGAGCGGAGTCCCGGCGACGAACGTCCCCGCGCCCTGGTTGAGCAGCACCGAGATCGTCTGCGACATGCCGTTCGCGACGGCGATGTCGACGTCGCCGTCCGCGTCGAAGTCGGCCGCCGCCACCGAGGACGGCAACGATCCGACCGCGTACGTCACCTGCGGTGCGAACGTCCCGCCGCCCAGGTTCCGGAGCACGGACACCGTGTCCGAGTTCTGGTTGACCGCGACGAGGTCGAGCTGGCCGTCGCCGTCGAGGTCCGCCGTCGCGACCGCGGTCGGGCTGTCGCCGACCGGGAGCGGCGTTCCGGAGGTGAAGCACGGCCCCTGCGCGAAGGCCGGCGAGGACGACGCGAGGAGCGTCGTTCCGGCGAGGAGAGCACCCGCGGTCGCGACGCGGACGAGCGGGGAACGAGGATCGATCGGAGGACGCGCGGGATAGCCGATGCGCTGCATACGAGCTCCAGTTGGGAGGGCCCTGACCTCCTCACTCGTACCACGAAGCCCGCGATCGCGCACCGACCGTGGAGACGCGGCCGACGCGAGCGCACTCGGGGTCGCGATGGCGCGACGCG
>JBGAOR010000095.1:0-19274 GCA_044221705.1 Planctomycetota bacterium
GTCGCCGTCGTTCCGGGGACCGGGAGAATCAGGGTTTGCAGCCGTCGCTCCACGCGGAGGCCGACGTGCAGGTCGACTGGAAACCCTTCGCGCCGCGTTCGATCGTGCCGCGGTACCAGACGTAGTTCTGCTGGAACTCCTCGCCGCGCTGCGACAGCTTGGCGCTCGCGATCTCGGCGACGGCCGACCTCGGGATGCGGACGCGCAGCGCCTCGTCGCGCACGGCCGCGCGGAACAGCACGGTCTGGGATCCGTCCGACTCGTCGAACACGCGGTCGATCTCCCCGAAGACGCGGACGGGCTTCGCGTCGGGACCGGCCGTGGAATTCCCCGCCGCGGCCGCGGCGAGGGAGGCTCCCGACTCGGCCTCGAAGACGGACTCGGGGGACCGGGCGCGGAGTTCCGTGAACGTGCGCACCGCGTCGGCGCGCAGGTCCCACCACGGCAGGAGCTTGTCGTACGGCCGCGCCGCGCTCGGAGTGCCGGGCGTCTTCGGCGCGTTCGTCGCGGGATCCCAGATGCCGAGCTTCTTCTGGCGCGCCTCGGCCTGGGCCGCGACGAACTCGGCGTGCGCGACCTCGCTGTAGCCGTACTTCGTGAAGTAGGGGCTCTTGCCGAGCTTCACGATCATCACGTTGTAATCGGTGCCGTCGGGCAGGATGACGTGGCACAGGAGCCGGCCGTACGGATCGCGGTGGTGTTCGCGGCCGGGCGGGAAGAGGAGTCCGACCTTGGGCGGCGCGCCGTCCTTCCCGAGCTTCGCGAAGAACTCCTGCGCCCACAGTGCGCACTCCTCGCCGAATACCGTCTGCGGCTTCGTGGGGCTCGAGGCGCCGCTGCCGAGCTTCTCCTCCGTGTCGACGCACAGGAGCCGCAGCTTCTCGAGCTTGCCGTCGAGCATCACGTGGATCGTGTCGCCGTCGATGACCTTGGCGACGTCGACCCAGGTCGTGGCCTCCGGCCGCGCGGCGACCTTGGCGGCGGGGGCGGGCGCCGCCTGGGGGACGAGCGGGGCGGGGCAGAGCGTCGCGAGGACGAGGAGGAATGTGTGCATGGTCCTTCGGGTGCACGCTGTCGCATTGGCCCGACCGCGCGAGGCCCGTAGGATACCGCCGCCATGAGCGACGGAACCGCGGCGAACGAGGGAACGGCCGAGAAACCCGCGCTCGAGGAGAAGGCGCCGGGGGGCGTGACGCTGCGCGGCACCCCGGTCGCACCGGGACTCGCGCTCGGCATCGTGCACAGGAAGGACCACGACCTCCTGCGTGCACCCCCGACGCGCGTGCCGCTGGAGCAGGTCGAGCGCGAGCTGAACCGCTTCCACCGCTCGCTGTCGGACTCGCGGAAGCAACTCGACACGTTGAAGAGCCGGCTGCACGGCCGCGTGCCGCCCGAGCAGGTGCGCATCCTCGACACGCACCTCGCGTACCTGAAGGACTCGGTGTTCCTCGCCGACGTCGAGAACCTCATCCTCAACGAGCAGATGAGCCTCGAGGCCGCGATCGGCAAGGTCGTCGCGGACTTCGACCGGATCTTCCGCCTCGTGCAGAGCGAGACGCTGCGCGAGCGCGCCGTCGACCTGCGCGACGTCGGCATTCGCGTGCTGCGCAACCTCGAGAAGGACTCCGGCGTCGAAGGTCCGGGGCTGCCGCCGCCGGGCGAGTACGTGCTCGTCGCGCGTGAGCTGTCGATCGTCGACATGTTCAACCTGGCGAACGAGTCCGTGCTGGGCATCGTCACCGAGGAAGGCGGTCTCACGAGCCACGCCGCGATCCTCGCGCGATCGATGCGCATCCCGACGCTCACCGGCGTCGCGGGCCTGCTCGACGCGGCGCGCGAAGGCTCGTACGCGATCGTCGACGCGACCGAGGGCGTGGTGCGCCTCGACCCCGACGAGGTCGTGCGCGCGCAGTACGGACAGCGCTCGAACGCCGAGAAGGAAGCGCCGCTCGTGCCTGCGGAAGGCGTCCCCGCGTGGGCTCGCCGGCAGCCGCGCACGCGCGACGGCGTGGCCATCGAAGTCACGGGAGCCGCGGGAAATCTGCCCGAAGTCGATCAAGCGGCGAGCCTGGGCCTGCAGTCGATCGGCCTCTATCGGACCGAGCTGCTCTACCTCATCGATCGCGAGCAACCGTCGCTCGAAGCGCTCTCCGCGCACTACGCGTCCGTGGCCGAGCACGCGCGCGGCGGGTCCGTGACGTTCCGCCTGCTGCACGTCGACTCGAGCCTCGAGGTCGGCTACCTGCACGAGGCGCGCGAGCTGAACCCCGCGCTCGGTCGCACGGGCGTGCGCTGCCTCTTCGCGCGCGAAGCCGTGCTGCGTCGCCAACTCCAAGCGCTCTTGCGCGCCGTACCCGCGGATTCCGATCAGCGGCTGCGCATCGCGGTCCCGTTCGTCGTCGACTGCGGCGATCTGCGGCGCTTGAAGGAGATCCTCTTCGAGGAGCGCTACGCGCTGCGCCGCGCGGGCGTCGTCTTCCAGGAACAAGTCGAGCTGGGCGCGATCGTCGAGACACCCGCCGCCGTGCTCGGCGCGCGCGATCTCGCGCGCGAGGCGGACTTCCTGTGCGTCGGACTCGACTCGCTGCAGCAGTACCTGCTCGCGGCGGATCGCGAGAACCACGGACTCGCGCGCGCGTTCGAGTCGTTGCATCCGTTCGTGTTGCGCGCGCTGGTGTCGGTCGTCGAGGCCGCGGAGCAGGCCGCGCGTCCGCTCTCCGTGTTCGGCGTCACCGTCGCGGATCCGGCGAATCTGCCGTTCCTCCTCGGGCTCGGCTTGAAGAGCTACTGCATCCCTCCGCTGACGCTGCAGACCTTCCTGGCGCAACTCGGCCAGATCGACGCGCGCGCCGCACGCCGGACGGCGGCGCTGGCCTCGCGGGCGTCGTGCTCGGCCGAGACCCAGACGTTCGTCGAGGGCTACCGGCACGGCCTCGTGCGCTGACGCCGCGCTGTGCGCGTTCGTCGTCGGCGCGACCGGCCGGATCGGCAGCTCGGGCCGATCCGGCGTGCGTTTCCGTCACCGACTTCGGCGCCGATCCGGGTCGAGCGATCGAAAGCGCTCGCTTCCCATATCTGGGAAAGTGCAGTTTCGATGTGGAATACCGGCCTGCTTGCGCTTGTGGGGCCTCACACCACCAGATAGCGTGCCCATCGCCGAGGCACGGCCAGTCTTTGGAGCTGCGGGTCGCGTATGTCCAGATTCTGGATCAGCGCTCCGGGACGCTCTGCTGGCCGCCGAACTGGATCTACTTCTCGACCCACCGGGGGGGTGGGCGGCCAGTTTGGCACCCCGACACGGACCCGAGCGCCCCGACGCCTCGCAGCGTCGGCCAGGCAGGCTGCCCCATGCTCGATGAGGAGAAAGATCGTTTCACGTCCCGTCTGGCCATGATCCCGGGCATCCGCCCGATGCCCTCGGTCGGGCAGTGGATCCTGCTCCATGTGGAGCACCCGACGGAGCTCGCCCGCCGCGTCAATCGACGGCTGGCACCGGGCGTGATGAGCGTTCCGCGCCAGGTCGACGGCGCCGTCCGCATCTCGGTGGCCGATCCGTGCCAGAACGAGCAGATGCTGCGCGCCCTGCGCGACCTGATCTGATCCCGAACTCGGCGGAACCCCGCGCGCGCCCCTCGGCGCGCGCGTGCGTCCCGGAACCCGCGCGTGGCGGCGTGCACGCACGCGCCCGGCCTGTCTCCATCTCCGCGAGAGGCGGTCCGCCCGCGTCGGCGGTACGCTCGCGGGCATGTGGATCGCCGCGTTCGTCCTGTCCGCGCTCTCGTCGGTTCTCGCGCCCGGCGACGCCGTCGCCGCCGCGAAGCCGATCTCCATCCCGAAGCTCGCGCCGCCGATCGCGCGCGCCGAGATCGAGGCGCATGTGCGCTGGCTGGCTTCGGACGAACTCGCCGGCCGCGTCACCGGCACGCCCGAGTGCGACCGCGCGGCGGCGTACCTGGCAGAGGTCCTGCGCGCGCAGGGCGCCGAGCCCGCCGGCGACGCGGGATCGTTCCTCCAGGCCGTCGCGCTCGAACGCGCGCGGCTGAAGTCCGTTCCCGCGCTGACCCTCGTCGCGAACGGAGGGAAGCGCACGGAGCTCGTCTACGGCGCGGACTTCGACGTGCCTTGGACCCCGGTCGCGGCCGACGCGCTGCGCCTCGTCGTCGTGACCGCGGCGAAGGATCTGCCGTCCGCGGCCGATCGCGGTGTCGCGCTCTTCGTCGACGCGCCCGCCGGCGATCGCCGGCGCTGGCTCGCCGATGCCGGGCTCGGGGCCGGTGAGGGCTTCGGCGCAATCCTCACCCCCGGATCCAAGAAGGCCGGGCGCCCGCGCGATCCCGCGTCCATGACCGGCGAGCTGCGCCGTGCGGGGAAGTCGCCGCGCCGCAGCGAAGGCAGCGTGCGCGTGAACGGAGATGCGCTCGAGCGCCTGCGCAGCGGCGCGGTCGCTTCGATCGCCCTGCGCGTGGAGGCCGAGGTCGAGCGCGTGACGAGCTCGAACGTCGTCGCGCGCATCGCCGGCCGGGCGCCCCGCGACGGGAAGGAGCGCGCGGTCGTGATCAGCGCGCACTACGACCACATCGCGCACGGCCATGCGCCGGCGAAGGGCACGGACACGATCTTCAACGGCGCGGACGACGACGCGTCGGGGGTCGCAGCGGTGCTCGAGATCGCCGGGGCCCTGCGCCCGGGCGACCTGGCCGCGGACGTCATCGTGCTGCTCGCGACGGCCGAGGAGGTCGGGCTGCTCGGCACGGAGGAGTACCTCGAGCGCCCGGTCGTGCCGCTCGACCGCACCATCGCGAACCTGAACTTCGAGATGCTCGGACGTCCGGACGCGAAGGTCGGCGGGAAGGGCTGCCTGTGGCTCACCGGCGACGAGCTCACGAACCTCGGCGCCCTGCTGCGCGAGCGCAAGTTCCGGGTCGTCGCGGATCCGCGGCCGGACCAGCACTTCTTCGAACGCTCCGACAACTATGCGTTCGTGCTGCGCGGCGTGATCGGACAGACGTTCTCGACGTACGACCTGCACGCCGACTACCACGCGCCGAGCGACGAGGCCGACAAGCTCGACTTCGACCACCTCACGGAGTGCACGGAGACCGGCGAGAAGGCGGTGCGTCTCGTGGCCGGGGGCGACGTCGCGCTGAGCTGGACGAAGGGCAAGCCCCCCGTCTCGCCGCGTTAGGGGCAACGCGCGCGGGATCGGCGCGTGATGGGACGCGCGCGGCGCGGATCGACTAGGATCTCGCGCCCAAAACGGAGTCCTCATGCCTGCTTCCAGTTCCCCGCGTCCCGTCGTGCGCCGCCGCGCCGTCGCCCGCCGACCGCGCTACAGCGCGCGCACGGCCGACAAGTTCGAGCTCTACCAAATCGCCGTCCAGTCGCCCGAGCACGACCTCGCCTTCGTCGCGCGGCACTACCGCCGCGAGCGCGGCCGCGAGCCGTTGCACCTGCGCGAGGACTTCTGCGGCACCGCGTTCCTCTCGGCGACGTGGGTGAAGGGCCGCCGCGACCGCACGGCCGAGGGCTTCGACCTCGACCCGGTGACGCTGGCGTGGGGCCGCGAACACAACCTCGCGCCGCTGGGCGAAGCGGCGCGGCGCGTCGTGCTGCACCAGCGCGACGTGCGCGCGCGCGGCGACAAGCCGGCCGACATCCGGCTCGCGCAGAACTTCTCGTACTGCATCTTCAAGACGCGTGCGGAGATGCTCGAGTACTTCCGCCGCGTGCACCAGGGCCTGGCCAAGGATGGCCTGTTCGCGCTCGACATCTACGGCGGCACGGAAGCCACCGAGGAGATGGAGGAGGAACGCAAATGCGAGGGCGGGTTCACCTACGTGTGGGACCAGCACCGCTACCTGCCCGGCACGAACGACTACACGTGCCACATCCACTTCCGCTTCCGCGACGGCACCGAGATGAAGCGCGCGTTCACCTACGAGTGGCGCTTCTGGTCGATGCCGGAGATCAAGGAGCTCCTGCACGAGGCCGGCTTCCGCGACGTGCGCTCGTATTTCGAGCAGTCGAACGCGCACGACGAGGGCAGCGGCATCTACAAGCTCGACGAGACGGGCGCCACGTGCCAGAACTGCGCCGGCTGGGTCGCCTACATCCTGGCGTTCCGCTAGGGAGCTGCGCGTGCTGCCGCGCGTTCAGTGCGGATGCAGCTCGTCGCCCGTCAGCACGTTCGTGACGGTGCCGCCCGTCACCACGACCTCGCACGGCGTGGTGAAGGCGAATTCGAGGCCCTCGGGCAGCGCGTGCGACGTCACGTTCGAGCCCTCGGGCAGCGCGTCCACGGCGCGCGAGGTCTTCAGGTCGTCGCGCACCTGGACGAGCAGGAACTGGCGCGAGCCGTCGTTCTCCGCCGCGAGCTTGCGCAGGTGCGCCGCGCACACGTCGCAACCCTGCCGCCAGAACACGATGCTGCCCTCGATCGGCAGCATTTCGGCCGGGATCCAGGGCGCGAGGTCGGCGACCTCGTGGATGACCTGGCCCTTCCAGCGCGACGGTTCGAGGTTCACGTAGCGGACCTCGGTCCCGCCGCTCGTCACCTTGCCGGTGCCGGCGTCCACGACGATGTCGCCTTGCCCGACCGCGGCCGAGCGGATCACGATCCACGGCGCGGCGAACGAGGCGGCGACACCGAACGCGAGCAGGATCGTCGACAGCCCCGGCCCGGCGAGACGCTTCCAGGGCCGCGTCGCGAGCACCGCCACGAGCAGCGCGCCGTCGACGGCGAGCATCAGCGCCGGCTTCATCTTGACCGCGCCGCCGCCGCAGCCGCACGTCTCCGCGCCGGCCGCGACCATGGGGACGAGCAGCGCGACGAAGAACGCGTAGAGGCCCGCGAGCGGCAACCAGCCGAGGTGCGGCTTCAGGAGCGCCAGGCAGAAGACGGACAACTCGATCGCGATCGCCAGGCGGAACGTGAGCTCGGCGTCGAACGGCGAAGTGTCGCGCACGAAGGCCGGCAGGCTCTGCGGGCTGCCGACGAAGAGCTTCATGCCGGCCCACGTGACGAGCCACGCCGCCGCGAGGTAGACGGCGGCGCGGGCGAGGTTCGATCCGGGAGTTTTCGTGCTCAAGGTCGCGGGCTCGGTAGGGCGGGCGGCGGCGGGGGATGGCCGCGGAGGATACGCGCTCGCGCGCCCGGTACGAACCGCGCCGCGGTCCTGTGAGCCCGAAGAGGCTGTGAAGAATTCACGGCCGACGCGCCGCGGAAGCGGCGCCAACAGCAGCTGAGAGCCCGTAGGCTCGACTTTCTTCACGGGCTCTCAGATCCAGGAGACGCGCGTCCCGTCGGACAGGGCCGCCGAGGGCTGCGGCCAGCGCGCGGACTGCCCGAACCAGGTCCATTCCGCCGGCTTCAACCGGCCCAATGCGCCCAGCTCGAGGGCGTGCGGCGTCGTCGTCGCGCGCGGTCCGAAGCTCTCGAAGAGGACGCGCGCGGCGTCGGAGCGCGCGCGCAGGCGGATGTGGATCGGATCCAGGCCGTACCAGTCCGCGCGCGGCACCACGAAGGCGGCGCCGTGCCGACTCGCGATCCGCGCGAGGTCCCCGTCGAGGTCGCGCGCGTCGGCGAGGAGCTTCGCGCGCTCGATGCGGCGCGTCGGGAAGAACAGCGCGCGCGCCGCGTGGAAGCGCAGCGCACCGGTGTTCGCGAAGCTCGCGAGCGGCATCCCGAGGACGACGGTGCACGCGCGAGACGCCGCGAGGCGCGCGACCGTGCGCTCGATCGCGTCGGCGACGGGGCCGGGCGCCGCGCCGTAGGCCAGATCGTTGCCGGCGTCCGCGACGAGCGCGAACGTCGGCAGATCCGGCCCGTTCTCGAACGACCAGAACGCCTCGGGCGCGATCACGTCGAGCCCGCGGAAGAGGAACGTGCTCGGCCCCAGGTACGAGCGGCCGTTGCCGTGCGAGACGATCGCCTGGAGGGGACCGCCGAGGCGATCGCGCGCCTCGCGCAGGAGCTCGGGGAGCACGCGGCGGACGTTGCTCGCGCCGAGCAGGACGAGGCGCGCGCGGTAGTCGGGCTCAGGGTGCGGCAAGGTGGATGAGCTCGTCCCACAGGTCGTCGGCGCGGGCGAACTCGGGATCCCAGGCGGCGACGTAGGCCGACGCGCAGAGATCGCGCAGCGCGTCGCTCCCCACGTCGTCGGAGAAGAGCGCGAGCTCCTCGTCGCGCGCCGGGTGGCCGAGCACGACGCGCGCGACCCCGTCCTCCAGCGTCATCGGCTCGGGCCCGGTCGTCGCTCCCGAGTGAGCGCTCGATGCGCACGTCCCGTCCGCGAACCAGGCGCGCACCGCCATCCCGCGCGAACCGGCGAACCGCCGCGCCAGCTCGTCGCGCGCGAAGCCGGCGACGAACGCGCGCTGCTGGCAGGCGCGACCCTCGCGCACGCCCGCGAACGCCGGCTGCGATGCGACCGGCAGGAATCCGCGCGCGCACAGCGCGAGGAGCGGCGCGCGGATCGAGTCGGTCTCCAGATCCGGGTCGGGCGCGCCCCAGCCGGGAAAGTGCGCGCAGCGGCCGGCGAGGAACGCGGCGGCGAGCTCGCACAGCTCGTCGAAGCCGCGCGCCGATCGCCAGGCGGTCCGCGCGGCCTCGCCGATCGGGCCGTTCGGCTCGTCGCGGAGGCTCGACGGATCGGCGCCGTCCGCCGGGGCACGCACCGGCTCCGCGGCCGGGATGCGTCCCGCCGAGCGGGCACCGGTCGGAAGCGTGTGCTCGTCCACGCGACGATCCTACACCGCGCTTGCGAGCGGACCCCGCGCCTCCGTACCGTTCCGCGCCTCGTGCTCGACGTCTCCAAGGCCCGCTTCGCGCTCGTCGCCGCGGCCGTGCTCTTCTCGACCGGCGGCGCGCTGATCAAGGGCACGTCGCTCGACGCGTGGCAGGTCGCCTGCTTCCGCTCGGCCGTCGCGGCGATCGCGTTCGTCCTGATCGTGCCGTCGGCGCGGCGCCTGCCGACGCGCGGGGAGTGGCTCGTTGGCATCGTCTACGCGGCGACGCTGATCCTGTTCGTGCTGGCGAACAAGCTCACCACGGCGGCGAGCACGATCTACCTCCAGTCGACGGCGCCGCTCTACATCCTGCTCTTCGGGCCGTGGCTCCTGCGCGAGCGCGCGACGAAGCGCGACCTCCCGTTCCTCGCGGCGATGGCGGTCGCGCTCGGGCTCCTCGTGGTGGGGACGCCCGCGGCCCAGGTCACGGCACCCGATCCGGTGCTGGGCAACACGCTGGCGCTGCTCTCCGGGGTCGGCTGGGGCTTCACGATGATGGGTCTGCGCCGTCTGCAGCGCGCGGACGCCGCGGGCAAGAGCGGCGGCGGCACGGGCGCCGTCGTCGCCGGCAACCTGATCGCGGCCGCCGCGACCGCGCCGTTCGCGCTGCCGGCGCACGGATCGTTCGTGCCCGACTGGGCCACGATCCTGTTCCTGGGCGTGGTGCAGATCGCGCTGGCCTACCGCTTCGTGGCGTTCGGGCTCACGCGCGTGCCGGCGCTCGAGGCGTCGTTGATCCTCCTGGTGGAGCCCGTCTTGAGCCCGCTGTGGGCCTGGCTCGAACACGGCGAGGAGCCGGGCACGCTGGCGATCCTGGGCGGCGTGCTCGTCGCCGCGGCGACGACGTTGAAGGGCGTGTTCGACGCGCGGCGCTGGCCCGCACCGGCCGGACCGTAGCTCGGGCCGGCCTGACAGGTTCGTACGCGATCACGTCCGTCCGCGATCCGGCCCGTCCGCGATCCGGTCAGTACGCGATCAGGTCGAGGTCGAAGCTCGCGTCCGGATCCGACGGCGCGGCCTGGTGCAACTCGACGGCGAGGACGTTCGCGCCGACGCGCAGCGCGCGCGAGTCGAGCATCGTCTCCCAGTATGTGTCCTCGTCGGCCAGGTCGAGCGCGAGCTCGGCCGCGCTCGTGCTCCCGAGCCCTTCCGCGAGCACGTTGCGCCGGTACACCGGCGCTCCGTTCAGGTACACCGCCGCGCCGTCGTCGGCCAAGAGGTGCAGCCCGAGCGCGCGCACGGCCGCCGGGTTCGCGACCTGGAACGTGCGCCGGAACCACGTCGTGAGCGGCTTCGCGGCCGGATTCGGCCCGTACGCGAGCAGCGTGGCCTCGTCGCCGTCTCCATAACCGAGCTGCGCCGGTCCCTGCGGCCACGCGCTGTCGTCGTACGCGGATTGCGCCCAGGCGAGCCCGGGGTCGGCGCCGCCGTCGCGGTAGCGCCACGTCGCGCCGCGCGGCACGAGCACGGTTCCGTGCAGCACGCCCGCGAGCCTCAGGTCGAACGTGACGTCCGAGCTCGCGCGCGTGACCTGATGGACCTCGACCGCCAGCACGTTCGTGCCCGCGACGAGTCCGGCGGCGGGGACGGGGTACGCGGTCCACGCGTTCTCGTCGGCGCCGGCGACGCCGGCCAGCGCGAGCGTCGACCACGAGAGCGCTCCGGCCGGAAGGTTCTGGCGCGCGACCTCCACGCCGTTCAGGTACGCGGCGAATCCGTCGTCGCAGGTCGTCTCCAGCACGAGGCGCTCGAACCGCGCAGGATCGGCGACGTCGAAGCTGCGGCGGAAGTACGTGGTCGGCCACTTCTGCTGCGGATCGGGCCCGTAGCTCACCGTGGTCGCCTCGTCGCCGTCGCCGTATCCGAGCTGCGCTGGACCCTGGGCCCAGCCCGCATCCGGGTAGCCGTTCGCGCGCCAGGCGCTGCCCAGGTCCTGGCCGTCGTCGCGGAAGCGCCAGGAGGTCTCGGCCGGCACGAGCAGCTCCGTGTCGAGCGCGGGCTCGTCCGCGAGCACGATCTGGTCCGCCACGAAGCCGCCGGTCGTGACGAACGTCAGCTGCATCCGGTCGCCGCGCACGTCGCACGCGAGCGTGCCGTGGTCGTTCGCATAGCGCGCCACGCTGCCCGGATGCGGCGTCCCGAAGACGTAGGTCGCCGCGCCGCCCAGGCCGACGACGCAGTAGGGGAACCCCGCGACCGAGAAGCGCTCGAAGGTGTGGTCGTGCCCGTTCAGCACGAGGTCGGCGCCCCACTCGCGGAAGGGCCAGGCCAGGTCACCGCTGTCGCCGTGCTGGCCCGACGAATGCGGCGGGTGGTGGAAGTAGACGACCTGGAACGCCTCGGTCGCCGCGGCGAGCCCCGATCGGAGCCACTGCGCCTGCGCCGAGGCGTGCGTGATGCCGCTCGGCTCGGCCGCGTCGCTGTCGAGCGCCCAGAAGCGGACGCCGCCACGCGCGAACGTGTAGTAGCGCTCGTTGCCCGGCAGCGTGAAGTACGCGAAGTACGGGACGGCGCCGGGCTCGAGCCAGTCGTGGTTCCCGAGCGCGGGGAAGAACCGGTTCGCGCCCGATCCCGGTCCGTAGTTCCCGGCGTACGGCGCGATGAACGCGTGCCAGTGCTTCCCGATGTTCGCGTCGATCGTCGCGGCCGCGCCCGCGGGGTAGTTGTTGTCGCCTGTCGTGATGACGAAATCGGGCCCGAGGCTCGCGACGAGGCTCGCGACGCCGGCTTCGTCCGGCGAGTCGAGGCCGTAGTCGCCGATCACGGCGAAGCGCAGATCGCGCTCGAGCCGCGGCGCGATCCGGACGTGCGCGCCGGCGGGGATCGCTTGCGCCGCGGCCGCGCTCGCGAGGAGGGGGAGGACCAGGAACGAGGCCGAATATTCGATGGGGCGATCCTCTGGAGATTCGCGGCGTCCGTCAGGCTAGCACGCTTCCTGCGGCAGGGGGTGCTGGCTACCTTCCCCGCGCCCATGGAAGCCCTGCGCCACCTCGTCGACGTCGTCCTGCATCTGGACAAGCACCTGAACTCGTGGGCGGCGGATCTGGGCCCCTGGACCTACGTCCTGCTCTTCGCGATCGTCTTCTGCGAGACGGGGCTGGTCGTCACGCCGTTCCTGCCCGGCGATTCGCTCCTGTTCGCGGTCGGCGCGCTGTCGGCCTCGGAGGGATCGCCGATCCACCCGGTACACGTGGCCCTGCTCCTGATCGTCGCGGCGATCCTGGGCGACGCGGTGAACTACACGATCGGGCGCAAGATCGGACCGCGCGTCTTCAAGGAGGGCTCGCGCTTCTTCAAGAAGGAGCACCTCGACCGCACGCACGCCTTCTACGAGAAGCACGGCGGCAAGACGATCATCCTGGCGCGATTCATCCCGATCGTGCGCACGTTCGCGCCGTTCGTCGCCGGCATCGGCGAGATGTCGTACCGCCGCTTCGCGCTCTACAACGTGGTCGGCGCGGTCGCGTGGGTGACGGTGTTCGTGTGGGCCGGCTGGCAGTTCGGGAAGACGCCCTTCGTGCAGAAGAACTTCCACTACGTGATCCTGGCGATCATCGTGCTGTCGGTCCTGCCCGCCGTGTTCGAATGGTGGCGCGCGAAGCGCTCGGCGCGGGCGTGACGGACGTACGGAGTCAGGCTCCACTCCGCCGTTCTCGAGGCGGATACCGCGAGGCCCTGCCGCCGCACACCGACTCCTAGCTCGAGGCCACGCCGACGGCAGAGCGGGCTCCGTAGCAACTGGCGATCGCCTCCGAGGCGATGCGCGACGCGGTCGGCCCATACTCCGGCACCTCTGTCAGCGCTCGGGCGTGGAGGCGATGGGCTCGTATCGCTCCCTGCTCGGCTGTGCCGATCCGGTGTCCGATGTCGGCCCAGGTGCACGCGCACAGGTCGCGAAGCAGCGCGACCTCGACGAGTCGCCAGCCCGAGGAGCGGATCCGCGTGAGTTCGACGGGCCACTCACCCCGGCCAGCTTGATGCGAGCGGACGAGCAGGGACACCTCGGCCGCGTCGCAGACGGGAAGGTCGATCCGAGTCTGATCCGCGAGCTGTGCCTTGCGCCTCATCCACTCCAGCACGCGTCCCGGCGTTGCGCCAAGGAGGTCGTCCAGCGGGTCGTTGCCATGCCCGCGGAAATCGATCCGGCGTTCCACGGTACGGGCTAGCGAACTCGACGTCCGTGCCCCGAAGCACTCGACGTACCGCGCCGGGTCGTACTCGCGCGACCCCAGGCTCGCGCGGACTTCGCTCTCGATCCAAGTTCTGTCGAGCCACAACGGCACACGACGGCGCGCGTAGGCTCGGGCGCTGGCGTGCGGGTAGAGCGCCGGCTCAGGGACGAGACGCGCGAGCACCGGGTTGTGGTCGATGTACCGGACGAGGACGCGCCGATACTCGAGCGAGTCGACCTGCCGCGAGCTGAAGCGGCCTCGGAAGAGGGCCCCGTCCCGCTTCCGCCCGCGGTTGAACCAGCGTACGTAGTCGTTCAGGACACGCCGCATCGCGTAGGAGAGACCCGGCTCTCGGCTCTCCACGAGCAGGTGGAAGTGCGTCGTGAGGACGCAGTAGGCGTGGACGGCGATCCAGCCGGACCGCGCCGCTCTCGCGATGCGGGAGAGGAAGTAGCGGATGTCCTGGTCGTTCTCGAACACCGTGCGGCGTGCGATACCGCGGTTCATGACGTGGTGCCAGACGCCGGGAGCGTCGAGGCGGGGTGCGCGGGGCATGTGGTCCTCCGCCCGGGAGACGCTCGGCGTTCTCCGGAGTTGCGGGGGCCCCCAGATTCCCTCGGCGAATTCCTCGGCTGCTGGGCGAAAACGGCGGAGTGGAGTCTAACTCGGTACGCTGAAAACGACGCGACCCGGCGCGAAGGCCGGGCCGCGTGCGCGCGAGATCCGCTCTCGATCAGGCGCCGCCGGACTTGATTCGCATGCCGTAGAACGAGCGCCAGACGAAGAACGCCGACACCGCGAAGCAGGCCAGCGAGATGCCGTGCACGAGGCCCGGCTGGTCCTGGAGCTGCACGGCGAGTTCGACGGCCAGGAGGCCGAAGAGCGTCGTGAACTTGATGACCGGGTTCAGCGCGACCGAGCTCGTGTCCTTGAACGGGTCGCCGACCGTGTCGCCGACGACGGAGGCCGCGTGCAGCGGCGTGCCCTTCGCCTTCAGCTCCACCTCGACGACCTTCTTGGCGTTGTCCCACGCGCCGCCGGCGTTCGCCATGAACAGCGCCTGGAACAGGCCGAAGATCGCGATGCCGATCAGGTAGCCGATGAAGAAGAACGGATCCGCGAACGCGAAGGCCAGCGTCGAGAAGAACACCGTCAGGAAGATGTTGAACATCCCCTTCTGCGCGTACTGCGTGCAGATCGCGACGACCTTCTTGCTGTCCTCGATCGAGGCCTTCGAGCTCGTGTTGAGCTTGATGTTCTTCTTGATGAACTCGACCGCGCGGTACGCGCCCGTGGACACGGCCTGCGTCGACGCACCCGTGAACCAGTAGATGACCGCGCCGCCGACGATGAGCCCGAGCAGGAAGCCCGGGTTCAGGAGCGAGAGGCGGCCCTCGAAGCCGACCTGGTAGGCCGGGTTCGCCTTCAGGGCCATGATCGTGGCGAAGATCATGGTCGTGGCGCCGACGACGGCCGTGCCGATGAGCACGGGCTTCGCGGTCGCCTTGAAGGTGTTGCCGGCGCCGTCGTTCTCCTCGAGGAAGTGCTTGCACTTCTCGAAGTCCGGCGCGAAGCCGAAGTCGCGCTGGATCTCGGCCTTCACGTTGGGGACTTCCTCGATCAGCGACAGCTCGTAGACCGACTGCGCGTTGTCCGTGACCGGACCGTACGAGTCGACCGCGATCGTGACCGGGCCCATGCCGAGGAACCCGAACGCCACGAGACCGAAGGCGAAGATCGCCTCGTATCCCATCAGCGAGCCGAGGCCCATCGTGCTGAACCACCAAGCCGCGCCCATGAGCGCGGCGATGACCACGCCCAGCCAGTAGCCGCTGTAGTTGCCCGCGGTCAGGCCGGCGAGCACGTTGAGCGACGCGCCGCCTTCCTTGCTGGCCTCGACGCACTCGCGCACGTGCCCGGACTTCGTCGAGGTGAAGATCTTGACCATCTCGGGGATGATCGCGCCGGCCACCGTGCCGCACGTGATGATCGCCGAGAGCTTCCACCACAGCGTGCCGTCGCCCAGGTCGCCGATCAGCATCTTGGACGCGATGAACGTGACCGCGACCGACACGAAGGAGGTCAGCCAGACGAGCGATGTCAGCGGCGCCTCGAAGTCGAAGTGCGTGGCATTGCCGTAGCGCGCCTTGGCGATGGCTTCGTTGATCCAGTACGAGACCGCCGAGGCGACGATCATCAGGACGCGCATAACGAAGAGCCACACGATCAGCTGCACCTGGATCAGCGGGTTCGACACCGCCAGCAGGATGAAGCTGATCAGCGCGACGCCCGTGACGCCGTACGTCTCGAAGCCGTCCGCGGTCGGGCCGACCGAGTCGCCGGCGTTGTCGCCGGTGCAGTCCGCGATCACGCCCGGGTTGCGCGCGTCGTCTTCCTTGATGTTGAAGACGATCTTCATCAGGTCGGACCCGATGTCGGCGATCTTCGTGAAGATGCCGCCCGCGATGCGCAGCGCGCTGGCGCCCAGGGACTCGCCGATCGCGAAGCCCAGGAAGCACTTGTACGCCATGTCGCCCGGCACGTAGAGCAGCACGAGCAGCATCAGGAGCAGCTCGATCGAGATCAGGAGCATCCCGATGCTCATTCCGGCCTTGAGCGGGATCGCGTAGACCGGGAACGGCTTGCCCTGCAGTCCGGCGAACGCCGTGCGCGAATTCGCGAACGTGTTCACGCGGATGCCGAACGCCGCGACCGCGACGCTGCCGGCGATGCCGATCACGCTGAACGCCAGGATCGTCAGGATCTCGGTCGCCGGCTTGTGCAGGACGAGGCCGAAGTAGGCCACGATCACCGCGCCGATGAAGACCTGGAGGATCGCGATGAACTTGATCTGCGTCCCGAGGTACGTCTTGCAGGTCGCGTAGATGAGCTCGGAGATCTCGAGCATCGACTTGTGGACCGGCATCTTCTTGAGCTGCGCGAAGCTCACGAGGCCGAACGCGATGCCGAGGAGGCACACGAGGAGGCCGTAGGTGAGCAGCGTGTGCCCGTCGATTCCCAGGAAGTGCGCCTGGGAGAGGTCCGGCAGCGGCAGGTCGAACTCGCTCTTGTGACCCGCCTCCGAGGCGGCCGCGAGGACGGGTGTGGGGGCAGCCGAGAGGGCCGCGAAGAGGGGGGTCAGCATCGGTCCAAAGGCCTCCGAACAGTTCAGAAACGAGGGCGAAGGTTGTATGCGGGCCGGGGGGGCCGGCGCAAGAACTCGGACTGGCGGGGGCGCTGTCCGCGCGCCTCGGTCACCGCGGGGAACCGAGATCCGTCCCCGCGTCGGTCGTCGCGAGTCGGTCGTCGCGCTCGCTCGTGGCCGAACCGGCGCGGGTCGTCGACCTTTTTGGCCGGCGTCGCGCCGTCACGGCCGCCGCGTGCCGCTCGTTCCCGCAGGAAACGACGCCGCCCGGAGCGAGAGCTCCGGGCGGCGTCGTCGCTCGAGAGCGTGCCCTCGAGTCTCGAGTCGAGTCAGCGGCTCTTGCCGCCGCGCAGGACCTTGATGCGCAGCTTCGTGACCTTGAACTCCGCGCCCTCCGAGAGGACGAATCCGAAGGCACCGACGCGCTGCTTGCGCCAGCCGATCCCGTCGACGATGTCGACGTCTCTCTCGAGGTTGGGGCTGTACTCGAACGTGCGCTTGCTGCCGATGTACGTGGCCTTGATCGAGTAGGTCTGGCCCGGCTTGTAGCCGTCGGTGCCCGCGAGGTCGACGTGCACCTCGTCGGGCGCCGCCTGGACCTGCTTACCCAGGCGCCAGTAGAGCTTGGTGTGCCCGCGGACCGGGACGAACTCGACCTCCATGACGAAGTCGCGCCAGTTCTCGAGGTCGCCGACGGAGAAGATGCCCTCGCGCTTCGAACCCGGGTCGGGTCCGATCGCCTGGATCTGTCCGTTCTCCTGACGGAAGCCCTTGAACCCGTCGTTGGCGCCCTTGATGTCGGGCGTGGCCAGCACGTCGATCCAGGGCGTCTTCTCGATGACCTCGGGCGTGAACGCAGCCGTCGAGATCTTGTCGGACTCCGTGATCGCCTCCTGGTAGAGCGGCTCGACCCAGCTGATCGCGTCCTGGTTGCGCTTGGTGTAGGCCTCGTCCATGAGCGCGCGCAGCTCGTCCTCGGCCTTGGCGTAGGCCACGAGCGCGGCGCGCGCCTCGCCCTTCGACGCGACGACCTTGGCCTCGTCGAAGAGGCGCTTCGCGACGGCGCGGTTCAGGTCGATCTTCGCGCGTGCGACGCGCGTCTCGAACTCGGTGCCGATCTGCGACGCGCCGCCTTCGTACTCGGTCAGGCGACGCTTCAATTGCGCCAGTTCCTCGGGCTTCTTGTTGGCCGCGTCGCGGACCGCGGCCTCGAGCGCGGCGAGCCCGTTGATGAGCTCGTTGCGCGTCGTCTCGGTCTTGATGTAGCTCGTGGCCTTGCCCACCATCCCGGAGATCTTGCCGGTGACTTCCGGCACGAACGTGTCCTTCCAACCGGTGTCCTGCGCGCCGCTCGGCAGGCGCACGGTGACCTTGGTCTCCTCCGCGCGCGCGATGATCTTGTTGGCCGCGTCGATGCTGTTCAGCGGCATCGAGGTGATCTCCTTCTGGAGATCCTTCATGTACTGCACGTAAGCGGCCGCCGCTTCCTCGCGGGTCGTCACCGTGTGGCGCGAGTACATGTACGCGCCGCCGGCGACGAGGATCAGCACCCCGGCGACGATCCAGCCGTACATGAGCCACTTGTCCTGTCGCTTGCGCAGCATCTCGACCTCGCGCTGCACGTCGGCGCTCATCGCCTTGGCGTCGCGCCGCGGTGCCGCGGGCTTGGGGGCGGGAGCGCTCGGACGCGCGGCGGTCGTCGCGCCGTGGGTGCAGCCGCTGCCGTCGGCGCCGGCTTCGCTGCCGGTTTCGCGGCGGTGCGGGCGCGGGTCGAGCCGCCGGCTTCGCGGCCGGCACCGGCGAGCCGGACGGTGCCGGGGCTCCGCCGCCTCCGCTTCGGCTCGGCTGCGCCTGCTGGGCGCTCCTTCATGGACAGGGGCGCTCGCCCGGGTTGTCGGTCTTCTCCGTGGCCATCGTGTTCAGGGTTTCGGGGGGGAGGGAGGAGCGGGGGGGAGGCCCTTCTCCCGGAGTTTCTGTTCGAACATCGCGCGGATGCTCGGCTGCGCCTTCGGTCGTCGCTGGCGGCGCCGGCGACTGTGGAACCAGGAGACTAACAGCCGGGTGCCGAAGATCACAAAGGCGAGCACCCCGAGGACGAGCATCGGGTGGTCGTTCAGGAAGGTGTGCGACGGGCTCTGCCCCTCGTCGATCAGGCGGACGTTGCGCACGAAGACCCAGGGCACGGTCCACGTGGCCTCGACGGTCTCGCCCTTCCCGTTCACGTACTCGCTGTCGAAGGTGCCGGTCCGGTAGAACACGCCCTCGACCTCGACGGCCCGGTGCCGCAGATCGCGCAGCGTCAGCGCGGGGAACGGGCGGTCGACGAACTCGAGCAGGGTCGGCTCGCTGAACTCCTCGCCCGACAGGAGCTGGCCGCGCCAGATGCTCTCGCGGCCGACCACGGGCCGCGCCAGCTTCTCGGCCCAGATCTCACCCAGGACGCCGGACACGCGCACGAACTGGCCGCGCCAGGCGTCCGGGTCCGCCAGGACAGGCGCGTACGCCAGCGTGCGCTGGGTCCGCGCCGTGAAGTCCTCGGCATCGAACTTGGAGATCTGCTCGAGCAGCTTGCGCGAGCCCGTCGTGTCCTGGAGACGCGCCCCGTCGGCCTGGTCGCGCAGTGCGCCCTCGAATGCGCTGGCGAGGAAGGCCTCGCGCTCAGCGCGCTGCTCGGGCGTCAGCGTGGCGGTCGCCGGGAGCGCTGGGTTCGTGGAGGCTGCCGCGGTGGGGGGCGGCGTCGCGATGCGTTCCTGAGCGCGCTGGAAGTACAGGAAGGCGCCGGCGAGCCCGAGCGCGACGAACGCGAGCAGGCTGAAGCGCGCGAACTCCGCCGACCGCCAGAAGGGCGTCGGTTCCGGCGCGTCGAGGAAGGCGGGGCGGCGCGGGGCGCCGTTCGGTCCCGGGGTCGGCATGCGAGAGAGAGTAGTGCGGCTGCGCACCCTCAGGGACGGGAAAAGGCCGGGCCGGGAGGCCCCGGTCCGCGCGGAGCGTCAGGGAACTCGCACCGAGGACCGGCTCTCCCCACGCGGGGCGTGGGGCCGCTCGGGGGGCTCGCTCGAAGTCGGGGGGACCTCGCAGCCGGTGCGAGCGGGCAGCGTGCTCGGGTGAAGGCACCGCCGCTGGCGCGTGGGCGGTGCCGGCCCGCCTGGCTCGTTGCGGTGCCCGGATCG
>JBGAOR010000096.1:0-19376 GCA_044221705.1 Planctomycetota bacterium
CGCGCGCTTCCTCGAGGTCAAGACGCCCGCCGGTCCCGAACGCGACGCGCAGGCCTCCCGCCGCGCGCGCGCGTGGTTCCAGGTCGTGCGGCGCGGCCCGATCCCGGCGCGCGGACCGCTCGAAACCGTGCAGGCCTGGGCGTACCGTGCCGGCCCGCGCGCCGCGCCGATCGCGACGTGGCTCGCGGTCCCCGCGATGGCCGCGATCCTGTTCGGCGTCGGATTCCACTTCAGCGCGATCGCCGTCCTCGGCGCCGGCGTCGCCTTCGCGTTCACGCCGCTGGGCCGGCGCTGGCTCGAGCTCGTGCGCACGATCGAGGCCGCGTCGCGCGCGGAGCGCAGCGAGCCCGTGCCCGAGCGCTGGGAGACGCCGCGCGCGTGAGCGTCGACGCCAAGGACGGCGCGCCGCCGAGTACGAGCACGCGCCGCGATCTCGCGCTGATCCTGGCGATCGCCGCGATCGGGTTCGCGCTGCGCCTCGTCGCCGTCGCGCAGTACCAGGCGTCGCACCCGAACGCCTTGTCGGTCGTCATCGACGAGCGCAGCTACGACCGCTGGGCGCGCGCGATCGCGGGCGGGGACTGGATGGGCCGCGAGGTCTTCTTCCAGGAGCCGCTGTACCCGTACGCGCTCGGGTCGCTGTACGCGATCGTGGGGGAGAGCCTGCACGCGGCGCGGATCGCGCACTGCTGCCTGTGGGCAGCGACGATCGTGCTCGTGGGCCTGATCGCGCGGCGGCTCTTCGGCCGCGCCGCGGGCTTCGTCGCGGCCGGGCTCGTCGCGCTGCACGGCCCGGGCCTGATCTTCCCGAGCCTGATCCTGAAGGAGAACCTGTTCTTGCCTGTGCTCGCCGCGCTGGCGTTGCTCATCGTGCGCAGCCGTTCTCTCTCGGGAAATCGTGCACGGATCGCGTGGCTCGCGATCGGGGTCCTGGGCGGGATGGGAGCGCTGCTGCGCGGCAACGTGCTCGTCCTGTTGCCCGTGCTGGCCGCCTGGCCGCTCTTGCGCAAGCGGTTCCAGAGCGAGCGCGTCGGCCCGGCGTTCGCGCACGCCGCCGCGTTCGTGCTGGGCGTCGCCTGCGTGCTCGGCCCCGTCGCGTGGCGCAACGCGCACGTGGGTGGCGCGTTCGTGCTGACGACGAGCGGCGCGGGCACGAACGTCTACGGCGGGAACAACGCCGAGAACCCGTACGGCCGCGCGACCGAGTTCTCGTTCGTGCGCGGCATCCCCGAATTCGAGGCCGGCGACTGGAAGCACGAGGCCGAGCGCCGCGCGGGCCGCGAGCTCCTGCCGAACGAGGTCAGCTCGTTCTGGATGGGCGAGGCGCTGCGCTCGATGCGCGAGGACCCGCTGCTGCACGCGCGGATCCTGTGGAACAAGCTGAGGCTGTCGCTCGGGCGCTACGAGGTGCCCGACAACCACATGATCGACTGGGACGCGCGCTACGTCGCGATCGCGCGCCTCCCGTGGCCGGACTTCGGCGTGACGGGGGCTCTCGGGCTCGCGGGCATGCTGGCGTGGACCGTGCTCGCGCTCGCGCGTCGCCGCGCGCCGGCCGGTTGTGCAGGCGGAGCGACGGAGGTCGCGCTGCTCTTCGCGCTGTACCTCGGGACGATCGTGCTGACGGTGACGAGCGACCGCGCGCGGCTGCCACTGCTCGTGCTGCTCGCGCCGTTCGCGGCGTTCACGTGCGTGCAGGGCGTGGCGTGGATCCGCGCGCGGCAGCGCATCGAGATCGGCGTGCTCGCGAGCTCGCTCTTCGTGGCGCTGCTGTTCGCCTACGTGCCCGCGCTGCCCGCGTCCGATCGCGCCGAGGACTACGACGAGCGCGACTTCAACCTGTCCGTGCAGTGGCTCGGCGAGCCCGGTCGCGAAGCGGACGGGCGCCGGCTCGCAGAGTCCCTGATCGCGAAGCACCCGCGGACGGCGCGCGTGAACCTGCTCGTGCTGACTTACGACCACCGTCGCGCGTCGCGGCTCGTGCGCGAACCCAAGGGACCGTCCCGCGATGCGGGCGCCGCGCAGATGCGCGACATCCTGACGCGCGCATCGGCCATCGCCGACGACGAGAGGGTGTTTCCGCGCGAGCGCTTCCGCGCGAACTCGCTGGCCTCGTGGGCCGCTTTGGAAGTCGGCAATCTCGACGAAGCCGACAAGCGCTTCGCACTCGCGCGAACGTTCGATCCGGCAGCGGCCGACCTTCGCGCTGGGGCCGCGTTGGTCGAGACCGCGCGCATGAGCGCCCAGTGGTCGAACGAGAGTCGCACCCGCGGGTCCACCGGTGCTGCGCCAACGGAGGAGGAACTTGCGGAGCGCCGCGAACGCAAGTTGCGGCAGCTCGAGCCGATGCTCGACCGGCTGCAGGTCCTCGCGCTCGATCGCGACCTGCGATCCGATGCGCGCGCGCGTGCGAGAGAACTCGCCGGCTGGATGCAACTCGACTTGGGCCGGCCGGAGGTCGCGGTGCGGCACTTCCGCGCTGCGCACCAGCTTGATCCAAGTGCGACGACGGCGAGCGCGCTCGGGATCGCGCTGGCCGCGCGGGCCAGGGAGATGCCCTCTGGCCCGGATCGTGTTTCCCTCGTGCAAGAGGCGCTCGCGCTCATGCGCGAATGGCCAGGTGCGGGAGGGCCATTTCTCGAGAAGGAGCTGGAAGCCCTCGGCCGAGACTGAGCCGAGGCAGCTTCGATGCGGGCGCACCTGTGGAAGCCACTGAGTCCGACCCCAGCGTTGGTCCAGCAGGCCTGAGGGCCGCGACGTCCTCGCGCTCCTGAACGCTCGGCGCCGGCCGCCGTGTGGTTGAAAATCACCCAGCAACTGGTGGAATTTCAGCCACGTCGGCCTTCCCGGGCCCTGGAAGGGGGGGGCCGCCCCTCAGACCGCCCCCGCCTCCGCGAACTGCAGCCGGTGCAAGCGCGCGTAGATCCCGTCGTGCGCCAGCAGCTCGTCGTGCGTGCCCGACTCGCGCAGCTGGCCGCGGTGCATCACGAGGATCCGGTCGGCGCGGCGCACGGTGGAGAGGCGGTGCGCGACGACGAGCGCGCTGCGCCCCGCGAGCAATCTGTCCGTCGCGTCCTCGATGCGCGACTCGGTGTTCGAGTCCACGCTGGCCGTCGCCTCGTCGAGGATCACGATGCGCGGCTTGCCGGCCAGCGCGCGCGCCATCGCGAGCAGCTGGCGTTCGCCGGTCGAGAACGTGCCGCCGCGCTCGGCGACCATCGCCGTCAAGCCGCCGGGGAGGCGGTCGACGAGCTCGCTGGCGCGGCTCGCGTCGAGCGCGACCTCCAGTGCGTCCTCGTCGACCTCGAGCCGGTCCATGACGAGGTTCTCGCGCACCGTGCCGGCGAACAGGAAGTCCTCCTGAAGCACGAGTCCGAAGACGGAGCGCAGGCGCTCGAGGTCCAGCTCGCGCAGGTCGACGCCGTCGAGCGTGATCCGTCCGCCCGTCGGTTCGTAGAAGCGCAGGAGCAGGTTCACGATCGTCGACTTGCCCGCGCCGGTCGCGCCGACGACGGCGACGGTCTGGCCGGGCAGGATCTCGAAGGTGACGTGCGACAGCACCTCGGTCGTGCCGTCGTACGTGAACGAGACGTCCTCGAAGCGCACGTGGCCGCGCACGTCGGCGGCCTCGATCACGCGCGTGCCGCCGACGACCTTGGGGGCCGTGTCGAGCACCTGGAAGACGCGCTCGGCGGACGCGAACGCGCTCTGCAGGACGTTGTAGCGCTCGCCCAGCTCGCGGATCGGCGCGACGAGCATCGCCACGTAGAACCAGAACTGCACGAACTCGCCGTAGGAGAGTTCGCGGCCGACGATCGAGACGCCGCCGACCCACAGCGTCGCGGACTGGATCCCGGTCACGGCGAAGTCGATCGCCGGGAAGAACAGCGCGAAGAGGAAGATCGTGCGCAGGTTGGCCGTGAGGTAGTGCGAGAGATGGTCGGCGAAGCGCGCAGAGACCTGCTTCTCGCGCCGGAAGACCTGCACGACGCGCACGCCCTGCAGGACCTCCTGCAGGTAGCCGTTCAGGCGCGCGAGCCGCGCGCGGACGGCGCGGTGTGCGTCGCGCGCGCCGCCGCGGAAGTACAGGCTGATCCCGATCAGCACGGGCGTGCCGGCCAGCACCACGGCCGCGAGCTGCCAGTCGAGCCAGAAGAGCAGCGCCAGGAGCAGCACCACCTTCAGGAGGTCGAAGAGCAGCACGACGATGCCCGACGTGAACATCTCGTTCAGGTTCTCGACGTCGCTCGTGTCGCGCGTCACGAGCGAACCCGTCGGCCGCCCGTCGAAGAAGGACAGGTCGAGCGACTGGATGTGCCGGAACAGCTTCGTGCGCAGGTCGGCGATGACGACCTGGCCCGTGTGGTTCAGCTGCGCGATCTCGAAGTAGCGCAGCACGATGGAGGCGAGCACCATCGCCAGATAGCCGCCGATCCACAGCCAGAACGTCCGCAGGTGGATCGACGTGTCCGCGGCCGGATCCGCCGCGCGCGCGTCCATCGCGGCCTGCACCGGCCCGTCGAGCACGTGGCGCCACATCCACGGGCCCAGCACGTCGAGCGCGAACACGCCCGCCAGCACGACGAAGCTCCACGCGAAGAGGTGCACGTGCGGCCGCGCGAACTGCACGAGCCGCAGCATGAGCCGGTTGTCCCACGACTTCCCGGCGACCACGTCGTCGTGCGGGTCGATCTCCTCGTCCTTCGACTGCTTGGCCTTCTTCACAGGACGGAGAGCTCGTCGCGGGCCTGTTGTCGCTGCCACGTCTCGCGGTACCAGCCGGGCCGGTTCACGAGGTCCGCGTGGCGACCCTGGGTCTCGACGCGCCCGTCGCGGCCGAGCACGACGACGAGGTCGGCCGCGACGACCGAGCTCAAGCGGTGCGCCGCGATCACGACCGTGCGCCCGCGGCCGGCGGCGCGCAGGTTCGCGATCAGCTTCGCTTCCGTCTCCGTGTCGACGGCCGAGAGCGCGTCGTCGAGCACCAGGATGCGCGGGTCGCGGGCCAGGGCGCGCGCGATGCAGGTGCGCTGACGCTGGCCGCCGGACAGCGTCACGCCGCGCTCGCCGATGCGCTGGTCGAAGCCGTTCGGGAAGCGCGCGACCTCGTCGGTCATGCACACGTCCGCGGCCAGCGGAGCTAGGCGCGCGTCGTCGATCGGCGCCTCGAGGCCGAACGACACGTTGTCGCGCCACGTGTCGGAGAAGAGGAAGCTGTCCTGCGGTACGTAGCCGAGCGCGCTGCGCACGTTCGCGAGCGACGTCTCGCGCAGGTCCGTGCCGTCGATGCGCACGACGCCCTGGGTCGGGTCCATCATCCGCGCGAGGAGCATCAGCGCCGTCGTCTTGCCGCTGCCCGTGGGACCGACGATGCCCAGCACGCGGCCGGCCGGCAGCTCGACCGTGAGCCCGGATACGGCCGGGGTCGTCGTGCCCGGGTACGCGTACGACACGTCGCGCAGCGAGAGCGCGCCGCGCACGGGCTCGAGCGACCTGGGCGACGCCGGCTCCACCAGGTCCGACTCGCGCTCGAGCAGCTCGTCGATGCGCTCCGCGCTGGCCAGCGCGCGCGGGTACATGCCCGCGATCCAGCCGACGGCGATGATCGGCCAGAAGACCTTGAAGGTCAGGTCGATGAACTGGAACAGGTCGCCGGCGGCCATGCGGCGGTCGATCATCGCCATGCCGCCGACGACCAGGATCACCACGAACGTGAAGTCGTTCGCGCCGTGGGTCAGCGCGTGCGTGATGCCGCGCGAACGCCCGAGCAGGATCTGGTTGTCGCGGTTCTCGTGCGACGCGCGCTCGAAGCGGACGACCTGCGATTCCTCGCGGCCGTAGCCCTTCACGACGCGGATGCCGCCGAAGTTCTCCTGCGCGCGGTGGCCGATCTCGGCCAGCGACTCCTGCACGGCCTGGCTCCACTTGTGGATGCGCGGCGTGAAGGCCTTCATCCCCAGGCCCATCAGGAGCAGCGGCACGAGCATCGTCGCCGCGAGCGGCGCGTCGATCGAGAAGAGCAGCCCGAGCGACACGGGCACCATGACGACCGCGCCGAGCGTGTACATCATCCCCGGGCCGAGGAACATGCGCACGTTCTCGACGTCGCTCGTGACGCGGCTCACGACGTCGCCCGACCGGCTCGCGGCGTGGAACGACAGCGGCAGCGACACGAGCTTGTCGAACAGGTCCTGCTTGAGCTCGTTCTCGACCCAGCGCGAAACGACGACGATCCACCAGCGCTGCAGGTAGCGGAAGACGCCGCGCACGAGCGAGAGGCCCATCACGATGCCGACGATGCCGAGCAGGAAGTCGGCGTCGCTGGCGGTGCGCAGGCGGTCGAGCGTCTTGCCGATCACGACGGTGATCGCGACGTCGAGCAGCTGCGCGGCCGGGATGCACAGGAACCCGGCGACGAGCTGGCGCTTGTGCTTCAGGAAACGGCGGAAGAAGGCCCAGAGACGCTTCACGCGAGGTCTCAGCGCGCCGCGGCGGCGGCACGGATGCGCGCCAGCCCGTCCAGGATCGGCGCGGCCGCCGCGCGCAGCTTCTCCGCACCGCCGCCGCGGACGGCGCGCAGTGCGGGGAACGTCTCGGAGCCGTAGCCGTCCTCGAGGCCCGAGGTCCACATCACGTTCTTGTGCCACTCGCGGCCGGGGACGCCGGCCGTCGAGCTCATGTCGCGCAGCCACGTGCGCCCGGCCTCGGGATGCGCGGCGAGGGCTTCGGCGGTCGCGCCGAACGAGGCCGCGAGCTCGTTCGCGACCTCCGCGAGCGCGGCGTCGGCGCCGGCTCCGGCGGCGAGGGCCGCGGCCTCGCGCTGCATCCGTCGCGCGGCGTCGGCACCGTCGAACGCGGCGTGGCCGTGCGCGGCGAGAGCGATCAACAGTTCGACATGCGCGCGCGCGCTCAGCTCGTGCCCCGCGTAGCCCGGATCGAGGAACCGCTCGACCATCCCGACGTCGTCGAAGTCCGTGTGGTACTGGCCGCCGCCGTTGCCGCCGAAACCGAGCTCGACGAAGGGCACGCCGAGGTGGTGGACGAACACCGCGAAGTCGGATCCCGAGCCGGGCAGCGACAGCTCGGGCTGCGCGCTCTTCTCGGTCCACTGTTCCCAGAGCGATCGGCCGTCCACGCCGGTCACGCCGCGCAGCACGGGCTCGAGCGCGCCGAGCATCCCCGGCGTGCCGCTCGCGCCGCCGAACTTCGTGCCCGAGACGGACGCGTCGGAGTTCACGTACGCGACGCACTGCGCGCGCACGAGGTCGGCGTGCGCCTCGCCCCATTCCGTGCTGCCGATGAGGCCGAACTCCTCGGCGTCCCAGAACGCGAGCTTCAGCGTGCGCGGCGGTTTCCAGCCCGTCCTCGCGCGCTCGCCCAGCTGTTGCGCGGCGCGCAGCAGCACGACGCATCCCGATCCGTTGTCGTTCGCGCCGCGCACCCACGCGTCGCGGTGGCCGCCGGCCATGACGAACTCGTCGCTCGCGCCCTGCAGCGTGCCGACGACGTTCCAGATCGTGCGCAGCTCGCGCGGCGCGTCGATCCCGATCAGCGCCTCGCGCGGCCCCGGACCTACGGCTTCGTCGCTCGCCTTCCCGTCCTTGTCGAGGAACGCGTGCTTCTCGAGGCCCTCGAGCAGCATCCGCGCCTCCGCCGCGCCGATCGGCATGCACGGGATCCGCGGCAACGCCTCGGCCAGTTCCGCGTCGGACAACCGGCGCGCGGACTCGCCCGGCTTCGGCGACGGCCAGCCCGGCGTCGACGGATCGCCGGGCGTGCGGCCCATGGGGGAGATCGATCCGCGCTGCGCCTCGTAGGCGTGCTTCCACGGACCGGCGGGCCACGTCGGTCCCTTGTCGGCGCCGTCGCCCTTCGGATCGCTCCACAGGAGCACCGCGGCGCAGCCGTACTGCGCCGCGAGGTCGACCTTGATGCCGCGGTAGCAACCGCCGTAACGGCACAGCGCGATCGCGCCGCGCAACTGCACGCCGGCGCCGCGCAGGCGCTCGAAGTCGGCGCGCAGTCCGCGCCCCGCGTCGACGACCGGTCCGCGCACGCGACCGCTGGCGGACCAGGCGTTGTAGAGCGGCACGTCGCCGGCGGGAACGCGGTCGGGATCGAAGGACTCGACGCGCTCGTGCAGCGGCTTCGCGGCGGATGCGTCGAAGACCGCGAGCTCCGTGCGGCGCGGATAGCTCAACATCACGACGCGCGGCTCGACCTCGGCCGTCCAGCCGGCCTGCTCGAGCCGCCGCGCCACGTGCAGGGCCGCGACCTGCGACGCGCGCGTGCCGGCGAGTCGCGTGGTCTCGCACAGCTCGAGCAGGAGTTCGCGCGAACGCGCTCCGTCCGGCGTCGGAGTCTCTCCCGCGCCGACTGCGCGGAACACCGGCTGCGCGCCGACCGCGCAGAACGCGAGCGCGAGCACGCGAACGATGGGCGTCGAGAATCGAGGTGCGGCGCTTTGGAACACGAACCCCTAGAGTAATGCGCGCCCCCGCGCTTGCGAACGTTTCCGCGCGCGCCCTCCATGTCCGCGACACCCTTCCTCTTCGACGCCGTCGTGTTCGACCTCGACGGCACGCTCGTCGCGACCGACCGCTTCTGGGTCGACGCGGCGCGCGTCGGAGCGCGGCGCGCGTTCGCGGAGCTCGGACTCGACCGTCCGCTGCCCAGCGCGGCGGAGTGGATGTCCCTCGTCGGCCTCCCGCTGGCGCAGGGCTTCGCGCGCATCTTCCCCGACCTTCCGCCGGCCGCGCGCGCGCGCGTGATGGCCGCCTGCGAGGAGGAGGAGCACCGCGCGCTGCGCGCCGGCGGCGCCGCGCTGCTGCCCGGGGTCGCCGAGACGCTCGACGCGCTCGCGAACCGCTCGGTGCAGATCGGCATCGCCAGCAACTGCGGGCGGGACTACCTGGCCAGCATGATGGACGGCCTCGGGCTCGCGCGCTGGGCCAGCGAGGCCCGCTGTCTCGACAGCGCCGGCGTGCGCACGAAGTCCGACATGGTGGCCGACATCCTGGCCCGCTTCGGCACGCGCGCGGCGGTCATGGTCGGCGACCGTCTCGGCGACCGCGACGCGGCCTGGGAGAACGGGCTCCCGCACGTCCACCTCGCGCGCGGCTTCGCGCCGGAGGGCGAGGAGGTCGAGGCCGAGGCCGTCATCGAGTCCATGGTCGACCTGATTCCGCGGCTCGAGCGGCGCGCGAGCTGGATCGAGGGCGCGCTCGAGTGGCTCGACGTGGATCCCACGAACCCGCCGCGGACGATCGGCGTCACCGGGCCGCCCGGCGCCGGGAAGTCGCTCTTCGCGCGCGACATCGGGCTCATCCTGGAGTCGCGCGGCCAGCCCGCCGTCGTCGTCGCGCTGGAGGACCACCTGCGCGCGGGGCTCGATCAGGACCTGGGCTCGACGGCGTTCATCGCGGCGGCGCGGCCGCTCGATCTCCTCACGCAGGGCTACGACCTCGATGGGCTCGACGCGCGCCTCGCGGAGGTCCCCGTCGGCACCGCGGCGATCGTGCACGGTCCGTTCCTGGCGCACCCGGCGCTGCGGCCGAAGCTGGCGCGCCTCCTGCACCTCGAGGTCGACGAGACGACGTGCCTGCGCCGGCTCGCGGGCCGCGACGTGCGCTCGCACGGCGCCGAAGCGTTGTTGCGCTTGCGTCGACACCTCCTGCCGGCGAGCCGCGCGTTCGACGCGGCCGTGCCGCCGCGCGAGCACGCCGATCTGGTGCTCGAGGCGTCCAATCCGCTGGGCGTGTAGTCTGTCGGCCGCGCGCGCAATGTGCGCCGATCCACGGAGAGCACACCATGCGCTGGCAAGGCGAACGTCGCAGCGAGAACGTCGAGGACCGCCGCGGCGCCGGCGGGCCGCGCATGCCGGGCCGCGGGATGGTCGGCGGCGGGCTCGGCCTCGTCGCGGTGATCGTCGTCGTGATGCTCGCGGGCGGCGATCCGTCGAGCCTGATCGGCATGCTGGGCGGCGGGGGAGATCCGCTGGCCGCGCCCGACGCGCCGCGGGCGCGTACGGCGGCCGACGACGAGCAGGCCGAATTCGTCTCGGCCGTGCTGGCGACGACCGAGGACGTGTGGCACGGCCTGCTGCCGCAGTACCGCGAGCCCGGGCTCGTCCTGTTCGACGACGCGGTCGCGTCGGCGTGCGGGACGCAGAGCGCGGCGGTCGGCCCGTTCTATTGCCCGGGCGATTCCAAGGTCTACCTCGACCTGGGCTTCTTCCGGCAGCTCGACCGCGAGCTCGGCGCGCCGGGAGACTTCGCGCAGGCCTACGTGATCGCTCACGAGGTCGGGCACCACGTGCAGAACCTGCTCGGCACCTCGCGCCAGGTGCACGACGCCGAGCGCGGGCTGAGCGAAGCGCAGAAGAACGAACTCTCGGTGCGCCTCGAACTGCAGGCCGACTTCTACGCCGGCGTGTGGGCGCACCACGCGCAGAAGGCCAAGGACCTGCTCGAGCAGGGCGACCTCGAGGAAGCTGCGCGCGCCGCGTCGCGCATCGGCGACGACGTGCTCCAGCGCCGCGCGCAGGGCGCGTGTCGCCCGATTCGTTCACGCACGGCACGGCCGCGCAGCGCGCGCGCTGGTTCCAGAAGGGGTTCGACACGGGCGACGTGCGCCAGGGCGACACCTTCGCGGCGAAGCAGCTCTGATCGTCCGGATCAGGAGGTCGGAGCGCGCAGCAGGTCGAGGTCGCCGGCCAGGACCTGGCCCACGCGCCCCGTCGAGACGCCCGTGCGCCGGTCGCGCACGACGGGCGACGGCCCCAGCACGTAGCGGCGCACGACGACCGGCGCGGCCGATCCCAGCTTCTGCGCCGCGCGCCGCGCCGCGAGCAGGGGCAGACGGCGCAGGATCTCCGACTCGGCGTCGCTCTCCGACCAGGCGCGCAGCGAGGCCGGACCCTTGTCCAGCGCGAGCCGCAGCTCGCAACGCGGGGCCGCCAGGAACCGACCCGTCGCACCGCTGCCGAGCGCGCGCTTCTCGACGCGCACGCGCGCACGGTCGAGTCCGCCCTCCGCCGGCGGCAGGCGCAGGACCTCGACGCGCACGACCGCGCGCGATTCGCGCGCGCCGGACGACGAGTCCAGGAACCGGTGGTCGCCGTCCTCGTGCGCGAGCAGGGCGTGCGCGCCGGCGCCGCGCAGTGCGAGCGCCACGACGTCCTCGGACTCGGCCTCGTCGCGGCGGTCGTCGAGGACCTCCACGTCCAGCCCGAGCCGCTCGGCCCAGGCGATGTACATCCGCGCCACGGGCTCGACGGCCGGGAACGCCGGGCCCGTGCGGCGCACGAGCGACACGACGACCGCGGCGTCGGCCAGGTCGCCGGCCAGCCCGCGCGTGGCCAGTACGTCGGCGCGCTCGCCCTCGGCCTCGAGTGCGCGCAAGCGTTCGTGCAGCCGGCCCGCCTCGCGCGGCTCGCGTTCGCGCAGCGCGTGCTCGGCCAGCGCGCGCGCGGCCGCGTCGTGCGCCGCGGCGCGGTCCAGCACGGCTTCCACGCGGTGCAGGTCGTCGAGCGCGGCGATGGCCTTCTCGCGTTCGTCCCAGAAGCCGGGCTCGCTCGTGCGCGCGACCAGCTCGCTGCGCCGCGCGCGCAGCGGTTCCAGGTTCGCGGCGCGCGCGTCGGCCGACTCCGCGAGGCGCGCCGCGCGTGCGCGCACGTCCTCGAGCGAGCGGCTCGCGCGCGGCGCCTCGCCGGCGACGACGTCGGACTCGGGCGGCTCGACCTCGATCTCGATGCGGTCGCCGCGCGCGACGAGCGCGATGTACGAGCCGTTCTGGACCTCGCCCACCGCGAGCGCGCGCGCCAGGGGCAGCAGCACGAGCCGCTCGACGGTGCGCTTGAGCGGACGCGCGCCGAACGCCGGCGAGTAGCCGCGCGCGAGCAGCAGCGCGACGACGCCCGAGCTCGGCGCGATCGTGAGGTTGCGGCGCTCGATGCCGCTGCGGTCGAGCACGCGCGAGAGCTCGCGCTGGGCGATGCGCTCGGCCGTCTCGAGCGCGAGCGGCCGGAAGTGCACGACGCGGTCGATGCGGTTCAGGAACTCGGGCCGGAAGAACTGGCGCAGCGCGCGCTCGACCGACTCGGCGTCGGGTGCGGCCGGGCGCTCGCGGCCGAAGCCGAGCCGCGATTCCGTGGGCACGGCGGAGCCCACGTTCGACGTCAGGATGACGATGGAGCGCGTGAAATCGGCCGTGGATCCGGCCGCGTCGGTGAGGCGCCCGGCGTCGAACAGCTGCAGGCACACGTCGAACACGTTCTGGTTCGCCTTCTCGACCTCGTCGAGCAGCACCACGGAGAACGGTCGCTCGCGGATGGGGCCGGTCAGGGCGCCGGGGCGCCCGCGGCCGCCGAGCAGCCGCTCGTGCGCGTGCTCCGTCGCGTACTCGGACAGGTCGATGCGCACGAGGCGGTTCGCGTCGCCGAACAGGTACTCGGCCAGCGCGCGCGAGAGCTCCGTCTTGCCGACGCCGGTCGGTCCGACGAACAGGAACACGCCCGCCGGCTTCTTCGGGTCGGTGAGCCCGGCCTTCACGAGCGTCACGAGCTCGACGACGGCGTCGACGGCCTCGGGCTGGCCCATCACGCGCGACTCGAAGAAGGCGCGGACGCGCGAGAGGTCGAGCGGCACCTCGTCGTCGAGCAGCTCGACCGGAACGCCGGTCGTGGAGGACACGGCGGCCAGCACGTCGCGCGGCGTGAAGCGCGGCGGTTGCCCCGGCGCGATCTTGCGCGCGCGATCGAGCACGGTGCGCAGGAGTCCCGCGCTGCGCGCCGGCTGCGCCGCGCCCGTCAGCATCAGCTCCGCGATCTCGGACAGGCGCGCCAGCGTCTCGCGCGGCACGTCGGCTCCGGCGTCGGACGCGATGCGCTCCAGGATGCGCTGCGTGCGCGCCGTGTCGGCGGCCTCGACGCGCACGATCTCCAGCACGCGGCCGAGCGAGGGGACGCGCTGCGCCGCCGACGCGAACGCCTCGGGCGTCGATTCGCCCACCAGCGCGATCGATCCGTTCTCGATCAGCGGCAAGAGCATCGTGGCCGCGCTCTCGAGCGATTCGCTGGCGCGGCCGACGTCGACGAGCTCGTGCACGTTCGGCACGACGAGCAGCACGCGCTTCGGGCGGCGCGCGTGACGCACGAGGTCGGAGAGCCGCGTCTGCCACTCGCCGATGTACTTCGTGCCGACGAGCAGGTCGGCGGGGGAGAGGCGCAGCACGAACCAGCCTTCGGACGACAGCGCGTGCGCCAGCTCGTTCGCGATCGCGCTCTTCCCCGATCCCGGCGGTCCGAGCAGCACGGCCGAGCGCGCGCCGGGGCGCACGAGGACCTCGCGCAGGTGCGCCACGCGGTCGGAGACCTCGTGCCCGCGGGCGCGCTCGCCGCGGCGGACCTCGGCGGAGAGATCGACGCCGAACCCGGCCAGCGCGGCCGCGTCGACGACCGTGCTGGCGATGCTCGCCACCCACCCCGCCGAACGCGGGAACGTGGTGGCGGCGGACTTCAGCGCCGTGTGGGCCTTGTCGAGCACCGCCGGCGAGACGTCTGTCAGGTTCGCCGGCCCGCTCTCCTTCTCGAGGCGCTTCTCCAGCGCCTGTTGCGCCGCGCGGCGCGGCTTCGCGTGTTCGTCCGCCGAGCGCTCGAGCAGCACGGCGGCGCAGCGCGCGAACGGTTCGAGGGCGAGTCCCTGCAACGCGGCGAGCCGCACGTCCTCGTCGTCGTCGCAGCACAGGGCGTACACGCGGTCGAGGAGTTGCGGCCTTCCGCGCGCCGCCTTCGCGGCGAGCTGGCGCACGCTCCACTCGCCGTCCAGCGTGAGCGCGCGCACGTCCTCGTCGGTGCACCACGCGGCGTGCGCGACGAGCAGGCGCGCCGCGGCCGCGCGCACGTCGTCCTCTTCGTCGGCGAGCCCGGCGCGCACGTGTCGCTCGGCCGCGGTGTCCGAGCGGCCGGCCAGCGCCTGGAGCACGGCATGTCGCACGCGCGGGCTCGCGTGGCGCGCCAGGGAGTCCAAGGCCGCGCCGGAGTGCTCCTCGGCGCGCAGGGCGGCCGCGAGGCGCTCCAGCGCGTCCTCTTCCCCGGCGATCGCGGCGTCGACGAGGCGTCGGAGGGCGGCGTCCATGTCGTCACGAAGATACCTGCCCGGCGACGCATCGTTTGACGCTTCCGCGCGGTCCCCTTACCCTCTTCGCCCCGCTCTCCCGAGCGACGAGCGTGAACACCCCCCCGAAACAGCGCGCCGGCTCCGTCGTGATCCTGGCCGCGGGCCACGGCAAGCGCATGAAGAGCGCGAAGCCGAAGGTCCTGCACCCCCTGTGCGGGCGGCCGATGATCGCGTGGGTCCTGGACCAGGCGCTGGCGCTCGAGCCCGAGCGCGTCGTCGTCGTCGTCGGCCACGGCGGCGCCGAGGTCGAGCAGGCCGTGCGCGCGCTGGGTCTGGGCGACCGCGTGCGCTTCGTGCGCCAGGAGCCGCAGCTCGGGACCGGTCACGCGCTGCAGGTCTGCCTGCCCGTGCTGGGCCAGGATCCGGGGGTCACGGTCGTCCTCTACGGCGACATGCCCTGTCTCCGGCCCGAGACCCTGCGCGCGCTCGTCGCGAAGCAGGCCGGATCGGCCGCGAACGGCATGGCGATCCTGACCGCGATGCCGGCGGAACCGCGCGGGTTCGGACGCATCCTGCGCGACGACTCCGACGCCGTGACCGGCATCGTCGAGGAGCGCGACGCGACCCCGGCGCAGAAGGCGATCGACGAGGTGAACTTGGGCGTCTACGCGTTCGACGGCCCGGGGCTCGTCGCGGCGCTGCCGAAGCTCGGCAACGCGAACGCGCAGGGCGAGTACTACCTCACCGACGTGCTGGCCGCGTTCGTCGCGCAGCGCCGCCCGGTCGAGGCGATCGTGCTGGACGACGAGGAAGAGGGGCTCGGGGTGAACACCCTGGCGCACCTGGCGGAGGCGCGCTGGGCGCTGCAATTGCGCATCCTCGAGGCCCACCTCGAGAACGGCGTCTACATCGAGGATCCCGCGACGACCTACGTCGATCACGGCGTCGAGATCGGCGCCGGCACGCGCATCCTGCCGTGCAGCGTCATCCGCGCCGGGGTCAAGATCGGGCGCGACTGCGAGGTCGGGCCGTTCGCCCAGCTGCGCGCCGGGGCCGTGCTCGAGGACGGCGCCGAGATCGGCAACTTCGTCGAGGTGAAGAACACGCGGGTCGGCGCCCACGCCAAGGCCAAGCACCTCGCGTACCTGGGCGACGGCGAGATCGGCGCGCGCTCGAACATCGGCGCCGGGACGATCTTCGCCAACTACGACGGCGTGAAGAAGCACAAGACGAAGCTGGGCGAGCGCGTCTTCGTCGGCAGCGGCTCGGTCATCGTCGCGCCGAACACGATCGGGGACGGCGCCACGACCGGCGCGGGCGCGATCCTGACGCGCGACTCGAACGTCGGGGCCGGCGAGGTCTGGGTCGGCGTGCCGGCCAGGAAGCTCGCGGGCAAGGACTCGGGCGGGGCGCAGAGAGGGGAGCGGAGGTCCTAGTGCTCGGTTACAGCGAGAAGATCACCCTGATCGCGGGGAACGCGCACTCCGCCTTGGCGCAGGGCATCTCCAAGACGCTCTCGATCCCGCTGGCGGCGGCGCACATCGCGCGCTTCCCCGACGGCGAGATCGACATCAAGGTCAACGACGACCTGCGCGGCTCGGACTGCTTCGTCATCCAGCCGACGTGCCCGCCGGTCAACGAGAACTGGATCGAGCTCCTGCTCCTCCTGGACACGCTGCGCCGCGCCAGCGCCGGCCGGATCACGGCGGTCATGCCGTACTACGGCTACGCGCGCAAGGACCGCAAGGACGAGGGCCGCGTCCCGATCAGCGCCAAGGTCGTGGCCAACACGCTGGTGAACGGCGGCGCGGACCGGCTCCTGACGCTCGACATGCACGCGGCGCAGATCCAGGGGTTCTTCGACATCCCCGTCGACCACCTCTACGCGAAGCCCGCGCTCATCCACGCGGTGCGGCGCCTCGGGCTCGACCGCCCGGTGATCGTTTCCCCCGACGTCGGCGGCATCAAGATGGCGCGCAGCTACGCCAAGTCGCTCGACAACGCCGACCTCGCCATCGTCGACAAGCGGCGCATCAGCGGCTCGCAGATCGCCGTCGAGCACATCATCGGCGACGTCGAGGGGCGCAACGTCGTCCTCGTCGACGACATGATCTCGACCGGCGGCTCGATCTCGGAGGCCGCGCGCGTCTGCCGCAAGTACGGCGCGCAGACGATCGCGATCGCCGTCAGCCACGCCGTCCTGTGCGGGCCGGCCGTCGAGCGCCTCGACGCGGCGCCGATCGACAAGATCCTGATCACCGATTCGATCCCGCCGCGCGCTCAGTTGCCGCGGAACACGGAGGTCGTGAGCGTCGCGCCGCTCCTGGCGCGTGCGATCATGAACATCCACAGGAACGAGTCGGTTTCCTCCCTCTTCCAAGAACCCTGCTAGGCCTGATCGAGGGACAGGCGACGAACCAGCCAGGGACGGAGACAGTCATGAGCAAGAAGAGCGAAGTCCTGAAGGCCGAACTGCGCACGCGCGTCGGCACCCGTGCCGCCCGCGCCCTGCGCGCGGAAGGCCGCATCCCCGCCAGCATGAACGCCGACTCGACGCACGGTCACATCGACCTGTCCATCGAGGAGCACAACTTCATGGCGACGCGCCGCCGCCACACCCACCTCTACGAGATCGAGATCGGCGGCAAGCTCGAGATGGCCGTCGTGCGCGAGCTGCAGTGGAACACGTTCGGCGAGCAGATCGTCCACGTCGACTTCAAGCGCGTGCAGCGCGACGTGAAGACGGAGTCCGAGGTCGAACTCGAGTTCACGGGCCACCCGAAGGGCGGCGTGCTGAACCACATCCACACGCACGTCACCGTGCTGTGCCTCCCGATGGACATCCCCGACTCGATCGAGGTGCCCGTCGGTGGCCTCGACACGGGCGGCGCGGTCCTGGCGAAGGAGCTCAAGCTGCCGAAGGGCGTCGAGCTCGTGCACATCTCGCCCGAGACGAAGATCGCGGTCGTCGTCGTCGCGGCCAAGGTCGAGGCGGCCCCGGCCGCCGAGGCCGCGGCCCCGGCCGCTCCGGCGGCGGGCACGCCGGCGGCTCCGGCCAGCTGACGTACGGAGTCAGGCTCCGCTCCGCCGTTCTCGCCGCCCTCGGCACGGCCACCCCGCCGCGCGGAGGGCGAGAACGGCGGAGTGGAGCCTGGCTCCGTATTCCCAGCCGCGCCGACGGCCGCTATCCTCTTCGGCCCTCCTCCTGTCCGGGACCGCTCTGGCCCCGGACGAGCATCGACTCCTGGAACTCAATGTGACGCGGCTCGTCCTCGGACTGGGCAACCCCGGCCCCGAATACGAGTGGACGCGACACAACGTCGGGTTCCACGTCGTCGATCGCCTCGCCAGCGAGGAGGGTGTGATCTTTGAACCCGCACGCCGACTCCCCGGGTACACGGGGCCGGCGCACTTCACGTTCGCGCGCTCGAAGCGATTCGACGCGCTCTACGCGAAGCCGCTGACCTTCATGAACCTCTCGGGAGCCGCCGTGACCGCCCTCGCGCGACACCTGCAGCTCGACCCGGGCTCGATCCTCGTCGTCTACGACGACATGGACCTCGACCTCGGCCGCCTGCGGATCCGCGCGTTCGGTGGTCCCGGCACGCACAACGGCATGCGGTCGATCGTGGCATCCCTCGGGACCGACCGGTTCCCGCGCGTACGCGTGGGCATCGGCCAGGCCCGGACCGACGCGGCGCGCCATGTGCTCGAGCGGTTCTCGGACGCGGAGATGCAGGACGCGGAGATCTCGGTGGCGGAAGCCGCCGATGCGATCCGCGCCTGGCTCGGCGGCGAGGACCTCGAGGGCGTCATGACGCGGTTCCACAGCCGCTGGAACCCAGGGACCTAGGGGCACTTCGCCTCCCGGCCCTCGCATCGATGACGAAAGGAGAACCAGGAACTTTGAGTCTGTACGAATGCATGTTCCTCCTCGACAACGCCGTGGTGCGAGAGGACTGGAAGAAGGCGAAGGGCGTCATCCAAGACGCCGTCGCGAAGCACGGAGGTTCGGTGTTGACGTCCCGTCGCTGGGATGAACGCCGGCTGGCCTACCCGATCCGCGGCAAGAACCGCGCGACCTACATCCTCGCCTACCTCGACATCCCCGGCGCGAAGCTGCCGGAGCTCCGCCGCGAGCTCGAGCTGTCGGAGCGCGTCCTGCGCTACCTGCTGCTGAAGGTCGACGAGATCCCCGCGACGGAACACGACCTCACGACGGCCGAGAACGCCGAAGGGTTCGTCGTCCCGACGCCGCCGCCCGACGACGTCGTCGAGCCCGAGCCGGTCGTGCCCGTCCAGGAATCCCTGGAGGACATCCTGGCCGAGGGTGAGATGGACGACCGCCCGCGCGGTCGCCGTCCCGAACGCGCTTCGGCGGAGGTGGCCCCGTGAGTCGCGACCGCCGTGCACCCCTCCCGCCGATCGCCGGTCGCAACTGCGACGACGCCTGGCCGGAGTACAAGGACGTCGAGAACCTGAAGCGGTTCCTCAACGGTTCCGCGCAGATCTACTCGCGCAAGCGGACCGGCTTCTGCTCGCAGTGCCAGAAGGCGCTGAAGCAGGCCGTGAAGCGTGCGCGTCACATCGGCCTCCTGCCCTTCGTGGGCTGATCCGGAGGACGGAACACACATGGCACGCAATGTCGAAGTGCTCCTGCGCGAGCACGTGAAGGACCTCGGTCGCTGCGGCGACGTGGTCAAGGTCTCGCAGGGCTACGCGCGCAACTTCCTCTACCCGAGGAAGATCGCGATGGAGGCCACGGCCGAGAACACGAAGGCGATGGCGCGCCGCCGTCTCGTCCTCGACGCCCTCGAGGCGAAGAAGACGGCCGAGGTCGTGGCGCTCGTCGGCACGCTGACGGGCATCGAGCTCAAGACGACCGCGCGCGCCGACGAGCAGGGTCACCTGTTCGGCTCGGTGAACGCGGGCAACATCGTCGAGCTCCTGCGCGAGAAGGGTCACGCGTTCGAGGAGAAGGCCGTCCGCCTGGACGCGCCCATCAAGACGGTCGGCAACCACCCGGTGAAGCTGCACGTCCACGGCGAGCACTTCGCCGAGATTGTGGTCGTCGTCGAGGCGCAAGCCGCGGCCTGATCGAGCGCGGCGGCCGGAACGGACTTCCGTACGGTGCCAGGCACGACCCCGACACATTCGCCCGGCCGCGGGAGGCGCCGGCGGGCGGCTGTGGGGGGGGGGGGCGATGCCCCCTACGGCAGTCCGGTCCGGCCGCCCCGCTCGATCCGGCCGCCGCGAGCG
>JBGAOR010000097.1:0-19453 GCA_044221705.1 Planctomycetota bacterium
TCCGGCGCGGGTTCGCTCGAGACGACGACGAGCCGGCCGCCCGCCGCGGCCGCGGAGCGCGCGAGCTGCACCGCGATGGCGCCCGACGCGGCCGAAGCTCCGGGCGCCAGGAAGGCCAGGTTGCGGCCCGCTTCGGCCGCGATCTCGTCCGAGCGGACGGCGAGGGCGGCGGATCCCGGCTCGAGGTCCGCGAGCCGCGACCGCTCGATCGCGCAGGTGTCGTGGCCCGCGACGGCTACGGCGAGTCGCAGGCGCTCGGCGATCGCGCCCGCGTCCTCGCCCTCCGGCACGCGGACCCAGGTCGAACCGCGCCCCGCGGCGAGCTCGGGGACGAACGCGGCGACCCACGCTTCGCGGCCGGCGAGCTGCGGGAAGTCGACGTCGACGCGCGCGGGGAGCTCCGCGCGCAGTCCGAGACGGCCGGCGAGCGTGCGGCTCACCGCCGCAGCCGACCGTCCGCGCAGGGCCGGATCGCGCTCGACGAGCGTGATCGCGACGTCGCGCGCCCAGGCCGGCAGCTCCTCGACCCCGACGCCCAGCGCCTCGAGGAACGGGACCGCGGGGAACCGCGCGTACAGGTCGCTCGCGCGCAGCTCGCGCGGGACGAGCGCGCGCACGAGCGTCGCACCGAGGGAGAACAGGTCGATCGCGGGGCTGGCGGGCGCGCCCCGCAACACTTCGGGCGCGGCGTAGAACGGCGTCCCCGCGGCTCCGCGTGCCGCGCCGCGCGCGCTCGCGAAGCCGAAGTCGGTCAACACCGGCTCGCCGTCGCCGCGGACGATCACGTTCTCGGGCTTCAGGTCGCCGTGCACGAAGCCGCTCTCGTGCAGGCGGTCGAGCGCCTGCGCGAGACGCACGACGAGCGCGCCGAACTCGGTGTCGGCGCCGGGACTCCCGCGGCGGGCGCGCCACCAGCTGGCGAGATCGCGTCCCTCGATCCACGTGCGCTCGGTCCAGCGCGTCCCGTCCGCCAGCGTCCCGTGTCCGACGAGGCGCGCCAGGTTCGGGTGCCGCAGGGCGGCCAGCACGGTGAGCTCGGACTGGTTCTCGGACGGGCCCACGCCGGGCGGGACGAGCCGCAGGACGACCCGTTCGGCGCCGCGCCGAGCGAGGATCACGCGCGACGGCCCGCCGCGCGAAAGGTCGCGCTCGGGGGTGGTCCCGGGGGGCAGCTCGGGCCAGGATCCGGGCTCTTGAGTCACGGGGGGGATGGGGCTCCTCGGGTCGGGGTGGGACGGTCCAGACCGTGGACGTCCATCCAGATCCTGGACGATCGGCGCCTCGAGGGGCAGTCCAATTGCCGGAACGGTGGTCGCGCGCGGGTCGGGCGTCATCTCCGCGGCCCCTGTTCACCCGGCGTGCCAATCGGCATGTACTTTGATTCAGCCCTCCGGAGATCCCTCGATGCGCACCCTGACCGTCCAGCTGCTCGCGATCCTCGCCGTCGCCTCCCCCGCGGTCGCCCGCGCGCAGGTGACGGTCTTCGAAGGGGCCCCGGGGCTCGCGGGCTCGGTGCGCGCCTACGACGAGTCGAGCGGCGCCCTGGTGGCGGCGCCCGCGGAACTCGCCGCGGTCGAGCTGCTGCCGATCGAGGCCGCCGGGCGCACGGCGCTCGAGGAGTTCCTGCCCGGCAAGGCCCGGCGGCTCGAGGACGTGGCCGGAGCGAGCCGGCTCGCGCTGCCGGACCTGCAGGGATCGCTCTACCACTTCGTGCGCGGCCCGGCGGGGTCGCGCACGTTCGGCTACTTCCTGGTCACGCGCGCGGGGATCCCGGAGGTCCTCCTCGAGCGTCCGGGCGTCGGCGTCGGGACGGCGCAGGATCCGTTCCTCGAGCGCGTGGCCGTCGCTCCGGACGGCCGGGCCTTCCTGTGCGCGACGCGCGTGAACGCCGGTGGCGACCTGCTCGAGGTGCGCTTCGCCACGGCTCCGGCCCAGATCATCGACCGCACCGCCGGTGCGCCGCCGCTGCGGTTCGGTCCGCGCGGGATCGCGCTGACCGCGACGCACGCCTGGGCTCTCTGCGGCCGCGGCCTCCTGCGCGGCTCGCGCGCCGGGACCGGCATCGTGCAACTCGTCGGCTTCGCGCCCGAAGCGCCGCCCTCGCACTACCAGGGCGACCTCGTCGCGAGCCAGCGCGGCACCGCCGTCGCATTCCACGCCGGATCCTCTCCGACGGCGCTGCACGTGTGGACGGCCACGACCGCCGGCAACGCCCGGCGCGCGAGCACGACGCCCGGTGCGAACTCGGACGCCGGGTTCCTGCCCCAGGCGATCGACGGCCCCTACCTGGCGGTGAGCGACAACGGCACGTGGTGCACCTGGCGCTCCGCGGTGGCGACACCGCTGCCGGGCGTCACGTCGAACGAGTGCGTGGTCGCGCGCGCCGCGGCGCCGCTGGGCGAGGAGCCCGAGGTGCTGACGTCGGACGCGCGCTTCACCGACACGCTCGACGAGGTCGCCGTGTTCTTCTTCCGCGGACCGAGCCAGGTCGTGTTCGCCGTGGGCGAACGCGGCGTCCCGGCCGGAGCCGGGATCGAAGGGGTCGACCTCTTCCGAGCGACGCTCACGCCGGGCGCTCCCCCGCCGATCGAGAACCTCACCGGCTCCTCGGGCGACTTCACGGCTCCGTTCACCGGGATCCCGCAGCTGAAGCCCTCGCGCTGGCTCCTCTCCCCGGACCGGCGCTCGCTCCTCCTGCACGACGACCAGGGGTCGGGCGGCCGGCTCCTCGCGATCGACACCGCCACCGGATCGGTCGTCACCGTCCTCGACGAGGTGAAGTCCTTCGACTGGGCCGAGCTCTGCGGTCAGCGCCTGGCGTTCGGGGTGCAGCGCTCCAGCGGCGCGAAGCTGAATGAAGTGCACTCGCTGCTGGCGACCTTGACGGGGCCGGCCGTGCGCTCCTTCTGGAGCGACGAGAACGAGCCGACGCGCGCGACCGCCGCGCGCGCGGATGGGCTCGTGTCCTGGCTGCGCACGACCGGCGGCGGCGAAGTCCTGCAGCGCGTGCTGGTGCCCGGAACGGCCGTGGAGACCTGGGGGCCGGCGGCGACCTTCCAGCCCGGTCAGGCCTTCACGGCCGGCAACGCGCAGGCCTTCGGCAGCGCGGGAGCGGTGCAGCTGTGGCAGGTGGGTGGCGGGACCAGCGCATGGCCGCTCGCGGGTGCGTTCCAGGTGCTGCCGGGCGCCTGATCCGCCGCGGATTGCACAGAACGGACGCCACGCCGGCCGCGGTGTGTCGCTCCTGGAGACGGGCGCCCGCCCGATCGGACCGGGCGTCGGCTCGATCCGACCTCCCCACGAAACGCCACCCGGGTATCCCCATGCGCATCCCCTCGCTCCTCCTCCTCGCCCTCGCCCTGTGCGCCCCGGCGGCGCGCGCCAGCATCGTCGACGTCACGCAATCCGGATTCGGCTTCACGCCGCAGCACGTGACGATCCAGGTCGGCGACACCGTCCGCTGGAACTGGACCGGGTTCAGCCACACGGTCACGGAGGGCACGGACGGCGTGATCAACGGCAACGAAGCCTGGACCTCGCCGCTGAACGCCTCGGTGCCGCAGTTCAGCTTCACGTTCACGCCCGCGTTCGTGAGCGCGAACCCGCGTCCGGGCGGCGTGTACGACTACTTCTGCTCGCCGCACTTCCTCTCCGGGATGACCGGCACCGTCACCGTCGTCTCCGATCCCGGCACGGGCTTCTGTTTCGGCGACGGCTCGGCCACGGCGTGTCCGTGCGGCAACAACAGCGCACCGAGCGCGGGCGCGGGCTGTCTCAGCTCGCTCGGGACCGGCGGCAAGCTGGCCGGAACGGGCAGCGCGAGCGTCTCCGCCGACACGCTCGTGCTGAGCGGGACGGCGATGCCGAACAGCTCGGCGCTGTACTTCCAGGGCACCTCGCAGCAGAACGGCGGCCTGGGCGGCGTGTTCGGCGACGGATTGCGCTGCGCCGCGGGCTCGGTGATCCGACTCGGGACCAAGGTCAACAGCGGGGGCGCGTCGAGCTATCCGGTCGGCGCCGACCTGTCCGTGTCGGTCAAGGGCGCGTGCGCGGCGGGCAATACGCGCGCGTACCAGGTCTGGTACCGCAACGCCGCCGCGTTCTGCACGGCCTCGACGTTCAACCTGACGAACGGCTACTCGATCGTCTGGCAGGCCTGAAGGCCGGCGCGAGCCGTCCTCGCAGCGACGGGCGGCAGAACGTAGTGTCGGCGCGCGAGGTCGCGCCGACATGACGTTCCGTCCCCAATCCCGGCCGGATTCCGGCGCCCGCCCCACGCCCGGGCCGGACCGTCGGCGGCGGTCCGCGCCACGACGGCTCGTGCTCGCCGCGGCCTGCGCGACCCTGGCCGCGTGTCCGTCCCGGGCGCCGGCGCCGACGGGCCCGAACGTCGTCGTGATCGCCATCGACACCCTGCGCGCCGACGCGTTGAGCTTTCAGGGCGGCCGACCGGGGGTGAGCCCGCGCATCGACGCGTTCGCCGACGGATCGGCGCGCTTCCGCGCGGCGTTCTCGCACGCGCCCTGGACGCTGCCCTCGTTCTCCTCGCTCTTCACGAGCCTGCCGCCAGAGGCGCACGGCGCCGGCGGGAACGTGCGCGAGGGCTGGCGCGCGCTCGACGCCGCGCACACGACGATCGCGGAGCGCTTCCACGAGGCGGGCTGGACCACGCACGCGATCGTGAACGTGGACTTCCTGACCGAGGCGTTCGGCACGACGCAGGGCTTCGACGACGTCGACGCGCGGATCGCGAACGACAACCACGAGGTGCGCCGCGCGGGTCCGACGACCGACGCCGCGCTGAGCTGGATCGACGCCGCGCCGGAGAAGCCGTTCTTCCTGCTGGTCCACTACTTCGACCCGCACGCCGAGTACGACCCGCCGCCCGCGTGGCGCGCGCGCTTCGCGGCCGAGCCCGACCGCGAGAGCACGGCGTTCCGGTTCGGCGCGCGCGAACACGTCGTGAACCACCGGAACGGCCGGATGCCGCTCGACGCGAGCACGCTGGCGCGCGCGCGCGCGCTGTACGACGGCGAGGTCGCGTACACCGACGACGAGGTCGGGCGATTGCTCGACGGGCTGACGGCGCGCGGGCTCGACGCGCAGACGATCGTCGTGATCACCTCGGACCACGGCGAGGAGTTCGGCGACCACGGTTCGTGGGAGCACGGGCACACGCACTTCGACGAGTTGCTGCACGTACCGCTCGCGATCCGCGCTCCCGGCTGCGCGCCGCGCACCGTGAGCGAACCGGTCGGGCTGATGGACGTCGCTCCGACGGTGTGCGCGCTGGCGGGGCTCGCTCCGCCCGCGGCGTTCCGCGGACGCGATCTCTCGAGCACGCTGCGCACGGGTGCACCGCCGCCGTCGATCGAGGGGCTCGCGGCGTACGGGAACTTCTGGGGCGCCGCGATCGAGAGCTGGCGCGGCGCGCGCTGGAAACGGATCGAGGGCGGAACGGCTCCGCCTCTTCGACTGGGTCGCGGATCCGCGCGAGCGCGACGACCGCGCGGTCGCGGAGCCGGCGGCGCTCGCCGCCTCGCGCGCCGCGTGCGCCGCGTTCCTGCGCGCGATCGGCGGCGATCCCGCGCGACACGGCGCGATCGTGCGCCCCGACTCCAAGGTCCGCGAGCGTCTGGAGAGCCAGGGCTACTCCGGCGAGGGGAAGGGACACTGAGCGCGGGGGACGCAGCACGGCGCGCGGAAGGGCACGTCCGCACGGGCGCGGCGACTCCGGAGCCGGCCTCGTCGCCGGACGTGGAGCCGCGCACCGCGCGCCTCCAGCTCGCGGGGATCCGCGTCGCGGCCTTCGTCGTGCGCGTCGTGTACGTGCTGCAGTCGCGCGCGAGTCCCCTCTTCGACGCGCCGCAGATGGACGCGCTCTACCACGTCGAGTGGGCGCGCGCGCTCGCGCACGGAGAGAGCTACCAGCCCGGGCCGTTCTTCCGCGCGCCAGGATACCCGTGGTTCCTGGCGGTGCTGACGCGGATCTTCGGCGACGACCTGCTCGGGCCGCGGCTCGTGCAGGCCGGGATCGGGACCGCATCGTGCGCGCTCGTCTACGCCCTCGGCGCGCGCCTGTTCGACCGCCGCACGGGGCTCGTCGCCGCGGCGATCGCGAGCGTGTACGCGATGCTCGTCTACTTCGACGGCGAGCTGCTCTTGCCGGTCCTCGAGGTGCCCACGTGCCTCGCGGCCGTGCTGTTCGCCGTGCGCTACGCCGACCGCCCGAGCGCGCGCGCGGCGACGTTCGCGGGCCTGGCGCTCGGGCTGGCGGCCATCGTGCGGCCGAACGTGCTCCTGTGGGGCGTGCTCGTCGCGGCCTGGATCGTCGCGCGCGGCGGTCCCGCTCTGTCCCAGCGATTGCGCCAGTGCGCGCTGTACGGACTCGCGACGCTCGTCCCGATCCTCCCGCTGACCGCCTACAACGCGTTCGTCGGGCACGACGCCGTGCTGATCAGCACGCAGGGCGGCGTGAACTTCTGGATCGGCAACAACCCGACTTCGGACGGCAGCACCGCGATCGCGCCCGGCACGCGGCCCGACTGGTGGGGCGGCTTCCACGACACGGTCGCGCAGGCCGAGGCCGCCGAGGGTCGCCCGCTGCGGCCGAGCGAGGTCTCGCGCCACTACGGCGCGCGCGCGTGGCACTGGATCGCGAGCGAACCGCTCGCCGCGCTGCGGCATCTGGCCTGGAAACTGCGGCTCTACTGGACGGATCACGAACTCGGCAACAACCAGGACGAGGTCTTCTTCGCGCACGAGTTCGGCCCGATCCTGCGCTTCATCCCGATCGGCTTCGGCCTGGTCGCGCCGCTCGGGATCGTCGGCCTGTTCCTGGCCGCGCGCCGCTGGCGCCGCGTAGGACCGGCGTGGCTCTTCGTGCCGGCCTGGTGCGCGAGCGTGGTGGCGTTCTTCGTCTGCGCGCGCTTCCGCATCCCGATGATGCCCGTGCTGGGCGTGTTCGCCGCGCACGCGGTCATCGAGCTCTGGTCCGCGTTGCGCGCGCGCGACGGCCGGCGCTTCGGCATCGTCATCGCATCGTCCGCGGTCTTGGCGGCGCTGGTGCAGGCCGTTCCCGAGCGCGTCGACCGCACGCCGGCGAAGGGACTGTGGCAACTGGGCGTGATCCGCTTCCAGGCCGGCGACTACGCCGAGTCGGAGCAGCTCCTCCTCGAGTCGATCGAGGAGAACAAGCGCTTCCCGCTCTCGCACCAGGACCTGGGGTTCGCGCGCATGCGCCTCGGGCGCGCGTCGGAAGCGCTGGCGGACTTCGAGGACGCCCTGCGCCTCGCGCCGCAGACGATCGGTGCGCTCCAGGGACGCGTCGACGCGCTCCTGGCGCTGGATCGGCGCGCGGAAGCCGCGTCGGCCGCGCGCGAGTACGTGCGTGCGGCACCGCTGCTCTCGGCCGCGCACTACACGCTCGGCCGCGCGCTCCTCCTGCTCGGCGACGCCAACGTGCGCGACGATGCGCGCGCGGCCCTGCGACGCGCGGCCGAGCTCGCGACGACTCCCGACGAGCGCTTCAACGCGCACCTCGTCGCGGGCGAGCTCGAGCGCGGCGCGGGACGCGCGCGAGGCGATCGCGGAGTACGACGCGGCGCTCGCGGCGCGCAGCGAGCCCGACGCCGAGGGCTGGTTCTGGACCTGCCAGACCGCGCGCCTGCAGGCGATCGCGAGCGACGCCGGCCGCGATCGCGCGCGTCAGGAAGCGCGCGCACTGGCGGCGCGCTTCGCGGCGGACCCGCGCGCGGCGTCGAGCCTGCGCAGCTTCCTCGCGGAGTGACGGAGGGTCGCCGGCGGTGCGCCAGGCCGCCCGCTCCCGATTCGCGTCCAGCGCGCGCGCGTGCGCGACGCGTGCAGTTCGGACTGCGTTCCGATCAGGGGGTCCACACGAATTCGATCCCGTTGGTCAGGTTGAACGTCGCCGGGGTGCAGAAGGCTGCCGGGTTGCGATACCAACCCTGGTACGTGCGCGTGCCGGGCGTCGTCACCTGGCCCTGCGCGTGGATCGGGAGATCCGCGCCGACCGGGTAGGAGGCCGTGTTGCCGACTGGGATCTTGATCCCGAGCCTGATGACCGTACCCCCCGCGCAGCGCTTGCCGTCGCCGAACGCGAGCCCCGCACCTGCCGCTTGCCGGATCGTGCCCTGGAAGAACAGCACCGATTGGTTCGGCGTCTGCATCGTCGTCAGGAGGAGGCTGTCGTTCGTGATCCTCGCGAAGCCCGCGCCGCCGATGTGCGCACCCGCGGCGAACAGGGAGTTCGCGCACCCATTGCCGGTGACACCGTTGTTGGAGCAGGGACACGCCGTGCCCGTGCCATCGCCGGAACAGAACAGGATGCCGTTCGTGTAGCCGGAGCACGCGTCGGCGTAGAGCTCGAGGTGGAACGAAGCGAACGGGATGCCGCCGAACCAGAAGCAGCTCCCAGGGGTCGGTCCGCCTTCGAACCGGTACTGATTCATCGACCCCATGCCGGTGCCGCTCTCGGCGTAGTTGACCGGGCTGTCCCAGCGCGTGCCGTCGTAGAAGAGCGAGAGATTGGGATCGCCCGCGATCAGAGGGCCCGTGGCGAGTTGATTCGCAGCGGGCAGCGCCGAGCTCATCGACCAGCCGAACAGGTTCGAGGCGACGGGATTGGCGAATGTGCCGTCGCCGTCGGCGAGCATGTGGAACCCCGTGCTGGGCGGCCCGTCGAGGTCGACCGTCACGATCCAGCACTGGAGCTGTCCGCCGACCCCGCCGCCCGGACCCGCCGTCAGGAACGTCGCCGTCGGTGTGACGCCGATGACCGTCGAACAGGGCACGTACGTCTCGAAGAAGCTGACCTGGAACGCTCCGCCTCCGACCTGATCCGTGCAGTACGCGATCTGGAACCCGTCGACGTCGTAGATCGTCGAGCAGCCCGGGCGCGACGTGACGTTCGCCGGGCTCGACGGGCTCGGCAGTCGACCTTCGTCGACGTAGTGGTCGCCGGACAGCGCCGAGTAGTAGCCGGTGCTGAACGTGTTGTCGTAGATGACGTCCGCGCCGATGTGCGCCGCAGTGGACTTGCGGGTCCACGTGTTCGTGGCGACGTGGAAGATGCCCGCGTCACGGACCGTGCCGGTGACCGGCTCGAGCTTGGAGGGCGGGACCTGCTGAGCCTGAGCCGCCGTGCCGAACGCGACGAGGCCGACGAACGCGAGCGAGGGACGGAGCATCACGATCTCCTGGTGTGTCGGATGGCGGTTGGCTCGCCCGACTCCGGGAAGCCGGAGCCGCCTCTCGAGTTGGCCTGCGTCGCGGCTGGCGCCACGCAAGGACTCGAACGGAGGGGAAGGTCACCGCGGTCGATCCCTGGGACGGGCGCTGTCCCCAGCGTGTTCCCTGCGCCTGCGCGCAGATCCCGGCGTTCCGCACGCGCGTCGCCGCGACGGGACCACGCCTCGACCGCGGAGACCGGACATGAAAACGGAGCGGGCGGTGTCGACGCGACACCGCCCGCTCCAGGTTCGGGTTCAGCCCTCACGCGTACGCGACGCGCGAGAACCGAACTCGGTACCGATCACGGCTGCCAGGAGATCTCGAGGCCGTTCGACAGGTTGAACGTCGAGGCCGTGCAGAACGCGGCGGCGTTGCGGTACCAGCTCTGGTACGTGCGCGTACCGGGGACGGAGACGAGACCGCGGACCGAGACGCGCGGGTCGGCGCCGACCGGGTAGGAGGCCGTGTTCGACGCGGCGCTCTTCGTGCCGAGGCGGATGACCGTGCCGCCCGCGCAGCGCTTGCCGTCACCGAAGGCGACGCCCGCACCGCTGGACTGCTGGATCGTGCCTTGGAAGAAGAGCACGCTCGAGTTCGGACCGTTCGTGTGCGTCAGGACGACCGTGTCGGCCGTGATGCTGGCCGTGCCGACCGCGGCGAGGTTCGCGCCCGCGGCGAACAGCGAGTTGGCGCAACCGTTGCCGGCCACACCGTTGTTGGCGCACGGGCAGGCCGTGCCCGTGCCGTCACCGAAGCAGTAGGGCGTGCCCGTCGAGACCGGGCCGCACGCGTCGGCGTACAGCTCGAGGTGGAACGAAGCGTACGGGACGCCGCCGAACCAGTAGCAGTTCGGGGCCGTCGGGCCGCCTTCGATGCGCCACGCGTTGGCCGAGCCCATGCCCGTGCCGGCTTCGGCGTAGTTGACCGGGCTGTCCCAGCGCGTGCCGTCGTAGTACAGCGACACGTTCGGGTCGCCGGCGATCAGCGGGCCCGTGGCCAGCTGGTTCGCGGCCGGCAGGGCCGAGTTGAAGTTCCAGCCGAAGTTGTTCGACGCGGCCGGGTTGGCGTACGTGCCGTCGCCGTCGGCTTGCATGTTGAACGCCGTGCTCGGCGGACCGTCGAGGTCGACCGTGACGATCCAGCAGGCCAGCGTGCCTTGAATCGCGGCGCCCGGGCCGGCCGTGAGGAACGTGGCCGTCGGCGTCACACCGATGACGCTCGCGCAGTTCACGTACGTCTCGAAGAAGCTGACGTTGAACGCGCCGCCGCCGACGTCGTCCGTGCAGTACGCGATCTGGAAGCCGTCGACGTTGTAGACCGACGAGCAGCCGGGGCGCGATGTGACGGTCGTCGGGCTCGAGGAGCTCGGGACGCGACCTTCGTCGACGTAGTTGTCACCGGACAGCGCCGAGTAGTAGCCCGTGCTGAACGTGTTGTTGTAGATGATGTCCGCGCCGATGTTGACGGCGGTCGCCTTGCGGGTCCACGTGTTCGTGGCGGCGTGGAAGATACCCGCGTCACGGACGGTGCCCGTGACCGGCTTGACCTTGGTGGGGAGCGCCTGCTGGGCCTGAGCCGCCGCGCCGAGCGCGACGAGACCTGCGAGCGTGAGCGAAGAACGAAGCATCACGATCTCCTGATGGTTGTCGGAATCTGTGGAGAGAGCCTAGTACTAGGAATGCGCCGTCCTGCTTCGCCTTCCCGGGTCCCCGTGCTGCCGAGGCGAGCGCGGGGATTCGAGGTCGGGATTGACGGCACCCGGAACGTTTGACGTACACCCCGTGAGGGAGGTTCCGTCGCCGAGCGTATCGGAGTGTATCACGCGAGTTCCGGGCGGGGAGGGGGCCAGGAATGCGAGAAGCAGGGCGCGCCGGGCAGGGCTGGGCCGGCCCCGAGGGAAATCGCTTTGGGCCGGGGTGAACTTCTTGCCCGGCCCTCTTGCCCGGCGGTCCCGGCCCCGGACCCGGCGGAATCCGGCCGATCCGCGCCGCGCGTGGGCCGTCGAGGGCGTCTCCGGGATCCGGCGCGCGCGCCCCGATCTCCGCGATCGGGGCCTCCCGAGGAGGCCCGGCCGCCGCCCCCGCGGTCAGAAGAAACGGATGGACAGCGGATAGCGGTAGCGCACGCCGTCGCTGGCTCGCACCCCCGCGATCAGCACGAGGACGAGGTGCGCGATCGGCAAGGCCAACCCCAGGAGCCAGGCCAGCGGGATGCCGACGCAGGACAGGTACAGCAGCACGATCAACACCGCCGCCACGATCGATGCGAGCAGGAAGGTCAGCTGGAAGTTGAGGGACTCCTTGGCCTGGTCGGCCAGGAACTCGTCCTCGTCGCGCTTGGTCAGCCAGATCACGAGCGGCGGCAGGAAATGACCGAAGAGCACGAGGTAGCCGAGCAACGTGAGCAGGTGGGCCAGCATCGCCCACTGGCGCGCATCGGCCCCCGGCGGATTCGCTTCGGCTTCCATTCGGTGAGGCAGCGTGTCTCCCGCGCGGCGCGCCGTCAACGCCATCCCGCGGTCGCCGCGCGGTCCGCGGCGCGCGGGTCGCCTTCCCCGCCGTCCGCGCGCCTCAGCGCGGAGCGGTCGCGGCCAGGCGCGACCAGTCCTTCGCGCGCGCCGCGGCGCGGGTGCCCGCGTAGCGCTCGGCGAACTGCACGAGCTCGCGCGCGAGAGCGGGATCTCCGCCGGACTCGAAGTAGCGGGACAGCAGGCGCGAGAGCTGACGCGCCGCCTCGCGCTCGGTGCGCGCGGCGTCGCCGGACCACGCCGACTGGATCTGCTCGATGCGCGCGCGCAGGGTCGGATCGTCCTTCGATCCGGCGCGCAGGTCGTCGATGCGCGCATCGGCCTCGTCCAGGAAGCCGGCCTCCGCGAGCGCCGCCACCTGCGCGAAGCGCGCGTCGATCGCGCGCCTCAGCGTGACCAGTCCGTTGCGGAGCAGCTCCAGCGCGGCCGGTTCCGCCGAGGCCCGTCGCTCCAGTTCGGCGGCGAGTTGCACGGCGCGCCCGACGTTGCCGCGCAAGTACTCGGACCACGCCGGCCGCAACGCCTCGGGCGCGGACTCGGGCGGCGCGCGGCGCAGTCGCACCTGCTCGGCGACGAGGCGTTCGATCTCGCGCGATTGCGTGAGGGGGTTGCCCTTCCACAGCACCTGGCCCTGGTTCCCGAGCAGCGCGCTCGTCGGCAGCATGTTGCCGCCCGGCCAGAAGGGAGTCTCGCTGGTCCACAGGCTCCGCCCGCCGAACCAGCGCTGACGCAGCGCGAAGCGCGCGGCTTCGTCGGCACCCGCGCCCTGGACCTCGACCAACACGACCTGCAGGTCCTCGCCCCAGGTCTCCTGCAGCTTCAAGGCGAACGGCACGGCGTTCTGCACGCATCCGGGACAGCGCGTGCCCCAGAACTCGAACAGCGCCGGTCGACCGCGCAGGTCCTCGAGCGAGCGCACGAGCACGCCGTTGCGCGGAGCGCTCGAGAACGTGTAGCTCGGGACGTCGCCGACCTGGACCGTGCGTTCGCCGCGCGCGGCGGCCGCGGTCAACAGGCTGGCGAACAGGATGCCGATCATGCTGGGGCTGGCTCTCGCAGAAGACCGTCGGACGAAACGCAGGTCCGACTAGAACCGTAGGCGCGGTCCCCCTCGCCCTGCAAGTCATCCCCAGGTAAGGAAGGTCGCGAAGGGTGCGTCCGACCCCGACGGGCGGATCAAACGACGCGTGCGAAGAGCGCGCGCGGAACGCCGATGTCGACCACCTGGACTCGGCCCAGCCAGGCACGGCCGCCGGCTGCCGCGAACCCGACCTTCTCCGCCGCGAAGGTCGCGGTGACGTCCGCACGGACGCAGGCGCCGGCCCGCGCGCCCGTATCGGCGTCGAAGCCCGAGGGCACGTCGAGGGCCAGGACCGGCGGTCGCCCGGGGTCGAGCCGCGCGAGGGCCTCGATCGCCGCGGCGATCGCGCCGCGCGCGGCGCGCCGGTGGCACCGGTCCCGAGCAGCGTCGACGACGAGATCGGCGTCCGCCAGCCGGGCAGCGAGTGCCGGCCCGTCGACGACGGAAAGCTCGTGCGCGATCCCCATGCGCACCGCCACGCGCGTGGACCGCGGCGTCCCCGCGCAGCGCGCCGCGAAGATCGCGCACGCGAGCACGTGCACCGCGCAGCCCGCGTTGGAGGTGTCGAGCGACGACCACCCGTCGCCGCCGTTGCCTGGCCGCACAGGATCGAGACGCGGCGGCCCGCGCGCAGGGCGAGCATCTCGAGCGCGATGCGCGCGGCGCCCGCGCCGGCGTTCTCCATGAGGACCACGCCCGGCAGTCCGTACTCGTCGACGGCGAGCCGATCGATTTCACGGACCTGGGCGCACGTCAGTCGCAGCGGCGTCGTGTCGGGCATGGTCGGGTCGGATCGCGCGCGGCGGAGGACCGCGCCGCGACGTCGGCCCGCGCCAGCATGGCGAGTGCGCGGCTGAAATGGGAACCTCCCTCCCCCATGCTGCGCCGCCGCCCCAGCGCGTTCGCACTCGCGCTCGGCATCCTGCTCGCCGCGCTCGTCGTCGCATCGCTGCGCTTCGGATCGACGCGCGTCGTCGAGGACCTGGGAACGGCGCTGCGCGGCATCGCCGGACTGTGCGGGCTGGGCGAGCCCTTGCCGGAGCCGCGCCAATCGATCGTCGAACTGCGCCTGTGGCGCAGCCTGACCGCGGCCGGCGTCGGCGCGGCGCTGGGCCTGTCGGGCGCGCTGATCCAGGGCATCTTCCGCAACGCGCTCGCGTCGCCCGGCGTCATCGGGATCGGCGGCGGCGCCAGCCTCGGCGCCGTGATCGCGGTGCTCTTCGTCGGCGGCTACGGGCTGAAGCTGCAGATCGCCGATCCGCACGGCGCGGGCCCGTGGATGATCCCCTGCGCCGCGTTCGCGGGTGCGGTCGCGACGGCGTTCGTGGTGTACCGACTGGCCAGCTCGCACGGCCGCGTGTCCGTGCCCGCGTTGCTCCTGATCGGCATCGCGGTGAACACGCTGCTCTCCGGCGTGCAGCAGCTGGCGCAGAGCCTCGTGCTCGACGACCTCGAGGCTTCGCGCGCGATCCTGGCCTGGACCTTCGGCACGCTCGACGATCGCCAGGGCTGGCACGCCGCGGTCGCGTGGAGCGGAGCGGCCGCGGCGCTGTGCGTGTGGCCCTTCGTGTCGTGGGAGCTCGACCTGCTCCAGGGCGGGCTGGACGACGCGGCGGCGCTCGGCGTCGACGTCGTCCGCGTGCGCGTGCTCACCTTGACGGCGGCGGCGCTGTCGGCCGCGGCCGCCGTCTCCGTCGCGGGCCAGATCGGGTTCGTGGGCCTGATCGTGCCGCACGTCGTCCGGCTCGTCAGCGGTCCCGGTCACAGGACGCTGCTGCCGCTCGCGGCGCTCGTCGGCGCGGTGGTGCTCGTCGGGGCCGACGTGGCGCAGATGGCCCTCTTCCCCGGTTTCGGCGTGCAGCCAGGCGTGCTGATGTCGCTCGTCGGGGGCCCCTTCTTCGTGTGGCTCCTGTGGACGAAGCGGCGCGAGATCGCGGTCTGGTGAGACGTTGCGCGGCCGTGCGCTCGCGGTGAGACTCAGCGCACGTCTCATGGCGCACGTCGCATTCACGCCGCACCTCGCGCGCTACTTCCCCGACCTCCGCGCGGCGGACGTGGCGGCGGCGAGCGTCGCGGAGCTCGTGGCCGAGCTCGAGCGCGCGCACCCGGGCCTCGCTTCGTACCTGGTCGACGAGCGCGGACGCCTGCGCCAGCACGTCAACGTGTTCGTCGACGGCCGCGTCGTGCGCGATCGCGAGCGCCTGCTCGACGCGCTGGAGCAGGACTCGCAGGTGTTCGTGGCGCAAGCACTCTCCGGCGGCTGACCCACCCTCGAAGGAACTGGATCCCGATGGCGAAGAAGGATGGACCGCGACTCTTCCTGGGCACGCGCAAGGGCGTGTTCACGTTCACGCGGCGCAAGAAGGGTTGGAAGCTCGCGCACCACGCGCAGGCCGGCAATCCGATCCCGTACGTCTTCCGCGACGAGCGCACGGGCTCGACCTGGTGCTCGATCGATCACGGGCACTGGGGCCAGAAGCTGGCGCGCTCGCGCGACGACGGCGCGACGTTCGAGGCCGTCGAAGAGCCGAAGTACCCGGCCGACGCCGAGATCAAGCCGGGCAAGCCCGCGACGTTGCGCTACCTCTGGTGCCTGGCACCCGGTCACACGAGCGAGCCGGAGACGCTGTACGTCGGCACGGAACCGGGCGCGCTCTTCGCGACGCGCGACGACGGCCGGTCCTTCCAGCTCGTCGAGGGCCTGTGGAACCATCCTTCGCGCATGGAGCAGTGGATGGGCGGCGGCCGCGACGAACCGGGCATCCACTCCGTGCTCGTCGATCCGCGCGACGCGCGGCGCATGCTCGTCGCGATCTCGACCGCGGGGGTCTTCGAGACGAAGGACCAGGGCGCGACGTGGGCGCCGCGCAACCGCGGCCTGGAGTCGCCCTACCTGCCCCCGCCGACGCCCGAGGTCGGCCATGACGTCCACGCGATCCAGTGGTGCGCGCGCAAGCCCGACGTGGTCTGGCAGCAGAACCACTGCGGCATCTTCCGCTCCACCGACGGCTGTGCGAACTGGAAGGCCGTGCACGAGAAGGAGAAGAAGGGCCGGCGCCGCCTGGCCTACTTCGGCTTCCCGATCGCGGCCGACGCGCAGGATCCGAAGACCGCGTGGATCGTGCCCGCCGACGCCGACCAGCGTCGCAACGCGATCGACGGCGCGCTGCGGGTGATGCGCACGGAGGACGGCGGCAAGAGCTGGATCGACCTGCGCCGCGGGTTGCCCGGCGAGCACGCGTACGACGTCGTGTACCGGCACGCGCTCGACGTGCGCGGCGACGACCTCGCGTTCGGCAGCACGACGGGGAACGTGTACTGGTCGGAGGACCGCGGGGACTCGTGGCACGAGTTGGGGCACAACTTCCCGCCCGTGTACTCCGTCCGCTTCGGCGGCTGACTCGCCCGCCGGACGGGCGGTGTTCGCTCAGGGCGTCTTGCGCCGGTAGATCAAGTAGTCCTGCGACCAGTCCATCGGCACGTCCTCGGGCGCGAGGACGAGCCCCTTCGCGCCCGTCGTGTTGAACCGCTCGATGGGCTCGTAGTCGGCCATGATCTCCGGCCTCTGCGCCAGGTGCCGCAGTCGCGGCCGTTCCGCGACGACCATCAGGTACTCGGGACGCGTGGCCGCGATGATCTCGAGCGGGTGCTTGTGCACGAGCGCCTCGGGCCACGTGAGCCCTTCGCTGTCGAGCACGGTCCCCTTCCAGCGGTGCCCGATCGCCCCGATGTCGCTGGCCAGGATGCGCGCGCCGGGCTCGGCCGTCGACGTGCGCTCGGCCCAGGCCCACAACGGCTCGTACACGAGGTCCGGGACGCGCGAGGCGAAGCGCGACGACGCGTAGCCCGCGAGGACCGCGATCGCGACGCTGGCGGCCTGCGGCGCGAACGAATCGACCGCGTGCTCCAGCGCCGGACCGGCGCGCCGCGCGCACCAGCGCCAGGCCGATTCCGCGCCCAGCGCGAGCCACGTGATCCAGCCGGCGAGCGGCACGTAGTAGTACCAGCCCCAGGTGTGCGGCCGCGCGGCGAGGTAGCTGACGCTGATCGCCAGCGCGAACAGCGAGAAGTTCCTCAGCGCTCCCGCGTTGCGCAGCGCGCGGAACAGTCCGTACGCGGCGAACGGCAGCGCCGCGACGTACGCGGTCCGCGGCAGGAACGACTGGCGCAGGATCATCCAGAAGCGCGCGACCTTCTCGGCCGCCGGATCCAGGCCCTGCATCGCCGACTTGGCCGTGACGCTCTGCGGGATCGGCGTGCCGTAGACGTACGTGAGCGCCGCGAGCGCGATCGCGCCCACGAGGAGGATCGGCACGCTGAAGCGCACGAGGTCGCCCGGCTTGCGCGCCTGAGCCAGGAACAGGATGCCGGCCAGGAGCACGCCCTCCGGTCGCACGAGACACGTCGCGGCCACGAGCCAGCCGCCGAGCCCCGCTCGACGCGCATCGACGGCGACGCACGCACCGAGCGCGCACACGAGGAACAGCGGCGACTCCATGCCGCCGACGCTGATGCGCGCGAGCTCCGGCAGCGCGGCGAACCCCAGGACCGCCGCGCCGGCTGCGACGGGACGGCGCTTCGTCACGACCACGAGCAGGATCGCGGTCACCACGTCGCAGGCGATGTCGATGGCGAGCGACGCGCCGACGAGGTCGAAGCCCAGCTTCGCGAAGCCCGCCAGCAGCAGGGAATAGAGCAGCGTGGTCGTGCCCAGCACCGGCTCCCAGGCCGCGCCGGCGTTGTAGACGAGCCCGTGGCCCGCGGCGAGGTTCTCCGCGTAGCGGTACGTGATGAACGCGTCGTCGTACGTGGGGCAGGCGCGCACGGCGAAGATGCGGCACGCGACGACGGCGGCGAGGAGGAACGCGATCTGGAGCGCGCTGAGCCGCAAGCCTCGGGACACCGGCGTCATGAAGGCATGTGCATCGGCACCGCGCGGGCGCTGGATGGACCCGGAGTCTACGGAAGGCCGGGGCGCGGGTCCCGCTCGTTCCCGGAGCGACGGCGGGGACGCGCGCGCCGCGCGGATCGCGGAGCGGAACCCGAGCGAGCCCACGCGCGGCGTTCGGGCCGCCCAGCGCGCGCTCGGACTGCGCAGCGCGCCCTCCGCCAGCCCGCCGCCAGCCCAGCGTGCGAACGCCGACCGCCCCGCCTTCGCGTTCGCCGACCGGAGCGGCCGCGCACGCGACACGGCCCGCGGAAGCGGCGCCCGCGCGCGATCCCGGGCTCCGCGTCGAAGGCCCTCGCGCGGCACGATTCCGCGTGGTTCACTTCGGAGATGGACCTCGCTCGTCTCTCCGCCGCCGTGCTGCTCGGCACGTGCGCCGCGTGCGGCCACGATCCGCTCGCGGCCGGCCCGGCGGTCGCGGCCGCGCCGCCCGCGTCCGCGCGCGCGTCCGAGCCCGACTTCGAGACCGTGCTGCTCGTCAGCGTGGACGGCCTGCGCAGCGACGCGCTGATCGCGGTCCCGGGCACGCTCCCGGGCTTCGGTCGTCTCCGCCAGGGCGCGAGCACGCTGAACGCGCGCACGGATCCCGACCGCACGATCACGCTCCCGAACCACACCGGCATGGTGACCGGCCGCCTGGTCGAAGGCCCCGACGGCCACCACTGGATCCGCAACGACGAGGTCCAGGACGGGGAGACGATCCACGGCAACGCCAAGGCCTACGTCGCGAGCGTGTTCGACGTCGCGCACGACCGCGGCGCGTGGACCGGGATCTTCTGCGGGAAGCCGAAGTTCCACCTGTACGACGACTCCTACGACGCGACGCGCGGCGCGGAGGACGCGATCGCGCCGGACGACGGACGCGACAAGATCGACCGCTTCTTCGTCGACCCCGTGCCGTCGAAGCTCGCCGACGCGCTGATCGCCGAGCTGGCCCGCGCCGACGCACGGGCGAAGCGCTTCTTCTTCGTGCACTTCGCGATCACGGACCTGACCGCGCACGCGAAGGGCTGGGATCTGACGCCCGGCTCGCCGTACATGAAGGCGCTGGCGGAGGTCGACGTCGCGCTCGGCCGCATCCTCGACGGCGTGGAGGCGGGCGAGAGGCTGCGGGGACGCACGGCCATCGTGCTGACGGCCGACCACGGCGGCGGCGCGCCGTACAAGAGCCACGACCAGGCGCACATGTGGGTCGACTACGTGATCCCCTTCCTGGTCTGGACGGGCGGCGGCGCGCCCGCCGACCTGTACGCGACGAACGCGGCGACGCGCCGCGAACCGGGGCTCGGACGTCCTCGACCCGGCGACGGCGCGCTCGCGCCCGTCCGCAACGCGGACGCCGGCAACCTGTGCCTCGACCTGCTCGGGATGCCGGCGATCCCCGGCTCGACCGTGAACGCGGCGCAGGACCTGCGCGCCGTCGTGGCGCCCGCGCGCTGAGGTGGGCGTGGAGCGCTCGAGCTGGCGGCCCGTTCCATCGTCGGCGAGCTCCTGCGGCAGCTCCGGACACGCGCGGGCCGCGCGCATCCCGATCCACGCCGAGGTGGACGCGCGCTCATGAGCACGATCGTCGGCCGCCTCGCTCCGAGTCCGACGGGACACCTGCACCTCGGCCACGCGCGCAGCTTCCTGCTCGCGTGGTGGC
>JBGAOR010000098.1:0-18707 GCA_044221705.1 Planctomycetota bacterium
AGCTACGCGATCAGCTCGGCGCCCACCGCGCCTGACGGCGCCTGCCGTGCGCAGCCCAGCTCGATCCCGTGTCCGGTGCGCGACGTCGAGCCCACGCTCGCGCGCCCGGGCGTCGAAGGCACCTGATCCCGAGCGGCGGCCGGATCGGCATCTCGCGCGCGGTGGTGCACGGCACTCCCGAGCACGGCCAGTAGACTCCGCCGGCATGCGGTCGCTTCCGCCTCCCCGTCTGCAGACTTCGACGCTCTGGTCCCACCCGTCGGGCCAGTACGGCGACCGGCCCATGGGCGTCCCGGGGTATCCCGGCGCGACGCCCGCCTGGGTGATCTGGAACCTGCTCGAGCGCTACACGCGCGCGGGCGACTTCGTCCTCGACCCGTTCTGCGGCGGCGGAACGACGAACGATGTCGCGGCCAGCCTGGGCCGGCGCTCGTACGGCGTCGATCTCCAGCCGCAGCGGCCTTCGGGCATCGCGCTGGCCGATGCCCGCCGTCTCCCGTTGCGCGACGGAGTGGCCGACTTCGTCTTCCTCGATCCGCCGTACTCCACGCACGTCGAGTACTCGGGGCGCCGCGAGTGCATCGGGGAACTGGACGCGTTCGAGCCGGGCTACTTCGAGGCGATGGACGAGGTGTTCGGCGAGGTCGCGCGCGTGCTGAAGGACCGGCGCTACCTCGCCGTCTACTGCTCGGACAGCTACCGCCACAAGAAGGGCTTCGTCGGGATCGGCGCGCGCTTCTTCACGCTGCTCGAGCGGCGCTTCAAGGCCGTCGATCACTGCATCGTCGTGCGCGGAAACAAGAAGCTCGGCCAGGAATCGCACCACCGCGCGGCGAGCGAGGGGAACTTCTTCCTGCGCGGGTTCCAACACCTCCTGATCTTCAAGCACGAGCGAGCGGCGCTCGCTCCGGCGCCGGCAGCGAGGGCGCGTGGCCGCGGTCCGCGCTGAATGGCGGCGCGCCGTCCGCGCGCCGCGGCCCGACGATCTCGCGCGCTCGACCGTTCGAACCGCGCGCGCGCTGATCGGTGCGGTCCTGACGCACGAGACGCCGGAGGGGCTGGTCGCCGGACGCATCGTCGAGACCGAGGCGTACCTCTCGCAGCGCGATCCTGCCTCGCACAGCCACCGCGGACGCACGCGGCGCAACGCCTCGATGTTCGGCGAGCCGGGCCGAGCGTACGTGTACCTGTGTTACGGCGTGCACTGCTGCTTCAACGTCGTGACGGCGGCGCCGGACCGGGGAGAAGCCGTGCTCGTGCGCGCGCTGGAGGCGCTCGAGGGCCTCGAGCTCATGCGACGCCGACGCGGCGGCGTGCGCGACCGCGACCTGTGCAACGGTCCGGGCAAGCTGTGCGCGGCGCTCGGGATCGAGCTCGCGCACGACGGCGCGGATCTCGCACGGGGTGCGCTGTCGCTCTGGCTGCCGCGCGCCGTTCGTTCGACGGCCGCCATCGACGTGGGCCCGCGCATCGGGATCGCGCACGCGGTCGATCTGCCGTTGAGGTTCGTGCTGCGCGGCAGTCCGTGGGCCTCCCGGCGGGCGGCCGCTTCGTGAGCGCGGCCCGCACACTCCGAGCGGCCAGCACACTCCGAGCGGCCAGCACATTCCGAGCGGACTGTGCGGGCCGCGCGCGTTCCCCCTCGGCGCCGTTCAGCGCTGCGGAGGCTTCGTGTCGGGATGCGGCTCCGGCGTCGCGCCGCCCTCCGCCGGCGCGTCCTCGGGCTTCTTGCGCGGCGGTCCGTCGATGGTCTTGTTCCCGAGCGATTCCTGGTGCGCCTTGATCTGCTCGCGGATCTCCGGCGGGAGGTCGCTCGGGATGACCATCGGCTTGTCCGCGCCGCCGTCGGCGTCCGACGGGGCGTTCGGGTCCGCCGGCGGGGCGGGCGGAGCGGCTTCCTTGACGAGCTCCGACAGCTTCTTGCCGAACTGCGCGCGGCTGTAGGACGAGATCACGTAGGCCCACTTCGAGAGCCGGGCGTTCAGCGACTCGACTTCCTTCTTCACCTCGTCCGGCGACTTCACCGCCGGCTTCGGGGGCGCGCCTTCCTTCGGCGGCTCGGCCGCCGGGCCGACGGGTTCGGGGGGAGCTTCGTACGTCGCCGCGAAGCTGGCATAGGACTTCCCGTCCTGGTCCTTCGTCGTGACCGTGACGACGAGCCCGTCGAACGCGGTGAACCGGGCGATGGGGCCAGTGCCGGTCGAGAAGTCGACGTCGGCGGCGGGCGACACGTCCTCCAGGTTCACGTACTCGAGCCCGGTCGCGAGCGAGTTCGCGACGGTCGGATACGTCGGTTCCTTGCCCTCGGGGATCCCGTGCAGGGTGAAGTCCTTCGTTTCGGCCGAGGGGCGGTCGACGAGGAGCGTCTCGCCGTCGGGCTGGCGGATCTCGATCGAGCGCACGCGGTCCTGCGGGACCTTGAGGATCTCCTTGGCCAGCCAGTCCGTCGCCTTCTCGTGGAGATCGAGCTTCAGGTTCACGAGCCACGATTGCTTGTCGCCTCCCTTGCGCACGTAGCGTTGGGTGGAGGCCTGCATGCCGCTCGAATCGGCTTCCTTGCCGACGAGGAGCTTCGCGAGCTCCTTGCCGTCCTTGTCCGCGAGCGTCACGAGCGCCGACTTCGAGTCGGGCGCGTCGAAGTCCTCGACGCCCAGCTTCACGTAGCGCGCGGGGTCGCTCGTCTTGGCCTCGACCGTGGTCGCTTCGGCGATCTCGAGGACCGTCTTGCGGACCTGCTCGATCTGGACCGGGAAGTCGCCCTTGTCCTGCAGCGTCCAGGCGTCGCCGACCCGGCGCACGACGTAGCCGCCCGTGGCGCGCTGGACGCGGATCGACGCGACGTCGTTGCGCTTCGCCGCGAGGTCCGGGAAGAGCTTCTGGTGCTCGGCCGGAGCCTCCGCGTGCGAACCGCTGCCGCGCAGCGCCACCGTCGCGCCGACGACCGTCGCGCCCGCGGCGACCAGGAGGATCACCAAGTTCTTCGACTTCATGGCATCAGTTCCCCGCGCGGCCCGTCCGCGCCTCGATCATCTTCTTGCGGCGCACGCTCCACACCCCGATGCCCGCCAGGGCGACGAGCACGGGCACGGCCAGGCCGTTGATCAGGACGAGGTTCGTCTTCAGTCCCTCGATGTCCTTCTGGAGGTCGGCCTTCACGGTCCGCAGCTCCTTGCGCGTGCTGTTGCGCGCTTCCTTGAAGCGCTCGATCTCGGCTTCCTGCTCGGGCGAGAGGATGAGGGCGCTCGTCTCGTCCTTGCTGCCCTGGAGCTCGTTGATCTTCTGCTCGGCGTCGCGCAGCTTCGCCTCGAGGTCCTTCTCCTTGGTGCGGAACTTGGCGTCGGCGTCCTTGCGCAGCTCGTCGACGGTGTCGAACGGCCGGATCGAACGCCCGCGGCTGCGCAGCGAGATCAGGTCGCTCGAGCCGGACAGGTTGTCCGCCGCGTTCACCGCGAACGCGCCGTTGTCGGCCATCGTCATGGGGACCGACTGGCCCAGGAAGCGCTGGACCTGGACCCACATGCGGTCCGACAGCAGGTCGACGTCGGCGACCACGACCAGGTTGACCGGCCCCTTCGATTCCTGGAGCACTTCCTCGGCCGGATTCGCCGGCGTCTCCGCGTCGCCTTCCTGCTTCTTCGGACGCCCCTCGGGGTACGCGGTCTTCACCGGACCGGTGACGCGCGCCGCGAGCATCAGCTTCTCGCCGCCCGACTGATAGCCCGTGAGCAGGTCCTTCGGGTCGGGCCCGAACTGGATCCGCGACTTCGGGATCTTCATCGCGTTCCGCGTCGTCTCCATGAGCGGCGTGATCGTCGTCGTCGCTCCGTCCTTCTTCTTCAGGAAGCCGGAGCTCGCGAGGTGCACGTTGTCGAGCTCGCTCGTGGTCACGTCGTCCTTGCTGAGGACGTCCTTGTCCTTGCGCAGGCCGAGCCACAGCACGAAGTCGACCGCGCCGCCCTGCCACCCGACGCGCAGCGCGAGGTCCTTGTCGCCGGCCAGGTCCTCGGCCGGCATCTCGAGGCCCCAGTTCGCGAGCAGGGGATCCAGCTTGGACGAGCGGTCCGCCATCATCGACTGGAGCGGGTTCTGCGGGTCCTGACGCACCTCCTGCGCCTCGCAGTACGGATCGAGGAACGCGACCAGCTTGCCGCCGCGCAGCACGAACTGGTCGATCTCGAACAGCGTCTGCGGCGACAGGGCCTGCGGGTGCACGACGAAGAGCAGATCGAGGTCCTTCTCGAGCTTCTCCGTCGTCGCCTCGATCATCCGCACCTCGAAGCCCTGGCGCAGCGACTCGACCACGTACCACGGATCCGTCGAGGCCTGCGGGTTCATCATCCGCGCCATCGGATTGCCGTCGAGCGGCAGCGCGGTCAGGATCCCGACCACCTTCTTCTTCGTCGTGCGCAGGTTGTCGATCAGGCGCGTGACGTCGTACTCGAGGAACTCCTCGCGCTCGTCGTGGAAGAAGGGGATGAGCTCCTTGCCGTCCGTCGTGTTCGTCCCGACGAGGCCGAAGTACAGCATCTCGCCCGCGGCGCTGGCCTGCACGCCCTTCAGCCCGTAGGAGACGGCGGCGTCCTCGGTCTCCGTGAACGGCACGGGGTCGGCGATCTCGAGGCGGATCTTGCCCTTCGAGAGGGTCACGTACTCCTCCAGCATCTGCTGGACGCGCTCGGAGTAGGTCACGAGGCCGGGCGCCTTCTGCGCCAGCTTCTTCGAGAAGTAGAAGCGCAGCGTGATGGGCTCGTCGAGGTGCCCGAGGATGTTCTCGGTGCCCTTCGAGAGCGTGTAGAGCTTGTTCTCCGTCAGGTCCGCGCGGCCGCCGCGCAGCCAGGCGTTCGAGATCACGTTGAAGGCCACGAACAGGACGAGGAGCGTGGCCAGTCCGCCGAGGGACATCCAGAAGCGCTTCATGGCGGGAGGTTCCTAGTTGGCCTTCTTGAGGTCGAGGGTGACGACGCAGGCCGCGAGGCTCGCGACGATCAGCGAGGCGAAGAACGCCAGGCTCGTGACCTGGATCACGCCGCTGCCGATCGAGTTGATGTGCGTGAGGAAGCTGAACGAGCGCAGCGAGTCGACGACGAAATCCGACGTGAACTCGCGCGCCGGCTCCAGCACGAGCGGCGTCCCCGCCAGCACGAGCAGCAGCCCGACCACGAACGTGAGCACGAACGCGATGACCTGGTTCTTCGTGACCGCCGACAGGAACGAACCCAGCGCGAGGTAGCCGCCCGCGAGCAGGAAGCTGCCGATGTAGCTGGCCAGGATCACGCCGTTGTCCGGCTTGCCCAGGAAGTTCACCGTCAGCCACATCGGGAACGTCAGCGCCAGCGCGATGCCGGAGAAGAGCCACGCCGCGATGAACTTCCCGGCCACCGCTTCCGTCAGCGACACGGGCAGCGTCATGAGCAGTTCGATCGTGCCGCTCTTGCGTTCCTCGGCCCACAGACGCATCGACAGCGCCGGGATCAGGAACAGGTAGAGCCACGGGTGCAGCGCGAAGAACGGCTGCAGGTCCGCGACCCCGCGCTCGTAGTAGCCGGCCAGATAGAAGGTCAGGAACCCCATCAGGCCCAGGTAGAAGACGAGGAAGACGTACGCGACGGGCGTCGCGAAGTACCCCGCGAGTTCACGCTTCGCCAGGATCCAGGTGTTGCGCATGGTCGCGGCTCCTTCAGTTCGCGGCGACGCGGTCGCCGGTGGTGATCTTGCGGAAGACCTCGTCGAGCGGGCCGCGCGCGGCCAGCGACTCGGGCGAGCCGTCGAAGAGCACCTTGCCCTTCGCGATGATGATCGCGCGCGTGCAGACGGCCTCGACCTCCTCGAGGATGTGCGTCGACAGCACGATCGCCTTGTCCTTGGCCATCGAGCGGATCAGCTGGCGGACCTCGAACTTCTGGTTCGGGTCGAGTCCGTCCGTCGGTTCGTCGAGGACCAGGACTTCCGGATCGTGGAGGATCGCCTGGGCCAGGCCCACCCGGCGCTTGAAGCCCTTGGAGAGGGTCTCGATCGGCTGGTGGAGCACCTGGTCGAGGTGGACCTGCTTGACGACCGCCGCGATCCGTGCGGCCTTCGCATCGCCGCGCAGCCCGCGGATGTCGGCGATGAAGTCGAGGAAGGCCGCCGGCGTCATGTCGGTGTAGGCCGGCGCGCCCTCGGGCAGGTAGCCGAGCTTCTGCTTGGCCGCCATCGGCTCCTGCTCGACGTCGTGGCCGCAGATCCGGGCGGTCCCGGCGGTCGGCGCCAGGAACCCCGTGATCATCTTCATCGTGGTCGACTTGCCGGCGCCGTTGGGCCCGAGGAAGCCGAGCACCTCGCCCTTCCTCACCGTGAACGTGATCGAGTCGACCACGCGCAGCGGGCCGAACTCCTTGGTCAGATTCTGGATCTCGATCATCGAGCAGGATCTCCGATGCGGACGTCTCGAGCGGACGGATGCGCGTTGCGACCCGTCGTCCGGCGCCCGGATCGGGGCGTCGGGAGCGGGCATGGGGGGCAAAGGGGTTACCCGCCGGGGACCTCGCCGGTCAAGGTCGAAGGTCGAAGCCGCCCGGAGGGGAGGGCGCAGCTACGCAGGACGCGCCTCCGCGTTGGTGCCAGGGCGAGCCCCAGAGCGGCTATAACGATGGGCTAACGGTCGACCGCCGAATCCGGTCGGAGCCCTTGGATCCCATCCTCCTCTCCACCGCGCTGGCCCTGCTCGGCGCGAGCGCCGTGGGCGCCGCCTTGCCGCTCTTCCGGCGCTGGTCCGAGCGCGGGCTCCACCTGTTCGTGGCGCTGTCGGCCGGCATCTTCCTCGGGACGATCTTCTTCCACCTGCTGCCGCACCTGGCGGGCGTCGGACCGGAGGACGCCCACGGCCACGCCCCGGCCGCGGAGGAGGTCGCGCACTCCGTCTGGCCGTGGGGCGCGGCGCTGCTCGGCATCCTGCTCCTGTTCCTGCTCGAGAAGATCTGGCTGCCGGCGCGGACGCACGGGGCGAGTTCGAACCCGCACGCGGTGCTGTGGTCGGCGACGTTCCTCGGGCTCGCGCTGCACGCGGCGACGGCCGGCATCGCGCTGTCGGCCATCGTCGAGATGCCCGAGGTGCGCGCGCAGTTCCTGATCTCGATCCTGGTGCACAAGGCGACCGAGTGCTTCTCGCTGGCGACGGTCATGCGGCTCGCCGGACTCGCGACGGCCAGGTCGGTGATCCTGCTGGCGCTCTTCGCACTGATCGAGCCCGCCGGGCTCCTGCTGGGCGGCGAACTCGCGGCCGCGATGCCCTCCGCGGCACCGGTGCTGACCGGCTTCGCGTGCGGCACGTTCCTCTACGTCGCGGTCGCGGACCTCCTGCCCGAGGTCTTCCACGGCGCGGGCAGCACGCGCTGGAAGATCTCGGCGGTCCTCCTGGGCGTCGCGATCCCGACGCTGACGCTCGAGCGCGTCGAGGCGATCGGGATCTTCGCGCGCCAGGCCTTGCTCGAGGCCGGCAACGTGTTCCTCGACATGGCGCCCTACCTGCTCGTCGGGTTCGCGCTGGCGGGTCTCGTGCGCCTGCTCCTGAAACCCGAGCGCGTCGTCGCGCGCCTGGGCGGGAACGACCTGCGCTCCGTCGGCTGGGCCGCGCTGATCGGCGCGCCGCTGCCGCTGTGCTCGTGCTCGGTCATCCCCGTCGCGCTGTCCCTGCGCAAGGCCGGCGCGAGCAAGGGCGCGACGAGCGCGTTCACGGTCTCGACGCCGGAGACCGGCGTGGACTCGCTGGCGGTCACGTGGGCGCTGCTCGACCCGCTGCTCACGATCGCGCGGCCGGTCGGCGCGCTGATCTCGGCCGTCGCGTCGGGCGCGGCGGTGAACTGGCTCGTGCGGCGCGGGTTCGATCGTGCGAGCGCCATCCCGGACGCGGAGCCGGCCGCGAGCTGCTGCGCGCACGAAGCCGCGCCCGCGCCGGTCGCGAAGTCGTGCTGTGCGGAGGAGCTCGCGCCGCATCCCGCCGAGACCGTTCGCGACGATCACGCGGGTCACGCGCACGCCGCGCCGTCGAAGGCCGAGCCGGCGCGGTCGAGCTTCCTGCAGCGCGCACTGCGCTACGGGTTCGTGGACATGCTCGACGATCTCGCGCCGTCGCTCCTGCTCGGGCTCGTCCTCTCCGGCGTGATCGTCGCGGCGCTCCCCGCCGGCGCGCTGGAGAACCCGCTCGCCCACGGGCCGGTCGGCTACTTCCTGATGCTCGCGGCCGGCATCCCGCTCTACGTTTGCGCGTCGGCCTCCACGCCGATCGCCGCGGCGCTGATCGTGAAGGGCCTCTCGCCCGGCGCCGCGTTCGTGTTCCTGCTGGCCGGGCCGGCGACGAACGCCGCGTCGCTCCTGGTGCTCTCGCGCGCGCTCGGCGCTCGCGTGGTCGCCGTGCAGGTCGCGGCGCTGTCGCTGTGCGCGCTCGCGCTCGGCTTCGCGGTGGACCGGATCTACGCGCTGCTCGAGATCGCGCCGAGGGCCTCGATCGCCGCCGAGCACGACCACGGTTCGATGTGGCTCTCGTACGGCAGCGCGGCGGTCCTCGCCGTGCTGCTCCTGACCTCCCTCGTGCGCACCCACGGGAACCGCGACCTCCTCGCGACCCTGCGCGAGGGCCCGACTCCCGCCTGAAAAACCCCGAGGATTCCCGATGGCTCCCGCTCCCTCCGCCCTGGTCGCCGACGGCATGGTCGTCACGATCCACTACACGCTCACCGACGACGCCGGCACCGTGATCGACAGCTCGAGCGGCGGCGACCCGCTCGAGTACCTGCACGGCCACGGCAACATCGTGCCCGGCCTCGAGCGCGAGCTCGCCGGCAAGAAGGTCGGCGACGCGCTCAAGGTCCACGTCGCGCCGAAGGACGGCTACGGCGAGCACGACCCGCGCGGCCGCGGCAAGGTGCCGCGCAGCTCGTTCCCCGACGACATGGAGATCGAGCCGGGCATGCAGTTCTCGGGCGAGGGCCCGAACGGCGAGGACCACGTCGTGTGGATCGCCGCGGTCGAGAAGGACTTCGTCGTGATCGACCAGAATCACCCGCTCGCCGGCCAGACGCTGCACTTCGACGTCAAGGTCGAGACGGTGCGCGCCGCGACGAAGGAAGAGCTCGCGCACGGTCACGCGCACGGAGTGCACGGTCACGGGCACGACCACGAGCACGGCCACGGCCACGGGCACGAACACGGCGGTCACGGCCACGAGCACGGCGCGCACTGCCAACACTGAAGTCGCGCATGGAGGACGAACCTCGCCCGATCCCGCGCCGCCGACTGCGCCCCGACCGTCGCGTCCCGACGGAGGGTGCCTACGTCTGCGACGCGTGCGGCGAGGAGATCGTCGTCCCGCTCGACGCGAGCGCCGGCCTCGAGCAGAGCTACGTCGAGGACTGCCCCGTGTGCTGCCGCCCGAACGTCGTCCACGTCGAGTTCGACGCGGACGACGGCTCGGCGCGGGTGTGGGGCGAGGCGGAGTAGCGACTCACGTCCTCCGGCACGGAAGCGCACGAAGCGGATGGCGCGATCGCGCGGTCGCGCCTAGGCTCGATCGGGTCGCCGTACCCCCGAGGACCCTCCATGTTCCGCAACGTTTCGATCTGCCTCGTCCTGGCCGCTCCGTCCGCGCTCGCGACCGACGTCGTGCCGACCGTGTTCGCCTCGACGCACGACGCGCCCGTCGACGGCACCGCCGACAGCTTCAACGGCTCGCCGTTCGAAGGGCTGATCCGCCTCGTCTCGAGCCAGGAGGATCGCGCGATCCAGGAGTACCCCGTGGCGGCGTTCACGGGACAACCGGTGTTGAGCGCGACCCTGACCGGCACCGTGGCCGTGAACAACGCATTCGACAACGGCGTGCGCACGTTCGAGTTCCGCCTGTACGCCGGGAACGGCGCGGGCGACCTCTCCGACCACTCGATCGCGGCCGTGCTCGTCGGCACGGGCTCGTACCACCCGCCGATGCAGACGAGCTTCGCCTACTCGTTCGACGTCACGTCGCAGGTCGCGGCGCTGCTGGGCGGCGGCGCGACGTGGATCGGCCTGCGCGTGCAAGCCACGAGCAACCCGAACTTCCCGAACATCCTCGACGTCGGGCTCACGACGAAGCTCGCGATCGACGTGTCGCCGACGACCGGCACGGGGTACTGCTTCGGCGACGGCAGCGCGACCGCCTGTCCGTGCGGCAACGCGAGCGCGCCCGGAGCGGACGAGGGCTGCCTCAACTCGCTCGGCGCGGGCGGCACGCTGCGCGGCGACGGACTCGCGAGCGTGTCGAACGACGGCTTCACCCTGCGTGGCGCGGGGATGCCGAACTCGTCGGCGCTCTACTTCCAGGGGACGAGCACGCTGAACGGCGGACTCGGCCTGACGTTCGGCGACGGGTTGCGCTGCGTCTCCGGCGCCGTGATCCGCCTGGGCACCAAGTCGAACGTCGCGGGAGCATCGCAGTACCCCGCGGCCGGCGACCCGGCCGTGTCGGTGCGCGGCCTCGTGCCTCTGGCGGGCGGGCAGTACCACTACCAGGTCTGGTACCGCAACGCGGCCGCGTTCTGCACGACATCGACGTTCAACTTGTCGAACGGTTGGTCCGCGACGTGGGTGCCGTGATGGGGGACAGCAGGACGCCGGCGAACGGTGCGGCGCCATCGCCTCGACCGATGTCGCGGCGCTGACGGCGATTCGAGGACTGGTTCCGAGGTCCTGATGCCGATCCGGTGACCTCACCGTCGAGACGATGTCCGCGAGGCGCTGGGGGTGCGTGGCGACGCGAGCACGCGCCCGCGCAGCTCGACCGCGCGCGCGAGCAGGACGAGGACCTCGTCCGGATCCAGCCACGTTCCCCGGACCGGAGCGAAGCCGTCGGCACCGACCTGCAGATCGAGCGACTTCCCGCCCACCGCGGTGACAGGGATCGACGTCCGACCGTCACCGTCGGTCACGAACGACGTGGGCGGAGTTCCGTTCAGCCATTCGACGCGCGCGCCGTCGATCGGACGCCGCTCGTAGTCGAGGATACGGACCTGCAGCGACCGGACGTTCGCGCGCGTCGGCGTCTCCGGCACGGCAACGCGACCCGCGGACGTCGGCTCGGGGACCACGGCGAGGTCGCGCTCTGGGTTTCGTGTCTCCACCAGCCCTGTCGGCTCCTCGACGAGGGCAGACGAGTTCGTCGGCAGCACGGGCGGCTCACCGGATGTCCACCGCGGCCGCACGATCCAGACGGCGAGGGCCGTGGCGAGGACGAGCAGGATCGCGAAGGCGAGTCGGCGCTTCATGGGGGCGATCGATGTGCGCCCCGAGCTTGCGCCCTAGAGGAACCGCCGTCGAGACCGACGGCGGAATCGACGGACCTGTGGCCCAGGCCCTGCAGGAGCGTGCTCGGAGCGAAGATCACCTCTTCGGCCGCCCGCCGCGCCACTCGAAGATGCCGTGCTGGATCGAGCCCTCGCAACCGGCACCGAGCAGGAAGTAGTCGATCTGCACGGGCGCGGCGCTCTCGTCGATGCGCACGCGAGCATGAACGATGAGGTGGCCGCCGACGCGGATCTCGATCTCGTTGTCACGCGCCGTGCGGCGCGAGGTCTCGAGCATGCTCGCAGGCAACGACAGGCCGTCCCGGACGATCTTCTCGGCCTCCCACTCGCCGGCGAGACGCGCGAGCGTGGGCGAGGGGATGTGGGCGAACGCTCGACGGTCGGCGCTCGGGGCCGCGTCGGAGACGGGTGCGTTCGCGCGCCGGCCGCGGCCCGCGCCCTTCGCGCCGGCCCCGCTCTCTATCGCCCGAGATCCGCCGGTGACAGAATCCGGTCGCGCGTGCGACGCGCGGCGCAGGAGCTCGAGCGCGTGACCGCTGCCGGCCGACGTGCGGAACCCAGCGGGACGAGGCTTGCCGTTCAAGTCGAGGCACAACTCGAGCTGGTCGCCGTCGAGACGGAAGATGCCGAAGTTCGAGCGGCCCGCTTCGGGGCCGGCGACGAACTCGATGTCGATGCCGTGCGGCTCGGCCTCGACGTCGATGTTGAACACGCCTTCGTACGTCGCCTCGGGCGACTCGGTGCGGAATCGGTCACCGTCGATCAGGATGCGCGAGCCCGACATGGCCTCGCGCGGCAGCGCCTGACCGTCGATCTCGAGCTTCGCGAACGACCACGTGCCTTCGAGCGCTCGCAGTTGATCGACGTGGCGCGCGAGCCGCGGCCAGCTCGCGAATCCGGTCTGGCGCGCGACGGCAGACTGCGCGTCGGCGAGGGCGGAAGCGGCTGCGCGAATGTCCGCGGGCTTCATGCTCGCCGCGGCGGGCAGGTGCTCGCGGATCGTCGCGAGTGCGGCGGCATCGCCGGACTCGAGAGCGGCGAGCAGCGCTTTGGCCTGACTCCGGAGATGATCGAGGTCGGGACGGGAAGGAAGCGGCTTCTTCAAGGGCGTTCTCCATGCAACTCGCCCGGATCCGCAAACAGGCGGCACGAAGAACGTGCGATCGACGTGGAGGAAGACGTGAAGCCGGGCTGAGCCCTTCCCGCGGATCCGGTGGCTCGCTTCGAGCCGGCAGACGAACTTAGCGGAGGGTCGGGTAGCCCGCAATCGCGGCATGGCCGGCGGGGATTCCGTGGCGGGTTTCCGCCGCTCGTCGCAGGAGCGCGGGCGCGAGACTGCACGGTGCCAGCGGACGACCGCGCCGCATCCAGGGGGGCCCCAATCCGGTCCGATCGCGACATGCCCCTCGACCGGAACGGCGTGCACGCCTGATCACGATCCGCTCGCGGGGCCACGCTCCCCGTCGAGCGCTTCCGCGCGCGCGTGAGCACCCCTAGCATCTCCAGAGGATTCCCCCCGATGCTCGACGCTGCCCTCGCGATCCTCGCGACCCTTTCCATCGCGATCTCCTCCGCCGCGGCCGAGACGCCGGCGGAGCGCGCGCTGGGACTGTGTTCCGAGGCGACGGAAGCACGAGGCCAGGGCGATCACGACAGAGCGCTCGCCAAGTGCCGCGAAGCCGTCGCGCTCGACGAACATTGCAGTCGCGCCTGGTTCCTGCTCGGCGATCTGTACGAGATGCGGGGTTCACCGATCGAAGCGTTCGACGCCTACGATCGCGAGATCCTCGCGACGAGCTCGCTCGCGGGCGCGATCGAGTCTCGACGGCGCATGAACCGGTGCGCGCAGGCGCGGGTCGAGAACCTCACGGGCCGCATAGCCAATCCGGCTCCGTCGGACAAGCCGCGGGCGGTTCTCGTCGCGGAACGCGCGCGCTGTCGCCTCGTCGTGGAGGAGTTCGACGGGGCCGCGGCGGATGTCGCCGAAGCGCTGCGCCTGGCGCCGGAGGATCCTGCGGCGCTCTACGTCAGCGCTCTCGTCCGGCTCGACGCAGCGGACGTGCGCCCGGACCCGGGGGCTTCCGAGGAGGAGTACATACCCGCGCTCGTCGCACTCCAGCTCGACGGCTGGGACGCCGCGAAGGGGCCGCTCGCTCGCGCGCGCGAGCTGTGCCCGCCGAAAGACTCGTTGTCCGGCGTCATCGCCAGCTACTGCTCGGACCACGAGAAGGACGGCTGGATTTCGCAGCACACGAAGCTCGCGATCGTGCGCTCGTTCCTGCACGAACCCAGCGAGGCCGTGAGGCAGCGTCTCGAGTCGCGCTGGAACGAGCATGTGGCCGAGGAGGCGCGCGAGGCTGCTGCGCGCGCGGCGGAATTGGCCGAGCAGCAACGCGCGGCCGCGAACGAGGGTGTGGAACGGCCCCTGGCGGAGGCACGCGCTGCGTACGCGCGGCAGGATCTCCCCGCTGTCGTCGCGCGATGCACCGAGGCACTCGCGATCCTGCCGGGCCACGCGCCCGCGGCGCTGCTCATGGGCAAGGCCCTGCATGCGCAGGGCGACGACGATCAGGCGACCGAGGTCTTGAGCTTGATTCGCGCCCAGGAGCGGGATGCCGAAACGGCCGCGCTGCGGATCGAGTGCACGAAGGCCGCCTTCGCCAAGCTGCTCGCTGCAGCAAGATTCGCGGGGGCGCAGCCGGTATCCCGTCCGGAACCCGAGGGCGAGGACGATCTCCTGGGCATGTTCGATCTGCGCGCGGAGGCGGAAGAGTACGCCGAAGACATGGACCATGACCGCGCCCTGCTCTGTCTCGATCAGGCCGCGCGGCTCGCGCCTCGGTCCCTCGATCCGTACTCGTGGAAACTGCTCACCCTCGAGCGGACCGAACGCTACGAGGAGACCTGCGTCCTGTGCGACGAGTGGATCCGCAGGCTCGAAGCGAGCCAGGCCGACACGTCCGACGTCTGGAACGGCGTCGCCCGGCTGATCGCGCAGCGCTACCGCCGGCTGAAGCAGATCGACGAGGACCTGCGTGCGGAACCAGGATCCGCCCAGGCCTGGATCGCCAAGGCGCAGGTCGACTCCCACAAGCGCGACCTGACGAGCGCGATGGATGCCGCCGATCGCGTGATCGCTCTCGAACCCGAGAACGCCGTCGGGTACGCGCTGCGCGCCGACATCCTCGATCGTGGCGGGGCGCCGGCGGCGATCGTGCTGGCCGAGTGCGAGCGCTCGCGCAAGCTGGACGGCGGCAGGGATCTGCTGGCGTGCGACGTGGCGCGCCGCGTCCACATGCGTCACGGCGACACCGCGTGGGTGCTCGGTGAACTCGATCGACGCATCGCGCTCGGAGTGGAGGGACGCGATGCCTACGACCTGCACGTCGCCCGGGCGCGTCTCGCGATGGAGCGGGGAGAGCACGCGAAGGCGATCACCGACTTCGACGCGGCCATCGGGGCTGGATGCCGATTCGATTGCCACGCCAGGCGTGAGAGGCGCGAGGCCTGGTCGAGGGTGGGCAATCATCAGGCGATCCTGGCCGACACGACCGACCTGTCGCCCAACGATCGCATCACGATGCGCCAGCGTCTGCGCGCGCTCCTGCAAGTGGGCGACGACAAGGGCGCGCTGGAAGTGGCCGCGCGACTCGACGCATCCGAGAGCTCGATCGTGAAGAACCCGGCACGCGGACGAGCCCAGCGCCGGTACGAGATGGGCGTCGCGGCCGAGAAACGCGGCAACGCCGTCGCGGCCTTGGCTGCGTATCGAGAGGCTCTCACGGTCTCTCCTGGTTGCGATCGAGCGCGCCTGCGTCGCGCGGTGTTGATCGAGACCTCCGACCTCGAAACGAAGAAGTCCGAGTTCGCTTTCGACCTCGAAGTGAAACAGCGGCCGGCCCTCGAGCTGATGCGTCGGGTCCAGGAGCAGGGGAACCTGCCCTCGGATGCCGAGCTGCAGGCCTACGCCAGGTTGATGGACGAATCGAAGTTCGTTCCGACCCCGACGCTGTCCCTTTCCGACGCGATCCGCACGGTCGTGAACCGGGAGATCGCCTCCGCGTGGTCGAGCGATCTGCCGGATCTCCTCTCGGAGTACCTGGAGGAGTCTCCGGAGAGCCTCGAGCTGACCGAACTCCGGGCGAGGGCCTACGACAACCCGTACTCGAAGGTCTGGACGAAGCTGGCGATCGTCGACGTCGCACGCTGCATCGAACTCCGTCCCGGCGTGGTCGCGCACCAACTCTGGCTGGCGCGACTCCATGCGCGGCTCCTCGAAGTCGGCGCCGCGCTCGGCGCGTTCGACCGAGCCATTGCGCTGGCGCCCACGGATCCGCAGATCCTCGTGGAGCGGGGCCAGATGTTCGATTCGTTGGCCTCGCGAGTCGGCGATCCGACCCTGAAGGACCGCGCACTCGCCGACGCCGCGAGCGCGAACGAGATTCGGCCGACCGGCGAGGCCTATCGGCTGATGGCCTACCTCTACGAGGAACGCGGGAGGCTGGACGACGCGTTGCGGTGCGCCGACCAGATCACAGTGCTCGCGCCCGCCTCGCCGATCCCCGACCTGCCGAAGGCCTACGCCAAACGGAAGAAGGACCAGGAGGAAGCCGCGGCCCTGCGCGAAGTGGTGCGGACGATCCTGCTGGAGGACGCGGAAACCCGCCGGTTGGAGGCGGAACGCGCCCGCGCTCTACAGTCGGCCGCATCCGGCTCGACCGCTCCCGACGCGCCGACAGCCGACGCGTTCGATCGGTTCCGCAGCGAGTTCGACCGGCTCATGTCGGACGAAGCCGCGGGACGGACGCACACCTGGAGTCGGATGAACAACGACAGCTGGAACCACGGCGGGTTCCTCCAGCAACGGCTCGACGCCGAGTCGCGCTTCAACAGCCGCTGCCACGAATTGGAACGCCGCTTCGGCTCGAGCGCCGCCGACCTCGAGCGTCGGCTCGGCCCGCACTGAGTCCCTGCGTCCAACGACGCCCGGGAGATCGGCGTCGGCGCAGGCCGGAAGCGACTCTCGCGACGCCGAGATTCAGATCACCCCGGTCACGAACTCGCACTCGATCCCGCCGTTCAGCCACGACTCGCGTCCCTCGACCTTGAGTCCGAGCGCGCGGTCGAGGCCCTTCTTCCCGAGCAGGAAGCCGAACCGATAGCCCTGCGCCATCGCGCGCAGTCGATCTCCGAGCGACTTCAGCGTCGTGTCCGCGCCGCGTTCGTCGCCCACGCGCTCGCCCCAGGGCGGGTTCGACACGATCCAGGCGTTCCAGCCCTTCTTCCACGCGATCGATTCGGCCTTCGCGACCTCGAACACGACGTTCGACGCGACGCCGGCCGCCTCCGCGTTTTCGCGAGCGCCGGTGACCGCTTCGGGGTTCGCATCGCTGCCCCGCAGCACGAGCTTCTTCGGCAGGGCGCCGCGCGCGCGCACGGATTCCTTCAGCGCGCTCCAGCCGCGCGCGTCGTGGCCCGGCCAGCGCTCGAAGCCGAAGCGTCCGCGGAACAGGCCCGGCGCCATGTCGCCCGCGAGCCGCGCGGCCTCGATGAGGATCGTGCCCGAGCCGCAGAACGGATCGACGTACGGCGAGCGGCGATCCCACCGCGACGCCATCGCCGCTGCGGCGGCGAACGTCTCGGCCAGCGGCGCGCGGCCCTGGTAGCGGCGGTAGCCGCGCTTGTGCAGCGAATCGCCGGACGTGTCGACCGACACGGTGCAGCGGTCCTTGTAGAGGTGCACGTCGATGCCCAGGTCCGGGTCGTCAAGGCTCACCGTCGGCCGCACGGCGAAGCGCGCGCGCAGCGAATCGCACACGGCGTCCTTCGTGCGCTGCTCGACGTAGAGCGTGTGGTCGAGGGCCGACTCCTTCGAGCGCGCGTCGACGCGCAGGCTCGCGTCGGGATGCATGAAGCGCGACCAGTCGACGGCCTCGATGCCGGCGGCGAGCTCGAGCTCGTTCCTCGCGGTGAAGCGCGTCACGCGCTTCAGCACGCGGATCGCCGTGCGCAGCTCGAGGTTCGCGCGCCAGGCTTCCTCGACCGTCGCGTCGAAGCGCACGCCGGCGACCTGGCGCTCGACGTTGGCGAACTTCAGCGCCTGGATCTCCTGGTGCAGCCACGGCTCGAGGCCGGGCGCGCAGACGGCGAAGTGCTCCTCGCGCGGGCCCCGGGCCAACTCAGACGCCCATCACGTGGTAGCCGGCGTCGACGTACAGCACGCTGCCCGTCATCCCGCGCGACAGGTCGCTGGCCAGGAACAGGCACGTGTCGCCGACTTCCTCGGCCGTGATGTTGCGGCGCAGCGGCGAGTGGTTCGCGATGTGGTCGAGGATGTCGGTGAAGCCCTGCACGCCGCTCGCCGACAGCGTGCGGATCGGCCCGGCCGAGATCGCGTTGCAGCGGATGCCGCGCGGACCGAGGTCGTGCGCCAGGTAGCGCACGGAGGCTTCGAGCGCGGCCTTCGCGATGCCCATGACGTTGTAGTTCGGGACGACGCGCTCGCTGCCGATGTAGCTGAGCGTCACGATCGAGCCGGGGCGGCCCTCCATCAGCGGCAGCGCGCGGCGCGTCAGCGCCGTCAGCGAGTAGGCCGAGACCTCGTGAGCCAGCGCGTAGCCTTCGCGCGACGTGTTGAAGAAGTCGCCTTGCAGCTCGTCGCGCTTCGCGAAGGCGACGCCGTGCAGCATGAAGTCGAGGTAGCCCCACTCGGACTTCAGGTCGGCGAAGACCTTGTCCATCGAATCGGGCTGCGTCACGTCGCAGGGCAGGCACAGAGAGCCGGGCATCTCGGACGCCAGCTCGCGGACGCCCTTCTCGAGGCGGTCGCCGGCGTACGTGAAGGCGATCTGCATGCCCTCGCGCGCCATGGACTGGGCGCAAGCCCAGGCGATCGAGCGCTTGTTCGCGACGCCGAAGACGACGCCCTTCTTGTCCGACAGGAGCTTCTGCACGCGCGGTCTCGCGGGGGGACTCGGGAGAGCTCGGGAGGGCCGAGCCAATTGGGCATCCTAGCGGGACGCGGTGCGCGTTCCACGGGCGCGGTCGGGGACGCGCCGGATCCGGAACCGGGGAAATCGACGGCGAGCGGCGCGGGCCGGCGGTGCCGGGCGGCGTCGCGGGTTCGAACTCAAGCTCTTGCCGATCCGTTCGTTACGCCCGGACTCGCCGAGCCGCGGCCCCGTGTCCGCGCGGCGAACGGAGCACGTTCGCGGGCGCTCCCTAGACTCCTGAGCACGAGCGCGGCGTTGCCCCGTCGCGCCGAGGAAGCCCCCCCCGATGAAGTCGCGAGCTCGCACCCCTCGCTCCGTTCCGCCGCGCCGCAAGCCCGCGGAGTCCACGCCGGACTCGTCGTCCGCGGCGCTCGCCGCCGATGTCGGCGCGGCCGCCGCGATCGCG